>CAMRWN010000001.1 GCA_947054455.1 uncultured Alphaproteobacteria bacterium
GACTACGGAGTGCCGACACGCCACCGATAAAGTTGGTAGTATGCGGGCGTGGCGAAACTGGTAGACGCGCTGGATTTAGGTTCCAGTGGAGTAATCCATAGGAGTTCGAGTCTCCTCGCCCGCACCAAAAAACAAGTCGCCGTAAAAAAGACTTGATTTTAAATAAAATTTACCCTAAAATCCGTGGCAGAATAATAAAAGGCGATTAAAATGGCATCTAAAAAAGGCAGCAAAGAAGTTGTAAAGCTGGAAAACAAGGAAACCGGCTATTTCTATACAACAACCAAAAATACCAAGTCGGAAAACACCGCCGGCAAAATGAAGTTTCGCAAGTATGACCCGAAACTGCGCAAGCATGTCGTTATGACAGAAGCTAAAATGCCTCACTAATCACGTGATGGGGTTTCAGATTTGACAACGGATGTCAACCGGCATCCGTTTTTTCATACATATTGGCAAAAAAACACCCGCCATGCGGCGGGTTGTCATTATTCACCCATATTTGGAACCATAAACATGTCGTTGTAATTCGACAGAAAACGATCCCCGGTTATACAGTAAACCTTTTGCAATGAATCCTTGTATTCCCGCACGGCCGACACCCAGCGTTCGTCAATATCGCTCTGTGCGCCCTGGTATGCAACAAAGGCCCCCATCGCGCCGCCGGCACCCGCGCCAATCAATGTGGATTTCAGACGCGCCTTGTTTCCCAAATCAATAATTCCGCCGTCGGTTGAATCGGTATAGGCGGGATAAAAATCCTGTATGCTATAGTTGCCGATGTTTTCCAGCTTATACGCCTCGCCCTGACCAGAGCGTCCGACAATCCTATCCTTTGCATCGGAATTGTCCGTCTTCCATTTACCCCAGTCAGACCTTTTCATGCCAAATGCCTTGTCTTTGACACCGGTTATCATTGCGGCAATTTTTTGTGTCGGCTGTCCCGCGGAAGAAATTGGCGTGTATGTCGCGACATCCGCGCTGCCCGCCCCGGGCGTCATCTGCGGATTGCCTGTTTTATCTTTGTCCAGATGAAAAGCCAGTGATTGGTCGTTATTTGTTCTGATTGCCTGGAAATCGGTTTCCTTTACCGCATCCAATTCCTTATCTGGATAAGCGCTCAACCGTACAGAGACCAGTTCCTCTTCCTTACAGTTTTTATTATCCTTGTCGCACAACAAAATTGTCTTGCCGTCAATTATGTTAAAATAAGCATGCTGGACATCGCCTGAAACCACTTTTCCCTGGGAGTTTTTGGTATTTTCAGTCAGTTTTACAGGTTCACTGATGACCAACATTCCCCATATGCACTGTGTTTTTACATCGGCCAGGTCTTTACAATCCTCGATACGGATGACGGAATCACCCATTGCGGCCATATTGCCGACAACGCTGCCGGCCGCCGCATTGACGCCCGCAGACAATATCATATCACCGCCAACCTTGCCGGCATAGACGTTTCCCGCACCAATTGCCGCGCCCGATAGCGCACCGATTGCTGTTCCCGTCATTTTTTTCTTGCCGACACCAAAAAGACCGTCCTTGCCGACTTCGTTCTTACCAGCAACGTTTCCGCCAACCGCACCAACCAAGGCCGTTGCCGCAATTTTCAGGCCGGCGTTTTTCTTCTGTTCTTCGTTCAAAACACGAATAACGTCGTCAACCGTCGGTTCATTGTCCGCGGGGAATGTTATATTACCGGCATCTGCGGTATACGACAATTCAGGGAAATCGGAAATATTGCAGCGCACAGCATCACCCGCCGCCAAATTTGCCCGCGCCAGAACCAAATCTTTGCCCTGGGGCCCCATCTGATATCCGCGCATTTCCACAACCGCAACGCATGTCTGGGCGCCACCAGCCCCCAGCCCCAGCGTCGGACGATCCCACGCCATTTCACCATTTGGCCAAATTCGTGCGCACTGGTCCAGCTGGGCCATTGAGACCGGCGCATTCGCATCGCCACGCGCAACCATTTTTGCAACATCATGATTTGTAACACGAACCGGTAATTGAGACGCCGGGTCTTCGATTGCGGCCTGCTGCTGCATATATGCCTGCTCTGCGGCTGCCTGCTGCATATTGACCTGATAATATGCATCCGCATACGTGCGGGATTGATTGCCCACACGAATAACCGCATCGGCGCCGTTTGGCATAAAGAAGCCAATCAGGCCGGCAAACAGTGAATAATGCATAATAAACGGTTTGTTTCTCATTCTCTCTGCCCATAAATCGCATGCGGCGCGGGCCGTATATCCGTCCGCGCGCACAAGTTAAAACTGCAATCTCAGCCGCAGGCCGACGTCAACCATGCTCAACCGACCGCTTTCATGCCAATTTGTATAATGAAACACACTGTCATACGGGGCTGCATATTCACCGCCCGCACCGTCGGCCAGCCATTCCGTCTGGGAAACAATAATGCTGCCCGATGTCTTTACATTGCCCAGATTGGCATATCTGACAAAAAAGTCCATCTTGATTCCGCCGCCGACATCTGTGGAAACACCACCTTCCAGCATAAAGGCAAACTGTTCCATTGTGCCGCCATTGTGATAGGCATAAACATCCGAAATTCCGGTCAGTTGGCCTGCACTGGCACCCGCCGGATCGCGTTCAGAATAAAACGTATCGTCATATACGACATAATCGGCAATCGTGTTCAGCGACAATCCGACACCCGCCCCGATATACGGCCGCAGCATACCGCCCGCCAAATACCCGGTATATGAATCAATGTTGTAATAGATATTCAGCATCGTAACATTGGATGTAATCGCACCGCCGTCAACCTGGCCGTCGACAAATCCACCCGCACCATCGGCCGTCTGAACCGTTCCGGGATAGCTTAGCCCGCTGTATCGTGTATAAGAGAAATCTGCACGGATATCATTGTTAATCGCCGCCCCCAGGGACACCTGCAACGGTATCACACTGTCCGAATCAAAATCCGCATTCTGGAATGCACCGGGAACGAACGCAGCGTCTTTTTCCCCTGTATAATCGGCGGCAATATGCCCCATAATCGACGCGGAATAGCCCGCCGACAGGCCGATATACAGCCCACTGTCCGCCAAACGGTCATAATCGGCCG
This sequence comes from uncultured Alphaproteobacteria bacterium, assembly GCA_947054455.1. GTDB lineage: Bacteria > Pseudomonadota > Alphaproteobacteria > Rs-D84 > Rs-D84 > Enterousia. Next base: position 3,098 of record CAMRWN010000001.1, read on the forward strand.
GCTGATAATACTGGCGCCCTGCGGAAACCACGTTTGAACCGACCTGCGGCAGCGTACCCGTCACCCGCGTCGGCTGTACCGCGACACTGGGGTTTGCGGCGACAACGCCATTGCCAGCAGACGGTAAATAAACCATTTGTCCGCGTGCATTGGTTGCCTGGTACCCGTTATATGCGGGATACGCGGCATCCGCCACCATGTGCGCACCGAAAAACACACCAGCCAATACGGCAGAAATGCTGAGTTTCTTCATTCCTTGTCCATTTCTTTTTGTTTTATTATATCATAAAAAGCCAATCACGCAAAGATTTTATATTCCAAACAAATAGCCCCGCGCAAATGCACGGGGCCGTGTCCAATATAGTTAAAGTTTGTATTTACCCGTATCCTTTAGAACGTAAAATTCACGCGAACACCGGCTTCGACCTTGGCATCCGTGCCGTTCTGGGATTTTTCATGGGCCGTGTCGAACGTGTATTCACCATACAGCGCAACCTGGGCGTGCGGGGTAATCTGGTTTGCAACAGACAAACCGACGATATATTCGTCAAATCCGTCTTTCATGTTGGACAGTTCTTCTTCCAACGTTGCCGCCAATTTCTTTACAATCGGGTTATTCGGCAATTGGGTTGTGATTTTTTCGACGCCCTGGTCGGTATGATGATTGTATTTGAACCATGCACCCGTGGACCAACGGTCAGACCACTGATAGAATACGTTTGCGCCCGCGTTAACTTCGGTTGTGGATTTCAAATCAACCGATACTTCGGACGGAATACGCAACCCTGCCAACAACAACGCAGGAGTATTTACACCATTAACACCCATAGAAGATAATACGCCCTGAGTCATAGGAGACAACATGTCATTTCCACCTACAACACGAATAGTATTGTTATCATCGCCGAATGTACGCAGAACCTCAACAAACGCGGACGTGGTCAGCTTATCCCATTTCTTACCGAATTTGGTACCGACATGAAATCCCCACATACCGTTGGAATAGTTGTCATAGTCGAATACACCAGCGGCGTCAACGGCCCCAGTCATGCCAACAGAAATATCGTTGACTCTGTAAGCACCGCGCATTTCACCAATGCCGCCCAGATGCAAATCGCCATAGACATCCCATACAAAACCGTTATACAGGTTCAAAATACGATATGTTGTTCCCAAACGACCCGCGGACAGACCCGTGCGGCCGATATCATCGTCGTGCGTGTACTGAACCGAACCATGCACCGCCCAGCGGTCAGTGATACCGTATCCCATTTCTTCCTGGATACGGATAATCGGAAATTCGATTTCGCCGTCATGATTCTTCATCTTATGAGCCTTAGAATCATCGGCAACCTTTAACATAACACCGTTCGACAGTTTGGAATAGAACATATTCCGCGCCGGCATATACAACGGGTTTTCCATATTCTGGGACAGCACGTTGACCGGTCCCGGCACATTGGCCGCCATCGCCGGCGCCGTCAATACGGATGCCGCAATCGCCAATTTTACAGATTTTTTCATCATTAATCTCCTTGTATGTTGATGAAATTCCACGGCCCCCATTATTGGCAAGACCGGGGTTCGAATCCATGCCGCCCATTATTGGCAACAGCATGTTTTGATGACACGAACATAAATAGGATGCCATTCCTTAGGAATAATGTCAAAAAAACTTTTATCTTGACACATGGGTTGAAAAGTCGTATGCGCCGCCCTATCTATGTAATATAAGGAAAAAACACATCCAAAGGTGGTAAAAATGAATGATAATTTTCAGCAAGCCATGACACTGGTCAGCGGTCAAACGCCACAAAAAGCCCAAGAAAAACAGCTGACACCTGAAGATAAAAAGAAAATATACGACGCATATTTCCAACTATATTACAATCTGACACTGGTCAATTGGTTAAAGGGCGGCGGTCTGGGCCAGGCATGGTTCAAGGCATTACAACAATTAAAATCGTTTGTTTCATCAAAAAAAACCGAAAATCCCGCCGCTATGTATATGCATAAAATGTACGCCGCGCATAATACACGCTGGTCTAAAATACTTATGACCCACCCATACAAAGATGAAACAATTAAATGCCCAACGGATAAAAAACAAGAATGGGAAAAAACTGCCTCTAAAAACATAAACTCCGGCTTAGGTGTATTAAATGAACATCTAAAGAAATATGAAACGAAGCAATCACAAACCCAAAAACCAGAATCTGTCTTTATATCCACCCAGAAACAAATGCAGATGATTTTGCAATGGCAAATGCAGCAAAAGACGCGCGGTGCAAAGACCTCCTAATAAAAGAAAGCCATCTGAAGACAGATGGCTTTTTACAACTTGCAAAAACATTCTGTGGCATTATACTACTGTAAAAGAACAGGAAAAAGTATGCCTAAACCAAACCAACGATTGGATTTGGTAAAAAAGGAGAGTTAAATGCAGCAGAAATCTAACCTTTTGATAAGAAGCAAGACCGCTAATCCAATCGTTCGTTTGGTTATGGCAGTTTCAGTATTCACTGTGTGCACACCAATACATGCTGAAACGTTATGTGCATATATACATAGCACATATGGTTTTTTAAGAGAATCAGAAAACTCACCAACCAAGGCGTGCATAGAAGGAACATATGATTTCTATGGGACGAATAAATATGTCCAATTTGAAAACTATAATTATGTTTGCGTTTCATACAGCAGTGCAATAACCGACTCCTTAGATCATACATATTTGCAAAATTGTTCTGTACAAACATCTACATACAAGTGCGACAGCAACCACTATTATTCTGCAAATGGTTGTTATGAATGCTCAACAGGCAGCGCTGGCTCTTCCGGCGGCATGCATACAAATAAAGCATGCAACTTTTGCCTCAACACGTATTATTACAATGGCTCCTCATGTACAAAATGCCCAGATGATGGGAATAATATAATAACAACCAATGGTCCTGCATACAAACCTTCTATTGAAGATTGTTGTCTTGCCTATCAGACCAGCAATGACGGAACCGGCACATTTACACTAAATGACCCATCTTGCTGTTATAAATAATTTACTTATGCTTATACGCTAAAACATACGGGACAAATTTATCCGACGGCGCTGATAACAGCCATTTGCTCGGAATAATTATGCTGTTATGCTGTCCTGCGGCCAATTTTGGAACAATCTCGCCGGTTTTGGCATTGATAATTTCAGGCAATTTCAATGTAAACTTATCGGCGCCCCCCGGCAACAGGAAAGTTATTTCATCATCTTTTTTTATTTCATTACGCAATTCAAATGTAATGTCTTGATTTGTAATATTTGTAATCACGCCTGCGGCCAAATAATCCGACGACGAACGCGTGGTATTATAATCATGCGCATCCGGCCCCGGACGCCCGTCAAAAAACGCCGTCGTATACCCGCGCGTCTGCAGAATATTCAAATCCGCCATAAACGGGTCGGGATTAAAATTGGCCGGGTCGGCCGCATACGCGTCCAGCGCCGCGCGATATGCACGAACAACGCTGCCGACATAATATTCGCTGCGGTTGCGGCCCTCTATCTTCAGCGAATCCGGGCCTGCGGCTATAACCTCGGCCAGGCGCGGCATCAGGCACAGGTCTTTGGAATTTAAAATATAGGCACCACGTTCATCCTGTTCCAGCGGCATTTCAACACCACTTTCGCGTTCGCGCAGCACCACGTCGTATTTCCAACGGCACAGCTGGGCGCACGCCCCGCGGTTGGCCGGCCGGCCCGTTATGAAATTAGACAACAGACAGCGGCCCGAATAACTCATGCACATGGCGCCGTGAACAAATATCTCCAGACCGACATCCGGACACGCCGCACGGATTGACTTGAATTCCGAATGCGATACCTCGCGCGCAAGCACGCACAGCCTTGCGCCCGCCGCCTGCCAAAACTTCACCGATGCGGCCGAACAAATATTCGCCTGGGTAGATACATGTATCGCAATGTCGGGATGATTTTCACGAACCCACATCAAAATTCCTGGGTCAGACACAATCAATGCATCAGGCCGCAGATAATTTATCACCTCACCCACACGCGCCAAATTTGCATATTCATGGTCATGCGCAAACAGATTAAACGCCAGATACACCTTTTTACCCGCCCTGTGCGCCAGGTCTATGCCTTGTTTTACCTCTTCCGTGGTGATTTTCGCGCGTGCGCGCATTGAAAAACCAGGCAATCCGGCATAAATCGCATCCGCGCCGTACAACAGCGCGGTTCGAAACGCGTCCAGCGTACCCGCCGGCGCCAACAGTTCTGGCAATTTAACCATAATCAGAATTCCATCAGTTTTACCTGTCCGGGATTGTTTTCAGACGGCGACTTGTGAAAGAAATACCACATTGCCCCAACAAACACGACACCCACCCCAACGGAAATCAGCAACAGTTCGGTATTATGATCTTTATTGCTGTGCGCCTTGGCGCCGCCGTACTGGTTGCAATATATCGGCGCGCCGTTTTCATCGGTGCCACAAATTGCACTGGAATGACTGCCATTATTGTCAATCGCCCCATCATCGCGCGCGGCATTTGCCGGCATCGCAATCAGTAAAGCCATTGAAACAAGCGCCATTGAAATAAATTTAGACATGTATGCCCCCGAAATTGGTTTGACCATAATTTAATGATATCAATCGCCCTGCCCGCCCGCAAGGTTTTTATTCCGACACACAGATAGTGAATATAATCTTTTTTAGCTTGATATTTATAAAATATAGATGTATACTTTTGCCTGTCGCCGGTTTAGCTCAGCTGGTAGAGCGGCTGATTTGTAATCAGTAGGTCGTTGGTTCAAGTCCGACAACCGGCACCAGGATTTCCGCGAACTTTCGCGGATTTTTTATTTTTTAGTTCCGTTAATTTTCTTATATGTAGCTAATATGTAGATAAATTTGCCAATCGCATGCCGTCTTTCATTGATTTTTATTACGATTTGTGGTATAATAAATAACAAGAACAAAGGCGACATTAGTCGCCCCTTTTTATTATCCCGGAAATACCAGTACATCCCAATTGCCGCTGCAGTATCACAGAGGACGTTATTGGCACCGACGGTCGCACGGTCAGCAGTAAACCGTATACACCACAGAAAAAGAAATCGACAATGAATAACATATTAACAAAAGAATTAAAAGACGCACTTAAACAGCACGAAGGAGTTAAAGAGCATCCTTATTTGGACTCGAAGAGGATTTTAACCATTGGAATTGGGAATAATGTAAGCAAAGCGGAAAATTTTATGGCACTAAATTTATTGGACGCTAAAGACGGCCATACTTTAAGTGTTGAAGAAAAAGAAAGTCTGTACGCCCAGATAATGTCCGATATTCAATCGAACAGTTTTTCAGAGAAAAATTATTCGCAATATCATGTTCCAACGGCAGAAATAGAAAATAAATTCAATCAGCAACTGGAACAATCGTATCACGAACTGGAAAGAAAGATTCCCGACTTTCAGGCATTGCCGATATCGGTACAACAGGCTTTATTGGATATGCAGTTTAATATGGGCAATTCCGCCTTTCAGCCGACAGCGCAAACAATCCAAGGTCGCACGTATTTAGGATGGCCAAAATTGTTCGATGCCATAAAACGCCATGATTGGTCAACTGCTGCAAAAGAATCCAGGCGCAAGGACGTCCAGCCCGACAGAAACCAATGGACATATAATAAATTTATACAGGCATAAGAATTCGATTGCATCTTCTTAATCTAAATGATACTATCTTTTTAAAAAGAGAGCGATGTGCGCTGCGGTGTTTGTATATTTAATATTTTGTATTTATTAATAATACCTTTTTCTGTATTTGGAAACAGTTTATTGTTAGCCGAAAATAAATGGGCATCGTGCGATTATTATGATAACAACACCAAGAAAATTATTCATGAAGATTGTGAAGGCAGTAAAATCCAAATAGCAAGCTGCTCTGATGACACATGTTTTTTCCAAGCAAACTTTAATCATGGCAATCCATGGAATTCTGAATGCATTATGTGGGGAAAGTTAAAATTGAATTCCGCAGACAAGGCATATGGAACCGCTATTGCAGAATATCGCAGTCGTGGCATGGATAACAGAAAATACGAAGATTGTGAGCTAGAATTTAGTATACATAATGGCATTTTACAAATTTCCATAATATCTGGCTGTGATAAGTACTGTACCCCAAAAGAATTTGAATTCTACAACACTTATCATATTGATAACACCGGGGGTGCGGTAACTATGTAGGTTGTTTTTGTATTGCGAACCTACGTTTGCTTGCCTGCTGTTGATTGTTTGCATTCTTTGAGTTGAATGGTGTGTTGTTCCATTTGTATAGTAGGTCGCGCCAAGCGCCACTGATTAATATTGCGTATAATTATTGCCGGAGCATAAAAAAATCCCCCGCCGGGGCGGGGGTAAATGCGGTTATCTTTTCTTTTTCGACACAGTTTTCGTGTGGCTTCTGGACTGCGATTTAACGCTGAACTGGGCCTTGGAACGCGAAGGCATTTCATCTTCGTCGTCATCTTCCTCTTCTTCGTCCATGTCCCACGCCGCATCATAGCCGTCTTTGTCGGCAACACCGCGGATTTTATCAAATGTATTGCGTACGCGCGGATGCGTCGAGACATATTTTTCAATCCCGACAACCAGCGCGGCGGCAATCATTTTTTCCAAATCCTTGGTCGATACATTCTCGGACACACGGTCGCGAACCGTCGATACGATGCCGCGAACGGCGCCGCGCGCCTTGTACATCAATGAATGACGATGACGCACGCCGTCGACAATCGACATAATCCACATCGCAATCAGGTACACAACCGCCGGAACCGCAAAGCAAACGATGAAATATTTATACACGCTGTCCATGCAGAACGAGCCTGAAAACATAGCATCACATACCCTGGGCGAATGCAGCATCATAACCGCAATGATTTCATACAAAATAAAGATTGTTGAACAGATTCTGAATCTTAAAAACATTTTTGTTTCCTCCTTTATCATAATTGTGTCGGAAATGGGCGATAAAATCATCAGGAACGAATGCCAATCACGCATAAATAAAGCCCGCAAAAATGCGGGCAAAATTTAAAAACCGAAAAAACTATTGCGCGTCCTGCGCGGCATCGTGCAGTTCTTGGGCGCGGGCCGCCGTCTCAATCTGCAGCAGCTGGTTTTCCAACGCCGTGCGTTCCGACGACTTGTATCCGGTTTCTGGTGCATCCTCTGCGGGCGCGGCCGCATCACCACGTGGCGCACCGGCGCCACCGTCGGCCACCGCCGGATTAATCAGATTGTTATAGATTTCCATAACCTCCTGAACGCCGGTCATATCGCGCGCCAGCAATTTGTTTTCAGGCCCGGGAATAAACCACTGGTCCAGTTTTATCGCCGTCAACTGCATTATCGGACGTGTACGCGCATCCGCAATCCAGCGCGGCAGACGCGGCGCATCGGAATAGTACCACAGCGCAATCCAATATACCGCCCCCATAATGACAACGCCGCGGATAATTCCGAATATAACCCCCAGCGTGCGGTCCGTGACGCGCATAACACTGTCCTGGATTTTATCGCGCAATTTCTGGTTAAAGAACCCGACCAGCAGCAATATCGCAAAAAACACGATAAAATAAGACGCGACAAGCGTGCCGACCGTAGATTCAGACAATCCGAACCATCCCTGCAGCAATCCGTCCAGCACAGGCGATGCAAATCGCGCGGCAACGGCGGCCGCCACCCAAGAGAGCGTCGCAATCGTTTCAAAAACACCGCCGCGTATTGTCGCCCATATTGTGGACGCCAAAACAACGCCCACATATATGTAATCAAGTATCGTTAAATCTAGCATCATATCAATTCAAGCAAATTGTTTATTTCTTTCCGCCGTCTTTTTTAATCAGCACAAAACCCAACGCCGCAACCAGCGCAATCAGCAAACCGTAAAACAACAGGTTTGATTCACCCTCTGTTTTTTTTTCAACAACCGCGGCCGCGTTGTATTCCGACACCGCATTGGCACGTTTTGCATTCGCCGCCTTGAATTCATCGGCATTTTCCGCCATCGCGTTCTTGTTTTCCGCAGCCGTCTGCTTTTGCGCGTCGGACATGTCCGCCTCTACCGCTTCGCGCAGTTCGGCCTGCATGAAATCCGCATATCCCTGAAAGCATTTTTCACCGATTACGATAACCGGAACACCGCCTGATTCATATTCGCATTTCGCCAGCGTATCCTGGAATTTCGGCAGGTTCGCCTGTTCCATTACATTAACGTTGCTGACCGTGATTTCCGGATATTCATAGACCAGCGTGCCTTCGATAAATTCGCGCGCATGATGACAATGCGGGCATGTCGGCGAATAATAAACCGTGATGTTCGCCGCGGACGCCGCACCGATGAACGCCAGGCCGAAAAACGCAGCCAAGAATGATAATTTCTTCATATTTTCTCCTTTTTACGGTTTGATTATAGAAATCCGCGCGCGACGGTGCAAGACCTTTTTACATTCGCGGCGCGCAAAATTTTCCTGTTGTGTTTTGCGCGCCCTGCATGCACAATGAACAAAACCACCAAGGGGGCAAATAATGTATTCACTGACACAGTTTCCGTTGCCGTATGACCGTGAGGCACTGGCACCATATATGTCCGGAACGACACTGGACTTTCACCACGGCCGTCATTTGGCGACATACATCAGCACACTTAACGACCTGATTGCTGACACAGAATATGCGGGTATGCCGCTGAACGAAATAATTGTTCAGGCGGCGAACCGTGGCGCGCAAAAGATATTTAACAACGCAGCCCAGGTGTTCAACCACAACTTTTTCTTCCACTGCCTGCGTCGGGGCGAAGGCCACATTCCCGACGAAATCGCATCCGCATTCGGCGGGGCTGACAATTTCCGCACGGAATTTAAAAAGGCGGCGTCCGGCGTGTTCGGCAGCGGATGGACCTGGCTGGTACGCGACGGGGATGAAATAAAAATCATTACAACCGCAAACGCGGACACGCCCATTGCACACGGGATTCGCCCGTTGCTGACCCTGGACGTATGGGAGCATGCATACTACCTGGACTATCAGAACAGACGCGCCGATTTCATAGACGCATTTCTGGACCACTTGATAAACTGGGACTTTGTATTGGAAAACATGGCGTTATAAAAAAACGGGGCGCGCACCCCGTTTTTTAATATCTGTCATAAATGACCGGCGACTTGTTTATTGTATAAATACGACCGTCGTTGTCCGTGTTGTAATATACATAAACTACGTTTGCAGGCCCCATTGCGTCCCACGGGTTAAAGTTCCCAATGACCTGGCGCGTCGTATTGTGGGTAAAGACGGAATGAAACGTATTGTCAAACACGCGGGTATAATTGTCGGCAAACGACGGGCTGGACACCATGTTCATGACAATTACGCCACCCGGTGCGACGCGTGATTTTATACGCTGCATGAATTCCGCCGTAATCAGGGATTCCGGCACCTGGTAAGAGTTTGAATATACATCCAGCAAAATCAAATCGTATTCCAGCGGCGTGTTCTTTAAGAACTGGCTGGCATCCTGAACGACGAATTTCTTGTTCGGCGTCAGGCGGCGTCCCAGAAACATTTTTTCAGACACGTTTTTAAGCGTGTGTTCTATATCCACAAACGTATAGTCGTTAAACTTATCATCCAGTCCGGCTGTAAATCCACCCGCCCCCAAAACCAATATGCGGCGCACGCGGTCTGTGGGCATGTTGTATATAAAATTGTCATTCACATAATTTATGTATTCGGCGGATTTGCCGGTTTTCGGATAATAAATAGACATCGGCAGCCCGTTCATATACAGCACGCGCGCATCACCCTGCTGATTAACGGATATTGTGGAATTGGCGTTGTTTACGATTATGCCAAAGTGCGTACGCTGGTATAGATCACTGTTTATAAACAATGCGCCCGCCACCACGGCGACACACAACGCCCACACCCACCAACGACGCCAGCAAACCAATGCGCCGGCTGTCGCCAGCAGACAAATCAGCACAACCGTATGGTTCACCCCAATGAACGGCATCAATATCAGCGTCGTCGCCAGCGAACCAAAAACCGACCCGATTGTATCCCACGCCATTATGTTGCCGGTGTAATTGGTGTTGTACTTATGCAGCATACGCGACAGCAGCGTCGTGTTGAATCCGAACAGGAACGGCCCCACCGACAAGGCCAGCCCAGAATAAATAAATGTTTGAACAACGCCCGAAGTTATGCCGCCCCGATACATCCACATAAAATAACGGGTAATCAGCGGGAAACTGGCGACCAATATCGTCAAAGCGGCAATTACCAGAAAACTGAGGCACAGCAGACGGCGCATTTTTACCCCGCCGACCCGGCGCGCCCCGCCCAGAAAATACCCCAGCGACATGAATCCCAGAAATGTTCCCATAATAATGCTGGTGATGACGGCGCCGGAACCGACATAGAACCCCAGCTGGCGCAGCACGACCAATTCCAGCGACAGACTGACATATCCGTTGAGAAAAATCAGAAATACCAGCCACGCGCGTAATTTGTTTGTCATTTGTTTTCCCCCGTACAATATACGCGCATGTTAATAAATTTTAACCGCCGCAGCAACGGCAAATTTCATTTTGCATGCAGCAGTCGAACATCGTCGAATTCTGAATAACGGCCGAACATCGCCCCCGCAAACGGACACAGGGCGATAATTTTTCTGTTCTGACTACGCGCCAAGTCGCAAACCCGCCGCACCAGATTCAACCCTATGCCGGAATTGCGATAGTCGTCGTGAACAGCGGTGTGTTCAATTATAAACTTGTCAATGCCGACACGCACAAATGTTATTTCACCAACATTGCGTCCGTCGCATTCTGCATAGAATCCCTGTCCGTCTGAAAACAAATTATATTTTATATCACGCGCCATGAATACCCCCATGCATTACCATGATAGCATGCGACGAATACAATATAAATATGATTATCTTCCAAAAATCGGGGGCGACGGCGCTGGATAAAAAATTATTTCTTTATGGAATCCCAATTACGTCGGATGATTGACTCACTGCGCTGCATTGCCGCGGATTCTGAACGCTCCATCTTGGGACTAAGCGTCGCGGCCACTCCGGCGCGCCCGACAATGCGCGGCATGGACATGGCGACGGATTTAGCGCCGACGCCGGAAACAGTGCTGACGGTCAGTATACGTCTTTCGTCGCGAACGATGCATCGCACCAAATCCGCCACCGCCGCCGCAATTCCGTCCCACGTCGCGCCGCGGCCACGAATGATTTCATATGCAGCGTTTCGAACGCGGTGTTCGATTGTCGCGCGCGCCGATGCCGACAGCGGCGTTTTGGTCTGGCGACAAAAATCATCCAGCGAAACCGCCCCGATTGCCGCCGACGTCCAGTTTACAAAACTGCTGTCGCCATGTTCCCCCAGCACGTATGCATTCACAGACTGGGTCGACACGCCCAACTGGCGCGACAATATCGTACGCAGGCGTGCGGAATCCAGCATCGTCCCCGTGCCTATGACACGCGCCGCCGGCAATTTCGACAATTTCCGGGCCAGCATCACCATCACGTCCAGCGGATTGCTGACAATAACCAGCTTTACCGTTTTTGAATCCACGTTTTCCATAACCCGCGGCACAATATCGCGCATCACCGCCACATTTGCCTGCAACAAATCCGTACGTGTTTCACCGGGTTTTTGATTTGCACCCGCTGCAATTACGACTATTTCCGCCCCGCGAATCCCGCGGTAATTGTTTACCGCCGTTATTTTTACATCATAAGAGAAAGCCGCCGCATGCCCCAAATCTTCGGCCGCCGCCCGCGCGCGCACGCCGTCGCGGTCAAACAAAACAATTTCCCGGGCCAGACCCGTGTTGCAAATTGCCGTTGCGACCGCCGCACCGACGCTGCCGATTCCGATTATCGCTATTTTCATGACTTCCCTCTTGTCTATTATGCTAAATGCATTATAACATAAAAAAACGGGGCACGCCCCGTTTTTTAATAAGATTTTGCCACAAAAACATACGTCGGGTCGGCATCATCCAGACAACGCCGCGTTATTTTGTATTTCTCCATCAGCGCTTCGAATTCCGCGTTTGTGGTCAAATCATAGCGTATGCGAAAAAATCCGATATGCCCAGCCGCCAATTCGGCGTCCAGCGCATTCAAATCAGCCACATCATGAATCATCGACCGGTTGCGCGCGGCGGCCGCGGCAAACATATCGCGCTGAACAGTATCCAGCATTTCGCGCGCCCCCGCCACGAATTCATCGCGGGCGATTGTGCGCTTTGACGCCTTGCCCAAATCGCGCCGCGTCAGCGTCAGTTCACCCGCCGCCATTTCACGCGCGCCAATCTCAACCCGCAGGGGAACGCCACGCTTTATCCATTTCCACATTTTGTCCGGCGCGCGCATATCCGACGTATCGGCCAGCACGCGTATACCCGCACCGCGCAAATCATCGGCCAATTTTTCTGCGTACGCGTTCAGTTCAGTTGCCGTATCATCGCGCGTAATCGGAATAATCACCACCTGGTGCGGTGCGACCGCCGGCGGCAGAACCAGACCGTCGTCATCCGAATGCACCATGAACAGACCGCCCATCATTCGCGTCGATGTTCCCCATGACGTCGTCCAGGCATGCTGCAACCTGCCGTCCGCCCCCAGATACTGGATTCCGAATGATTTTGCAAAATGCTGACCCAAATCATGGGATGTTCCCGCCTGCAATGCCTTGCCGTCCTGCATTATTTGTTCGGTGGTATATGTATGGTCGGCACCGGCAAACCGTTCTTCGGGTGTTTTTTCGCCCATAATAACGGGTATCGCCAGAACATTTTCCATAAAGTCCGCATATAATTTATGCATCTTGCGCGCGTCGGCATTCGCCTCTTCGTGGGTTGCGAATACGTTGTGTCCTTCCTGCCAGTTGAATTCGGCGGTACGCAGGAACATACGCGGCCGCATTTCCCAGCGCATGACGTTAACCCACTGATTCAGCTTCAACGGCAAATCACGATAAGACTGAACCCAACGGGACATGGCCTCGCCGATAATGGTTTCGGATGTGGGTCGTATGATATATGGTTCGGTCAGTTTTGATTCCGGGTCCGGCTGCAGCGAACCGTCAATCATTTTCAGACGATAATGGGTGACAACGGCCGCCTCTTTCGCAAATCCGGCGACATGTTCCGCCTCGCGGTTAAAGAAATCAATCGGAATCAGCAACGGAAAATTCGCGTTCAAAACACCCTGTGCCTTGATGCGGCGGTCCATTTCATCACGCATCAATTCCCAAATGGCCCACCCATAAGGCTTTATCGTCATGCATCCGCGAACAGGCGCGTTTTCGGCCAAATCGGCCGCTGTAATCAAATTCTGGTACCATTCGCTGAAATTCTCAGCACGCGTTGGTGTAATTGCAGTCTTCATTTTACTTCTCTTTCTTGTCTTTTAATTCCATGTATTTGTCAGATACGATTTTATGCAGGGCCGCCGCAATCTGCTTTCTGTCCATCCCGGCCAGCGACGGCACGGGCAAAACCGTTATCTCGACACAAAATCCGCCCACAACCATTGCATGAAATATCTGGGAAAACGCGCTGCGTTCACGCGTACACAGCGGCCCCTGCTCCATATCCCTGTTGTTAAAGTATGCATAGTGTTCGGCCAAATCCGCATCCGACATCGGCGTGCCGTCGCGGTGGCGGTAATGCATGGCGACCGGCTGAACCATGACGTCGGAATTTTCAACGAAATTGAACAGCGTGCTTTTAAAGCGCTTTACATACGCGCCGTTTGTCGTGGTTCCTTCTGGGAACAGAAACATCGGGTACGAAACATTTTTTACCGTTTCCTGAACCACGCGCAGGGCGTCGGCCGCATGGGACGGACGACGGTCCACGAAAATCACGCCGAATTTTTTCGCCACCCATCCGACCAGCGGCCATGATTCTATATCTTTCTTGGCAACAAAGCTGCCGCCGAACGCAATCGGATATGTTGCGATTTCAAACAGTGATATATGGTTTGTTATAACCAGCAGCGGCCGATGCGATTCCAGCCGTCCGTGAACACGGATTTTAATTCCGGTCAGCGCGACCAAAAACCACATGAATATACGCATATAACGCACGCTGATACGCCCGCGCGGCATCAGCACAATCAGCGGCAGCTGCAATACCACCATAATCCAAAACAGCGCGAACCGCAGCGCGGCCCACGCGGTTGTAAAAACATTCTGGCGTCGGATGCGTGTCATGTTTATTGCGCCTCCTCGGGTTCCTTGACCTCTTCCACAAATTCGGCGTCGGCCGCATCTTCACGCAACAGGAATTCAACAAAGGCGCGCATCACCTTGAACGGGCCGGTTATCGGGAACAACGCAATTTTCCCCAGCGTCTTTATCGCACCGTCGCGGTCGTCTTCGACCAGTCCGTCCAGCGCGTTCTCGCGGCCCAGAAAATGCTTCTGGTATGCGGCGTCAATCTTTTTGGTCTGCAGCATTACAAACACGTCGTACGAATTGAACGGCGCATCGATAAAGACACCCTTGCCGAATGTTGCACCCAGACGCAGATACCCCTTTATCAGCGGCGTCATCTGGCGGCGCGCCTCTTCTTCGTCGACAAAAACCTCGGGCAGGATGTTCATCCGCGACAGTTTCGGGTTTATGCCTTCGGCGAAATTCTCGCTCAGCACGGTCGCACGCAGGTTCGACGGCGACAAATGATTATAATACAGGTATGATATGGCCTGTGCGGACGCCACTGAATTTTTGCCCACCCACGACGCGACGCCGAACAGAACACCAATTTTGCGGCGCACAATGTATTCACCCAGACCGGCCCACAACATGCGCATCACCAGGGCGTTTTCCCGATACTCACGCGCGACGCATGCACGCGACATTTCGGCGATATTGCCGGAATATTTCTTTATCTTGGTCAGATTGAATTCGGTTTCGGTATAAAATCCGCCCATTTTTTCGGCCGCATCGCGGTCGATAATGCGATATGTTCCAACCACCCGTCCGTTGTGCAGTACAACCATGTATTCGGCGAACCGGTCAAATGCATCATATTCCTCGCGCAGGTTTTTCTGCTCGTCGGTTGCGGATGCGCCCTCCTCCTCTACAAATACATCATATCTAAGGGCGCGAACCTGTCTGCGTTCCTCTTTGCTGCGGGTTAAACGAACTTCGTAATCACGAACCTTAATGGCCATAAATAATCCTTATGTTTCATATATCATGGGAAAGAATATCAAAGATACACTACCGTTTCAATCCTTTTTATTTATACTTGCCAATGCAATCGGCATGATATATAGTTAAATATCATGGAATAAAGCATTCCATGGCTTTGTCTTCAAACGCAAAGGGATTCATGTATGTCTGACATAGGCGGCACACGCGGCAGCGATGCGGCGCAACGCATAAAAGTTTTATTTTGCATTCCTGACATGATTATCGGCGGTGTGGAAACGGTTTTTTTGAAAACCTTGGAAAACATCGCGGCCACAGGTTGTGCGGATATTGCCGTCGTCATGAAGAACAAGCTGCGCGAACCGTTTTACATCGAATGGTTTCGTGCGCATCCTGAAATAAAACTGCACGTAATCTACCCTGCCGCGCACCGTTTCGAAGATGCAAAGAAATACATGCGCGGATTCCCGCTGAAAAACATTCGAAAAATCGCGTTCAGCGTTTACAAGGACATAAAAAACGCCCAAATCACGCGAAAAAGGCTTTTTGAAGGCTATGACGTTATAATAGATTACAAAAACGCCTATTTTTCAAAACTGCTGCGCAAATGCACCACGCCAAAGATAACCTGGATTCACGGTTCCATAAATTTCTTTGAAAACGACAATATTATAAAACACGCAGGCGGATATGAAAAAATTGTCTGCCTGTCGGACAACTTTATGACGGAATTTCGGCGCCTGCATCCCGAACATGCGGATAAAATCGTACGAATATACAATCCGTTCGACGCCGAACAAATACGGCGCGCGGCCGCCAATGGCGACACCTATGTGGGCAAGTATTTTTGCGTCGTATCGCGTCTGGATCCGGACAAGGATATAAAAACAATAATCGACGCGTTTGAAATTTTTCACGAAAACGACAAATTCAAAGATGTACGGCTGCTGATTATAGGCACGGGGCGCGATGCAAAAAAACTGCGCGAATACGCCGCGCAACAAAAATCCAGACACGCTATCGTGTTCGCCGGCAAGATTCCCGCCCCGTTCGGATACATGCGCGGCGCGATTGCACACATTCTGTCCAGCCATAACGAAGGGCTGCCCACCGTTTTGATAGAGGCCGCATCCCTGGGCGTTGCGAACATATCGTCCGATTGCCCCAGCGGGCCACGCGAAATCCTGCTGAACGGGGACGCAGGATTGCTGTTTGATATCGGCAACGCGCGCCAACTGGCCCAGCATATGACAAATATCTGCAGCGGGAAAACCGACACGCGCAAAATGACAGACGCGGCAACCGCCGCACTGGACCGGTTTGACGCCAAAGAAATAACAAATCAAATAATGCGCCTAATTTACGAGACAACAGGGAGCAAATCATGTCGATAAAAGTATCAATCATCGTTCCGTGTTATAATATCGCGCCGTTTGTTTCGCAATGCATGGAGTGCCTGACGCGGCAGACGCTGCGCGACATTGAAATAATATGCATCGACGACCGTTCCACGGACGCAACGCCGGGTCTGCTGCGCGAATATGCACAAACCGACCCGCGTATCACCGTTATCACACAAAAACGCAACGGCGGCGTTTCGGCCGCGCGCAATGCGGGAATGGCCGCGGCGCGGGGGGAATACATCGGCTTTGTCGACCCGGACGATTTGGTCGATGCGAATTTCTTTGAAACACTCTACAATCTGGCCGTGGCCAGCGACGCCGACATAGCCAAGGGCGCGGTCAAAGTCGTCAGCCCCGACGGCGAGATGGAGATAATAAACCTGAACCCGCAGATTCGCACGTCAAAGTTCAATTTCGGCACATCGTTCTGGTCGGCGATATACCGGCGCGAAATGCTGCAAAAAAACGGTGTGGAATTCCCACGGGAATTTATAATAAGCGAAGACTTGATTTTCCTTATGAAGGCGGTTCATTTCGCCCGCACCATCGCAACGACCGACGATGTTTACTATTGGTACTACAGACGGGAAAATTCCGCGGATTCACAAGACATGTCCACGCCAAAGGTTGATTCCGGAATCGGCGCGACCAGACACATGATTGAATGGACGGACGCGCAACCGGATGCAACGGACGCCGAACGTCGCGCGGCCGCACGCAAGGCGTATTGCAACGCGGCATACTTGGCCGGCAAGAACCTGCGCCCGTTGGACATTCAAAAAATTCTGGATTTGCTGATGTGGTGGTACGACGCGGCAACCGCCCACGCTGACGCGGTTCCAGATTTGCGCCCGCGCGTTCGCCGTGCCATGCGCTGCAAAAACGAACACGCCCTGCGCAGCCAAATGTTTGTCAAAAACACGCGCCTGCGCCTGTTCGGGGTGATACCGTTGATGAAGCGTTCACGCATACTGGGCTGGGGTACGCGGTACCTGCTGTTTGAATTTATGCCCGTGCTGACCGTGCGCCCCGGAATGCCTAAAACAAAGATTTATTCGTTTGGCATACCCGTTCTGTCAATTAAAAGATAACGGAAAGAAACAATGACCAGGTTAAGAAAAATATCAACCAACATATTCTGCCTGTTTATATGGCACCGGCCCACGCGCCACAAGGTGCATGACTGGCTAAATGATTTCGAATTCGACAGACTGATGACCTATCTGCGATATGTGTTCAGTCCCCTGCGGCCGCGCAGTGTTTTGCTGATTGAACTGAACAACTGTCATGGTGAAGTGATTGGCGGAATCATACCCTACTTTCAAAAACTGGGGATGAACATAGACATAATGATTAACTCGGTGCTGCTGGACGAAAAGAATTTCTGCCGGCAGGACATGAAAAAGGTTCGCATATACCCGATAACAAAATGGCGCCGCTGTTTTCTGACGGCACGCAAGACCCGCAGATATCCATACGTGTTTTTGATGACATCGGCATGCTATTACATTGTAAAGCCCGACGGCGGATACGGATGCATGCTGCCGCTGTTTGAGGGGACGAAACTGAAACCGTTTGTGGTTGAACACGACCTGAACGATGTGGTCCAGTTTGGCGAAGAAGAAATGCTGCGCGAAAACAGGCTGATAACACTGGGGAAATTTGACCGCGGAATATATGTGAACCCGCATCTGTTCGGAATGGTCAACATGATGCCAAAGCATCGAACAACAACTTTCATTGTTGTCGGTAATATAGAGGCGAAACGTAAAAACTTTAATTTGCTGACCGATGCGCTGACAACGCTGGCGGCGGCGGGCAAAGATTTCAAGGTCATCGTAATCGGGCGCGGGACGCTGGATGCACTGCCGGCGAATGTCCGCCCGCATATTGAAATAACCGGCCGTCTGGACTTTGAACAGATGTTCGACAAACTGGAGTCCGCCGATTTCTTTTTGCCCCTGTTGGACCCGGAAAATCCTGCGCATGACAGATACCTGACAACGGGCGTTACGGGTTCCGCACAACTGATATACGGATTCGGTAAAATCCCGGTCATACATAAAAAATTCGCGGCCTTTTATCGTTTTAATGACAGTAATGCCGTTGTATATGAAAATAATTTGGCAGATGCGATGGCAATTGCCATTGATATGACGCCAGACGAATACGCCACGTATTGCGAAAATATGAAAGCAACCGCGGCCAAAATCGCGAACGAGAGTTTTAACAATTTAAAGGAAATATTATCATGAATTTGTTTCTACGGTTGATTTGCATATTTATTCCTGGCAGTCGCAACCGGCACCGCTTTAAACAAAAAATTAAAAATATGTCTACGGATATAAAACTTATCCTACCATCATTATCGTTGCGCCGTCAGAAGTTTGATTTAATTGTATCTTTGGGTGATGTATGCCAAACTTCTTTTAATCTGCGTGTCAACAATTTGCAATTTCGGTCATATCCATTTGATTGGCTATGCAAAGCCAGTCAACACCAATTAATAGATTTAGTAAATAATAATTTCAAAAATTTTCTGGACAGATGTGATTTAGTGCCAACTGAACGCAACAGTGCAAACTTGATAGTTTGCAATAAACGCACAGGCTACCAATTCCAACATGACTTTGAATTCGATTCCATCGATGAAGACTATGATAAAATTGCAGACAAATACCAGCGCCGTTTTACCAGATTTAATAAATCCATTGACAACGCACGCAGGGTTTTGTTCGTATATCGAAAGGATAACGCGACACCTGATGACATTCGGCAGTTGCATGCCGCATTAGCGCGCAGATTTAAATCACAGAAAAAAATAAATATATTATGGATTGCTGCCGCGCCTGGCCAAACAGAAGTGATAAAAACAAAGATTTGCGATGGAATCACCCACGCGACATTAGATTGCGACGCATATGAGGGGCCAGATAAGAAAATACACCGTTGGAAAGGCAACGCGAAACAATACGAAACTTTGCTTAAATCATATGCACTGACCGTGCGGGGATACTTTATTAATACAAGGAAAAATAACAATGCAGAATAAAAAAATTCCAATTGTGTTCGCGTTTGACGACAACTATGCCCTGCCCGCCAGCATAGCAATAAAATCGCTGATTGATTCCAAGAATCCTGACACACAATACGATGTCTTTGTTATGCATAGCGGCCTGCAGAAATCGACAATGCGCAAAATGGAAAAAATCTGCCCGATAAACTGGCTGCATGTTGATGCCAGCCTGTTGCGCGACGCACCCACTACAGAAAACTGGACATTGGCGATATATTATCGTCTGCTGATTGCCGATATGATTCCACAATACGATAAAATAATTTGGTCGGATGTAGACGTTTTGTTTCGCGGGGATTTGACCGCAGCATACGAAGCGTCAATGAACGGCGCAGATTGGGCGGGCGTTGCCGCGGAATGCGCGGACGAAACCAACGGAATTCACGCCCATTTTTCGGAAAATACCAAACCATACATTCATATGTCCGGCTTTATGGTAATAGACGCGAAAAAATGGCGTGCGGAAAACAAACTGGAAGACTTTTTTGAGGTTATAAAAAAATTCGGCCCGCGTCTGAAATTCTTTGATTTGGACATCTTGAATCTGGCGGCAGGAAAAATCGCGCCACTGCCGTTTGAATACTGCGTGCTGGAAAACATATACGACGCCGACGACATTCGTGAAGCACCGGAATATCCCTGGCTGGCGCGGGTACATTCGCACAGTAAACTGATGCACGCCAAGGAAAATCCGATAATAATTCACTATGCGGGCAAATGGCCGAAAATATGGCTGCGCAAATACGAAGAAATACCAAAATACTATTGGCACGAGATGAAAAAATCCGCATTTTGCGACACGGAATCGTACAAGCCAGGATGGCGCACCGCCGCACAGCGCGCACTGTTGTGGATTCCAATAAAAATATGTCCGGTCAAGCCATGGCGACACAAAATGCGTCAAATATGCAATAAAAAACCTCAGGGACACTAAACATGCAATGCAACATAATAATCACACACAAGGGCAATCCGTCGCATCTGAAATACGTACTGGCCCAGATACGTGAATCAAATCCGCGCGCCAACATAGTTTTAATGGGGGACGCGTCCAATGACAAGTATCCTTTTGTGAAACACGCATACCTGGACGATTATTTTACGGCCGCACGCGAATTTGCAAACGTATACGTACACAAAAACGCCACGTCTGTGGAATATGAGCTGTTCTGTTATCAGCGTTGGTTCTGCGTATATGAATACATGAAGGCACACAATTTGACAGATGTGTTCGCGCTGGATTCGGACGTTTTGTTGTACGACAATCTGGACAACATTCACCGTGTACTGGCTGAATATGATTTCGCAGTCAGCGCAAAAAATCTGGACGCGGAAAATCCGGGCTGGTGGATTGCAGGGCCGCCGATGGGCTACTTTCACATAGACGCCCTGAAAAACATGTTGGATTTTTTCATAAATTCTTATCGGGCCAAAAAGTATCTGAAACTGTTCGACCAAAAGATGGACTGGCACAAATCACGCAAAGAACCGTACGGAATTTGCGACATGACACAGATATTCTTCTTTGTTAAAGAAAACAAGGATAAATTTTTCAACCTGTCGGTGCCGTTTGACGTATGCGGTGAAACCACATGCATCGACAAGACGATACTGGACACCACCGAATACGTGGCCGACGGCCCGCGCAAGAAATTGCTGTTTGAAAAAGGCCGCGTTTACGCCTTTGACCGCCAGACAAACAAAAAGCTGCGCTTTCCGCTGCTGCATTTCCAAGGTTATACGCCCATAAACGCCAAGGAATGGATACCCGCATTTTACCGCGGACGGCGTTATCGTTTTAAATTGTGGCGCCGCAACCTTAGACAACGCGCAAAAGAATTTCGTAAAAGAATTTTCATGTATAAAAACAAAGATAAAAAATGACAAATAAGAAATCAAACAAATCCAAATGTTATAGACTGTTTGGAATCAAGATATACCAACGCAAACGCAAAAGCGCGCAACCCGCGCCACAGCCCATAAATCCTTTTCCTGGGAACACCGTCAAGAACACGGTATACGTTGTGGAACCAGAAAGCCTGAAACTGGGTGGACATGTTTTCATAGGGGATTTCGGTCGTATTTCCAATGAACGCGGTCGTGTCAGTATCGGACGTCATGCGCAAATTGGTGAACAGGTATTGATTTTGACCACCAATCATAATTATGAAAATGCGGAAAAAATTCCATACGACCACAAGGCCATTCAACGTCCGGTAATCATCGGTGATTTTGTATGGATTGGTGCGCGTGTAACAATACTTGGCGGTGTTCAAATCGACGAAGGCGCAATCATAGGTGCGGGCGCCGTCGTGACCAAATCAGTTCCGGCATGCGCCATTGTTGCAGGAAATCCTGCAACAATTATCGGATGGCGCGACAAAAAGTCATTTGAAAAACTAAAATCGTCCGGTGCGTTTTACATGACCGGCAACGAAAAAGAAACCGTGTTTATTGACGGGCCCACAAAGCCCTATATGAAAGAAAAACGATAAAATTAAGCCGCCATCTGCGCTGCGGACAAATCAATGTATGGCACGAACATCAGCGTCTGGTACTGGGATGTGGAACGGTTTTTCAGGCACTGGCCCGTAAATACTGGCGCCCAGACAGTTGTATAGTTATTTGATAACACAAATTCAGCCATAATAATGGTTTCAAAATCAGATTCAACCCAATCCATAGACCGTTGGGACCCACGACAATACACAAATCCGTCTTTGGGAATGGTAATGCGGCTTTCCGCCGTATAATCCACCCTGTTGTCCCAATCAAACCGCCGTGCATCCATCATTCTGCCAGTCCCCACATCAGACAAATTGGACAGGTCGACATCCGCGCCGACGACGCTGCCGCCGCCGCTGCCGACCGTGTGGCCGCCCTGGGTCGTGCCATCATGCAGACGCATGGTGTTGTTTGTGGTGTCCATTGTGATTTCCCCGGGCAGACCGGTGTATCCGTCGTTCGCTTCTTGGTTTCCGCGCTTTATCTGCAGCTTATATTTTGTTTCGATGCGTCCCATGATTTCGTTCAAGTCTTCGGCGCAAACAGACCTAATCACCTCCCGCAGGAGTTCCCATCGCTGTTGGGCGCTCAGCAGTTCGCCATTGTCAAACAGACGCAGCAATGCGTTATAAATAATAGAATTTTCATTGAGTAGCATAAGATCCCTTCTTCATATAGTAGATTGAAAATAAAAAAAACACCGCTTTCGCGGTGCTTTTTTATTACACCAATTATATCACAAATCAGGAAAAAAATCAATGGGGAAAAAGCCAATCGTTCAACTATTTCAACCTGTCCGCCATTTCCGCCACTGCAATCGCGTACCAATTCGAAGAATTCCATTTCTTTATACGGTAAAAATTCGGATATGTCAGGTAAGCTGCTATCACAGGCTGCGGCGCGATGTCCGCGTCCCCGTCAGCAGTTGCGGCGGATTCACGCGCGGCAGTTATCGCAGCCACATCGGCCACCAGACCGGCCGTCATGTCCGCCACTGGAATCGCGGTTCCGTCCGGATTTACAACACCCATCGCCGCCCACTGGGTCAAAGTTTTCTTAGTCTTGCCGTCCAGCATTTTCAAATCAAAATCCGCAGGCAGCACAACACGGCGTACAATTCGTTCATTCTGGTTCCAGCCCAGTTTCGACAGATAGTTTCCGGCGCTGAACATTGCGTCGCCGACACTGCCGATAATATCCACGCGGCCGTCCCCGTTTCCATCCACGCCATAGCTGTCCAATGTTGTCGGAATAAACTGAAAATGTCCCATGGCGCCGGCCCAGCTGCCGCGGATATCATTTATGTCCAGACCATTTTTGTCCGCAATCTTCATCAGCGCCAGCAACTGGTTGCCAAAAAACGTTTCGCGACGTCCGTCATACATCAATGTCAGAAATGCATCCGTCAGTTTGTAGCGCGCACGGTACTGGCCATAATTTGATTCCAACCCCCAAAAGGCCAGAATGACATGCGGCGGGACACCGTATTTGTTTTCAACACGCGACAACATTGTCGGATATGCCGCATGCATTTTGCGGCCGTTGGCGACGCGCGACGTGCTGACCGTGCGCGCCAGATACTGGTCCAGCGTCAGTTTAAATTCCGACTGATTCTTGTCGCTGTGCACTATGCCGGGAATAAACGCGGGCGTTTTCAGGGTTGACTTTATCATATCAGCGGATATGTTTTGCGCGGCCGCGCGCGTACGCACATCATCCAGTATCGAATCCCAGCGTTCCATGTCGAATTCGCCACGTCCCGCCGCAATCGCCGGCGCAGATGAGATAAAAAACAATGTTGCGCCAATCAGGCGTACTATCAATTTACCCGTCATCATAGATTATTCACCTTGTTAAAATGCGAACTTAACGCCCAGATGCAACCCAAAAGACTGCCACGTTGCATTTTTCAGCGAGTCCTGGACATCAACGGTCTGGGCCGGTATATGCTCCAAAATCGGCAGCCCGTTGTCATCCAAAATATACTGGCCCTTTTCGTCAATCAAAAACTGACTGTATTCCGCCAAATACAATTTTCCACCAATTTTTCCGACATGGAAATAATTGGTATCAACCTTCAGCGCCAATTGCAGACGATCAGACAATTGGAAATTGTATTCCATTTCCGCCGTATAAGAATATGCGCCGCTGCTGCCTTCGTCAAGGAAGCTGGGGCTTTGCTGCCAATCTGTTCGATTTGGCCATATTCCTTCGGAAGAATATTTCGGCAGACCAAACTGCACGTAAAAACGCAGCTTGTCCGACAGGGTCATTTGTTTTTCAACCTCCAGCCCGACGTAAAAACCGCTCCACGTGGTGTTATAGATGTGCGTTGTGCCACCCACGCGTATCGGACCGTCGCCGCCGATAATTACACAGTCCCCGGGTTCAACACCCCACGGAATCGTACCCATTGCCGGGTCGTAATCGCCGGTTATCAGTGTATTTCCCAATTCCTGGTATCCGGAATTCGGGGCCTGAACCAATTTTATATCTTCGGGCGACATACACACCTGGTACCAGTCGGACGGTGCCTCTGTCCCAACGGGCAACGTATAATAATTACCGTTTGCATCACCGTATACATAATCGCCCTTGTCCGTCATCAGCGGCAGATAAATGCCGGGATTTGGATACAGATGGTCGGACATCTCCAAATCATGCTTAAATATTTCGTATCCTATGGACGGCGACAGTTTCCATCCGCCGATATCCCATATGTGATGCGCACCCAAACCAAATTTTATATGATGGGATTTGCCCGTCTGGTCGCCGACGGAAATTGTGAATATCCCTTCGGATTCGTTCGACCAGTCAAACGGCGCCAAGTCATAGTCCATGGACAAGCCGCCACTGGCCATATCGCCGTATGTGTATTGGCCGTACGCAAACAAGTCGAAATTGCGCAGGCTAAAGTTATGACGTGCCCCGACAGTGATTTCATTAAAAATCATGTCGTCCCATTCCAAAATGGAATTGACGCCGGTTTCAAACTGAAAATCCGCAAAACGCCGTGAATATCCGGCATAAATGTTTGTCGCATGCTGTGATTCAACAGGAATTGCAATTCCGTTTGCGGTCATTGTGCCGTTAATCTTGGGCGCCTGGGCGCGGGGAACCTGATATGAATACTGTGTGGTTCCGACAATCTGCTTTTGTCCGGATTGTCCGACGTATTTTGTATACCCCTGGTTCGCATACTGGTTATAAGACGCCTGGTTTGCATTCGGCGCACGCGACGTCTGATAATATGACGGCACCCCCTCGTTCGCGGCAAACGCGGCGAAAGGCGCGAAAATTCCCGAAAAAATTGCGACTATGCGTGTATTCATACCTGACACTTGTCTGACATTATATCATAAAATTGCAAATAGCAAAAGTGAATTAATTTATCACTTGCACACGGCCCGTCGCGCGGTACAATATCGGCAATGAGCGAAGCGCATAACATATACATACACGTTCCCTTCTGCATGTCCAAGTGCAATTACTGCGCATTTTTCAGCCGCGCCTGCCGCACGCCGGACTGGGACGCATATTGTGAAAAAATAATATCTGAAATCACCCATTGGGGCCGGATGCTTGGCCAGATTACCGTTCCGACTATATTTTTCGGGGGCGGCACGCCGTCGCTGATGCCGACGGCCGCATTTGGACGGATTATTAATGCACTGGGCAAAAACTTTCATATCGATGCCGAATGTGAAATCACGCTGGAATCAAATCCGGGCACACTGGACGGCGCCAGACTGGCCGAATTCGCGGCCGCGGGGATGAACCGTCTGTCCGTCGGCATCCAGTCGCTGGATGACGCGAAACTGCGTTTTCTGGGGCGCCGCCACGATGCGTCAGACGCACTGCGACTGTTGGATTGCGGGATGCGGCGCGGCATTCGAACATCCGCCGATTTCATATACGGCATGCCGGGGGATAGCGCCGACACCGTCGCAACGCTGTGCCGGCGTATAAATGATTTGGGGCTGCAACACTGCTCTATGTATGAACTGACCATAGAACCGGACACGCCTTTTGGAAAAATGAATCTGCAGATGCCCGACAACAACGAAATGGCCGAAATGTATCAGGCGATAGAACAAACCCTGCGTCTGCCGCGATACGAGGTTTCAAATTACGCCGCCCCCGGCCATGAATGCCGGCACAACCAAAACGTGTGGGCCGGCGCGCCATATATCGGCATCGGCCCGCACGCGGCGGGGCGCGTATTAATCGACGGCAACTGGTATGAACAAATTGGCGACGGCGCATTGATGTCCCCGTTGTCGCGGCGCGACCGCGCAATTGAGCGGGTACTGACCGGCATGCGTACAATGCGCGGCGTTAATTTGTCCGACGACATTCGCGATATCGTAGATATGGATTTTATCCGCGCACACCCCGATTTAATACGGACAGACGACAAAAACATACGCGCAACACCAAAAGGCATTTTGATTCTGGATGATTTACTGATAAACTTGGTGAAATAGAATGGAAAACAAATTTTTGAATTTTATCGGTATAATATCGGTCGCGACGGCGCTGCTGTTCGCGGCAACGACGCACAAGGAGAAAATGATGGACACGGGAATAAAGCTGGAAAATATGGATTTGTCGGTCCGCCCGGGCGATAATTTTTTTGATTATGCGACACTGGGATGGCGGCGGGCGAATCCGATTCCGGACGATTACACCAGATACGGTTCATTTGACATTTTATACAACACCAATCTGGAACGCATCCGCCAAATCGCTGAATCAGACACGGGGAAAATCGGCACGCTGTATAAAATCGCCATGAATTCAGACAAACTCAATGCCCAGCGCACCGCGCCGGTATGTCCCTATCTGGATGAAATCGACGGGCTGCAGCGCGCCGACCTGGCCCGATACTTGGGCCGCATGACCCGTTTCGCGGGCGCATTCTGGGGCGACGGGGTCGCACTGGACGAAATGGACAGCGAACATTTCCTGTACAATATCGGCCAAGGCGGCATCGGAATGTCGCGGGACTATTATTTCGACACTGATGAAAAATCGGTCGAGGCCAGGAAAAAATACCGCGAATTCATGGCGCGCCAAATGAAAAATTTCGGCGTGGATGCCGACACCACCAAACTCTATGCACTGGAAGAACGCATGGCGCGCGCATTTTATCCAAAGGAAAAACTGCGCGACCCGCACGCCAATTATCACAAAATGTCGATAGAGGAAATAAAAACACAACTGCCCGGCTTTGATTGGGACGCGTTTTTACAGGCGCGCGGCGCGACGGCGGCAAAATATATAAACATAAACCAGCCCGAAGCCATCGCCGAATCCATCGCGATTATAAATGACACCGACATGGAACTGATAAAGGCGTATTTGAAATACCGCATTATTGGCGCAGCGGACACATTGCTGGACGACGAAACGTACGACATAACATTTGATTTCTATAACCGCACGCTGGCCGGACAAAAGGAACCAAAACCACGGTGGAAACGCGCAGTTCGCCTGCTCGACGACAGTCTGGGTGAAGAAACCGGCCGGATATACGTGGAAAAATATTTTTCGCCACAGGCAAAAAAACGCATGCAGCAGATGGTTCGAAATCTGCAGCGCGCATACGCCATGCGTATTGAAAAACTGGACTGGATGTCAAACCAGACCAAGGAAAAAGCGCTGGAAAAACTGAACAGTTTCAAGGCAAAAATCGGATACCCGGATAAATGGCGCGACTACGGCGCGCTGGAGATAAATGCGGACCAGTCGCTGTGGGATAACATGGTGCGCGTTGCCATGTTCGAAGACGATTTCTGGATGAAAAAAATAGGCCAGAAAAACGACCCGACCCTGTGGTACATGAATGCGCATGAAATAAACGCATACTATGACCCGTCAACGAACGAAATATGTTTTCCGGCCGGTATTCTGCAGTATCCGTTCTTTGACATGTCCGCGGACGATGCGTTCAACTATGGCGCAATCGGCAGCATAATCGGACACGAAATGACCCACGGGTTTGATGATTCCGGACGAAAATTCGACAATTTGGGAAATCTGCGCGACTGGTGGACACCGGCAGACGCCGCCGGATTCGAAGCGCGCGCGGATGTCATGCGCCGGTTCTTTGACAAAATCATCATCGCGCCGGGTATAAATGCAAACGGCGAATTCACACTGGGTGAAAATCTGGCCGACTATGGTGGAATCACAATCGCGTTCACGGCGTATAAAAATTTCGGCACAGCGTCAGACGATGCGGACGGTATGACCGCGGATATGCGTTTCTTTGCCGCGTACGCCGGTGCATGGGCCGCCAACACACGCGACGCCGAAGCGATACGCCTGACCAAGACGGACGAGCATTCCCTGCCCCAGTGGCGCGTAAACGGAATTCTGCCCCATATCGAGGCATGGTACGCCGCATACCAGATTCAGCCGACCGACAAGCTGTATCTGGCCCCGGCCGAGCGCGTAAAACTGTGGTAGACCGCGCACAGAAAACACCCCGCCAGACGGCGGGGTGTTTTGTTGCGCAAAGCATTTATTTCCCGAATTTTCCGCTGCGCGGGAAACCGACGGGAACCGTGCGTCCCTGTGATGCGCGACGTCCCGTCCACGGCTGCCAGTCATCCATCTTGGTTGTTCCGCGTCCCGTCGTCCATCCAAACCCGGCCGACGCATCAAAGAACATGACATCCAAAACATACGTGCGTTCGGCATTGTACTTTTGCAGAATCACACCCTTGCCGCGCGTCATTTCCGGAATTTCGGATGCCGCAAATATCAGCAGCTTGTCGTTCGACCCCGACATCGCAACCATGTCGCCAGCAACCGGCACACACATCCAGGCGGGATTTTTCGCGTCCACATTCATAACCTGTTTTCCCGTTCGGGTTTGCGCGACACAGTTATCGCCGGACACAATAAATCCGTTTCCATGGCGCCCGACCAACAGATATTTCGCCGACGTGTCCAGCACGAACGCACGTACAATCGTTTCATCCGCGCCGATATCGGCCATCATTCGTACCGACTCGCCAAATCCACGCGCCGAAGGCAGTTCATTCGCCCCCAGTGTGAACATCTTGCCGGACGACACGAACAGGTTGATTTTGTCGGTCGACATGGCGTGAAACGCGCACATCAATTCGTCGCCTTCCTTGAACTTTAAATCGAGATTGTTGAGGTCCAGATGCCCCTTGGCCGCGCGTATCCAGCCCATGTTTGACAATATGATTGTCAGCGGCTCTTTTTCTATAAACTCGTCCGCATTTACAACTATTTCCTCGGTCTGTTCGGCCCATGTCGTACGGCGGCGCCCCAGCGCGGTCTTTTTGTCATAGCGTTTCTTGATATCGGCAAACCACGCTTTGAGCTGATTGTGCTGTGCCTCTTCACTGGCCAGCAATTCCTGCAGCTGCTGCTGTTCCGCGCGCAGGGCCGCGTCTTCGCGGCGGATTTCCATTTCCTCTAACTTGCGCAATGAACGCAGGCGCGTGTTCAATATCGCCTCTACCTGAATATCGGTCAGATTAAATTCGGAAACCAGTACGGCCTTGGCATCATCTTCGGTTCTGATAATTTCGATAACGCGGTCCAGGTTCAAATACACCACCAGCAGGCCGCCCAAAATTTCCAGTCTGCGCGCAATGTTGCCCAGACGCCAGTTTGTTCGACGAACCAATACATTCTGCTGATGCGCAATGAATTCGCGCAGCACATCACCAATCCCCATAACACGCGGCGCACCCTTGGAATCAATCACGTTAAAGTTCATATTGAACCGGTATTCCAAATCGGTCATCGCAAACAGATGCGCCATCATCTTGTCAACGGGGACATTGCGGTTTTTGGGCGTTATGACAATACGCACATCGGTGGTGGATTCATCTGATATGTCGTCGACCAGCGGCAGCTTTTTCGCATCAATCAGCGCGGCAATCTGTTCAACCAGCTTGGACTTTACAATTCCGTACGGAATTTCCGTTATAACAACCTGCTGGGCGCCGCGGTCCAGTTCTTCCACCTCCCATCTGGCGCGTACACGGAACGCCCCGCGGCCGGTTTCATAATTTTTAACAATGGTGTCGAAATTATCAATCAAGACGCCGCCGGTGGGAAAATCCGGTCCAATCATTTTTTTCATAATCTGGGCCGTGGTCGCATCACGCTTGTCCACAACCAGCGCCAGCGCATCACAAACCTCGGCCACGTTGTGCGTCGGAATATTGGTGGCCATACCCACCGCAATTCCCATGCCTCCATTTGCCAACAGGTTCGGGAACGCACCCGGCATGACAGTCGGTTCAACCGTTGTCCCGTCAAAATTCGGCATCATGTCAACGCTGTCTTCGTCCAGGCCTTCCATAATCAGCATGGACGCGTCCGTCATTTTTGATTCTGTATATCGGTACGCCGCCTGCGGGTCGCCGTCAATATTTCCAAAATTTCCCTGGCCGTCAATCAGCGGATAACGCACTGAAAAATCCTGGGCCAGTCGCACCATCGCATCATAAACGGAACTGTCCCCATGGGGATGGTAATGCCCCAGCACGTCGCCGACAACCGTCGCGCATTTGCGAAACGCAGCCGCGGGCGACAGTTTCTGACGCAACATGGAATACAAAATTCTGCGGTGTACAGGCTTTAGCCCGTCGCGCACATCCGGCAGCGCGCGCGACACGATTGTACTGACCGCGTATGACAAATAACGTTCCGACAGCGCATCCGCCAACTGCTGGGAGTCTATGTTTTCTACAATATTGCTTGTGTTTTTCATATTTTATATCTGCAGATTTTTCTTTTTCACGCATGTGAATTTAAAACATTTGGAAAAAAATAACAACAGAAAAAACGCTCGGTTCCCATGTGGCGGGTGATTTAACAAAATTGAATTTTTCATTTGACAAATTATTTTATATGAATAATATTGGCGCGAACTTTGGTTCCCCCACTGTGGGGTTGACTGCCCGGACACGGGTCAGTCGGGACATTTTTGTCCGAATGTACGTCGCGAACCCATTTTTTCCGCGGCGAACCAGTCAAAAAAATATATAAAAACAAACCGGCACCCCGGTGTCGGCCAGTCTGTTTGATTGCAAAGAGGAAATAAAATGAAAGCACATTTGTCAGTAAGGTATCTGATAAGCGGCCTTATATTGCTGACCACGCTGGCGCGTCAACACGAAGACGTGCTGCATGCGGAATCCAGCCAAGTGCGCCGCACAACGGTTGCGGGAAAACCGAAATCACACATCATGGATTGGACGCCGACGGCCGAGGAAACGGACACAACTGTGGCAACATGGTTGCTAAGTGAATATCTCAAATCGCAAAAAGAACCACCGAAACCCGCACCGCGCAAAAAGATAGTATCCGTTGTGGAATCCCATCACGATGTCATATATGTATATGACAACCACGACTGCATCAGACGCAGCGGCGGCACGCGCGCATGGCGCAACAACAATCCCGGTAATCTGCGATATTCCGAATTCGCACGAAAAATGGGTGCAATCGGACATGCCGGCGGATTTGCGGTATTCCCGGACATGCAAACCGGCATGGCGGCAATCGCAGGCCTGCTGCAATCAAACAAATATTCAAACTATACTATTTCAGAAGCGATTTATACCTATGCCCCACCCGTCGAAAACGACACCGCGGGCTATGAGGAAAAAATCCATCATATGACCGGATTGCCTGGCGCGATAAAATTATGCGACTTGTCGCCCGCCCAGTTGCAAAACGTTGTACACGCAATCCAGATAATAGAAGGATGGCACGCAGGCACTGAAAACCTGTCGGTCGCGCACGTTCCGCCACGTTATCTGACATTGCCGGAGCCAATGGAAAACGCTGATTCCATGCTGTATGCCAGATTGAATCCAAACAATTTATGGCTGCGCGACAAATCGCAGAAAACAATATAAAAAAACGCGCACAATGCGCGTTTTTTTATCCGACTTGGGCAACCTTGTGCTTAATTTCACGTATTCTTGCCAAAATTTCTTTTAAATCGGTATCAGACACGGACGGCGTGGGGCGATTATGCACCTCGTCCGCCAGAACGATGCACAATGTCGCCAGCAACGCACTTTCCGGCAGCGGGCCGATTTTATCCAGTATCTCACGCGCACGCGCATCAACCATTTTCCCCAGTTCAATCAGACGGCTTTCCTGCCCATCTTCGCATCCCATGGGATAGTTTTTGTTCACAATCGGTATTGAAACCACGCTCATTTCAGCTTCTCCAATATGGAAATGGATTTATCTATCATGTCCATGGCACGGGAATTTTTGTCCCGCAGGGACTTTACCTGCTCGGTTAAAATGGCGACCTCTAAATCCGTCTGGCGGCCGGCGTTGACCGCAGTCGATCGCAGGCGACCTGTCGCCTCTTCCAATGCGGACAGTTCTTGGAAAATTTGCTGTTTTATATCTGCCATGAATGCATTTTAAGATATTTTTTATATGCGTTCAACACCAAAATGTGGTATAATACGCGCATCCATGTGGGGGCAGAATTGATGAAAACCAAAATCATATACATTTCCGGAAACGAAATTTTCGATATGGCCGACATACGCGCCGCTTTTGAAGAGGTGCGAAACGCCCTGAATCTGGGGCCGGACACGATAATGTTCGGTGTTCCTGTCGATGCCGACGACGCAATTTCCGCCACAACGGCCCCGTGCCAGATAAGCACCACACCAAACACAACAGACGAAGACGCGGCCCCCATCCCCACGCCAGAAATTTCAATCCAGGACGATGCAGAACCACAAATCCAGGCTCCGGCCGCGCCAAACCCCGCCGCCAAACGCGGCCGTGGCCGCGCCAAGGCAAAAGATAGCGCCCCCGTCGCCATAACCGAAGAACCGCAAACGACGGACATGCCTGAAAATTTGGACACGCCTGAAACATCTGACGCGCCTGTTGTTCCGATTTTGTCCGTATTGGCCGCCAAAGTCGTCGAAGAAACGCAAAATCCAGACATTCCGGACAACACCGACAACGAAGATGCGGTCGACGCAATCGAAGACACAGTTGCAGACAACGCGGCGCCGCTGGTCGCGGAAACTGAAATAGAATCAGAATGCGACACGCCGGAAATCACAGACACACTGATTGCCACCGCCGACCTGCAACAGGTAAAAATAGAAGACATGATTACCGACGACGCGCCCATTGCGTCCGCAGAAAAGACACTGGAACAACTGCTGGAAAGCATGACGCCACTGCGCGAAGACTATATCGATGATGAAATTCCCATGGACGCGGCCGAAGATATCGCACCCACTGCGTTTGAAACACCGGTCGACGCCGGCGATGGCGACGCGACGCTGGAACAGCTGGCCGCGGAATTCGTGGAAACCGAAGACAGCATTGTCAGCACCCCCAAGGCCGAAAATCATGGCAAAATCGGCAAATTAAAAAACATACTGCCGTTTAAAAAGGCAAAACGCGACGACGGCGGCCTGATGGGCGACCTGTTCGGATGGGCCGGCATCGCAGCAAACGACGACGAATTTTCAATTCCCGGCTTCTTTACGACGGCCGCATCTAAAAAATAAGGCCTGCGCCCGATGGAACCGGAAACAATTGTAAGATTGCTGAAGAATTCGGGCTTTCGTGTTTTGGGCGCCGATTATACACATATATATATGGAAGACCCGTCCTGCATCCTGCGCAGTTTCGCGACATTTGCGGAATATGCCTGGATAATAATTGCATTTATAACGGGGATACTGATTACGGGCTGGGGGATATCGATGATTCGCGGCGCCAAAAACGACATCGCGATAAATATCCGCAATCTGGCGATTATGTTCGGCACCCTGGCGGCGGTGGTGCCGATTATAAACACGATATGGGGCGACGACCTGTTCGCGCGCGGATGCCGCACAATCAAGGTGGAAACCTCCCAGATAAAACAAATACTGGATACAAAAAATCTGAAGATGACGCCGCGCGGCGACGACCTGTACGAAGAATTCGACATATATGATTCCGGTGCGCAGTACGGGACGGACCCGCTGCCCTATTCCATGGACCCGCTGACGGCGGCGGGGGATATTCGGGATGTTTCCACAGAAATGCTAGCGCCCGGCGACATCGCCGCCCATTGAATATTTCCCCAGCAGGAACATGTTGCGCGCGGAATATACTATTCCGTTTGAAACCAACAGATGGTCATGCAGAATTATTCCATAACGTCCCAGTTCTTCGGCGATTATATCCGTGGTCTCGATATCCTGTCTTGAAAACGCCTTGCCCGATATCGGATGATTATGTACCAGAATAACATAACGCGCATTCAGATTCAGGGCCTGTTTTAATATTTCTCTGGCATAGACGGCCGACGTGTCCACGGTGCCGCGACTGTGCATTTCATCAGAAATCAATCGCCAATCCACATCCAGGTAAAACACGTGAAATTCTTCGACCTTTTTACCGCCCAGATTCATGCGGCAATAATTTGATAACACACGTTCATCATGAAAGACCGGCGCATCCGCCAATTTGAACTTGCAATCAATCATTATCAGACGATGCATCAGCTTGATAAATATCGCCACCCCGCGTCCAACGCCGGGATATTCAACCAACTCTTCCACCGGGGCGGTCAGAATTTGTGGTATGCTGCCGTATTTCTTTAACAACCCACGCGCCAACGGTCTGACATCACGTCTGGGAATTGCATAACTTATCAGCAATTCAAACAATTCATAATCCGCCAAGTTCCCGTCCAGAAATTTCTGGCGAAGTCTTTCGCGATGTCCGGCATGAAAAGACGCGTCTGGGGTTGGCAAAATATCTGTCCCTTATATCATGCGTTCCGTAAAGATGACAACACCGTCCTCGGTTATGCCAAGCGTGTGTTCCCACTGCGCGGACCAGCCGCCGTCAACCGTGCGCGCGGTCCAGCCGTCGGCGTCAATGCGGCATTCGGACCGTCCTTCGCATATCATGGGTTCTATTGTAAAGACAAGGCCTGGCACCATTTTCACCTTGTCCCACTGGCGGTCATAGAAATGATATATCTGTGGTTCGTCGTGCATCACCTTGCCAATGCCGTGGCCGACAAAATCACGCGAAATTGAAAAGCCGTGCGGTTTAACGACCACCTCTATCGTCTTGCCGATTTCCGACAACGGCACACCAGGCGCACAAACCGCAATCGCCGCGTTCAGCGCATCCTGGCATGTCATCACCAATTCCCGACGGCGCGGCGCAACGTTGCCAATCATGAACATGCGCGACGCGTCGCCATGAAATCCCTTGTATTCGGCCGTCAGGTCGATATTGACAATATCACCGTCGCGCAGCACGACATCATCGCTGGGGATTCCGTGAACAATTACATCGTTTACGGACGTGCATATGCTTTTCGGATATCCCTGGTATCCCAAATCAGATGAACGCGCGCCGTTTTCCTTTAAAAATGCGGCGACCATTCGGTCGATTTCACCCGTTGAAATCCCCGCGCGAATATGGGGCGTTATGTATTCGAAACAGCGCGCAACCAAATCACCGACCGTGCGCAAACGCTTAAAATCTTTTGGTGCGTATACAGATGCTAACATTAATTTCTTCTCCTGACTGATAGTTTTGCGGCGCGCACGGACAGCTTCAATGCAAAATCACGCAATAAAACCTCGGCCGGCATGCCGGTCGTGCGCAGCTGCTTTTCCAATTCGTTCAACCGTACCAGAACCGCCGTTATTTCAGACGCCGGCCATATTTTCATCGCGCTGTTGAATTTTTCCGCGACCTTCCAAAACAAGCGCGGCAGCTGGCCGTCGACCACCGCCGTCAACAGTTTCTTGAAATGCCCGTCCAGCATACGAACCAGCATGTTAGGTTCCGCATTATCATACAACAGACGGTCCAATGCGGTCATCGTCTGGCGGACATGTCCCGCCGTCAGCGAATAAAGAAAATCATCCGTGTCCGCCGCACCGGTATCAGGCAGGCATTTTTCCACATCTTCCAGTTCAACGGTCTTTTTATCATCGACATACAGTGCGATTTTGCCCAAAAATCCACGTGTAATACCGCGGTCGCCCCCCAGATGCGTCGTCATGTACGCCATTGCGTCCGGGGTAATCTGCACGATTCCAGCTGACGCGGACAGTTCCGCACGTATCAGTGCCGCTAGACTGCGCGCATCATCCGTATAGCATGCCAGCGCCGCAATTTCAGCGCCGCCTTCGAACAATGTGCGCAGGCCGCCGCCGGCGCGCAAATCGCCCGCCGCAACAATAACCGTCGCACACAGTCCCGGATGCGACACCAATTCCGCAACCTGTTTCGCGCATGCATCGCCGGCGTTTGATATTATCACCATCTTGCGCCCGCCGAACATTGACGGCGTGCAACTTTCCGCGAACAGGGCGTCCTGCTTTTCCCGCAGTTCGTCCGAATCCAGCGCGAACGTGTTGTCCTTTTCAATCCCCAGCTTTTCAATCGCGCGGTCGCAATATTCATCCACCTGGCCGGCGTCGGGCCCGTAAATCAAAACGGCCCGCACTTTTTCAATTCCGCTGTTAAAGTCCGCGTCTTTCCATTTCATTGCTTGTCCGCGCCCCGACGCGCCTGATTTTTTGTCTCTGCGATGGCGCGCGTTCCGATTTTTTCCGCCAAAACGGTTATCGTGTTGTTCACCGCGTTGTTATAAGACGCGTTCGCCGCAACCAGATACCGCACGAACGTGTATGATTCGGACGCAACCGCAGACCCGGTCGCAATTGTTTCATCACCGCGACGCAAAGTATAAGACGCGTGCATGTATATCTCTTGCCATGATGCGTCGCCGGTCGGTTCCATCGCCTTGTACTTGGTAATAGGTTCGCCCAAATTCACGGTCAGCGTGTATTCGGCGTTCATATCCCGCTGGCCGCCAAACTTCGCATTCAGGGCATTGCGCAGTTCGATGCCGTTTATTCCGCTTATTGGCGGGACGTAAATATCCGTGTCATTCCCGGAAAACATTGGTTGAAAGCCGCATCCGGCCAACAGTAAACACACCAGAATTTTTTTCATATGCACCGTCTTTTTTTATCGCGCAATCAGTTTTCCTATTGCAATTTATTTGTATATTACCTAGACTTTTAATAAATCGCAAGAGGGAATGATGAATATTTTTATCATGATTTTGGTGGTATTGTTCATGGGCACCTACTACCTTATCAGCAGCCCCGCAATGCGCATCCAGGAACAGGAAACAACCCAGGCGATTGAACGCGCCGATTTGCGGGCCGTTGCCGACTGCGCGGTGGCGGCGCACAACGCGACAATACGCGGCGGCGAATTTCCCGACCCGTGCGTCGCGCAAAACAACATATCCAGCCGCACCGTATGCCTGACCGCCACGATGGCGACAACAAAATGCGACGGACAGAGAAATAAAAAGCCCGCCTATAGCTATTTCATAACAACAACGGGCGAACTGTCGCCGTCGGATTACAACGGTATGCTGGAAATATTGGAAACGCACTATCCCGACGCGGGCACGCTGGGAATATTCATGGAAAATCAGATTTTATCCGGCGCCACCGGCAAGCGCGCGGTTCCCACCGCCGTCGCGGACCAGGCCGAACTGACCGACGGCCAGCTGGTTTATCTGACCCAGTATGAAATTCCGGATGCGGACACCGAATTTTCCGCACCAAATTCCGCCGGCATAGAATGCCCCGCCGGCACGGTCAAGACATACAGATTTGGCCGCTGGCAGTGCATAGGATACAATATGAAGACAAACTGCGCCGGGGACATGATATGGGATTCGGATTTGCTGGAATGCGTTCCCGACGAATCCAGAAAGCCGCTGTGCGCATCACAACAGACCGCCGTCATGGTCGACGACGTGTGGGAGTGTATAAACCCATTCACCGACAAAAACTGTGGCAACGGGATGGTCATGCGACTGAACTATAACACGTTGGAATGGGAATGCGTCGCGGACCCGTCGGCAACGCCAGAAACAAAAAAATGCACCAGCATAGTAGCCGGCGCAATATACGGCCACCTGGGCGCGACACTGCGCAGACCGTCGACATCATGCACGGACTGTGAAATTATGCTGACCGACGAAGAAACCTGCACATCGGTATGTGTTCCCGACACGTCGCGAATAAACGATGCAAAATGCTATCCGGGCGGCGCGGAAAAATGCACGGGCGCGGGACGCGGATTCTATTTCGGATTTCCCAACGCCGGATACGCCGCCAATATACCCGAACTGCGCGGCAAGCAGATTCCCATTGACCGCACGCATTCCCAGAACAGAAAATTCAACTGCATGGAATGCGGCGAACGCGGAATAAACCAGGAAAAATCATTGCCGCCATACATAACGATATGCAATTAAAAATCCCGCACAAAGGCGGGATTTTTTTAATGACACATTTGCCGCAGTTTTCGTATCTGTTCCTGTATTGCATCCATATGACAGCGCAAATTTTCACTTTCATCGTATAATTTTTCCAGTTCTGCCGCGGAATCCTGGTGAACCGGGTCGCAATCATTATAAGAATCCATGTTAATCCGGCACGCGGAAATACGGTTGTCCAATATGGTATCACGCGCATCCAGCGCATCATACATTGATTGCAAATTTGCGATTTTGCGCACCAGTTCACGATTGCGTGCGATGCGCGCAGCCTCATCAATTACACTGGTGAACAATTTATTGAATTTTTCGGCATACGCCAACTGCGCATTTGCACTGTTGCCGACGGCAACGGATTTCTGCAGTGATGTCATTCGCGCCTCGTGCAGTTCCAGGCATTCACGATATTCCGCGACATCTGACGGGTCATAGCGGCGCGCACTGTCCAGCGCATATTGAACGTCGGCTATATTTTTTTGAACATTGGGAATCTGACTT
This sequence comes from uncultured Alphaproteobacteria bacterium, assembly GCA_947054455.1. GTDB lineage: Bacteria > Pseudomonadota > Alphaproteobacteria > Rs-D84 > Rs-D84 > Enterousia. The sequence continues at coordinate 42,234 of CAMRWN010000001.1, forward strand.
TTTGCGGCATCGGCGCCACGAACATCCGCACGCAATTTCGGCGTTTTGGAATCAACAACGGCTTTAAGAATATAAAACAAAGCCGGATGTGCTTTCTTTGAACGGATATCCGCCATGTCATCTCCTTTGCACATTTTATAATACATATATAGCGTATGCGCGCGCCCGCGTCAAGTGTTTGGCACCACGCCGGCGCACAATTTCGCAGACACACGAAACCGCGCGCCGGCGCCGCACTATTGCGCCTGGCGCGTAAAGGCGCCATTGTCCAGCATTTCACGAACCGCAAAATGCTTTATCTTTTTGGCCGACGTCTGGGGCAGCTCTTCTTCCGTTATGGCAAAATGCTTTACCCATTTGTACGGCGCGATTGTCAGATTTGATGTCTTTACCAACGCCGCGACGCGACTTATGGTCGTACCCGGCTTTACCTGAAATACGGCAAACGGCACCACTTTGCCGCCAATGACATATTCAAAAACAGCGGCGGCCAGTATCTCGTCGTTTTGCAGATACAGATCTTCCAATTCATCGGGGTAAACGTTTTTACCGCTGTCCAGAACGATGACCTGCTTCTGGCGGCCCTTTACAATCAAACGGCCGTATTTATCCAGTTTGCCCAAATCACCCGTCTTGAACCATCCGTTTTCAAATGCGGCGGCGTTTGCGTCATTGTTATCCAGATATCCCGGCATGACCATGTTGCCGCGAACCCATATTTCACCGATGCCGTGGCGGTCGGGATTATGTATCTGAATTTCATTACCCGGCAGCGGGCCCGCATAATACATCGAACCGTCGTCCAGTCTGAACGCAAAGTTAAAATTGGCAGGTCCCGTCGTTTCTGTCAGTCCATAACAGTCGCCAACCACAAACCCCAGATTCTCAAAGAACTTGCGGATTGTCGGTTTCAGCGTGGCGCCCGCCGACACCAAAACCTTGGTCTGGCCGCCGAACAGGTCGTGAATCGGCTGTGTTATCTTGCGCACCAGCCATCCCATTCCTATCGCGCGCAACACGCCGCGCAACGCAACAATCACGCGCATCAGGGTGTAGACGTGTTTTTCTTTGGCGCCTTCGACTATCTTTTTATAAAACGCCTCCCATATTCTGGGGACGGCCGGTATAACCTCGGGTCGAAATTCTTGGAAATCCTTTAAGAATTCGCGCGGGTTCAAGACCGGCTGCAACAATAATTTTCCCTGCAACACCAACGGCGCGATGATATTTATAACCACACCATAAATGTGATACAGCGGCAAAAATCCGTAAAACGTATATCCGGGCTTTATAACGGGCCGATAAAACAACGCCCCCTGCCCCAGCGACAAGATATTGTCATGCGTCAGCCCAACAACCTTTGGATTGCCGGTCGACCCGGACGTGAACGACAGCATGGCAATGTCGCCCGGCGCTGCCGCGGCGGCCTTGAATTCGCGTGCATCTGTGTCGTCGATGTTTTCTATGTCAAATGTCTTCGGTGCGCCTTCAATGAAATACGACTTTTGTGCCAGAACCAACTTGCAGTCTGTACGCCGCATCATGTTCAGGTGTTCCGTCGCGGACAAACCGGTATCCAACATCAAAACACGCGCGCCCTGGGACACAATGGCAAAATATGAACGGATGAAATCAGGGGTGTTGCCGGACAGTATCGCGACGGTATCACCCTTTTTAACACCGAACTTTTTCGCCAGCAGCACCGCGCGCTGCTTTACCTTTCTTAACAAGTCTGCATATGTTTCGTTTTGTCTGACAAAGAAAATACGGTCTTTGTTCTGCAAACAAACATCCTGCAGCATTTCATATATGTTTTTAATCATAAATAATGCTCTTCTTTATTGTTAACATATCCGGCCTGGGCCGGCATCCTATATTGGACATTTAATTAATAGCGTTTTTGAATAGGAAACACAACCTATTATATAATTTGACAATTTATACAAAAGTTCTATAATTTTGCCGCAATGCGCTAACCGCACCTGATTTGTATAGTGCATTTTTTATAAAAACAGAATCGAATCACCACCACTTTTGTCAATATATAGTCGTCAATTCGATAAAAATTCACCATATTTTGTGTTTTTTATAAAAATCCGAATCAGATTCGTTGCCTTTAAATTTATTTTTTTGACACAAAAACGCCTTTGGTGCACAACAATACGATTCACTACCTATCTGTAATGCGCAGAAAATCCGCCTTTTAAAAAGTAAAGCAAAAAATAAAAAAATTTTTAATTTTTATATATTGCCCCAAAGCATCAAAAACAATATATTGACAAGGAATTAAGAAAAAGACCACTACATATTGTGTTTTTGGACAAAACAGGGGTACGACAATGGCAGAAGTACAAAACGAAGTAAAAATACAGATTCTACCTACACTTACGACAAAGCTGGTCGCTGTTCAAAAGCGCTCCGGCGAAACGGTTCCGTTTGACGCCAAGAAAATATTCGAAGCGATAAAAAAGGCCGTGGCCGTAACCGGTGAAATAACAGAAGACCTTGTCATATCCATAACGCAAAACACATTGAACGCATTGGATGCGGCATTCGCCGGTAAAACCCCCAAGGTGGAAGAAATTCAGGAAGCCGTCATACACTCTCTGATGGACGCGCACGCCCACAAAACCGCAGAGGCATACATAATATACCGCCAGAAACGCAGCGAAATTCGCAACGCTGCGATTGATGCGGTGGAAATAATTGAAGGCTATGTCGACGGCAGCAACTGGCGCATCAAGGAAAACGCCAACATAGGATATTCAATCGGCGGATTGATTCTGCGTACGTCCGAACGCGTCACGGCGGAATACTGGCTGAACCTGTACCCGCGCGAAATTGCAGAGGCGCATAAAAACGCGGCGGTTCATATTCACGATTTGGGCTGGCTGACGGGATACTGTGCGGGCTGGTCTTTGCGTGAACTGTTATACGAGGGATTTAACGGCGTTGCGGGCTATCTGCAATGCGAACCGGCCAAGCACATGGCCACCGCGATTTCACACATGGTGAACTTTCTGGGGACGCTGCAGAACGAATTTGCCGGCGCACAGGCGTTTTCATCGGTCGACACTTATCTGGCCCCATATGTCAGACTGGACAACATGTCATATGCGGATGTAAAGAACGCGATGCAGACACTGGTCTTTAACTGCGCGGTACCATGCCGTTGGGGAACACAGACACCGTTCATAAATTTCACGTTTGACTGGACCTGCCCCGAAGATTTGAAAAACCAGCATCCTTTTGTCGGGAAAAAGCAAATGGATTTCACATACGGCGACCTGCAGGCGGAAATGGACATGCTTAACAAGGCATTTCTGGAGGTTATGGCCGAAGGCGATGCAAATGGTCGGCCGTTCACGTTCCCAATCCCGACATACAACATCACTCCGGATTTCCCGTGGAATCATCCGAATGTAAAACCGCTGTTTGATTTGGCTGCAAAATACGGAATACCTAATTTCCAGAATTTCCTGAATTCGGATTTGAATCCGACGGATGTTCGCTCAATGTGCTGCCGGTTGCGACTGGACGTGCGCGAACTGCTGAAACGTGGCGGCGGGTTGTTCGGTTCTGCGGAAAAAACCGGCTCTATCGGCGTGTTTACAATCAATCTGGCACGCCTGGGCTACACGCACAAGGGCGACCGCGAAGGTCTGTTCACGGAACTGAAGCGTCTGTTGGAACTGGGGCGCGACCAGCTGGAAATCAAACGCAAGATTATCAGCAAGCACATGGAAAATGGCCTGTATCCGTTTACGCGCCGTTATCTGGGCAACTGGAACCACCACTTTTCAACAATCGGCGTAAACGGTGCGAATGAAATGGTGCGCAACTTTACAAACGACCGTGAAAACATCGCGACGCCCATGGGTAAAAAGCTGGTGCTGGATGTAATGGATTTCATCAACAATCATCTGGCAACATTCCAGGAACAGACCGGCAACCTCTATAATTTGGAGGCAACGCCCGCCGAAGGCTGTTCCTACAGATTTGCAAAAACCGACGTCAAGAATTTCCCGGACATCATCACCGCGGGTACCAAGGACGCGCCGTATTATACGAACTCGACACAGCTGCCGGTGAACTTTACCGACGACCCGTTTGTCGCGCTGGAACACCAGGAAGAACTGCAGCGTAAATACACCGGCGGAACGATGTTGCACCTGTATATGGGTGAACCGGTATCCAGCGGGGAAGCCGCACAGAAAATTGTACGCACGATATTTGAAAACTATCGCATACCGTACATGACGCTGACGCCGACATTCTCAATCTGTCCAAAGCACGGATATCTGCCCGGCAAACATGAATTCTGTCCGAAATGCGACGCGGAAATCGCCGCAAATCAGAACCAGGAACAATAAACAAACAACACACACAACACAAAAGGGAGGAAAACAAAAATGCAAGCCGCAACGACAAACACACAAAGAACAAAGTGCGAAATCTTTTCACGTTCCATGGGATTTATCAGACCAGTTTCTAATTTCAATATCGGCAAGTATTCAGAATTCTGCGAGAGAAAAATGTTTAAAGAAGGCAACTGCCTAACAACAGGCGCGCGCCACACGGATTTGATGAAAAAAGCGGCTTAATAAAATGCGCGACATACAAATCGGGGGATTGGTATCATTTACGACCATCGACTATCCGGGCAAACTGGCTGCAGTAATCTTCTTGCGTGGTTGTCCGTTGCGATGTGCGTATTGTTCCAACCCCCATTTGTTGGACATTGGCGACGGCGAATATGACCCGGGAAAAGTATTCGAATGGCTTACATCCCGCGTCGGCAAACTGGAAGCCATCGTATTTTCCGGGGGCGAGGCATTGATGCAGGGCGACGCGCTGATTGAATATATGAAACGCGTAAAAAATCTGGGATTTAAAATCGGCCTGCATACGAACGGATTTTATCCGGACGTACTGATGCGCGCCGCCCAGACCGTCGACTGGATTGGTCTGGATTACAAGGCCACGCGCGACAAATACCTGGAACTGACCGGGAATGCGATTGCGTATGATAATATGATACGCTCGCTGGAATCCTGGCTGCAGACAGGACGCGATATAGAGGTTCGTATAACCTGCGATCCGCGCTTTATAGACCGGGCCGCCCTGCACGACATCGCCAGTGATTTACATTCGCGCGGCGTAAAAAATATCGCCGTGCAAAAATACATACCGCATTTCGAAGACAACGCCCACGGCACAACCGCCGACCAGCGCAACCAGTTCTTTGACGACGAAATGCGCAATACCCTAAACACTATGTTTGAATCGGTTGTCTGGCGGGAATAACTGCACCGGACGCAAATCCTGTTATTTTGATTTTTCACGGTTCGCGGCATGCGCATCGACAAAGGCCGCAAAATACATCATCGGCAGATTCATTGCATTCAAAACCTTTACCAGACTCTGCATTGACACCCAGCGTTCTTTGCCGTACTCATTCACACGTTTGCTTTTATTAAATGTTGTGGCGTTCAATCCGCCCACGCACGCCATTCGTGAACAAGACATTTTATTTTCATTTGCCATACTGTCTATTGCACGCCAGATATCGTCATGTGTCATATCTCTCTCCTAAAAAGGCATTATTTGCAAGAATGCATTCTCATTGTGCATGATTTTTCATTGAAAATCAACTGCCGGTTATAAGTAAAATATCCTATTGCAGATTGGTAAATACAGACAAGAATCAAATCGCAATATTCGATGGCACAACACTGAGCCTGTATGAAAACGATAAAAAAATCAAATCCTGGGATGGAATGTCTGGGGCCCCCGATTATCAAGGCAAAGAAAATCAGGGGTTGAAAAATAAAGGTCCTTTACCAGAAGGCACGTATGTTGCAAGACAGAGCAACTTGTATTATTTTGATGACATGTCAAAAATTGAACGTATGGCCGCATATGCTGGCAGAACAAGATTTCCTTGGGGGCGTGGTTCTTGGGGAAATTCAAAAGTAGCATTGGAACCATCTTCACAAAACGATATGCGTGGACGTGGTAAATTCAATATTCACGGTGGCAAGACCCCAGGCTCAAAAGGCTGCATTGATTTAACATCACAAATGGATGATTTCACACGATGGTTTGAAAATAATAAGAAAGATGTTATACTGCAAGTTAGGTATATCAGATGACACAAAAAGATCTTAAGCATGAATAAAAAGAAAACGTATTTTTTATCTATTTTCATGGTCATCCTATGTGCATTGGCAATAATGTTTGCCTTTGACGCATATCAGACTGACGGCAAATATGATGGATTGTGGGTATTTTGTTTTTCGTCTACAATACACCATCTTGACTATAGCATTATAACGGATACCTTATTATCCATTTTATTTGGTATCTGGGGGACTGTTGTTGGAATCAAACTGAATAAATATTTCAAGTGGCACTGGTTATTAATATTACTATCCATACCTCTTAGTCTAGTCATACTTGTATTTTGCCGAATGACGTTAGACTATATCTTGTTTTAGGCTTTCCACTGCCAGGCCGAAAAAGGCCAATGTATAGAAACTGGTTTTTATTTGCCGATTTTTGGAATTTTGCGATATACCATGGATGAGTTATAAATAAAAAGCCCCGATTTCCCGGGGCTTTGAACGTCATATGCTTTTATATTCAAAACACAACTTATTCCTGGCGGATGGGGAGGGATTCGAACCCCCGGATGTTTTGGGTCTGGGCACGATGTTTAGATTTTTATTGCAACTGTTGCCATTTTATCTTTAACCCCACAAAAGCCAGATTTGCGCCCGTTTGAGGCCTTTATTTCATGCAAAATCCAAGTGTTATAAAATTAATATCATCAGATATGCTTTCTTTATTGATTCAACAATCGGTTATTTGACTTATAAAACAAATTATCCTATACTGTTCTCGATGAAACAATTAATAACTATATTTTTATTAATCTTACCGATATCCACATATGCCGAAACTGCCCTGAACTATGAAACAGATATTGAAAAGTGCGACAAACAGTTTGAACACGATATGGATAGAAATTTAACAGCTGCAGAAATGATTGCAGCGACAGATTCTCAGGTCGTCTGTTATGAATCTGTCGCACATAAAATTATTGATAAATATTATTCTAAGCAATCAAAACCGATGAAAAACAATCTTCATGAATCTATAACAGCTTATAAGAGAACAGCAAACGATATGTATAACCCAGACAGATGCTATAACGAATGTGGCAATTTAACTGCGCTGATGGCATACAGTCCAACTCTGGATTTCATTAAAAATTATATCGAACATTTAACAGATGCAATAAATTCAAATTTTTAGCTTAATATCTGTTCGTTCGCGCCTCCCAACCACGACCATATCTATTCCAATTCGCAAGACTTTGTAAATATTCTATACGTTTCTCTATTAAAGCTTCCATAAATCTATCAACTTGATTTGCTGGAATATTATTAAGAGCTTGTATCGTTCGCGCGCCGATATCGCCATCCACTGCTATATTTGTTCCCTGTGTTTCGTTAATTGTGTTCTGCACCATTGTGCCAACATTCGAATAATTACTCATAACCCCCATATCAAATATTGCGTGTGCTATACGCAGATTGTTTATATCTCCAATATTCCTGTCATTATAGTATAGTTCCGTGTAAATTTGTTCGGCTTGCCGTCCTGTCAATTCTCTTACATTTTCAGGGAAACCCGCTTCTGGGTGTCTTTGGTTATATGTATTTAACGTTGGCTGTGTTATGCCAGAATTTGTTGGCTGATCTATACGATTTGGATTATCTATATACCCGCCTTCTTCTGCCATTGTTTTACGTATAGATTCTTCACGAATCTGATCATTGTTTTTTTCTGCAGACATATTATTTGTTCCTTGTATATTCTGATTATTTTCATTTGACCGAATATCTGTATCTAACGGTTGATTACCTGCAAACTGGCTACGGCTTATTACACTCCCATCTTCATCAATCTCTATTTCTTCAACCCAACAACGACAATTAGGATGCACCGGACATTCGGGAATATCCTCTTCATTGTAGAATGTTTGCCCATCCAAACTTTCACATTCATCGCAAGTTTTTTCAGATACTTCGCCGTGCCAAATCCATATTTTTCGTACCTTTTCAAAATTTGGGATATCCAGGTCATAAGTTTCCAGATGCCGCATCAAAATAACATCGTCATCATACAGAACTTTAACAGGTATATTCTCACCGGGAATTACACAAGCATCAATATCAAAACTGATACCCAGGTTTTCAAAGTATTCACCATATTCTTCCAATATTTCTTCTTCTGCTTCATTTTTCGCTTCTTCAAAATCCGCATCAATTTGTCTTTGCGCTTCATTAAATTGTTCTAGTGTCATATCGTATTCGGGTTCGGTCATGCGACCGGTGGCATCGGTCTGTGCCGTACCGGGATACAGCAGATTCAGGTACTTTTCCGCCATGGCGTATACCTTGCTATTTTTATCCATATATGCGGGCGAAGTTATTAAATCCCGTAAAAACTTTGGTGTTTTCATTTATGATTCCTTTTAGTAAATAAAAAAGCCCGCGGGCGGCGGGACAATAAAAAAACGGCGGCAAATGTCGCCTTTGTTCATATTAGCTATTATATCACAAACACTCGTAAAAATCAATAAGTTTAAGTATGCCCAACATCACTGACTATGCGAAATTGGCCGAGATATAGTTATCCGAAAAATTCGGCGGATATGGCCATAACGGCGGGCTTATCGTAGTCAGCAAAACAACAAAATCCCCGCGGAACACGGGGATTTTTGGTATATATTTCGTATAAATTTGAACTTATACTTATCACTGGCGGATGGGGAGGGATTCGAACCCCCGGAAGCATTGCTGCTTCAACGGTTTTCAAGACCGCCGCATTCGACCGCTCTGCCACCCATCCGAAACTGTATTCCTATGCGGATAACATGCCCTATTCTATATTATTTTTTTCGAAACGCAATTGCAAAAATCATCGCACCTGCAAAAAACATGACACCCGACAACAATTGCCCCATCGTAAGCCCCCAGTCGGTTAAAAATCCAATCTGGACGTCCGGGGCGCGAAACTGTTCACAAAAGATTCTAAACACAGCGTACAGCATGCCCAGCATCCCTGCCAAAGCCCCCGGCCGACGACGCAGGCCCGTAAATTTGTACAGGCAAAACATTATTACAAACAATGCCAGGCCTTCGGTAGCAGCCTCGTACAGGGGGCTGGGGTGGCGCGGCACCGCGATGTCGCCTGCAAACACAACACCCCACGGCATGTCTGTGGGACGGCCCATGACCTCCATATTAATAAAATTCGCAATGCGCCCGAAAAACAGACCAACCGGGGCCACAACGGCCAGCAAGTCCAAAATTTTCCACGGATTTATACACCGACGGCGCGCGAACAAAAACGTCGCGACAATAACGCCCAGCAGGCCGCCATGAAAACTCATCCCGCCATGCCAAACCGCAAATATCTCCAGCGGGTGCGCAAGAAAAAACGCCGGATTATACATCAGCACATACCCCAGTCGACCACCGACAATCACCCCCAGAATAACCGCCGCCATCAGGTCATCAAGCTGCTGCTTGGACAACAGGGGCGCGCCGCCATCCGACATACGCATCAGGCGGCAAAACAAAAAGTAGCCGATGACAAATCCCGCTATGTATGCCAGCGCATACCACCGCACATCCAGCCCCAGCACGGAAAAAGCAACCGGAGAAACCGGATTTATAAATATGGCCATTCTTTTATCCCCCCTGTCCAAAAACTAGTGTGAATGTATGCCGGCGCCCTTCAATGTCAGGCGCAGATTCCAAATTGATTTTTCCAGGTGTTTTATCATCTGGGCATCGGGATACGGCTTTGCCTTTTCCACGCGCAGTCTGGAACGCTGGCGATTTATAACGTTTGCCATTCTGTTCAATTCTGCAAAATTATATTTTATTTCCAAGTCATTTAATTCCATAATTAAATACCCTTTTGTCTTGAAATATGGGACTTATTGTATTATATATCTATCAAATAACAAGGAGAAAGATTATGGCGACGACAAAATCTGCTGTAAAAGAAAAAAGCGTCAAATCCGCACGCACCGCGGTGCGCAGTGGCGGCATAGATGTTTATTTGAAACGAATTTTCGCCCTGATGTTCGGTGCGGTCGCATTGACTGCGGCGGCATCTTACATGACGATATGGGGCGGCTGGCTGAGATATCTGATAAACTGGAATACGGGCAGTTTTTCCGTGCTGTACTACATAATCATATTCGGCGCATTCGGCCTGTCGATATGGGCCCAGGTACGCGCATTCAGAATCAAACCCGCAACGGGCGGACTGCTGCTGGCGCTGTACGCGGTATTGATGGGCGTCGGCCTGACGCCGTTGATTGCAATCGCACTGGCGGTGCATCCGGCATCCATTCTGCAGGCATTCGTGATTTCCGCACTGATGTTTGCGTGCATGGCCCTGTTCGGGTACAAGACAATGAAAAATTTATCGTTCCTGCGTGTATTTTTAACCACGGGAATGATTGGTCTGATTCTGGTTGGCCTCGCATCCTTTATATGGCCGGCGATTATGGGTGGCACGTTCGGCACGGTTGTGTGCCTGATTGGCGTGCTGGTCTTTGCGCTGTTCACGGCGTACGACATGCAAACCCTGCGCCGGGCATATGAAGTCGTGGGCGATGAAAACCAGAAAAACCAGCTGGCGGTACTTGGTGCGCTGCATCTGTACATATCATTTATCGCCATGTTCCAATATCTGTTGAGTTTGTTAAACCGTAATTAAACAACAAAAAAACAAGCGGAGTAAAAAATGGCTTATAAAATAGACCCTGCAAAATGTATCGCATGCCATACCTGCATGGGTGCATGTCCGGTATGCGCGATTTCGGTCGGCGCGGACGGAAAATGTGTAATCGACCCGGCCAAGTGCATATCGTGTGGCACCTGTGCTGCGATTTGTCCGGTGGCGGCAATTGCACCTGACGCGCAGTAAGAAATGCACATGAAATAAAAAGCGGGACAAATGTCCCGTTTTTTATTTTGATTTGAAATTTTTCCAGGATTCCATGACCGCCTTCAGCTCCCTTTCGCATTTATCAGCCTCGTCCATAGTACAGCCCAATATAATTCCAGCACCCAGCTGGGAAAAAAGCAGCGCTATAATCAACGTAGCATTTTTGGCGGCACTGACTCCCAATATTGACACAATTTCATATGCACATAAAATTTTGATTAAATTTACCTTCCTGGATAATTTTGCGGCAAGATATCCGACTTCATTCAACAGAAATTCTACGCCGCTGTCCTTTACGTTGCTTTTGATTATTTTCAACAGTGTCTGAAAACTATGGATATCCTTGACATTGGTTCCAATCAGCAACAGTTTAAGCGTAGCCAGCCATTGGCGATTTTCCGGATGCAACATTCTAAGGCGCGCATCATACAACTGACGCTCACTTTCAGTCTGCAGAGTATCAAAATTCAGCATTTGTTCAAATCTGTTCATATATGCCTGATTTACCGTCTCTGGCGTCGCATCACGGGAAACACACAGCAGATTGGCGGCATCATTTCTTTTATCTATATCCATCATAACTGTATCCTTGTTTTATTTTTGTCAAACAATATTATCATCGCCATTTCGAAAATCAAATACAAATGTATTTATTATTGCAAAACACCGAATTAGGTATAATAATAGTGGCGTTAATATTTTCTAGGGGTAAAAAATGCCAGCAAAAACAATCAACGACATTGTCGCCCTGTGCAAACGGCGCGGCTTTATTTTCACAGGTTCTGAAATCTATGGCGGCCTGGGTGGTGCATACGATTACGGCCCGTACGGCGTGGAATTGATGAAAAACATACGCAACGCGTGGTGGAACGCGATGGTTTATTCGCGCAATGATATCGAAGGTCTGGATGCGGCGCTGATATCAAACCGACTGTTGTGGAAATATTCCGGACACGAGGGTGGTTTTTCAGACCCGCTGGTCGAATGCAAAAAATGCGGCGCCCGCATGCGTCAGGATAAAATGAAAGACCAAACGAAATGCGACAACTGCGGCAGCACGGAAATCACCGAACCGCGCGCGTACCAGCTGATGATGGGACTGTCGATTGGCGCGACGGCCGACGGCGCAATAAACGCCTATCTGCGTCCGGAAACAGCAACGACGACATATACCAATTTCAAGAACGTTCTTGACGCGAAACCGCACAAACTGCCGTTCGGCATCGCCCAGATTGGCAAGGCGTTCCGCAACGAAATTTCCCCCCGCGGATTTGTTTTCCGCATGCGCGAATTTGAACAGGCGGAAATGCAGTATTTTGTAAAACCGTCCGATGATGAAAAGTATTTTGACATGTGGAAAGAAACACGCATGGCGTGGTGGGTCAACGCGCTGGGGATACCCGCGCAATCACTGCGCTTTCTGCCGCATGAAAAGCTGGCGCACTATGCCAAGGCCGCATGCGACATCGAATACGCGTTTCCCGACGGATTTGACGAGGTAGAAGGAATACACAACCGCCAGGACTTTGACCTGGGGTCCCACACCAAGGCGCAGGACGAATTCAAAATCGCCGCAAACGTCATGGAAAACAAGGACAGCACGGTAAAACTGTCGTACAGCGACCCGCAGACCGGTGAAAATTTCATCCCGTATGTCATTGAAACGGCGATGGGTGTAAACCGCGCAATGCTGGCGGTCATGCACAACGCATACACCGAAGAAGAACTGCCCGATGGAAAATCACGCCTGGTTTTGAAACTGAAACCGTGGCTGAGTCCGGTAAAGGCGGCGGTAATCCCGCTGGCGCGCAATGTTCCCGAACTGCTGGATATTGCAAACAATATTGAAAACGATTTGCGCAAACTGAACATCGGACGCATAGAGCTGGAAAATTCCGGCAACATCGGCAAGAACTATCGTCGCCACGACGAAATCGGCACGCCGGTATGCATCACCGTCGACCACCAGACAATGGAAGACGGCACGATAACCCTGCGTCATCGCGACACCATGGCGCAAGAGCGCTGTGCCATCGCGGATGTACCACGCCGGGTTATGGAAATAATCAACGGATAAAAAAACCGCCCAAGGGCGGTTTTTTATTTTGCCACACGCTGGCGGAATTCGTTGCTGGGGCGGAACGTCGCAACGCGCCGCGCCGATATAACCGCCGGCGCGCCAGTTTTGGGGTTGCGACCCATGCGCGCCGATTTTGTCAGAATCTTGAACGTGCCGAACCCTGCGAATTTTACATCTTCGCCGTGAACCAATGCCTCGCGTATTTCATCAAAAACTACGTCGACCAATTTGTACGCGTCCGCCGTCGTCAATCCGAAACGCTCGCGCAGACGGTTTGCAAAATCACTTCTGGTTATTGTTGCCATTTTTCATCCCCCATATTTAAATGCGAACCAACGCCGCGCCCCAGGTCAGCCCGCTGCCAAAGGCCGGATACAAAACCAGCTGACCCTTTTTAATCAGTCCGTTGTCCAATCCATAAGACAATGCCAGCACGCCGGACGCACCGCTGGTATTGGCATGCTTGTCGACCGTGACCAGAATCTTTTCCAACGGGAATCCCAGACGCTGGGCCCCGCTTTGTATAATGCGCAGGTTGGCCTGGTGCGGAATAATCCAATCCACATTGTCCGCCGTTATTCCAGCGTGTTCCATGATATAGCTGGCCGCGGCCGGTATCAGGGTTACGGCCTTCTTGTATGTTTCCGGCCCGTTCATGATGATGTGGTGATCCATGCTGCCGTGCAGCATTTCAAATTCGCGCCCATCAGACATGACAACCGTGTCGATAATCCCCGAATAGCTGGACGTTGAATGTTCGAAAATCAATGCCCCGGCGCCGTCGCCGAACAACACGGCCGTGCTGCGGTCGGTCCAGTCGATAAATCGCGACATCTTTTCCGCACCAATCAGCATTATGCGCCGATGCATTCCGGCGGTGAAAAACGCGCGCGCGCAGTGCAGTGCATATATAAAACCTGTGCAGGCCCCGCTGACATCGAATGCCGGCATGTTTTTCGTCGCCCCCAGACGCCCCAGAACCTGGACGCCGACGGCCGGGAAATCCAGTTCCGACGATGTCGTCGCGACAATGACCAAGTCAATATCGTCAATTGTCAGTTTTGCGTTTTCCAGCGCGCGCGCCGCCGCAGCCGACGCCATGTCGACAACAGTTTCATTTTCCGCCGCAAAGTGGCGCTGACGCATGCCGGTGCGCTGAACAATCCATTCGTCGGACGTATCCATAATCTTTTCAAAATCTTGATTGGTCATTACCTTTTCGGGTAAATAAGACCCGTATCCAATCAGTCTGCTTCCCATAACCTTTCCTTTTCCTTCGCACCGTATTATAATTGCCATGATTATAACTTGCAATATTAAAATAGGTGCAATAAAATACAAACCGCACGTCCCCATAGTTCAACAGGATAGAACAAATTCCTCCTAAGAATTAGATGCAGGTTCGAGCCCTGCTGGGGACGCCAGCATCCGAACCAAGCGCATTAAAGGAAACATGAAAAACAAAGCCGTAAAAATAGGAATAATCGCATCAATCGTGCCGCACATATTTTGCTGTGGCCTGCCGATTGCGCTGTCGGTCATCGGACTGATTGCGCCGGACGCGGCCCACATGCACATTGTCCCGCATTGGCTGGAACCGTGGATATTCGTATTTTCGGCTGTAATGCTGCTGATATCGTGGTCAATGGTGCTGCGGGAATGCGGATGCGAATGCGACCACTGCCACGGCGGCAAATCCCACAAAACCCAGAAAATAATACTGGGCGTCATAACGATTGCATTTATAATCAGCATCGCATTGCATATCACCGCGCACAATTAATACCAACCTGACACGAGTATTTATCGGTTGACAAAAATATTTTTACAATCAATAATCATAAACAATTTAAACATCAAAGGCAGTATAATGAATCAAAAAGTATTCCCAGGCAGCAAGTACGAAGAACGCAAAGCATACAAAAAAGCCGAACAACGTGCAAGACAGCTGCGGCAAAAATCTGAACAGGCAGCCGAGAACAAAGAACTGGATAAAAAGATGGGCGCAATAGCGCGCTTGATAATTGCGCGACGCGGGTTCTATACATTTACCGCGGTTGCACTGCTGTCGGTTGCCTTGGGGTCTGCAACTTGGGGTATATCCAAAGCAGCAATACCAGATAAAACATTGTCATATCCGGACACATTCAAGAACGCATATAATATCAAAAATCTGGGCGACAAAGACAAAGCATTTGATACAACCATTGCGATGCTATGGTTAATGGTTGCAGCCATCGCGGCCCGCGCCAACGTCAATAATAACAAGAAACGTGCCAGAAAACTGACCAAAAACATTGAATCCAACAGATATTATCAAGCAAACATAGATGTCTTTAACAGCAGAATGTTAAACACACTATACAGAGAGCAAAATAAAGACTCGCTCACGGTGTCCGTCAACGACAAAATGGACGCTATAGCCCGCGAAATTATAAAGAAATTTGCATCTGAAAATCCTGAGTTTTTCGAAAACATTCTCGAAAATCGCATATCTAGAATCACACGCGATTACGCCATCACCGTTATAGAAGGACATTTGAAATCACACCCAGAAGATTTCGAAAAGCTTCTGGACGCCTATATCCCGGAATCCCTGCCGAAATCATTGGTAAGAAAGTACGGACAAAAAAATCGCTAGAAATAAAAAAACAGGGAACAAAATCCCTGTTTTTTTGTCTCTAATCCGGCACCTGACATTTTCCATCCGTATTTAATCCCGAAAAAACACACCGCCGGCAATTACTTGCCGACGGCTGCTCCTCTCCTTCCGGAAAACCGGAAACTGTCATGCCCCAGAAATCACCGCACACACGTGCGACAAATTATGCGGCCATTGCAACTTTTTGGTCTGCGGATGCGTCCGTTGCGGCATCCATGACCTTTTTCGCCTCTGCAAAAACCATTTCCTTGACGCGCAAGGCCAATACTTTGGTTTCCATGCTTTCGGCACAAACGTCGAAATTATCCGTGCGAATCTGCAGCGATACATACGCCCCGACCAGCGCCGGGCGCGGCAAATCTTCGATTGAACGCGGCGCGTTGTTGCGGCCGATTTTCAATTCATCCGCCAGCGATATAATCTGGCGTTCTTCGTTAACCCAAACCGTCGTCGTCAGAACCTGGTTCAGGGCAATCATTATTTCTTTGATATTTTTTTGCATGTGCGGTCCCCCCTTTCTGTGTATTTTTGTAAATAAAATCAAATTATTTTTGTATTTACGCATTGTATTTACAAAAAACAATTTTAATTTTATATTCCTGTTTTCTTTTTGGCAGAATTCCGGTTTCAAGGCGGTTTTCTGGGCTTTTTATTTCTTTTTCTCTTGTCTATACACGAATCATAGAACAAAAACGATTCGCAGGTCAAGCAGAAAATTAAATATTTGCATTTTATTTGAAAAAACATGAATTTTACTTTCAAACCCATAAAATCCCATACATATATTATAAAATGTCATTGACAACCATAATACGGCGTGCTAGATTTCAATCGAAGTCAGGAAAGGAACGGCGCAGTCCCGCAAAACAAGGACCATAAAATGTCATTGTTTCTCTCATCTTATGAAAATCGTTTGGATACCAAGGGACGTATTTCTGTACCGGCCTCTTTCCGGGCTTCGGTTGCATCTGACAAATTTTCGGGTGTGGTGTTATTCCGCTCTTTTACAAACAACTGTATCGAAGGCATGTCAATGTCGCGCATGGAACAGTTGGCGGCGGCCACGGACAAGATGGGCGTATTCGACCGCGAACTGGACGATTTGTCGGCAATGCTGTTTGCGGATGCGCGCCCGCTGTCGTTTGATTCGACGGGCCGCATAATTATTCCGGCGGACATGCTGACACACGCCGGCATACGCGACAGCGCGGTTTTCGTCGGCCGCGGGAACAGCTTTCAAATCTGGTCCCCGGAACAATTCCGCACAGCCCAGGAAAAATCACTGGCCAGATTGCGCACCGCCCGCCCCAATTTGAAAATCGCCGAATAATTCCCCGTCCGCTGTAATCTAAGCCATCTATCCCCCTAGTCATCGCGAGCGAAGCGTGGCGATCCAGTAAATTGATGTACCTTGCCGCTTTGCTTCTGGATTGCGTCGCTACGCTCGCAATGACAAGGGTGTTTAACAGCCCAGGAAATTAATAACCTTTGTCATCGCGAGGAAGCGTACGCGACCGTGGCGATCCAGTCTCTTCATCCCATTTGTCATCGCGAGCGAAGCGTGGCGATCCAGTAAATTGATGCACTTTGCTGCTTTACTTCTGGATTGCTTCGTGTATCACCCACGCGAACAGGTTCGCGCGGGGCCCGATATCGCTCGCAATGACAAGGGTGTTTAACAGCCCAGGAAATTAATAACCTTTGTCATCGCGATGTTTGCTTTTCTACCTTTGTCATCGCGAGCGAAGCGTGGCGATCCAGTAAATTGATGTACCTTGCCGCTTTGCTTCTGGATTGCGTCGCTACGCTCGCAATGACAAGGGTGTTTAACAGCCCAGGAAATTAATAACCTTTGTCATCGCGAGCGAAGCGTGGCGATCCATAATATTTATTTGCATTTCGAATATTATTTAAGATACAGTATCATTATGCGCGTGGCCGCGCCCCGCCCCGTTTGGTTGGAGGGTGATGAATATATAGAATAAATCACACTATTGTAAGGTATAAGTTAGGAACCTCCAACCGCCTTGAAAAATTTCAGGCGTTTTTTTATTTGATATTCCAATCTTTTTAAGATATACTACCCATTGTAATAGGGGTCCTATTATGCGAGATTAAGCTCTCGCACAACCAGCGCCCGCGCGGGCGTAAAATGCCAACCCGAATGGGGGTTGGAGGCCGTGAATATATTGAATAAACGGTGAGCATCTGGTTGTGCAAAAAGCTTAACCTCCAATCCCCGCCCTGTACATTACATGGCGGATTTTTATTATAATCGGTGTATGATTTTGATGGAATTTCCATAAAAGTCTGATAAAGTACTGATTATAAATAGGTGCATCCTGTTATAGTGAGCCTGAAAAACTCATAACAAAGTCGCCCGCGCGGGCGTTATCGCGTCCAACCTCATTTGGTTGGAGTCGGTCGAATACACAAAATAAGACCGGGGATTAACTTTGTTATCTTTTTCAGCTCCAACCACCTCGAAATAATTTCCGGTGGTTTTTTGTTTTTTGACAATGGGGGCGGGGATGACACTGCATCAAGAAATCGAGGCTATACGCCGGGAACTTAATATCCCGAAGTACATAGTTTGCAATGCTTTTAATCTGGACGATGATAAGGAATACGACCGGTTGATTAACGGCCGCAAGCCGTTGTCAGTGTACCAGATGATAATGTTTATTGATTTGACGCATCGTGTGCCGGACGCACTGACGGATGAATGCGTACGTCGATTGTAGCGGGCTAATTTACTGGATTGCTTCGCGTTGCTCGCAATGACAAGAGTGTTTAAAAGCCTGGCAATTAACAACCCTTGTCATTGCGAGGGAGCATATGCGACCGCGGCAATCCAGAAGTAAAGCGGCAAAGCGCATCAATTGACTGGATCGCTTCGCGTTGCTCGCAATGACAGGAGTGTTTAAGAGCCTGGCAATTAATAACCCTTGTCATTGCGAGGGAGCATATGCGACCGCGGCAATCCAGAAGCAAAGCGGCAAAGCGCATCAATTGACTGGATCGCCACGCTTCGCTCGCGATGACAAGAGTGTTTTTACGAGCGACACATTGACAATGAGACACAAAGGAGCCGAAATGACGGATGACAAACAATTTTATGCCGATTTGGGGCGCGTGCTTATCGCCGCGCGAATGCAACGACGCCTGGGGATTGATGATATGTCGCGTCTGACCCGAATTCCGGCGGCGCGATACCATGCAATCGAATGCGGCGACGAAATAACCGTGCGCGAACTGATTGCAATTCTGTGCAGTCTTAACACATAAAAAATCCCCCGGACGGGGGATTTTTTAATGCAACTTGCCACAGCAATGTTTGTACTTTAATCCAGACCCACACGGACACGGCGCATTGCGGCGTCTGTCGGCGGACTGGTTCAGGGCCGCGTCATGCTGCGCACGCTGTTGTTCGGTGGCGGCAACATCTTCACGCGTCAGTTCCATTCTGCTGATGTACGAAACGGACATTATCTTGAAATTGTTTATCGTGTTTTTAAACAGTTCCAGTGCCTCGCGCTTGTATTCATACAGCGGGTTTTTCTGGGCGTACCCGCGCAGGCCGATTGCCGTCTGCAGATAATCCATCTGTTGCAGGTGCCGTTTCCAAACCGAATCCAGCGCCCCCAGCATCATTTGACGCGACGCCATCTGCATCAGTTCCGGCCCGTATTTTTCCGCCTGCTGGGCATATCTGCGCATCGCCAGATTATGCAGCGTTTCAAACGCCCGGCGTTCGTTTACGGATTCGTCTGTTTTCCATTTCTCGATATCCGTGATGTCCAGTGCGAACGTGCGAACCATGGCGTCGTGAATGCCGGTCGTGTTCCAGTCCATCGGATGGGACTTTTCCGGAATGTTGTTTTCACAAATCATTTCCACAACGTCGCCAATCAGTTCATGCGCCAGTGATGTCAAATCCGTGGACGTCATCAAATCGTCGCGCTGGCGGTATATGACACCGCGCTGTTCGTTCATGACGTCGTCATATTTCAGCAATTCCTTGCGCGATTCAAAGTATCTGGCCTCGACCCGCTTTTGCGCCTTTTCCAACGCCTTGGTTATCCAGGGGTGGGTTATCGCTTCGCCTGTTTTCAGACCCAGTGTCGTCAGCATGCCGTTCAGGCGCGCCGCACCAAAGATACGCATCAAATCGTCGTCCAGCGCCAAAAAGAATTTTGAATCGCCGGGGTCGCCCTGGCGGCCGGCGCGGCCGCGCAGCTGGTTGTCAATACGGCGCGATTCATGACGTTCGGTGCCGATGACATACAGTCCGCCCACATCCAGAACCAATTTTTTGTTCTGTTCGATTTGCGCATAGATTTCTTTCTTTTTATCTTCGTAATCCGGGGCGTCGGCATCCAGTTCGGCAATCAAATCTTCGGCATTGCCGCCCAGTTTGATGTCGGTACCGCGGCCCGCCATGTTCGTTGCGATTGTAACCGCACCGGGCGCGCCGGCCTGGGCGACAATCTTGGCCTCGGACTGGTGATGCTTTGCATTCAGAACCGCCGGTTCGATGCCCAATTTTTTGCGGACAATCGCGGCCAGTTCTTCGGACTTTTCAATCGACACGGTACCGACCAAAACCGGCTGGCGACGGGCCATGCATTCGCTAATCTGCTTTATAATCGCGTCGTATTTTTCTTCCTTGTTGCGATAAATTTCGTCATGATGGTCGATACGCGCAACCGGACGGTTTGTCGGAATCGACACAACGCGCAGCTTGTATATTTCTTCGAATTCGGCGGCCTCGGTCATGGCGGTGCCGGTCATGCCCGAGAGCGTCGGATACAGGCGGAACAGATTCTGGTACGAAATACTGGACACGGTCTGGTTTTCCGGCTGGACGGCGACATGTTCTTTGGCCTCTATCGCCTGGTGCAGACCTTTGCCGAAACGGCGGCCGGTCATGACGCGTCCCGTAAATTCGTCCACAATCAGGATTTCCCCGCCGCGCACGACATAGTTCACGTTCTTTTGATACAAATGATGCGCCAGCAGCGATTGCTGGATATGCATGACCAGCGCGGCGTTTTCCGACGCGTACAAATTGTCGCCCGCCATCAGGCCCGCTTCTTTTAACAGACGCGTCGCGGTGTCGACCCCTGCATCGGTCAGCGTGACGTGCCGGTCTTTTTCATCCTTTTTAAAGTCGTCCGCCCCCAGCTGCGCGACCACCGCGTCAACCTTGGCGTAAAGTTCGCTGGTGTCTTCGGCCGGGCCGGAAATTATCAGGGGGGTGCGCGCCTCGTCAATCAGGATGCTGTCGACTTCGTCGACGATGGCGAAAAACAGCGGGCGCAGAACCTGCTGTTCCTTGGAAAATTTCATATTGTCCCGCAGATAGTCAAACCCCAGTTCGGAATTTGTTACATATGTTATGTCGCATGCGTATGCGGCGCGGCGTTCTTCGTCGGTCATGTCATGCTGGATAATGCCGATTGACAGCCCCAGGAAACGGTAAACCTGGCCCATCCATGTCGCGTCGCGCGACGCCAGATAATCGTTGACCGTAATCAGGTGTGCGCCCTTGCCGTGTAATGCCTTTAGAAACAGCGCCAGCGTCGCGACCAGTGTCTTGCCCTCGCCCGTGCGCATTTCTGCAATCTGGCCGTGCGTCAAAACCATACCGCCAATCATCTGGACGTTAAAGTGGCGCAGACCGATTGTGCGGACAGACGCCTCGCGTACCAGGGCGAACGCATCGGGCAGAATGTTCTTTTCCTTTTCGCCAGCCGCCAAACGCTGGCGCAGGGCGACCGTCTGGGCGCGCAGTTCGTCATCGCTCATCGCGTGATATTTTGGCTCCAAATCATTAATCAAAGATACCGTTTTATCATACGACTTTACAATTCTGTCGTTGGCGGATCCCAGAATTTTACTTATAACATTCAACATTTATTTCTTCCTTGTCTTATCTAAAAACATATAGCAATTTTGCACATTGCGGTCAAGATACTTTATGATATAATGCACTTGTGCATGACAAACAAGTGGCATAAAACCAAAAAACGCAAAAATATTGATTCTTGCCGGATTTTTTGGGAAAAATTGCCTATTATTTATATATAATTTATCAAAGGAAGAGAAAGATGAAGCCACAGGTTCAACAATTAAAAACGTCCGATATAACCAGCGAAGTGTTCACCGTCGCACCGACACAAATCGAATACATCGCCCAGATTTTCGGGGACAATGTTGCCGACGCAATGAATATGCGAACATTCGCGCCAAAAATCCGCCAGATTGCCGAAGACGCACTGCGTAATGCGCTGATGGCGGCGCGACGCCAGGGCGCGAAATAAACGCCGCACACGGCGACGTATTGGATAAATCCGACACTTGCATAAATTAAAATACGCACCGCGCACAGACGTAAAAAAAATCCCCCGTTTGGGGGATTTTTTTTAGCTTTTATTTTCCTCACAGATGCGTTTTGTGGAATTGAACGTCTTGCCTGTGCCGCAATTACACGTTCCGCTATTATTGCTAACAGTCCAGGTGCCGCCGGAATTTTTACAGCCGATTTCCAAACCAACCTGATAACCCAGCGCCTCGTTCAGCCATTCGGTTATATCACCCGTCTGTCCTTTCCAGCCGTTGACACTCTGGCACGGGATAATCTTGGACGCACAGGCACGTATTGCGGTCGCACTTGGCGTATTGTCAGTCGAAGAACCATAATAATTGGTATTGCCATAATTAAAGTTGTTCTGCGACAGGCAGGAAGCAACACCTGCGATACAGCTTTCCGCATAGTCTGCCAACTTTTCGTCCTGGGCCGCCTTAATCTGGACCAATACGCGTTCCAAGTAGCCCTTGACGACATCGTTTTTATCGTTATAGGTCTTGTTGTTATTGCCTGTATATGTATAGTTCTGGCATTTGTTCAATACGGACACGCACATACCCTGGGCCTTGCCATTCTTGTCAATATATCCGATTTTGCTCTGCAGATATTTTGTCATATCTGTGGGATTGGATATGGATGCGACATTAGAGGACATTGTACTATCAATGAATTCGCCCAAACTGCCATTCTTGCCCCATGCATTCTTTTCTGGATCATAATTCCAAAATTTATACAAACCGTCGGTAGCTTCTACCTTGCTGCTCAGTTCGCCCCCGGATACGCCCGGTGTGCTGCCATCGACAATTTCGCCGCCAACGATGTATTTACCCGTCGGGTCCAGACATGATTCATAATCTGTGCCACATACAAATTCATCCTGCATGCACGAATCCAACGCATTGATGCACGAACGCATGTCGGCGTATGTATTCTTTTGCTGTGCAACCATCAGACGCGCCTTTTGCAGAACGCTTTTGGCGTTGCGCACAGTCGCACTCATCTGGTCATTGGAATCGGTCAGACTGCGTTCATATGCAATGCACTGCTTGTCAATTTCCAAATCATATGCGTTTGTTATAATAGACGCATCCACGCCCTGGGCCGTACAGCTGTTCAACACGGACGCCTTGCATCGTGCGGTCGCGGTTTTATACAATGTTTCGCCGCGCTGATTGCTGATGCTGGATGTTGCGTTGGATGTACCGAACAAGCTGCTCAAATCAATACCACCCGTACCGAACGAGAAATCAGTCAAAATGTTTAAATCAAAACTGAAACCGGTGTCAGTCGTGGACACAGAACCGGGCTTTATCCCGATAATCATGTTTTTGACCTGTTCCAAGGAATTGTTCAGCTGCGTGTTGTCAGTTTTGCCCTGCATGGCGTTTTCCGCCTCGGTCTGGCTGAACAATGTTTCAACCTCGTCCTTGCTCAGTCCGATGTACTGAATCTTTTGTGCAACCTCCTGCAGTTCTTCGGTCGCCTGTTTCAGCGCGGTTTCGGTCTTTTCATAATTTTTCAAATTCTTGCTGCAGCTGCAACGTCCCTGATTGTCGTCCAGAACATTACAGAAATTATCCATGCACTGGGTGTACTGCGCCTTGCAGAAATCGGTCAATTGCGCCAGTTCATCCATGCTGGTGGCATCAACGGTTGACGTCGCGGCCGTCGTAACGGCAGTTGACGACGATGCGCGCACCGCGGGAACGCGGGCGGCGACACTGGTGCTGCCGCGGACACCGACACGCCCCGTATACAACGGTGTGTTGACAGTATCGGTCTGGACCAGACCCGCACGCGCAGTTGTGGCGCCGGAATTGGATGTACGCGTCGCACGCGGCGAAACCGTTGCGGCAGAACGCGAATTTACGGCCGCACCCGCACGACCTGACGCCGTGGTGGCGGTATTCGAACCCGTACGCGCGGCAACCGCCGTGCGCGCGGTATTGAGATTATTGGATGCCGCCCCGCGCGTAGAAACACTGCGCCCGGTTGATGCAACCGCACGACCGCTGGTTTGCGTACGCGCGCCGGTGGCGGATGCGGACGGCACCGCACGCGAAACAGCGGTGCGGCCCGTAGAAGATGTATTGGAAGTGCGCGGACTGGGCTTTTGCGGCACAACCGGCGCGGCGGCCGGTGCATCGGATGCGTCTTCTTCGACAACATCGACAAATTCATCGCCGGGAAAATCCTGGTCTGCGTATTCGATAACATCCTCGTAAAAAACAGGCGCAATCTCCGCAAATGCGGGCAAAACCAACAAACCACTCAGTACGGCAATCAGTCTTTTCATAAAAAACTTCCCTTCTATTTCTTGCTTATTTTATCACATATGTCATTGCCAATCAAATGAAAAATCAACACATTTCTTTAAAACGGCGCAGATGCGTGTTGTGATTTTTTTGCTAATTCATTATAAAATTTAACGAATTTGACTTGTAAAAATATCCAAATATAACTATAATCGGTGTCAAAAGGAAAAAAATGGCCAAACTACACAGAATACCAATGTTTGTTCTGGCGTTGCCGCTGATTGGATGCACAACCGTGCCGACAACGACGAACGACAAACGCCTGGAAGGATACAGCGCAAAAATAACAGCGGCTGATTTTGAATATAATCCGATGGAAACGCCGATTGCCAAATGCTATGTCGACGAATTGTCCCAGTCCCCGGGCATCAGCGGCGCCACATTGATAGAAGACGGCCTGTCCGCATTTGTCATCCGTTCTGCGTTCGCGCGCATGGCGACCAAGACAATTGATTTGCAGACATACATATACAGCAACGACTTTTCATCCAAGGTGCTGGTCGGCGAACTGAAAAACGCGGCGGATCGCGGGGTGAAAATCCGCATATTGGTCGACGATTACGGAACAAAATCCGACATTGTGGACGTCATGCTGCTGAACCAGCACCCAAACATAGAGGTAAAGGTATTCAATACCGTCGCGAACCGCGCGCGCCTGCTGTATTATCCGCAGTTTCTGATGGATTTCAACCGGCTGAATTCACGCATGCACAACAAACTGTTCATTGTGGACAACATTGCGTATATAACCGGCGGCCGCAATGTCGGCAGCAACTATTTCTATCCGGAAACCGCGTCAAACTTTTCGGACACGGACGTTTTGTTTCTGGGGGACATGACGCATTACGCCACCGACAGCTTTAACGAATACTGGAATCACCATCTCTCGATTCCGGCATCGGTTTTCCCAAAGGCGAAATCAAAAAAGGCCATGCGAAAACTGGAGCGTCAGTTCGAAGAAATACAACAAAAAAGCGCTGAAAACGTAAGACGCTATAACACGATTATATCGCTGGTCCAGCGCCAGTATAAAAACAAAAAATTCGATTTCAGCTGGGGGCGCGGAAAATTCCTGGCTGACCCGCCGTCCAAGGTTGAAATGACCCCGCAGGAGAAAGAGGAATACCGCGGCGACATTGTACAGGCACTGCAGCGCCTGTGGGATGAAACAAAGGACAGCGTATATATTTCCGCAGCCTATTTCGTACCCGGCCAGGGCGGTTTGGAACACATGATGCGCGAAGAAAACTCTGGCGTGCATATGACCATACTGACAAATTCGCTGGCGTCGACAAACGCGCCGACGGTTTACGCGAAATGGGAAAAATACAGAAAACAGCTGATAGAATCCGGCGCCGATGTTTATGAATTTATGCTAAGCGCGGAAAACATGCGCGGCAAAGAGCATGACCGTGAACGCAAACAATCCAGTTTCTCGGTGCTGCACAGCAAAACAATGGTTTTCGACGACAACATATCATGGATAGGAAGCTTTAACCTGGATCCACGCAGCGCCTATTTCAACACGGAAAACGTGGCCGTGTTCGAAAGCCCGGAATTTGCCCAAAAGCTGCGCGATATGATTATTGGCGACACCAAGACATCATGGCGCGTAAGTTTGGAAAACGGTCATCCCCGCTGGACTGGACAGCGACAGTTCGACAGCGCCCCGCGCACATACCGGCGCAGCCCGGACACAGGAATCCTGCGACGCATGTGGAAATCGATATGCGGCCTGGTTCCTGAAAAATTCGTATAAAAAAACTGGCGTTGCGCCAGTTTTTTTATTCATTGGAATTTAACAATTCCGCCTTTATGGGTGCCATCTTTTCAACACGCGATGAAATCTGGCTATACACCTGGGAATTGGTCAACCCCGCCGCATAACGGATAGAGTTCGCAAAAGCCAGCGCATCGCTGTTTCCATGCGTTTTTATGGCAAATCCGTTCAAACCAAAGAATGTTGCCCCGGCATAGGAACGCGGGTCGATTTTATGCTTTAACCGTTTGAAAACATGAACCAGGAAAAACGCCCCGATAATCGCCAGGAACGACTTCTTCAGATTGTCCATCAGAACCCGCTTTATCAGCTTTGCCGTACCTTCGACCGTTTTCAGAACCACGTTTCCAGTAAAACCGTCCGTGACCACCACCTGCACTACGCCGGCGCTGATATCGTTTCCTTCGACAAATCCGATATAGTCATACGGCAGTTCATCCTTGTGCGCCGCCAGCAGCTGATTCAGGTGCCGCAGCGTTTCATTTCCCTTGGTGTCTTCTTCGCCGATATTCAAAATACCCAGTTTCGGGCGCGGCATATGTCCCACCTCTTCGGCGTATACACTGCCCAGTATTGCGAAATCAAACAGGTTTTCTGCGTCGCACTGTACATTGGCACCCAAATCCAGCATAACCACGCGTGCATCACCACCGCCCGCCGGCAGCATGGTTGTAATCGCCGGACGCGATATGCCATCCACCGTCTTTAGCGCCAATTTTGACAGCGCCATCAGCACGCCCGTGTTTCCCGCACTTATGACGGCGGCGCTGCGTCCTTCGCGGACATCCTTGATTGCCATGTACATGGAGGTATCCTGGGCATGACGGATAATGTCGCGAACCTTGTCCGTGCCGCGAACCGCATTTGGCGCATGGATTATTTCACAATTGCGCCCAACGCGCGGATATTTTGCAATCAGCTTGCGCAGGCGCTTTTCATCACCGAATACACGAAAGAAGATTTCATCCTCGCCGTTTTGGTACAAATACTGGTTCATACCACCGAACACGGCGACGGGACCCTTGTCCCCCCCCATCGCGTCAATTGAAATTATTTTCTTTTCTTGGTCTGACATGATGCAATAAAAAAGCAGAAAGGCACAAATGCGCCCATTCTGCAGTTATATCTTTGTTTTGATTATTTTGCACCGCATGCAGGGCAAACATGATGCGGGCGCTTTTTTTCGCCACAGGTTTTGCAGACGCTGCATGGCATAACAGACAATGCGTCATGCGAACGGCGCTGTGCGCTGCGTGCTTTACTTGTTTTACTTTTCGGCGTTGCCATTTTACAATCCTTTTATTTACAGTTTGTCTTATTCTATTAAAATCCTGCGGCAATGCAAGGAAAACTTTTATCCGTCCGCAGGCATGCCTGCGGACGATGTTTTTTATATGTCCAGCAACTGCTGTTGACCGTTTCCTTCGCGTGCCAGTTTTTCCGCCTTTTCTTCTTCCTTGGCGATTTCGCGTACGCGGCGCACGTATGCACCCGTGCCAATCGGAATCAGACGGCCGACAATCAAGTTTTCATTGATTCCGACCAGTTTATCCGTCGCACCGCTGATTGCCGCATCAACCAATACCTTGGTTGTCTGCTGGAACGATGCGTTAGATATAAACGACCGTGATGTCAGCGATGCGCGTGTCAAACCGACCAGAACCTGGGACGCTTCGGCGACTTTTCCGCCGTCGCGCGCGACGCGTGCATTTTCTTCTTCGAAATCCACGCGGTCGACAACCTGGCCCATCAGGAAGCCCGTGTCGCCCGGATTCGTAATTTCCACACGGCGTGTCATTTCACGTATCAGAATTTCGATATGCTTGTCGTTAATCACCACGCCCTGCAGACGGTAAACCTGCTGAATCTGTTCAACCATGAACGTCGCCAGCGCCTTCTGTCCCAGGATACGCAGAATATCCTGCGGAACCGGGTCGCCATCAACCAGCTTTTCAGCCTTCTTCACGGTATCACCGCTGCGCACCAACAGGTTTGTTCCCTTTGGCACCGCGTATTCAACCGGCGCAGTCCCGTCTTCGGGTTCAATGCGAATAATGATTTTGGACTTGGCGTCTTCCAGTTCGATTGTACCATCGATTTCCGCCAGCAAAGCCGGATTCGAAGGACGGCGAACTTCCAACAGTTCTTCCACACGCGGCAGACCGCCGGTAATGTCGCCCGTACGTTTTGCCTGAACCGGTATGCGCGCCAGAATATCACCCGCGGCAATCTTCGCGCCGTTGGCAACATTCAGAACAGAGTATATCGGCAGCAGGTATTCCGCAATCTTTTTACCGCCCAACGAAATGACATTGCCATTTTCATCGACCAACGTAACCGCCGGCTTCAGAGCCTTTTTCGTGTTCGTCTTCCAGTTTATCACCTTGCGAGAGATGATTCCGGTCATGGAATCGACCTCTTCCTGGTAAGATACGTTTTCAATCAAATCGTTGAACTGAACGATACCGTCCTTTTCCGCGATAATCGTGTTAGAATACGGATCCCATTCGGCCACTTTCGCGCCCTTTTCAACCATATCGCCGTCATTGACAGTCAACATCGACGCATACGGCAAAGCACCCGAGAACAGCTTTTCACCGTTTTCATCAACAACCGCGATTTCGCCATTGCGGCTCAGAACCACGACACGACCGGCCGAATTCTTAATGGTGTTGACGCCCGACAGTTTGATTTTTCCAGATACCGGCACTTCGATAAAGTGGCTTTCCGCACCACCGGCCGCAATACCACCAATGTGGAAGGTACGCAGCGTCAGCTGTGTTCCGGGTTCGCCAATCGACTGGCCCGCGATAACGCCGACGGCTTCGCCGACATGAACCAGCGCATTGCGCGACAAGTCCATACCATAGCATTTCGCGCACAAACCGTCGCTGCAGCAGGTCAGAACACTGCGCACATCAACCGACGGCAGTCCGGATTCATTAATCTTCTTGGACGCGGATTTTGTAATCAATTCACCGGCCGGCACAATGATTTCTTTGGAAATCGGATGCACAATGTCGTGCGCCGCCGTACGACCCAGCACAACATCCCCCAGCGCCACCGACAGGGTTGACCCCTGGTACACCGGCTTTGCGGTGATATATTCTGTCGTGCCGCAGTCATGTTCGGTGATAACCGTGTTCTGCGCCAATTCAACCAGACGACGGGTCAGATAACCGGCCTCTGCGGTTTTCAACGCGGTATCCGACATACCCTTTCGCGCACCGTGGGTGGACGTAAAGTATTCGGACATGGTCAGCCCTTCCTTAAAGTTCGAGATAATCGGAACTTCGATAATCGAACCGTCGGGCTTCTGCATCATACCGCGCATACCGGCCAACTGCTGAATCTGTCCCTTGGAACCACGCGCACCGGACAACGCCATCATAAAGACGGAATTCCAATTGTCGCCGGTGGTTTTACCCAATGCAGCGTACGCCAAATCACCCAGCTTGTCGGTTGTTTTCTGCCACAAGTCAATCAGTTTGTTGTGGCGTTCACCGCCGGACAGCAAACCTTTCTGGTACTGCTGCTCGATTTCTTCGGCCGACTTTTCCGCCGCGGCAATCATGCTCTTCTTTTCTTCGGGAATGACAATGTCATCGAAACCGATGGAAATTCCACTGCGCGCCGCCTGTTCAAAACCGGTGTTCTTCAACGCGTCGGCCAGCAGGATTGTTTCCTTGTCCCCACAGCGTTCATATGTGGTCGACAACAGTGCCTTGATTTCTTTTTTCGGCATGACCTTGTTGACCAAATCAAACGGCATTTTTTCAGATTTCGGCAGCAATTCGCCTAAAATCATGCGGCCTGCGGTCGTGTTATATGTCTTGCCGTTGATACGCGCAACAATCGGCGTATGCAGCGTAATCGATTTGTTTTCCAGCGCCAGCTGCACTTCGTCCATATTCGCGAAACGCGGCGATTTTTCGGTGTGTTCGCCGTTAATCAGCGATATGTAGTAAATACCCAAAACCATGTCCTGGGACAATTCAATCATGGGTTCACCGTTGGCCGGCGACAGAATATTGTTCGAAGACAACATCAATGTGCGCGCTTCCAGCTGCGCTTCCAGCGAAATTGGAACATGCACGGACATCTGGTCGCCGTCAAAGTCAGCGTTAAAGCCCTTGCAGACCAGCGGGTGCAGACGTATCGCCTTGCCTTCTATTAATACCGGTTCAAACGCCAGCAGCGACAAACGGTGCAACGACGGCGCACGGTTCAACAGAACCGGATGCTGGTAAATAACCTTTTCCAGGATTTCCCATACGATTTCTTCGCCGTTTTCAACCATCTTGCGCGCGGTTTTTATCGTGTTTGCATAGTCGCCCGCCATCAGCTGTGCGAAAACAAACGGCTTGAACAATTCCAACGCCATCGTCTTGGGCAGACCGACCTGATGCAGTTTCAGTGTCGGACCGGACACAATAACGCTTCGTCCGGAATAATCAACACGCTTTCCCAACATGTTCATACGGAAACGTCCGGATTTACCACGCAGCGAATCCGACAGCGATTTAAGCGGACGGCGGTTCTGCGACACCATCGGGCGCGCCTTGTGTCCGTTGTCGAACAAGGAATCCACCGCTTCCTGCAGCATGCGCTTTTCATTGCGAACAATGATTTCCGGCGCGTGCATTTCCATAAATCTTTTCAAACGGTTGTTGCGGATAATGACGCGGCGATACAAATCGTTCAAATCGGACGCCGCAACGTGTCCCGCATCCAGCGCAACCAACGGACGCATATCCGGCGGAATAACCGGGATAATGTCCGGCATCATCCATGCCGGGTCGGTCTTGGAATCCAACAGTGCCTCGACCAGCTTCAGCTGCTTTATCAGCGCCTTGCGCTTGGTTTCGGATTTTGTTTCCGACAGTTCTGCGCGCAGACGTGTGCGTTCGTCGCCCATGTCCAGATTGGATATGATGCTGCGCACGCCTTCGGCGCCGATGCCGACATGAAACGCGTCCGCACCGAATTCTTCAACGGCGGCCTGGTATTCATCCTCGCTGATTACGTCATACTGCTTCAGGTTGGTCAAACCCGGTTCAATAACGATGTACGCGTCATAAGATATAACCTGTTCCAGCTTTTTCTGGGGCAGATTGTTCAACAGTGTTGCAATCTTGCCTTCGCGCAGGAACCATGTGTGTGCGACCGGCATGGCCAGCTTTATGTGTCCCATGCGTTCGCGACGAACGGTTGACGGGCCTACTTCGACACCGCAGCGTTCGCAGACAACACCGCGGAACTTTATTCTCTTATATTTGCCGCATGCGCATTCATAATCCTTTACGGGACCGAAAATCTGCTGGCAGAACAAGCCCTCCGCTTCCGGTTTCAATGAATGATAATTGATTGTTTCCGGTTTTTTCACCTCGCCGTGGGACCACGACAAGATTTCTTCCGGGGACGCAATTGTAATACGCAGCGCATCAAACTGTTCTTTTGTTTCAATTTGTCCAAATATCTTCTGCAACATATTTGTCATGTATTTTGCTCCTTTTAAGCCGCTAAAAGTGCGATG
Source organism: uncultured Alphaproteobacteria bacterium (assembly GCA_947054455.1). Taxonomy (GTDB): domain Bacteria; phylum Pseudomonadota; class Alphaproteobacteria; order Rs-D84; family Rs-D84; genus Enterousia. The sequence continues at coordinate 74,020 of CAMRWN010000001.1, forward strand.
TGGCGGCGCGTCGGGGGCCAATCCCCCGACGGGCCGACAGCCGCCACTAGTCTATTTTCTTTGGTGTCATCGCCAGACCCAGACCGCGCAGTTCGCGAACGAACACGTTAAACGCTTCTGGTGTACCGGTTTGGATGTCGTTGCTGCCGGAAATGATGGATTCGTACATCTTGTTTCGGCCGACAATATCGTCCGATTTCACAGTCAGCATTTCACGCAACAGGTGCGCGGCGCCGTGGGCTTCCAGTGCCCACACCTCCATTTCACCCAGTCGCTGGCCACCCATGTGGGCCTTACCAGACAACGGCTGCTGCGTTACCAAAGAATAGTTTCCAGTCGAACGTGCGTGAATCTTTTCATCAACAAAGTGATGCAGTTTCAGCATGTACATAACACCGACCGTCACCGGACGCGCGAACTTTTGGCCGGTCATGCCGTCGTACAGGTCGAACTGACCCGTTTCCGGCAGTTTCGCCAACTTCAGCATGCTGCGAATGTCTTCGGGCGTCGCACCATCGAATGTCGGGGTCGCCATCGGAACACCGTCGCGCAACAGCGCGGCTTCCGCGCGGACATCCGTGTCGGTCATCTTTTCCAGCTTTTCGGCAACGTTTTTACCGTATACCTTGCCCATGATTCCGCGCAGGTCGTCCGTTACGGCACGCTTCTGTTTGACTTCTTCCAAAACCTCGCCGATTTGCGCACCCAGTGTGCGGGCCGCCATACCAAGGTGGGTTTCCAAAATCTGGCCGATGTTCATACGGGACGGCACACCCAACGGGTTCAGCACCAGGTCAACCGGTGTTCCGTCCGCCAGATACGGCATGTCTTCAACCGGGACAACCTTGGATACGATACCCTTGTTTCCATGACGTCCAGCCATTTTATCACCCGGCTGCAGTTTCATCTTGTGCGCGATGTATACCTTTACCTCTTTCAGAACGCCGGCGCTCAGTGAATTGCTTTCCGTTGCCTTGACGATTTCGGCATCGGCCTTTTCATTCAGCAGCTTCAATTTCAGAACATGCTGTTCGCGCAGTTCGTCGATTTTAGCCTGGGCTTCCTTGTTCTTGACCACCAGTTTTTTAACATCCGCCGGCTTTATGCCTTCGAAAACTTCTTCGGTCAGTTTCTTGCCGATAAACGGCTTCAGGCTGCCCGTGCCGTTTTCGATAACCATGCCTTCGGCAATCTGGAATATCTGGTCGGCAAAGCCTTTTTCGATAATGGATGTTTCTTCTTCGCGGTCCTTGTTAATCTTTTCGATTTTCTGCAGTTCAATCATCTGTGTGCGTTCGTCTTTCTTTACGCCATGACGTGTCAAGACGTTTACACCGATAACTGTTCCTTCTTCGTTCGGTCCGACCTTCAGCGAAGTATCCTTTACATTCAGCGCCTTTTCACCAAAGATGTTGCGCAACAGCGCTTCTTCCGGCGTCAGCAGCGTTTCGGATTTCGGTGAAACACGGCCCACCAGAATGTCGCCCTGCTTCACGCGGGCACCGACATATATGATGCCGGATTCGTCCAGGTTTTTCAGTGCTTCTTCGCTGACGTTGGGGATGTCGCGTGTCAGGGTTTCCGGGCCCAACTGCGTATCGCGGACCTTGAATTCCTTTTCCACAATCTTGATGGATGTAAACACGTCGTCGCGGGAAATACGTTCGGAAATAACGATAGAGTCTTCGTAGTTGTATCCACGCCACGGCATGAACGCCACCAGAACATTGCGTCCCAGCGCCAATTCGCCATAGTTCATCGACGAACCGTCCGCGATGATGTCGCCGGCCGCCACGCGGTCGCCAACCTTGACCAACGGTTTCTGATGAATCAGGGTTTCGCTGTTGCTGCGTTCAAATTTTTCCAGATTGTAAATATCAACACCCGTCACGACATTGCGGCTGTTCATGCACTTTACCACAATACGGTTTGCATCAACGGATTCCACAACACCGCTGTGCTTTGCCACCTTGCCGGTGCGGGAATCGCGCGCAACTTCGCGTTCAATGCCGGTACCGACCAGCGGGGCCTGAACACGCATCAACGGCACCGCCTGGCGCTGCATGTTCGAACCCATCAACGCGCGGTTCGCGTCATCGTTTTCAACGAACGGAATCAATCCAGTCGCAATGGACACCACCTGACGCGGTTCAACGTCAATCAGGTCGATTTCATCTTTGGGAACCATTGTAAATTCGCCGTCTACGCGCGCGGTCACCATGTCTTCGGCCAGAACGCCCGCAGATGTTGTCGGGGTGTTTCCCTGTGCGATTTTGTGGCCCAGTTCCTCGTCCGCGGTCAGATACACCATCTTGTCGGTGATTTTGCTGTTCTCAACGACATAGTACGGCGTTTCAATAAACCCATAGGGATTTACACGCGCATATGTCGACAAATGGTTAATCAAACCAATGTTCGCACCTTCGGGCGTGTGAATCGGGCACAGTCTGCCGTAATGTGTGGGATGAACGTCGCGGACGTCGATGCCGGCACGGTCGCGGTTCAAACCACCAGGACCCAGTGCGGAAATCAGACGCTTCTGTTCCAATTCGGTCAGGGGATTGTACGCTTCCATAAACTGGGACAACTGCGACGTTCCCAAGAATTCGGCAACCAAGGACATCAACGGTTTTACATTGATGGCATCCTGGGGCTGCATATTGGCAATATTCGGGCTGGACAGCGCTTCGCGTACCAAGCGTTCGATACGAACCATTCCGGTGCGGAAATTCTGTTCCAGCAATTCGCCAACCGTGCGGACGCGGCGGTTTGCCAAGTTGTCGATGTCGTCGACAGTGTCCTTGCGGTCGATAATATTTGTCAGCGTCTTCAGCACCGCCAGGAAATCTTCCTTGCTCAGCAGACGTTCGTCTTCCGGTTTCTTGCCGGATTCAATTTTCAGACGCTTGTTCATCTTAAAGCGGCCGACCGCGGACAAATCATAATATGCCGCGTCAAATCCTTGGCGCAGGAAGAGGTTTATCGCCGCCTCCAGCGTCGGACGTTCGCCCGGTCTGATGATGTTATAAATTTCAATCAGCGCTTCTTCGCGGTTCGTTGTCTTGTCCGCCATCAGCGTGTTGCGCATGTGCGCGCTGATTGTGGTGTTGTCAATGGCAATCAACGAGATGTTCTTGACGTTCATCTTGTCCAAATCAGACAGCACTTCTTCCGTTATTTCGGTACCCGCGGGGAACACGACCTCGTCGCCGGACATGACCGGTTCGAACAGATATTCGCCAACCAGCGATTCCGGTTTTATGCCAAACGTTTTCGACGTCGTCATAATTTTGCCCAAACGCTTTGCATTCAGGCGGTCGCCCTTGGACGCCATCGCCTTTTTATCCTTGGGGTTAATCAGGTCATAGTTCAAGCGATATTTATCCAGACCTTCGAAGCTGGCGACATCGCCAGTCCACATCGCGCCGTCAAACGACAGCGGTATGCGCTGATAGAACGCGTCCAGAATTTCCGTGTCGGACATGCCGCGAATTGATGTCTTGCGCGGGTCGGCCAGCCATTTCTTTTCATCTTCGGCCGTCGGCAGACAACGCAGCAGCACCGTCGCAGGAACCTTGCGGCGACGGTCGATACGAACATAGATAACGCCTTTGGCTTCTTCAAAATCAATCCAGCTGCCGTGTTCGGGAATGATACGCGCAGTATATGTCGTCGGATTTCCCGCAACTTTCGATTCTTTGGTGGTTGCAAACACAACGCCCTGGGCACGGTGCATCTGCGAAACAATAACACGTTCCACACCCGATGCGATAAAGCTGCCGCGTTCAGTCATAAGCGGCACTTCGCCCATAAATATTTCTTGTTCCTTGATATCGCGCAAAGTCTTTTTGCCGTCTTCGGCGACATCCCATAAAATCAATCTCAGCTTCAATTTCAGCTTGCTGGAATATGTCATATTGCGCAGCATGCATTCTTTTACATTATACACAGGCTTGTCCAGCGTGTATTCCACGAACTCCAGGTCCGCGATACCCGCATAATCCTTGATTGGGAACATGGAAGAAAACACGTTCTGCAATCCGATGTTTTTACGGTTTTGCGGCTCGACGTCTGCCTGCAGGAAATCTTTGTAGGAATTGTATTGAATTTCAACCAAATCTGGAAGCGGAGTTTGCAAAAAACTTTTACCAAAAGATTTTCTAAGTTTCTGGATAACTGCCATGGGTATCAATCCTTTTTATTTGTGCGTTTTGCAAACGAAAATGTTTGTCTACATTTTACGCCTGTATGCCCGCTTGGGAATTTCATCCCCAAGCGGGCGTTGGCGGCCGCATATAAACCTGCGGCAAGTTTTTATAAAGAACCCGAAAGGTTCAAGACCGAATTACTTCAATTCAATCTTGGCACCCGCCGCTTCCAATGTCGCCTTCATTTTTTCGGCTTCATCTTTGGCAACGGCTTCCTTCACGGCCTTCGGCGCGGATTCGACCAAAGCCTTGGCTTCGCCCAGGCCCAGACCAGTGATGTCTTTGACGGCCTTGATAACAGCCAGTTTGTTCGCACCGACTTCGGCCAGAACAACGTCGAATTCCGACTTTTCTTCCGCGGCGGCGGCAGCCGGGCCGGCTGCAACTGCAACAGCGGCGGCGGCGGAAACGCCCCATGTTTCTTCCAACGCCTTGGACAGTTCAACAGCTTCCAAAACGCTCAATTTTGACAATTCTTCAACCAACTTTTGAATGTCTGCCATTTTATTACTCCTATTCAGTAATTCAGAATGTTGCCATTCTGCATGTTATTAATTCTTTTTTCCATACTCTGCGGAAACGCGTGCCAAGCGCGAGGCCGGTTCGACCAAAATACGCGCGATTGTACCGCGGATTTCCAACAGGGAAGGAAGCTTGGATAATTGCACAACGCCGGCCTGATCCAGAACGTCCGCATCCATTTTACCGCCGACAATGGTCAAATTCGGATGTGATTCCGCAAACTTGGCCAATACTTTGGTAACCGCCAGTCCGTCCGTCGCAACAGCGACCGCGGTCGGGCGTTTCATCATATCGGATACGGGTTCGAAATCGGTGTCTTTCAACGCCAATTTCATCAAACGGTTTTTAACGACTTTGAACAATGAAACCAACGGGCGCAGTTCATTGCGCAAGGATTCCATTTCTTTAACAGTCAAGCCGTGGTTTTCAATAATGAAAACACCGTTCGCTTCTTTCAAGGACGACTGCAACGCTGAAATCAAATCTGATTTTTCTTCGCGTCTCATCTATCTACCCTTACTTCTTCTTTTGTTAACTTTCCATGCCGGTCGCCCGGAATGGGGCCATTTTCCTGCCCCAAAGAATTTTTTCTTTGTCTATGATGGAAATTAAGCGTTATGCACCATCAGTCTCGGACAGAAATCTGTTTGGCGCGACGCCGTGCGGCGCCGCGCTGTTATTATTTTGTTTCGACCTTCAGACCCGGTCCCTGGGTTGTCGCGATTGCCGCACCCAAGATATACTGGCCCTTGGCGGACGCAGGCTTAATCTTTTTCAGCTGATCAATCAACGCTGTCGCGTTTTCAACCAACTGCTGCGTCGTGAAAGACATTTTGCCGATACCGGCGTGGATGATGCCCTTCTTTTCCGCACGATATTCAATCTGGCCGGCCTTGGCTGTCGCAACAGCTTCGGCAACGTTGTTTGTAACCGTACCCAGTTTCGGATTCGGCATCAAACCTTTCGGGCCCAGGATGCGCGCGATTTTAGACATCTTCGGCATCATGTCCGGGGTCGCAATTACGCGGTCGAAATCAATTTCGCCGTTTGCAACCTTTTCAATCAGGTCTTCACCGCCTACAACATCGGCACCCGCCTTTTTGGCTTCGTCCTGGCTGTTGATTGTAAAGACGGCAACGCGAACTGTCTTGCCCGTGCCGTTCGGCAGGGACAGCATGCCGCGAATATTCTGATCGGCCTTGGTCACGTCAATACCCAGACGGATGGCGATTTCCAAGCTTTCGTCAAATTTCTTGGACGCATACGGACGCAGGGCTTCAATCGCATCGGCGATTGCATAAACCTTTTCACGGTCCAGGTTGGCCCATGTTTTTTGTCTTTTCGTCAGTTTCATGTCTTATTCCTCCACCTTTACGCCCATAGAACGGCACTGACCCGCAACGATGTTCATCGCAGATTCAATGGTAGAGCAATTCAAGTCCGGCATTTTCGCTTCCGCGATTTGCTTGATTTGGTCTTTGGAAATTGTTCCAACGAAATCACGACCCGGCTTGTGTGAACCGATTTTCAACTTCAACGCCTTTTTGATGTAATAGGACACCGGCGGCAGCTTCATGATAAATTCAAAGCTGCGGTCCGTATAAACCGTGATAATGCACGGAATCGGCATACCCGGTTCCTTGTCAGACGTTTTGTCGTTAAACTGTTTGCAGAATTCGGCGATGTTTACACCCGCCGCACCCAACGCCGGTCCAATCGGAGGCGCAGGATTTGCCTGTTTTGCAGGGACGACCAGTTTGACCAGTCCCTTTACTTCTTTTTTTGCCATTTTTTCACTCCATTTCTTTGGTTAGTGTCGTGGTACGATGTGGCGCATCCACCACCTGATTTGCGGCTTTTACTAAAACCGCGGAAAACTTTCTGTTATACGCGCTCGACCTGTTCAAAGTCCAATTCAACGCTGGTTTCGCGACCAAATACCAAAATGGTCACGGTCATCTTTTGCTTTATATTATCAACCTCGGACGCGATACCGTTAAAGCCCGCGAACGGCCCGTCGATAACATGCACTTCCTGTCCTACTTCGTATTCAATATCGTCAGATACTACACTGCCTTCCTCGACCTGCTTTTGCAGACGGCGTGCTTCTTCCTCGCTGACGGCGATGGGTTTGTTTTTCGCACCCAGGAACATAACCACCTGGGGCATCAGCTTAACCAGCGAAAACGTTTCGTTGTTCAGAACCATCTGAACGACGATATAACCCGGGAAAAATTTCTTTTCAGATTTTACGCGCTTGCCGCCCTTGATTTCCGTGATTTCACGCGTCGGCACCAAAATTTCACCAAACAACGCGTTCAGACGCCGCTTGTCAATCTGTTCACGCAGACCGCGCGCAACCTTGTCTTCGCACCCGGTATGAACATTAACGACGAACCACTGCATTTTGTCTTCCATTGCGCACTTCCTTTGCCAGTGTTAGAAAATCCAACCAACAATCGCGTTCAGCACACTGTCCACAACAAAAAAGAACAGCGCCGCCAAACCTGAAAACACCAGAATCATAATCGTTGCACGTACAACACTGTCGCGCGACGGCCATACAATCTTGAACCATTCACTGCGCACCGATTTAATATATTCCAGTATTTTTTTCATAAAACTTTATCCAATGTTGCCACTTTCCCTATCTATCCCAGGTTCAGCAATCTGGCAGGGGCAGAAGGAATCGAACCCTCATCCGCGGTTTTGGAGACCGATATTCTACCGTTGAACTATGCCCCTACTGTGCAAATTTACCGACCTTGCGTACCGCCGTACCCCGATAGTCTGCGCTAAGATAGCACATCAATACGAAAAATCAAGCAGAAAGTATTATATGATTTTAATCGCGAATGTGCAAGTAAAAATTCAAGTTATCTTTTGTATAATCTGTATTTTATGCACTTTTTGCTTGCGCATGTCCGCCGTTTTTTTCTACAATCGCATTATCACGAGGGGGAGAAAAACGTGCAAAACCGCATAGAACCGCCAATTTTGCTATCCAGACTGCTGACATTCACATTTGCCGCGGCCTTGGTTGTGCTGTTCGCGCTGGTCATGACACTGGCAAAAATGTTTCCCCTGAACCGGCCCGAAGTGTTTTTTCTGACGACCCAGAATCCCGCAAATCTGGAAATGTATGTCAATGAAATGCCGCCGGACGATGCAAATATGGATAATTACAAGCGCATGTTCATACGCGAATACATCAAGGCCAGGAACGAGGTTAATCCCGCACCATCGGCCATGGCAAAGAAATGGAACGCGGCCGACGGCGTTGTACGCACATGGTCCGCGACCGACGTGTTCGCCGATTTTATGCAAACCGCGCTGTGGACAGACCTGATGACGGACGCACCGGATTTCGATTTTTCCTGTTCGGTGGAGTTCAAACCGGGCGCCATAACAAAATATTCGACGGACGGCAGTACATATACCGTAAATTTTGCCTGGTTTTGCACAGATAATTATGGACAGACCGCCAAAAAAGATTATACAATAAAGATAAAGCTGGCAACAGACGACAACGCCGCGTTAAAATGGGCGGACCGGTTGGAAAATCCGTTGGGGATTCGCGTTGTAGAATATTCGGTCGAATCCGGCAACGGCGACCCACTGAACGCACTGGGGTCGGCAAGACAATAACCACACCGAAACGGAAGGAATGGGCATGACGTTTTCAAGAGTGATAAAATTAAATATTTCCGCACTGTGTCTGGTTGGCACATGCTTTGCCGCAGAACCTGCCATGTTCGGCATTCAAGAGGCGTGGGACAACCCCAACGCCAACATGGCCGCAGGCAGCATAAAGCCCGGATACGCACAACTGCCGTGGTCCCAGGGCAGTGTTTTGCCAATCAAGCTGCGCAACGGAATGGTTACGATGCTGACCCTGCCCAACGGTGAACAGATTGCGGACGCCGTCGTCGGTGATTCCGGCAAGTTTGTGATTGATACGACGGTCGGCGACCGCACCATGTTCATTTCGCCAGAGGCATCAAACCAAGGCAGCGACACAAACATGATTGTGACGGGCAAATCCGGAAACAAATACATATTCTATCTGCGGGCAGAACCGTCAAATTCCAGCGAAATCACATATTCCCAGGTTGACGTCATACTGGACGGGAACGCGGTACTGCCGGGTGCGTCAGCGTCGGCGACCGGCGCCCAGTCAACCGGAAAGATGAGTTCGATATTTAAAAAATCGACGTCGGGCGCAGCGGGCGTTGTCGGCGTTGACGGCGAAGATTACGGCTGGATAAAATCAATGAAAATCGACCCGTCGGAATTCCGTTTCGATTTGGACATATTCGTGCCGAACCCCGACGATTATGTCATCGCGCCGGAACGCGTGTGGCGCGACAGAATATTTACATATATTGATTTCGGGGACAAGGTTATCGCAATGACACAGCGACCGGTGGTTTCACTGTTGGTCGAAGGTGGCGAATCCCCGGTCGGATTCCGCACGGACGGCGAAGACGGCCGCCTGTTGATAGTAGAGGCGGTTGGCGACATGGTTCTGCGCAGCGGACAGCGCATTGTCTGCATCAAAAAGCGTGAAAAGCCGTTCCTGATTGCCGACACGGCGTCGGTCATGGCCCTGGCAGAGGCGAATGTCGCCCAATCCATGATGTCCGGACAGTCGCTGAACAATATTGCATACACAATGGACCAGAACGCGATAAACGCGGCCGGGATAAATTATACTGGCACGCCTGTGATGATTGGCAACACCGCATCAAGTGCCGGCGCGGGATACTACATGCCGGCGGGATTTTCCACCGCCGCCACATACGGCGCAACACCGACGGGCACCCCCGTCATGATGCCGACCGAAAGAATAACGGCGGGTTCATATTTGCCGCAATCAAACATACCGCTGATTACCAGCAACCAATCCGGGGTCGCGGTGGAACTGAAATCCGATACATCAATCAAGGCACTGGACGAATACTGGGTTGGCCTGCTGGCAAAATTCAGCGGCGAAAACGGTGTGGGCGTGCTGACCCCTTACAAGGACATGGTGTTCTTTGCGGTTGACGAACAGGGTGTCGGTGATTTGGGCGCGGGTTCGTCAACGGCGCGCCTGTATCGCCTGCGCATAGGGCCGATGTCAGATATTGAAACCGCGCAGAAACTGTGCGACCAGCTGTTGAAGTTCAGCGGCGCCAGCTGCAGCGTGGTGCGCATCCAGTAAACCGACAAACGCGGCGGATATGTTATGAACAAAATAAAAATGCAGTTTTCACAGTTGCGCAACACAACGCCAAAGTACGTGCAATGGCTGCTGTTGCTGGCGGCGTTTCTGGTCGTAATTATATTGTTTACGCTGATGATGACGGGGTCTAAAAAAGCGCCTGTCATTGAAAAGGAATCCACCGCTGTCAAAATAACGGTGTCTGACGAAAACATAGACTGGGCCGCGACCAAGGTCGGCCAGAAAAAGACGCAGTCGATAAAAATAACCACGACCGCGCCCGCCCGCATCGCCGTCAGACGCACCAAGGACATAGACGGATTCAAACCGCTGGATACATGCAACAACATAGGCGAGATAACGCCCCAGTTCCCGTGTACAATAACACTGGAATATGCACCGACGCATGAAATGCCGGTTCAGGGCGTACCACTCTTTATAGATTGGCGCGGCGCCGACATGCCCGAAAGCATGAACGAAACTATCAAGATTACCGTCGTACTGGGCGCCAGCGAACCAGAACCTGCGGTAATTGCCGAACCCGTCGTCGAACCGGTACCGGCGGTCATCCCAGAACCAAAGCCTGAGCCGCAGCCGGCCCCCACCCAGATTCAGCGCGAGATAGAGGCAATCGCCCCGTCATACGATGAAATATTCGAACCCAAGCCAGCAGCCCAAAAGAAAAAGGAAGTTTTCCAACCGCAGACCCAGGCCGAGATGACAAAAGAGGCATGCTCGGATTTCGCGTTTCCTGGATACGATACATCCGGCAACCAAATCGGCTGGATAAAGCCGGAGGGCGGTGCATACTATTTCCATCCGTTTTCGGACAAAAACTGCGACACACCGACCGGTGTTTACAACCCGGACAACGGAATCATAACCGACATAAAAAACACTGGCAATAAAATCGGCACCGATGCGGAACACATCGGTTATACAATGATAAGCGCTGCCGCAATCCCACAGCTGTCAAACGCGCCGTCATCAAAACGTGTAAACCGCGCGGTACAGGCGCCAACACCAATCAACAGCACCGGCATGGCCAGAATGAGCAATGATTGGACCACGCTGACACAAAGCATTGTCTCCCCGGCACCGCAAGAAGATGTTATTTTCGGAACAACCGGTGATGTGGTTGTTGCCACCGCCCCGTACGACCGCACATTTATTCTGCGCCAGTACAAGCCGATTCCGGCAACAATCGTCTCTGACGTTCGCGCCGACACCGCGCTGGCGAAGGATAATTTGAAATTCCCCGTACGCGCAACCGTCGACCGCAATGTATATTCCGACAACGGTCGCACAATTATCATACCGACGGGAACCCTGCTGATGGGATACGTATCGGGCGATGTGCCGGGCCCCTATAAGGCAATCGGCCGCATGAACATAAAATGGTACCAGTTTGTTTTGCCCAACGGGGTTGAATTTAATTTCGAAATCGGAGACGAACCGGAATCCGCCGACTCTCAGGGACGCATCGGCGTACCCGGCCGTGGCAGCACGGATTACATGGAACAGTTTGTGATGCCGATGCTGACGGCGATTGTACCGGCGGCGGTGAATATGATTGCACCTGTCGCGGACAAGTTTGTAAACCAGATTGACCTGGACAACAACACCGTCGTGCAATCCGGCACGCTGCGTTCGTCCGAACTGGCCAAGAACGAAATTATAACCGCATGGAACCAGGTTGCGCAAAAGCTGATGGTGGACATGATGGACAACACCGTGCCGCCCTTTACAATCCCTGCCGGCACACGCATAACCGTATACGCCCCGACCGATTTGGCGGTATCATGTACGGACTCTACAAAAAAATGCTATATGGAAGACCTGCGCAGCAAAGCGAATAATAAGCGCACGAATCCTAAGTGGAATGCGACCGAGGCAGATGATGATTCCTGGGTTGGACAGGTACGCTCATTCAATTCGCAACAATATTGCACCCAGGATGCACAAGGTTTATGGACAGCCCAAGAACGTTGCGCGCAATATGGTGTATGTGGCAACTATTCATACAGAACGTTGCTGCTGTACTGCCAATCGCTGAACTATCAGTCAAAAAACAACGCCCGCCAAGAACAGTTGTTCCAGAACCAGCAAGATGCATCAAACAAAAACAGCATCGCCAGCATGGGCGGCGTCGGTTCGACGCAATATAATGAAAATGTCCTGGGATTGCAGTACGCCGACGAAGACAAGACGACAATAGTAAATCCGTTCCAAACCCTGCCCAAGGAAGAGGCGCCCGCCGCACTCACATGCATGGACGGTTCCAATCCGGACATGAACGGATGCTGTGCCGGGGAAATATATACCGACATGGGCGATCAGGGATTCAATTGCTGTCCTGAAACGGGTGGCGACTGTTTCCCGCCGATACTGTAGAAATACACGTCCAGAAACAACCAAGGCGCGCATACATTGCGCGCTTTCTTTATTATCCGGAAAAACAAAATGATAAAAAACCAGATTTTAACCGATTCGCTACAGACGCTATAAAACCGCATTTCGATTCGAATTTCCGATTCGCCGTTCAACCGTCGGTTGTACCATTTTACAGACTTCAACTCTTGTTTTATACATCAAAGACATCAACGTCATAAAAAACCAAAGGAGAGGACACATGACACAAACACAATCCGCATGCACACCGGAAAAATTTCAAAATTCGGAACAACTGTGGTTCTGGTTTCTATATTCCAAATCGGTGCAGTCCGGATTCATACGCACACATGGCAACGCGACGCGACGGCCGTGCGAATTGTTGGACGTTGAAACCCTTATCACTAAATTGTATTTGTCCGGCGCACTGACGGATGAACAACTGGCCGTTATGAAGCAGTTCGGCGACAGGCGCCGCGCACCGCACCAATACATATGGGCGGAAAATCGGGCGGCCGACCTGTGGCGCCGCGCAATGGCGACACTGCAGAACGCCGCAGTCAAACGCGGCTGGATAGAATAGCTGGCACGCGCGCCGCCGATACGGGCGGTGCGCACAAACAACGGAAAATAACATGATAATAATCGCATTTACAAGTCATACGTCCAAAATACCGCCCCGCATATTCTGCAGACATTTCCGGCACTGCGCGGTCATCGTTCCCAACGGCGCCGGTGTCCGTTCAATGACGATGCACCAGTTCGTCCGCCGTCGAAATGTTGCGCAAATATCGCTGGCGCCGCGCGACATACGGATACTTGGGGCGCACGGATGGCGCTTCATATATCTGGCGTGCGATATCGCGAACGATTTCAATCCGTCGCATGCGCGCACATGTGTGGATTTAAGCAAGCGCGCCATCGGAATTCACGCGCCGCTGATACAGACGCCGGATGCACTGTACAAATATTTGAAAAAATAAATCCGCCCCGTTTGGGGCGGATTTTTACATCGTTATTTCTGCATGCGACGCTTTATGATATACATCTGCGCGATTCCGAACAGATTGGAAACGGTCCAGTACAAAACCAGTCCCGCCGGCATCCACGCAAACAGAACCGTAAACAGCACCGGCATCCATCGCATGGCCTTTTGCGTCTGCGCCAGCGCATCGCCGGTCGCACCCTTGTTCGACGCAGACTGCAAATACTGCTGCAGCCACATTGTCAGTCCCATCAGCACGGGCATGATGAAATACGGATCCATTGCCGCCAAATCCGATATCCACAGGAAATGCGCGTTGCGCATCTGCACGGAAATCAGCAGCGCCTTGTACAACGCAAAGAAAATCGGAATCTGAATCAGCATCGGCAGACATCCCGACATCGGCGACGTCTTGTGTGTCTGGTACAGACGCATGATTTCAACCTGCATGCGCGTCTTGTCGTTGGCATAGAGCTTTTGAATGCGCGCCATTTCCGGCTGCATCTTCTGCATCGCTATCATTGATGTGTATGATTTGCGCGTCAGCGGCCACAGCAGCATGCGCAGCAAAATTGTCAGAATGATAATCGCAATGCCATAGTTCATCACGATTGCATTAATCGCGTTCAGCAACCACAACATCGGACGCGCCAAAAACCAGAACCAGCCGTAATCCATCGTCTGATTTGCGCCGGCAATCAGTTTTGACGCCGCCCCCAGCGCATCACGTTCGCGCGGTCCGGCATACAGGTGCGTGGTTATGCGTGCTGTTGCGCCCGGCGCCACGGAAACGGCCGCCGCAGATGCGTCCGTCTGATAACGCGCGCCCTGCTTTTGCGCACGGATTGTCTGGTCAGGGCTGTCTATTGCAACCAGCGTTTCCCAGTATTGGTCGGCAAATCCCGTAAAGCCCTGCCCGGTTGTGTATGCCCGCGGCTTCTTATCCAAATCGCGCCAGTCGTCATGTTCCACATCGCCGTTGGCGTATGCGACCAGCCCAGTGTACACACCGGCCGATGCACGCGCGTCGGCAGGGCGCACAATGCGCGCATACGGCGCGAACGCGAAATCTTTTTTGGCGTTGTTTTTTATCTCGTCTATGACGGTTATGACATATCCGTCCGCAGACACTGTGCGCGTAAACAGCACGCCGTCAGAATTGCGCCATGTCTGCGCACCATTGGACGCACGCCATACTGTTTCGGCGGTCGGCGCCGCAGTTCCGCGCGCCACCATGCCGATTTCCGCGAACGCATCTTCATCCGGCAACAGGCGCATCGGCGCATCCCCGTCGGCTTCGCGCTTGAAATCCTTTAAATCTATGTCGGATATACGCAGACCGCGAACGCGGGCGGTTATCTTCTCGCCGTCCAATTCGGATACCGGAACGGCCGAAACGTCCGCCTCTATGACAGGCGCGGGCGTATTGGACGCATCATGCTTTTTCGGCGCGACAAACGTACCAACCAGCCACCATGCCGCCACAAACAGCACGAACCACCACAACATACCTGAAAAACGCGATTTTCCGGCACCAGATTGCTGACGTGCATTCCATTGATTGAATCCGGAGTTTTTATCCAAAAATTTTACCATGATTATTTACCACCTTTTGATTTTACAGAATTAATGCAGCGACGTCTGGCAAGAATCCAATTCAAAACATACAGCGCAACGCCCGTGCAGATACAGATGTCGGCGACATTGAACGCAGGCCAGTGATATCCGCCCAAATGAAAATCCAGGAAATCTATCACCGCGCCGAAACGCACGCGGTCAATCAGGTTTCCAATCGCCCCGCCCGCAATCAGCGTCAGCGGCAGCATTTCATATTTCGCCGCGCGGCGCCACATATAATGCAGTATGAATCCGACGACCAGCCCCGTGCCGATTATCATGATTATCGGCGCGGCTTCGCCCATGTCGCTGAGCATTGAAAACGATGCGCCAAAATTCCAGGTAAATACGACGTTGAACACATCGCACACCTGGGCCATCAGATAAGAAACCGGCACCAGTGTCAACGCCGCCCCGAATGCCGGAACGCGCCCTGTAATCAGGTACAGCAGAAAATCCTTGGACACCTGGTCAAGCAATATTATCGCAATTATGATTGCTGCGTATTTTAAAAACTTTTTCATATTTCCTTTCCCGTTTGTCGGAAATATAGCAGTACGCCCCCGCAAAAGCAAATAAAATGTCCCCCGCAGGGGACATATTTTACGCATCAGGAAATCATTCCTGCGCATCGGTATTGCCGTCCAGCGCGGCATAATTATCGGCCCGCATCGCATCCAGCATCCGCCCTATCCGCACATCGGAAATCCCAAGATGCGACATCACGCCCCGCGCCAAGAAGAACGAAGATTCAATCGTTTCAGGCAGCGCCTCGCATACACCGTGGCGCCGCAAAATTTTTGATTCGGCCAAGTTTCGCGCACGCGCAAATATGCGGACACGCGGCGCCACGGACTTTACCGTCAATACGGTGCGACGCGCCACCTCGGCATTGTCAAGCGCAACAACCACCGCGCGCGTTTTGCGCGGCGCCAGGCCAAAGTTTGATAAAACATCGCGGTTGGTCGTGTTTCCATATACGACGTTGAATCCGTTCTCGCGTCCCTGCATGACGGCGTTTACATCCATGTCTATGGCAACGTACGGCACGCCGCCCGCATCCAGCATCTGCGCCACAATCCGACCGACCCGTCCAAATCCGCATATAATGACATTGGGCACCGCGCCGGGCTGGGCGTCGTTCAACGCGCGCGTATTGGCCGACGCGAACAGCCGCCCGCTGCGCCGCAGATAATCGAACACCGCCAGCAGAACGGGCGTCGCCATAATCGACAGGATTATAACCGCACTCAAAATTTCCGCATGCGCATCCGGAATCGCATTTATTCCGCCCGCCTTCATCATATGCAGTATCAACAGGCCGAATTCACCACCCTGGGCCAATATCAGCGCAATGAACGCCGCATCTGCAACAGGCACATGGCGCACGCGCGCGACCATGAACATCGCCATAAACTTTACCGCAACCAATCCGACCAATCCGCCCAGCACAATGTACCACCGCCCAATCAGCAGCGACAAATCAAGCCCCATTCCCAGCGATATGAAAAAGAACGCCATGAACAACATCGCATAGGGATTTATCTCTGCGCTGATTTGATGCCGGTATATTGTTTCAGACATCAGCATGCCGGCCAAAAATGCCCCCAGTCCCGCAGGCAGCCCCATCAAATCCATAACAACGGCCCACAGCACGATATTAATCATCACGGCCAGCAGCAACGCCTCGCGGGATTTTAAATTGGCGACGCGCCGCAGCAGCGGGTTTAAAATAAAACGTCCAACCACAACAACCGACAGCACCAGCAAAACAGACAACACCGCGATATCAATCGCCGTCGCCCCCAGATTAAAAGATTTTCCTGCAAACACCGGCAGCATCGCCAGCAGCGGAATCGACAGCAAATCCTGGAACAGCAGAATTGAAAAAGTCTGGCGGCCGGCACCGGTATTAAGCTGATTCCGTTCTGTCAGCAGATTCAGGTCTTCGGATGTGCTGGACATTGCCAGGACCAGCGCCACCATTATGCACCCCAGCACAGACCAGTGCGTCAGTCCGAACAGCAGCGGGAACATCATCACCGCCGCCATCATCACCTGGGCCGCGCCAAAACCGAATATGGTGCGCCGCATCGTCCACAAACGCTTTATATTTATCTCCAGCCCGATGTTGAACCACAGAAACATTATACCCATGTTGCCCAGAAATTCCCACGTCTGGTTCAGTTCGAACAAATTTAGAACATACGGCCCCGACAAAATGCCCGCCACCAGAAACGCAACCAGCGCGCCAATTTTCGCCATGCGCAGCGCGCATACAAAAACAAACAGAATTCCAAAAAATATTAAAACAGACAGTGGCATTTTCCCTCTCCCCGACGCCTTGGTAAAATTATATCAAAAATCCGCCGCTATGGCATCAAAATTTGTGCAATGCGTGCAAATGTTTCGGGCGACAACTGCTCGGCCCGTTCGGTTCCGGTCAGACCAACGCGCGCCCAGTCAACGCCCGGCATTATGCCGCGTATCATTTTGCGGCGCTGGCCAAACAATTTGGCGGTCAGCGCCTCTATCCGCGCCAGGTTTTCAATCGCGCGAATCTTGTCCGCATTTGGAATGA
Source organism: uncultured Alphaproteobacteria bacterium (assembly GCA_947054455.1). Lineage (GTDB taxonomy): Bacteria > Pseudomonadota > Alphaproteobacteria > Rs-D84 > Rs-D84 > Enterousia. The sequence continues at coordinate 91,530 of CAMRWN010000001.1, forward strand.
TTTGCACAACCGCACTCTGAACCTTGGGACGCGGAACAAATGCGGTGTTTGGCACATCAAACAAAATGCGCGCGTCGGCAATCAACGCGGTCAGCACCCCCAGACGACCGTACTGCGGCGTTGCGGGACGCGCGACAATACGCTGCGCCACCTCGCGCTGGAACATCAGTGTCATGGATTTTATCGGCGCGCCAGATGCCATCTGCTGCAGCCATCCAATCAACAGTTCGGTCCCCACATTGTACGGCAGATTCGCACATATCGCATATTCATCAATCCCCAGCGCGGAAAAATCCACATTCAGCGCATCGTCATAAACAACGCTCAGACGCCCCTGGGACGCATCGGCGATGCGTGTCAAAATCGGTGCGGTGGCGCTGTCCTTTTCTATCGCGACCAACCGCGGGGCGCCCGCCGTCAAAATGGCGCGCGTCAGTCCGCCCGGGCCGGGTCCAACCTCTACCACGGGGATGTTTTCAATATCCGGTACACTGCGCGCTATGCGGCCCGTCAGATTTAAATCAAACAAAAAATTTTGTCCGAATTGCTTCTTGGGTTCCAATCCGCCTTCGCGCATCATTTCCGCCACCGGCGGCAGTTGTTCAATTGTCATAATGCCTTGCGCCCCCCGAACGCCAATGTCAACGTGCCGTCATCCAAATAATCCAAATCCCCGCCCAGCGGCACGCCCGAGGCCAGTTCTGAAAACGCGGCGGCATCGGCCCCGATGACTGACATGACGTAGTGCTGGGTTGTCTTGCCTTCGACCGTATTGGGCAGTGCGAAAATAACCTCTGCCACGTTTTCATCATGTATGCGCGCCGGCAGGTTTGATATATTCAAATCATCGGGCATCGTGCCGGACGCCCCCGACAACAATCCGCCTATTATATGATAACGTCCGCGAAACACCGACGATTTTTCCAACGTCCAGACATCGGACAAATCGCGCACAACACACAGCTGGCCGTTGGCGCGCGACGCATCGCGACAGAATTCGCACGGCGCGCCCGCATCCGTCAAAACACCGCAGTTTGCGCACGGTGCAATTGTAGCTGACGCTTCCAGCAGGGCCGCGGCCATGTTTTCGGCGCGACCGCCCCTGTCCTGCAGCAGCGACAGAACTATGCGCTGCGCTGCGCGGTTGCCGACGCGCGGCAATTTTGCAAATTGTTTTATTAACTTTTCAATCTTTGGATTCATATGCAGAGCCTAATGAAATATATAGCTGTCGATGCCGGCCGCCGCCGCCGCGGATTTCAATTTTCCGGCCGCCGCATCCGACAGATTGTTTACACGCACGCGGTGCATGCCGGTTCCGGTGTCTTCGACGACCGGCGAAACCCCCAGTTTGTTTTTTACATTCCGCACCTGGTTTTGCGCGGCTGCGCGCGATGAAAACGCCCCGAACTGCACACCGGCATGGCCCGCCTTCAACGCGGGCGCGGTGGCGGCCGATACCGGCGCGGCGCCCGTTGCTGCGTTATATGCCGCAGAAAATGTCCACGGCGGCGTGCTTGATACCGGTGCGGCGACAGGCGCGGATGATGTCTGACGCGAAACGGGCGCCGCCTTTTCCCCCAGCATTTTAAATCCGCGGTTCAGCATCTGTGCCGCAATATTGGCACGAACATCCTTGTTCTCGGCCCCCAGCACGACCGCCAAAACACGCGAATTCCCGCGGTGCGCGGTCGCAACCAAAGAATATTTTGATTTGTTGGTGAATCCGGTTTTCATCCCGTCGCATCCCGCGTACATCCCCAGCAAACGGTTTCCGTTTGTATATGTTTTGCCGTTGTATGTCCACGACTTTATCCCGAAATATTTCCAGTACTGCGGAAAATGCTTATACACCGCCATAGACATCAGCGCGATATCACGCGCCGTCGACAGGTGGTCGTCATCAGGCAATCCGGACGAGTTTTCAAAATTTGTCTGCGACAGTCCGATTTCAGATGCAACGCGCGTCATCAAGGTTGCAAAATTCCCTTCCTTGCCGCCCTTTAAATTTTCCGCCAACACGCGCGCCACATCGTTGGCACTGTGTACGGCGACCGCCTTAATCGCGTCTTCGACGGTGATTTTACTGCCCGCGGGCAGCCCCAGTTTCACCGGCGACGCATTCGCCGCCGTCTGCGACACAATCAGATAATCATCCAAATGCAGGCGTCCATGTTCCAGCGCATCAAACGTCAGATACAGCGTCATGATTTTCGTCAGGCTGGCGGGATAATTCAAATCACCCGCATTTTCAGAATACAAAACGCGTCCTGAATCCATATCCGCAACCAGCGCCGCGCGATACTGCGCCCCATGCGCCGCAATTGCGGGCATCGCCACCGCGGCCAGCGCGGCAAAAAAAACATTTCGAATATTCATCAAACGAATACTACAAAAAATCCGCCCCTGTGGTCAAGGGCGGATAAGTCGCATTCGACGACAAATTATCCCAGTTTGCGCAGGGAAATTTTTTCGCCGTCAACGATAACCAACACACCGGATTCCAGTCCGAACCACTTGGCCGCGGCAATCGCGTCGCGGGATTCGAACATTTCCTTGTCGCACTTGGCGCATACGCCGCGCGACAGGCACAGCTGGTTCGCAACAACGTCTTCGCGCGTGATTGCAAACACCGGAACATCCGGACGACGGCACGAAATCAGTGTCGCGGCCTTGGTTGTTTCCGCGAACACGACAATAGCCGCCGCTTCGTTCAATTCCGCCATGACGGTGATGGACAACGCCCAATCGTTTTCCGGCAAATCTTCGGCATCGGACCAGTCCTGGCTGTTTTCAATAGAATCGATGTCCGCATTTTCCAAAATCTTGGCCATGGTTTCTACAACAAACGGCGGATTTTCGCTGATTGTTGTTTCTTCGGACGTCATTGTGGCGTCAACATGCAGATATGCGGCGGTCGCGATATCGGAAATTTCCGCGCGGGTCGGGAAATCGCTGCCGACCATGGACCCCAGCATCTGGGTGGCCATGATAACCGGCTTGTTCTTTTCACGGCACATGCGGATGATGCGACGGGAAATCGCCGGCACCTTTTCAAACGGAACTTCGACCGCCAGGTCGCCGCGCGCAATCATTATGCCATCGGCCGCATCAATAATGGCATCAAGTTTATCAACCGCCTGGGGGCGTTCGATTTTCGCGATGATTTTAACCGGGTGCGATGTGCGCGCCGTTATGAATTCACGTGTTTCGACAACATCTTCGGGTTTCTGGACAAATGAAATCGCGACGAAATCCGGATTCTTGGTCAGAACATATTCCAAATCCGCACGATCCTTGGCAGTCAGAACGGATGTGGCAACTTCGGTGTCGGGCAGGTTAAAGCCACGACGGGACCATATTTCGGTTCCGCGGACAACAACGGCCTCGATGCTGTCGGAATTGACCTTTTCCACCTTCATTTCAATCTTGCCGTCGTTTAACAAAACGCGGTCGCCGGATTTCAAAGACTTGATAACATCCATATCGGGCAACTGCACGCGGTTAGAATTTCCCGGTGTCGGGTCGGAATCGAAAACGAATTTCTGGCCGGGGACAATCGGAAACTTGTCTTCGGTTTCAAAATTACCGATACGGTGCTTTGGCCCCTGCAAGTCCGCCAGAACCGCAACGGGACGGCCCATTTCGGCCGCAATTTCACGGATATAGTCAATTTTTTGTCCCTGTACATCGCCGGTGTCGTGGCTAAAGTTCAGACGGCATACGTTTACACCGGCGGAAATCATTTTTTCCAGAACTTCGCGGCTGCCGCTTTTGGGGCCGATGGACGATGTAATTTTGGTAAATCTTTTCATTTCCTTGCTCTCTTTTATATGGTGATTGTTGTTTTTCTTGATTTTTAGCTTTTATGGTATATCATACAATTTTGAAATACACAAGGGGAAATCGATATGAAAAACGCAAATCATGGTGCCATTGACAACCAGCAGTTAACCAGCATTATCGAACGTATTGAAAAGCTGAACGAGGATACAGCCGCAATCGCCGCCGACATCAAGGAAATCTATAGCGAGGCGAAATCCGCCGGATTCGACCCGAAATATATCCGCCAGATGATACGCCTGCGCAAGCTGGATCCGGATGAACTGGACGAAGCGGACGAACTGACCCAGATGTACCGCAACGCGCTGGGGCTGTGATTTTTGTCATGAAATCATTCACCAAGACAGTAGAAGATTTTACATGCGCCCATTGCGGCGCATGTGTTTGTGGAAACGGGTATACAAACCATTGTCCGCAATGCCTGTGGTCGCGTCATGTCGACAACAATCCCGGCGACCGCGCGGCATCATGCGGCGGCATGATGCGTCCAATTGCCGTCAACGGGGCCGGCGACGGATTTATCATAACCCACCGCTGCGAAACATGCGGCAAGACAATACGCCAACGCAGCGCCCAAAACGACAACATTGACGAGATAATAAAAATATCCGCAAATAATTCCTTTATATTCGGCGAATAAATTCCTATACTTTTCCCATGCGGAATTGGTTGCAAAATAACATCGGGGACGCCTTTGTGTTCGCACCGTTTATAATTGCGGGCGGGGCCGCGCTGTATTTCACATGCGGCGCCGAACCCGGCATACCAATGTGGGCCGCAGGCGCGGCGATTGCGGCATCTATCATGATGCTGCAAAAAACACAAATTATTACGCGGGCAATCGCACTGTTTGCATTCGGATTTTTCTATGCCATGGTCTATACGAATGCAGTCGACACGCCGCTGATGACCCGAAACATGCGCGACGCCGCATTGGACGCAACGGTTGAAAACATAGATTACACACCCGACAAACACAGAATTTATCTGCAGGTCGATGCATCCGACATAAATGCCGGCGACGGTCGTGCAATCGTGCGTGTTTCCGCGCCAGGGGATTCGACGCCACCGCAAATCGGCGACAAAATCCGTGCAAACGTCGGCTTGTTTCGTCCCGCGCCCGCGGATGCACCCGGCGCGTTCGACTATGCACGCTGGGCATATTTCAACAAACTGTCCGCGACTGGATACATGGACGAATACACAGTACTGGCCGACAACGGCGGCGGTGGAATAAATTCCGTGCGAAAGTTTCTGCATGAAAAGGCCAATTCCCACCTGACAGACGGGCTGGTGCTGGGATATAAAAACATCCTGACCCAGGACGAGCGGCAATATTGGACCACCGCCGGCATCGGACACGTCTGGTCAATCAGCGGATTTCACATGACACTGGTGGCGGGATGGCTGTTTGCAATATTCTATATGATATTCAGATGCATTCCACGCATCACCCGTGCATATCCGGCGCGCATTCCAGCGATGTTCGCCGCATGGTGCGGACTGGTCGGGTACCTGATGATTTCGGGCGTGGGCGTCGCGACGGTGCGCGCATTTCTGATGACAAGCCTGATGTTCGCGGCGGTGGCCCTGGGGCGCAGCGCGATTTCAATGCGAAACATATGCATTGCGTTCTGCATTATATTTCTGATTAATCCGCACAATGTCATGCAGGCCGGATTCCAGTTGTCTTTCGCCGCGATTTTCGGTCTGATTTGGTTTTGGGGCGTTGTGCGTCCTAAAATGCCGCGTGGCAGAATATCAAAAATTATTTTCACAGCGGTGATGACATCGCTGGTGGCGACAATATTCACAACGCCGTTCGTCGCCGCGCACTTTCACACCATACCGACATACGGGCTGATTGGCAATCTGACGCTGCTGCCTATATTTTCCCTGTTGATAATGCCGCTGGTTATGGTGGGGACGTTTGCGGCCGCGATCGGAATTCATGCCCCGCTGGAATTGGCGCATTGGATTTATGATTTTGCACTGCTGGGCGCGCGGCAAATATCGGCGCTGCCGATGGCTGAAATAATAACACCGCATATTCCAGGTATCGCACTGGTCATTATGACGGCCGGACTGGTTGGACTGATGTTTATCAAGCCCGGCAGATATAAAATCAACGTTATTATATGCAGCCTGGCCATGGCCGCCGGATGCACGATGACGGCATTGGCGCCGCGTCCGATGTTTTTCGCAACAAGCGACCACGAACTGGTCGCGTTCGCGAACGATGATGCAATCGAGTTCAACAAGGCGCGCGCATCAAATCACTATTTTACATTCGACACATGGAAGCAGATGCTGGGGCTGCCCGCCGGCACCAAAAATATTCGCCGCGCACACGACCGGGGCGTGTACGATTTCAAGACGCAGAACTTTCACTTGGTATACATTCAAAAATTCGTGCCGCTGATGCGCAACATTGAAAAACTGTGCCATGACCCGGACATTGATTACATAGTGTCATATTTTGATATTCAATCGCCGTCATGCGGGGACAAAATTCTGCGCGGCGGATTTGTAATCGACCCGTCGGGTCGTGTCAGAAACGCGCAGCTTAATCGTCGCTGGCATAATCACAGCTGACAAAATACAAGCCGGCCGCCGGCGCGGTTGGCCCGGCCGCAGAGCGGCGCGCCGCAGCAAAAATTTCATCAATATCGTACGGCTTGCCCAATCCGATTTCAACCAGTGTTCCGACAATATTGCGCACCTGGTGATGCAGGAATGAACGCGCGGAAAATTCAAACACCACCGCGTCGCCGGATTTCGTTATCCGGCACACGTCCAATGTTTTCATCGGGCTTTTCGCCTGGCACTGGGTTGCGCGGAAACTGGTGAAATCATGTTCGCCGATAAGACGCATGGCGGCATTTTTCATCGCATTCAAATCCAGTTCGCGCGGCACCCACCAAACGCGGTTTTTATCCAGCACCGCCGGCGCACGACGGTTCAACACAACATATTTGTAATGACGCGCGACGCAGTCAAAGCGCGCGTTGAAATCATCGGCGACGATATCGCATTTCAAAACGGCGACGGGCTTTTCCGCCAGATAAAAATTCAGCGCGCGCATCACCGTCGACGCATCGCGCGCATCCGGCAAATCAAAATGCGCGCACATCCCCAGCGCATGGACCCCCGCATCAGTGCGACCCGCCGCGACAACATCCGGACGCACGCCACAGAATTCGCAAATCGCGTCCTTCATAATCGACTGGACCGACGGGCCCTGGCGGTTTTCCTGCCAGCCTATCAGGCCCGTGCCGTCGTATTCCAAAATCACCCTGTATCGTGTCATGATTATTTTGCTTTCTGTACGTACCGGCGGCACAGGTCGCATTTCGTGTTGTCAAGGCTTCTTAATAGCTCGGCAATTTTTCTGCCGTATTCCGAACAGCTCTTGCAGTTCAGGCCGTTGCAGTCCATACACCGGCACCTACCGTTATCATTGTGGTGCGACACGTCGATATGTTCCCCAAACAGGCCGCAAAATCTTTTGATATTCTTATTGTTGTTCATAATTTTTATTCCCCGTATTTTATGTCCGCGCCACGCAGACCGTTTACAAAACTTTTCCAGTCCATGGGTTTCTTGCCTGCAGGCTGGATTCGCAAAATTTCCAGTGCGCCGTCATTGACGCGCGTTTCCAGAATCTTGACGTCCGTGCCGTTTATCCGTGTCCGCCCCGCCCCCAGCGCGCGAACCAGATTATGTATTTCGCGTGGTGTTTTCGACCAGTCTATTATTTCATCCGCACCGGTGAATTTTCGCGTATATGTTGCGTCCCCGGATTGCGGTACCGGCGGATATGCGCCCGGATTTTTCAGATATTCGACCAGCATTTTCGCACCGATTTCAGACACGCGCTTTTCAACCACTTCGTTGGTGTCGTTTTCACCGATTTCAAACGGCGCGCGCATAAAGACGTCGCCCGCATCCATCTGGGCTGTGATGCGCATCAGACAGACCTGGGACTGGGTGTCGCCATTGTAAACGGCGGTTCGTATCGGCGACGGCCCGCGGTATTGTGGCAGACGGCTGGGATGTATGTTTATGCACGGCGCGGAATTCAGCACGTTGTCGCGCAATATAACACCATAAGACACCACGACAACCATGTCCGGCGTGAAATCGTATTCGCTGATATTGGTATAGACCGGCAAATTTTTTGACATCGCCCAGACATGCACCGGCGACGGGGTCAAAACCTGTCTGCGGCCGGCGGGCTTGGGCGCGCGCGTAAACACCGCCATAACTTCGTGCCCCGCATTTAAAACCGCGTCAAAAATCGGGACGACAAAATCGTTCGTCCCCATCAGGACCAATTTCATTTCTTGTGCCTCCGAACCTTGCGCATGACCATTTCGCGGCGCACCGGCGACAGATGGTCTATGAATAAAACACCGTCCAGATGGTCTGCTTCGTGTTGTACGATGCGTGCAGCCAGACCGGACATTTCTGCGGCGCACGACGCGCCCGTTTCATCCGTCCATTCAACGCACACCGCTTGGGGACGTGAAACATTTGAAAACACCGGCAGATTATCCGGCCCCAGAACGGACAGGCAGCCCTCCTCCATTGTGCATACCTCGTCGCTCTTGGATACAATTTTCGGATTCAGCATTTTAAACACCTGGTCGGTGTCCGGATTCATCATGACCAGAAAACGCTGGGTTATGCCGACCTGGGGCGCGGCCAGGCCGACGCCGTTCTGTTCGCGCATCATCCCCACCATTTCATCCAGCACCGCCAGCAGCTGCGGCGTTATATCCGCAACCGGCGCACATTTTTCGCGCAGGGTCAAATCCCCGCAAAGTTTCATTTCCAAATTACTCATCCCTGTATTCCAATGATATTTTCTTGTTTGTTGTGATGCCGCTTTTCTGTTTGATTTTTTCAAACCAAACCGACATGTTTCCCTTGCCTTCGGCCAACTGGCCCAGGGCGCCGTCATACGCGCGCTGGGCGCCCGTGATTGCGCGCCCGACGGCGGCGAAATTTTCGGTAAATCCGACATATTTCTCGTACAGTTTGTTCACCATTTCCACGACTTCGGAAATATTCCTGTTCTGGCGGTCCAATTTCAGCAGCATTTCCACCGTCTTGAGTATCGGGAACAGCAGCGACGAAGTTATCAGCGCCACATTTTTCATCTGGGCGCCGGCATACAGTTCAGGCTTTCTGCGCATGGCCAGAATATACGCCGATTCCAGCGGCATGAACATGAATACATAGTCCAGTCCGCAATCCTTGACCTTTTTCTGATAATCCTTGGCCCCCAGTTTGTTTATATGAGTTTCGGTGGCGCGAATGAATTCATCGGCAAAGCGTTCGCGGTCCGCATCGTTGTCCGCGTTTTCATAGTTCATATAGCTTTCCAATGAAACCTTGGAATCTATGATGATGCGTTTGTTGTTGGGCAAATTCAGAATAAAGTCCGGACGAATGTCGCCGTCATCACTGTGGAAAAACTCCTCTTTGGTATAGTCCACGTTTTCCACAAACCCCAGCATCTGCAGCACGTTTTCAAGATACGCCTCGCCCCAGCAGCCCTGGGTCTTTTTATTACGCAGCGCATTTGCCAGGTTTGTCGCCTCCTGCTGCAGGCTGTCGCTTTTTGCCAGCATGTTTTTTATCTGTTCGTCAATGCTGGTTTTGTTTTCAACGGAATTTTTCAGCATTTCCTGAATGCGGCGGTCAAAGCCTTCCTTCAGTTCCTTCATCTCTTGTTGAACGGGCATCAAGACAGTTTTCTGCGTGCCGATGACGGATTCCTTTTGCCGCTCTATCAATTCGGCGGAAACCGCCTTGAAATCGTTCAGCATTTTTTCACGCACACTGCGCAGGGTTTCCACCTCGCGCGCGGCGGCGGCGGCATCCGCCACCAAACGGTCGTTCTTTATACGCAGGTTTTCAATATCCTGGCGCTGTTGTTTCAACAACGCCTCCAGCCGCGCCAAATTCAGCGCGCCCGAACGGTCGCGCGGACGCAGCACAAACCCCAGCACACCGCCAACCGCCAGACCTATCAACAGACCGATATAATCCATATTTGAACCTTTTTACGCATTATATACCAAAAAAGAGGCATTTCAAGCGGCGCCGCGCAATAAAAACAGGGGAATTTTATTTCCCCTGTTTTTTTGTCTTTTTTACCGTTTTTACAGTTTTGATCGAACGCGCGGCCTTTGTCTTTCCCGCCGCCGGGGGCGCATCCGCGGCGGACGACGCACTCATAATCTGCATTTGCATTTCCAGAATCATGTTCTCTTTGGTTTGGATGACGCTTTCCTTTTCGCGTATCATTTCCAACAGGCGGTCGTTTTCCAGTTGGACTTTTGCCAGCTCTTTGCGCCCCAGAACAACCTGGTCGGACAATTGACGACGGCGTCCGCGACTGAATAGACCGGTCACAATCGCCCCGACCAGCGCGCCCGATGTCGCGCTGACCAAATCAAACAAAGTATCTATCAACGGTGTTGCCATGCATCAAATATAACACGGCGGTTTAAAAAATCACTAGGCGTGTTTTCTTAATCCCGTCTTGGGGTTTATCCAAACCTCTTCGGCCGCGATTTCCATCATCGGCATGTCGGCACGGCTGTCGGAATAGCTGCGCACGACGCGCGGGATGAACTTGTTTTTCTTGGCCCATTCGTCCAGTGCTAAAACCTTGTTCGCGCCCCAGCACAAAAACTTGTATTTCGCGGGATGGCGCCGGTTCATTTGTGAACAGATAACCGCGTCAAACTTGATATCGCGAACCAGTTGCGGAATCAGATAGTCCGGCCCCGCAGAAATCAAAACCACCTTGCGGCCGGCGGCTTTTTCCGCCTCGACCTGGTCGCGCGACCATCCAAAGCGTTCACGCTTGTGCTGTTTTATAAATGCAGGCGACAATTTTTCCACCATCTCTGGCGTCATAAAGCGACGCATGTTTTCACGCCACCACAATCCCCCCGGACGCAGCCGGTGCGCAACCCCGCACACCGCCATCAGCGGCAGATACAACCACGGCCGCGCACGGTGGCGGAAACAGTACTTTACAAATCCGACGTTGCAGTCCCCGGCGGACAAAGTGCCGTCAAAATCAAACACGACGACATCAACTTTCTTTAACATGTATAATATTCCTTTATTTGTACGGCGCGTATTATAACAACCTTTTGCACGCACCGCAAATTTTATATTGCGGAACAAAAAAACGGGGTTTCCCCCGTTTTTATTTTTTCTTTTTGCGTGCCATTTTGCGTGCGCGACGCGCGGCCTTGACGCGCTGGCGCATACCTTCTAGCAGGAAGAACAGCGCGGGCGTCAGCGTGAACGTCCATACCAGGGACGCCGCCATGCCGCCAATCATAACCGCGGACATCGCGACCTTCATCCCGTCGGTCGACCACAGCTGCGGCAGCATTCCTGTGATAACCGCAATGGATGTCATCAGAACCATGTTCTTTTTCTCGGTCAGTTCGGTCCACAACGCGACACGCGCGACCGCACCTTCGGATATGCGCTTGATGGTCGGTTCCAGCACCAGAATATTGTTGTTAACCACCAATCCGACCAGCATGACGAACGCCAACATCGCACCCACGTTCATCGACGCCCCTGACAGGAACAGCATTATAAACACACCCGCAAAGCTGGTTATAATCGATGTCGCGATTGTAAAGGGATGAACCAGCGAATTCAGAATCGCCGCCAGCAACATAAATGTCAGTATCGTCGCCAACAGGAACGCCTGGCCGATTTCGCCGGTGGTTTCGCTTTGCGTTTCCGACATGCCACCGAACTGGGCGCTGTATCCGGCCTGCCATTCCATTTCATCCAGCGCGGCCTGAATCTTCTGCTGGACCGGGCCCATTGTGGATTTACCGATGTTTATGTCGATTTCGGTGATACGGCTTTTGTCCAGACGACGGATTTCCGGCGTGGCCGGCACAGACTGCACCGCCCCCAGCTGGGACAACGCAACCATGCCCTTTTGCGAATTCACGTACACGTTGTCAAACAGTTCGGAATTCTTAAACGGTCGGGCGAATTCCAATATAATCGGATATTCTTCGCCGCGTTCCTTGTACTTGTAATCGTCGTTTCCATACAGTGCGGCACGCAGCGCGGTACCCGCATACGCATTCGAAACGCCCCATGAATTCATTCTGTTTTCATCGGGGATGAAACGAATTTCATTGTTCGGGGTCTGCTGCGCCAGGACGGCGGTCGACACCTCTGGGATACGGTTTATCATCTCTACGATTTTGACCGCATATGCGTTGCGCGTGGCATCGTCTTCGCCGTATACATTCAACACCATGTCGGATGTGGAACTGGACGACATGCCGGCGCCCGCGACAATCTGGATTTCAGCGTCCGGAATTTCCGACAGCACCGGCAGCATTTCGCGCACCAGTTTCTTATCGGAAACCTTGCGTTCACCCAGTTCGCGCAAATCAACCTTCATGGAAATGTTCTGCAGACCCTGGTCCCCGATTTTCGCAGTGGTCGCGACCACATCAGGAAACGCCTGCAGCTTTTCTTCAATCTGGCGGACAATCTGTGCGGACTTTTCATATGTCGCACCCATGGGCGCACGCGCCGTGATGTTTATTTCGTTCGTGTCGGTCGCCGGCGAAAATTCGTTTCCGACAAACCGCATCAGCATCGACGATGCAAACAATATCACCACCGCCCCCAGAACCACGCGGCCGGGATGACGGAACTGATAATCAAACCACTGGCGCAGCGGCGTCTTTTCAACAGGCACCGGGGCGTCTGCCGCCACGGGCGACTTTTGGTCCTTGGGTGCGGTCAGACGCAGGAACTTTGCAATCATCATAGGCGCCAGCGTGAACGAGAACATCAGCGACAACAGCGTCAGATACACGACGGTCATACCGAACTGCGCCATGAACTGGCCCGCGATTCCGCCCATAAACGCCAGCGGCAAAAACACCACGACGTTTGTTCCGACACCGGCCAGAACGGAAACCGCAACCTTTTTCGTTCCGTCGATGGCCGCGTTTTCAGGATTCTTGCCCTTGTGCATTTCCTGCAACGCGGATTCAATCAGAATAATTGCATTCGACACCAGCGTACCCAGCGCCGACGAATACGCCAGCAATGTCATCGCATTGATTGTAAATCCGGCCCCGTCCATAAAGAAGAATCCCGCGACCAGTGATGCCGGAATAACCGCGCCCGCGATAATTGTCGAACGCCAGTTTCCTGTGAACACCAGCAACACCAGAACGGTGAAGATGATACCAAGCACGATACCCCAAATTGTGCTGTACGTTTCATCCGCAATCGATGTGGATGAATCAGACACAATCATCATTTCCGCGTTGGGAAAACGGGACTGCAAATCCGCGCTCAGCTGCGGCAGGCGCTGGTTCAGCGCGGTCGAAATCTTGATTGCGTTGCCATCGTCGGCCTTGACAACGGATGCAATCACGACATCCGCGCCGTTATAGCGCGCACCGGTTTCGATATCGCGCGCGGCATCAGACACCGCGGCAACGTCGGCCAATTTGAACTTCTGTCCTTCGGCTGTGATGACCTGCAGGTTTTCAATTTCATCAATCGACTGGAATTCACCAATAAAGCGAACGTTCGACGACGATGCGGACGTTTCGATTTTACCGCCCGGCACGTTCAGGTTCTTATTTCCCAGCGCGGAAACAATATCAACAATCGTAACACCGCGCGCGGCCATCAAATCCGGATCCATTTCGATACGCACCGCACGCTCGCGGCCACCGAAAACATCGACGCTGGCGACACCGGAAATGGCTGTGATTTTGTTCGACAGGACATTGTCCACATATTCTTCCAAATCACGGGCGTCCGCACCGCGTAGAACGATGTCAACGACGGATTCCTGCAGTGGGTTCAGCTTTTCAACAACAGGCTGCTTCATTGCATCCGGAAAATCGGACGCCAACGCGTCTATCTTTGTCTTGACCTCGGCCGCCTTGTCGTTGACGTTTACGCCCAGATTAAATTCAGCCATTACATATCCGCCGTTTTCAAACGCGCGCGACGTCAGCTTTTTCAGGCCGGCAACCTCCGCAATCGCGTCTTCGGCCTTTTTGATTACCTGGGATTCGATTTCGGCGGGTTCGGCGCCCGGGTACACGAACGTTGCCGTAACCATCGGGAAATCCAGCGACGGCGTGCGTTCTATATTCATTTTGGGGAACGAAACCAGCCCCAGCACAACCCAGAACAACACGAACATCAGGGTCGTGATTGGTCTGCGAACAAAAAATTTCAACATTGCTTACCCTCTTGTGATGAAATTATTTTTTAATCTGAATCTTGTCGCCGTCGGCAATCTGGGACAATATAACCATGTCCCCGTCGGCCAGACCGGACGTGATATACGCGGTATCGGCATCTGTGCGCGCAACCGACACGGGACGCGCAACCGCAACATTATCCTGTGCGACGAACACCACACCGTTTTTTACCGCATAGACGGGAACGAAATATCCGTCGGCACGAAATTCTGCGTACTGCAGCCCGTCCGCCACACCGCGCGTGCGAACCGCATGCATACCGGTGTCCAGATTTATTCCGTCCGCCACCGAAACAACGACGCCGTCGCCGATTTTCTGTCCGGGACGTATCAGCGCGACGCGCGCACCGGAAATATATGCGCGGTTATTCCTTATCGTAATCGGTTCGCGCAACACACCCTGGTGGCGGGATACGGTCATAACCTCTACAACGGTGCCGTCGGTCAGCGCCGCGCGCGCCGGGTTATAGACAACCAGACGGTTCTGGGCGCCAACAACCGCGAAACGAAACGCGACCCAGCACGCAACCAGCACAACCAGCGCCGCATACATTCTTTTTTTGGTGCGCGGTCTTTTCGCCCACACCTTCAGATTTTCCATTTTTTCCTTTAAACCTTCCATTTTACTCACCCAACTTTTTTACAGATTCAGCCGACATCAAAATATTGTACTTGGCGTTCAACAGCGCCATGTCCAATTGATACAGGCCTGCCGAAACCTCGGCCAGTTCGATGGCCGACGTCTGGCCCGCGGCAAAACGTTCCTGAGAGAACTGGTACGCCTTGGCCGCCAGATTTCGCGCATTCTCCAGCGTCGCCAGATTGCCGCGCAAATGATTGTACTTCTTTATCGCCGTGTTGTATTCTTCTGTCTTCAGCTTTTTGGACTTGTCCAAATCCTGGCGTGCGGCCTCGGCGTCCATGGCGGAAACCGTGGCGTTCGCACGGTGCAGACCGCCGCTGAAAATCGGCATCTGCAACGCCAGTCCCCACGACGCGGACTGCGAACCCTTTTTATCAAACATTCCGTCGAATTCGGAACCCATCGCATAATAATTGTAAGACGCGGTCGCCGCCAGTGTCGGCAGATATTCCGCACGCGACGACTTCGCTTTGGATTCGTACATGCTGACCTGCTGGGCCAGGATTTCCCATTCCGGATTGTTCTTCAGTTTTCCCGCATCCAACGCCGAAAACTTGGTGGGGAAATTATCGGTCAGAACGATTTCCTCGTCCATGTCGATGCCCGCCAAAATCTTCAGCATGCGGTACGCCGTGTCGCGGTTGAATTCCGCATCGGACAAATTTATTTCCTTGCTGGCGATATCGGATTCGATTTTCACCAGATTGCTGCGCGACGCGCGGCCGGCCGCCCCCAGGTTGCGACGTGCGCTTTTCGCCGCCTGCAGGTCGGAACGTGCAATCTTTACTATATCATCGGTCATTTTGGCCGTCCAATACAGGTCGACCGCGCTGTATTTAACCTCGCGGCGGGTCAGCTCGCGGCTGGCCTCGGACATCTTTATTGCGGACTTTACGCTTTTGACCGCATTGCCTATCTTGCCAAATGTGTAAATTGGCTGGGACACGCTGACGCCGGCCATAAATATGTTGTCCGGTATTTCAATATACACAGACTGGTTCTTCAACGATTCCGAAATCAGTCCCCCGAACGCAGGCGGCAGCTCTATGCCCTTGGACTTGGACGGATCTTCTACGTTGACCATGTTCATATACGACGCCGTACCCTTGATATTGAACCAGCGGTTTGCATTCGCCGCATCCAACTGGGCCTGGGCTTTTTGCACGTTGGCCTCGGCCTTTTTCAAGTCCTGGGATTCATGCATGATTTTTTCAACCGCGCCGTTCAGCGACAAATCCATACACATCGCGTTGCCGCACAAACACGCAACACCGGCCCCTATGACAATCGCCGGTCTGATTTTAATCATTATTCAACTCCATCTTTGTTAAAACATTGTTCATTGTCTTCAGCGCGCCGGTCAGAACCTCTTCATCCTCGCGGCTGATGTTTTCGAACATGTGCGCAATGTCTTCACGGAACACCTCCATCGCCTGGCGGGCTATTTCCTCGCCTGCGGGCGTGCAGGAATACCATGTATTGCGACGGTCGTGTTCGTCAACGGTACGCGCGACCATTCCGTCCTGTTCCAGTTTGCGGAACGTGGCGCACAAATTCGGCGCCGGAACCATTTCGCGGCGTGCGATATCTTTTAGACGGGCACGCCCCCCAATGCTCAGCCGCACCAAAACCATCAGTTGGTTGCGCGGATATCCGGTACGGATATGCGGTGCGCGCTTTAACCGGTCAGCCAGTCTGTCTAAAATCAAGATATTTGATTCAAACAAACGAATAAATTCCTTGCGGGCCATATTTTATCCTTTATAATAACATCGTTCGGCCTTTAATAATTAAAAACCTGAATTATTATATTTTTTAACAAATTAATTGCAAGCACAAAATTAAAAAAATTTCAAAAATCTTTGCCTGAATATTGAAAAAAGCATTTTTTGTTATTGCAAAAGCCGTAAAGTTCTTTATAATCTGTGATGCCTTTGGGGTGTCGTCTAATGGTAGGACAAGAGATTTTGGTTCTCTTTATCATGGTTCGAATCCGTGCGCCCCAACCAGTTTCAAAACAAATGCCCCAGACGGGGCATTTATTTTGAAATGATGTATCGCGCGGATTGTAATCGTCCGTTTCACACGATTACAGCAAAACGTTATTAACGTTTTGTACGCGTTTTGTTCCAAAACGCTAGTGGGGCCATCCCCACACCCCTGTGTGCGCCCCAACCAGGATAAACAAAGTCAGCACACAGGCGACTTTTTCTTTGGTTTTCCAGTGTTTGATTTCGGAAAATAGCAATTTTTTTGAACTTTCGAACTTTTTTATGATAAAATGCACATGAAATGCGTAAGATATTTGTATTTTTATCATGTTTAATAACAGCGCCAGCGATTGCGGCTGATGATGCCTGCACAAAGCCGAAAGAGTTCACAGTCGATAAACGTTGCTATGTTACCAGTGCACAAAAAAAACAAAAGCCATTTAATGCAACAGTCGGCTTAGTTAATGGTGATTTAAAAGCATACTGTACGGGCACAATCGTGAAGGGATACTACGGATATAACGGCGATAAAGCAACCACACAAGAAAAAGAAACCATATATGTTTATACTGCCAAACATTGCACCGACCGCAACAAAGACGGCAAACCCGACACTTATCTGGATATAGTATTACAAAATGGCGACAGTTATAAAATTAAATTTGCACGTGCTGGTCAATACAAGATTCTGTCAGACGAAAAAGCTGCAGGCGACTATGCATTATATACTATAGATGAGCAAACTGACATTCCAGGCAGCAAAATACCATATACAACAATAAGCGACAAATGGGGGTTCCTGGGACTCAGACAACTGGATGCACGTGTTGTTGGATATGGCACATTAAAGATTATGTCCGACAAAGAAATAAAAATATTCAAAAGCAAATATATTAATTTTATGAAACAACAAGGTATGTCTGCCAAGGATTCTGGTGTAAAGATAAGCACGAAGTGGGGTACAAAATTTATGCAAAACTTAGATCATGACTACCAGAACGATTTATTCGCCAACCATAGCTTGAAAGTTTCAAATTGTAAATACCACAGTGTCGGCACACAAATAGGCTGTCAAGCATGGAGCGGTAATTCTGGGGGTGGCATATTTGATAATAATGGCGAACTGATGGGAATTTATACCAGAGGGCATCGTATCGTAGGCGGGGAAAATCATGCAGCCTCAATTACCACAACAAAATACCCATCAACAATTCCTATCGCATTTTAACAAAATTTAAGGAGCGCACAATGAAACAAAAAACAGATAAGATAAAAAACTTGAAACGCGCTGGTACGATAATTGCAATCGCGGGCAGTTTGGCACTGGGTAGCGTGTCAATTTCACGCACCACCAAAGACGACTCCACAGATCCTACAGAAAACAAGGAATATATTAAACACTTGGAACATGTTGCGGATGAAATGACACATGAGCAAAAACTGCAATTTATTCACGATGGAAAAGAAGTATTGAATAATCTGCAACAGAAAATTGATTCTGATGAAACCAATCCCGAAGAACGCTTTGAGGCATTAAGATCAAAACGTTTGGTTAATAAGGAAATTGAAGTAATGCAGAAAAAGTTGAATAACGGAAGATAGATATCGGCAGAATATTCTACTAATACAAAGTCGCATCTAATGGTGCGATTTTTATATTCAGATTGCATACGAGCTCAAAACGCTTCTTCGCAACGGTGGGTTTCTTTAATAATCTTGTTTATCTTGGTCAAACTCGCAATATTAAATCCGGTTGAAACACCACTCAGCACAGTTGTCGCACCCGCCATCACATTCGCGGTTGTATTCAGGTTCTTTTCCTTCTTTTTGCCAGATTCTGAATTATCATTACGAATGCCCGATGAATTTGCCACGGCACTGTTTACTGTGCCGGTTGCACCGGTAACGCCCCCCGCAATACTTGTTCCCATGACAACAGTTTGCTGTTTTTCAAATTTTTCTATTTCTGTGGCGTCAATGTTTCCACACCATGTTTTTATATTATCAAGTTTCCGAACAATTGGATTTTCCATAGGATTCAGCCCGCCTACATCCGCATTTTTGACCGATGCAACCGCGTTATTACATGCAGTTATCTGCTGTATTAAATCAGACTGATTATGATTGACACCCGACACAATCGCAGACGTAATATTTGTTGCCGTTGCACCCGCCATCAGGCCCGTACGCCAATTTCCCATTCTTTTTGAACGTTTTTCCGCATCCACCAATTGCTGTTGCAATTCGGCAATTTCAGACATCGGCAGTATAACACTGTTAAAGAAAGTATCCGGGCTCATTTGCGCCACCGTATCGGGATTACACCCGCCGGCATCACAAATCTGCTTTTCCAAGCGTTCTATTTCTTTATCTATCTGAGCCTTGGATAATCCTGCATATAATGCACCACCAGCCGCAACGGCACCAACACCGGACACAACCGTGCCTGCCGTCGTCATATTTTTCAAATGTTGCAATTCATCGGATATACCACTACAAACAGCGCTTGTTGCATTATAAAGTTGTGTAAGTTGTAAAATTCTGTCCGCATCATCTGCATGCGCTGATGTATTAAGCGTCAACACCGCAACCATAAACAAGAACAAATAACCGGATTTCATGATGATGAATTATATCACAACATCTAAATACAATCTATAATAAATAACATAGGTTAGCTGTTGTCCTATGTTTTTAATATATCTATAACTTGCTCGATTTCCGGTGCCATTTTTATCAAATCATTATAATAATTAGTTCAAAGATTGTTTATCACGCACAACCAAAAACACCCCGCGGGGTGTTTTTATTTATTTACACTTTCGAGCTGCGTGGTTGTGGTCGGCCAGCATGATGCATTGATTTTTATTTAGCAGAAACTATATATATGGTATAATTTATTGGATATTTGATTTTATTGTAAAAATAACAGAGTAGCGCTTATGACAAAAGATAGTTTTTACCAAGGGATCAAACAGATAGAACTACATAAATTTTATCATGGTTCCGCAACAAAAATCAAAGGCGATTTTTTACAACCCAGAGAACAATTTAATAGCATTCAAAACGAACGTGTAGTCGGAGCATTTGTCACATCCGACATAAAGCACGCTAAGTTTTTTGCGATTTGGAAATGTTTAACTGGTGGTGGCCAAACACAACAAGATGTAAAAAAAGGGACAAAAAGAATTTTTTTTGAAAAATTGTCTGATAATATAAAACCAGAGTTCAATTTGTATACAGTATACGAAGCGCCCGACACAAAATTTATTCACGACAAAGGCACAGAATATTATTCGCCTGCACCAATAAAAATCTCAGAACACCAAATATGCAATACTGTTGAAGAAATAGAAAAATTAGGATATGAAATTTATGTATTAAACGAACCATTAAAAAACAAACCCGACAAACAAACTAATAACAATCAAGCTGTCCAATCTGAAATGCATCAAGCAATTGAAAATGGAGCGTATCATCGTGTTGATATTGCAAACTTAATTGAACAACAGAAATCAAAAAACATATTTTATAAACTATTTAATTGGCAAAAAGATTAAACTGTTCGCATCACGCTGACAGACCACAACCAAGATAAACAAAACCGCCAATCTGGGCGGTTTAATATTGGTATTGGGCCACGGGTTCGCAATCGCGACAAATGTCGCCGGTTCGACTATGAGTTGGCGTTTGGCGCATGAGCGCGGCGAACGCCATACGAATGCCCCGCAGGCGCAAATGGGTACTAAAGCTCCCGCTGGCGATTGCGACGTATTGTTTCCTTTATTTCCGCGCGGCGGATTTGCACGCTGTATATCAAATCCAATACATGCCGCCCATGACAGCGACGCCCCAGAACACGGCTGTAATATCTCCGGGACAAAACAGGCGCATCATTGCTGCCCAAAACCTGGTATGCGGCCGCATCCAAAGACGATGCAAATGTTCCTTCATCCATATTAATTTCGTAAACAAAGTCCGGACTTAAAACAGCACGCGACGCAACCGCGGTCGTATCCGCACGCATGCCGGCGTCTTTTTTGCGCATGCGCTGTTCCAATTTTTTATTTTTCGCAACCAATTCATTGTACAACGCGTTCAGCCGCACCGTGTCATGCGCCAGCATTCCTATCAGCGACGCGTCCGCAACAGGACAATGAGACGTATCACGCATATGGCGCGCGGCATAGTTATAGTGCAGCCATACCGGCCCCATATAGGCCACAAATTTATGGACTGGTTCCTCTTCCCAGACCTGGATATAAATTCTTTGGCTGCATGCGGTCGCCATCAGTGTCATCGACGCCAAGGATGCCTTTAGAACCGCATTTTTTATCTTGTTTTCCATTTGTTTAAATTCCGGATATGCATAATTTCATAGTTATTCCTGTAAACATAACCACAAATCAGCAAAAATGCAATATGACGATTTTAAAAAAAATTTGATGACAAAAATCAAAACAATGTTATTATAGGGTACGTCCGCTCCCATCGTCTAGCGGTTAGGACATCAGATTCTCATTCTGACGACACGGGTTCGAGTCCCGTTGGGAGTGCCAAGATAAAAAAATTGCCCCAAAGGGCATTTTTTTTACGCCAAACTACCCACTAATCAATTTTTATCCCCGTAATACAGACGCTTGTATTCACGGTGCACGACGTTCATCAGTTCGCGGCGGGGCGTGCGCTGTTCGGCGGAAAAGACGTATGAAAAATCGCCGTACATATTGTCTTCCCAATCTATAAAGGTGGTGATTTCCATTGTTTCTGGATTCACCAAAAAATTGTCGCATATATCACCCTGGAACCATCCGTACATAAATCCGGGCGCACCCGCGTCGGCCGGTTTCAAATCGCGCAATTGGGCCGGATCCCGACGCGCGATTTCATGGATAAAAACCGCAATCTGACGCGCCAGCGTATCAATATTGGCCAACACATCTTCGGTCGACAACTGACGCAGCGTGCATCCGCGAATAAATTCATACTTGCGAACAATGTGTCCGTCATAGTCCAGCAGCTCCACCCCCGGTATCGGTATTGGCGAGACGGCATGAAACACATCGACAACACGCTTTTCACGCAGCGCAAGTTCGCGCGAATTGTCCCGGCGCAGCGGAAACTTGTATATATATTCGTCGTTAACGCCTATAATCAGATTGCGCGTCTGCTGACCGACGAACATCTTGACCCGGCGCAGCGGCTGCTTCAAATCTTTTTTAATAAACTTTATATGCCGTATTGTCGGCGAATTCAATACCGCACGCAGCGTTTTGCGCCGATGCTTGTTATAAACCAGCGCACAAATAATATTCGTAAAAAAACGCCTGATTTTTGAGCTTTCCATTATGCATCCACCGCGCGGTTATGATACCGACAATATTTCGCGCGCCTTGCGCAGCATCGAAAGCGCCAATTCTATTTCCGCCCGCGCCGGCGCCGCATCACACTGCGCCGCCACAGGCGTGTCGGCCGGCGCCTGAATTTCATCAACGGATTTTGGCAATGTGCCGTCGCGCAGCAATTTCTTGACGCCCGCGATTGTCATTCCGCGCGTATACAGCAAGTCCTTGATGACGGCCAGTCGCGACACGGTTTCCGCACGATAATAACGGCGGCCACCCGCGCCTGTTGTCGGCTTTATCACGACGGGAAACTGCTTTTCCCAATAGCGCAGGGTATGCGCCGGCACGGACAGACGTTTTGAAACCTCGTTAATGGATGCAAAGTATTCGTTATCCATGCCGGCCCCCGTTTATTGTTGCGCGTCCGTACCGGCATCAGTGTCGATGACGGCTTCTTCTTCGGCGCTGTCGTCTTTTTCAATCGAAATGGCAGAGACAACCTTTTCGTTTTCCGCCGTGCGGAACAGCGTCACACCCGCCGTCGCGCGGCCCGCGATGCGAACATCGGACACCGGCGTGCGAATTATCTTCCCGCCGTCAGTTACCATTATTATGTCATGGTCGTCGGATACCGGGAACGAACCGGCGACAGCCGTGTTCTTGCCACCCAGTTTTATATTCGCAAACCCGCCGCCGCCGCGATGCGTGATTCGATATTCATAGGAACTGGTGCGCTTGCCGAATCCGTTTTCCGAAATGGTCAGGATAAATTCTTCGGCCGCGGCCATTTCGGCCATCTTGGCGTCGTCCAGAATCATGTTTGTCGTCTCTTCATCGGCGTCGCCGGCATCTTCCTCTATTCCGGTGGCGGCGCGGCGTGCGGCACGCGACTGACGTATATATGCGGCGCGGACGGCGGAATCAGCCTCGCCGTGGTTCAGCATGGCCATGCCGATGATGCGGTCGTCGGCCCCCAGTGTCATTCCGCGCACGCCGGTCGAATTGCGGCCTGCGAACACGCGGATTTCCGGAACGGGGAATCTGATGCAGCGGCCGCGGTACGTCGCCAGAAATACATCCTGGTCTTCGGTACACGGCAGAACTGAAATCAGGCTGTCGCCCTCGTCCAGTTTCATCGCGATTTTACCGTTGGCACGGATTGAATCAAAATCGGACATGCGGTTGCGGCGAACTGTTCCGGACGCGGTTGCGAACATCAGGAAATGTTCCTTGCCGGATTCGCGCGCGCGTTGCACGTCCTCGTCGGCGACGGGCAGAATCGCGGTTATTGTCTCGCCGTTTTCCAACGGCAACAGATTGACCAACGGGCGCCCCTTGGCCGCGGCGGCCGCCTCTGGCAGCTTATAGGTCTTGAGTTTATAGCATATTCCCTTGGAACTGAAGAACAGCAGCGGTGTATGCGTGTTTGCGACAAACACCTGAACCACATAATCGTCGTCCTTGGTCGCCATGGCATTGCGTCCCTTGCCGCCGCGTTTTTGCGCACGGTAAGTATCCAGCGCCACGCGCTTGATATACCCGGTGTTCGACACGGTTATAACCATGTCCTCGCGGGCGATTAAATCTTCGATATCAATATCGATTTCGGCATCGGATATGTCCGTGCGGCGCGGCTGGGCCCAGTTGTCGCGCACAGCCGTGGTTTCGTCGCGGATGATTTGGACAATGCGTTCATGACTGCCCAGAATTTCCAACAAATCCTTAATCTGCGCACCCAACCCGGTCAGGTCGTCGTGAATCTTGTCGCGTTCCAGCCCGGTCAAACGGTGCAGCTGCAGTTCCAGAATCGCGCGCGCCTGGTCTTCGGACATGCGGAACATTCCGTCCTTGTATTCGGTATTCGGGTCGTCAATCAGCTGAATATAATATTCAATGTCAGACGCGGCCCATGTGCGCGCAACCAACGCGTTGCGTGCCGCCTCTGGATTTTCACTGGATTTTATCAGTTCTATAACCTCGTCCAGGTTGCCGACCGCCACCGACAGCCCCAGCAAAGTATGCGCACGGTTGCGCGCCTTGTTCAGGTCGAATATCGTGCGACGGCGAATAACCTCTGTCCGGAATTCAACGAACGCGTCCAAAACACCG
This sequence comes from uncultured Alphaproteobacteria bacterium, assembly GCA_947054455.1. Taxonomy (GTDB): domain Bacteria; phylum Pseudomonadota; class Alphaproteobacteria; order Rs-D84; family Rs-D84; genus Enterousia. The sequence goes on from CAMRWN010000001.1 coordinate 115,773, forward strand.
CGGATATTAAACAGCATCGGCCGGCCACGGTTCAGCGCCATCATATTAACCGGGAAATTCGTCTGCATTTCCGTGTATTGGAACAAATGGTTCAATACCACGTCCGCAATTGCGTCGCGCTTTAGTTCAATAACGATGCGCAATCCTTCCTTTGACGACTCGTCTCGGATTTCGGATATTCCTTCGATGCGCTTGTCCTTTATCAGTTCGGCGATTTTGATAATCATCTGCGCCTTGTTCACCTGATACGGTATTTCATCAACGATAATCGCCTGATGGTCGCGAAATTCCTCGATATGGGTCTTGGCGCGAACAATAATCGAACCGCGGCCTGTGGTGTGCGCCTTGTATGCGCCGGCGCGCCCCATTATGACCGCCCCCGTCGGGAAATCCGGCCCCGGGATAATCGTAAACAATTCGTCGTCGGTTATCTGCGCGTTGTCCAGCACGGCCAGGATGCCGTTGCAAACCTCGCCCAGGTTATAGGTCGGGACGTTTGTCGCCATACCGACGGCAATACCGCTGCCGCCGTTGACCAGGAAATTCGGGAACTTGGTCGGCAAAACCACAGGTTCGGACAGCGTGCCGTCGAAATTCGGCATCCAGTCAACGGTGTCCTTTTCCATATCGTCCATCAACGACGCCCCCAGTTTGGACAACCGCGCCTCTGTATAACGCATGGCGGCGGGTTTGTCGCCGTCGCGTGAACCGAAGTTTCCCTGCCCCTGAACCAGCATTTCGCCCATGGAAAAATCCTGGGCCATACGGGCCATCGCCTCGTATATAGAACTGTCGCCGTGCGGATGATACTTACCCATAACATCACCGACGATACGCGCGGATTTAACGGTCGCCTTGGTTGCGGGCGCCACGTCGTTCATGACGTAGAGAATGCGGCGATGCACGGGCTTGCACCCGTCGCGCACATCGGGCAGCGCACGGTCAACGATAACCGACATCGCGTAATCCAAAAAGCTGGTCCGCATTTCGTGTTCCAGGGAAGACTGCGGAATTTTTATTTCGTTTGTTTCATTAACATTGTTGATTTCGGACATACTTAACCTTTCCCTATTTTTAACATGCAAAATATAGCAAATATTTCGGCTTTTGGTCAAGAAATAAACCCCAAATTTTAGATTGACAAAACCACGATTTGTGGTATTATTATTTTGTTTAAACCAAGGTATAAAAACATGAGTGTTATAAAGTCGGCAATTCAGGATAACCTGAAAAACGTGGAAGAAACAATATCTGACCCGAAAACAAACGGTCTGCAGCGTACCCAGCTGTATGGAATGCAGATGAACATGTTATGCATGCTGGCCATTACAGAGGCGGTTGAAAAAATAATCGCAAAATGCCGCGGCCGTCAAAAATAAAGGCAAACAGCACAATGAACATATTTTTACCGGCATACAGATTTTTTATAGCGATTTTTGTCTACTACCTGATGCTGGAGGCATTAAAAAAGCTTGGACTGATAAAATCCAAATAAAAAGGTTGCTTTTTTATAAAACGTATGCTTAAATATGCGCACAAAAGGATTTAGTTATGGCAACAAAACGTACTTATCAACCTTCTAAAACGCGCCGCGTGCGTACGCACGGGTTCCGTGAAAGAATGTCAACCAAGGGCGGACGCGAGGTTTTGAACCGTCGTCGCGCGTGCGGTCGCAAAAGATTGGCGGCAACTGCTGCAAATTAAAAAATCCCCCGATTGGGGGATTTTTATTTTTCCAAAAATCAATAAGTGCCGCCTTTACCCCGCAACAATTAACTGTTAAGGCATTGATTCCATGCAGTGGTTGTGATATAATCAAACGTAAAAATTATATTCGCAATTTGGATTTTATGATAAGGGGGAAATTTTTCATGAAGCATCGATTGCTGCCGATAGTTTTTACGGCTCAATGCTTTATATTATCTATGCCGTCTTTTGGTGCCACACCAAACGAACAGGTGGCATCTGCGGCATATGTCGACAACCGCGTCAACGAAATGGAAAGCCGCACCGTCAACAAGGACGAATTCAAAACATTTTCCGACGAACTGCCCAATCGCTTTGTCGACACCACCGAAAATCAGACAATTTCCGGTGTAAAAACTTATACGTCTTCCCCGATTGTTCCGACGCCGCCGCTGCCGTAATGATAAAACGTCTGCTGATTCTTTTTTGCATATTGTTCGCACCCGCCGCCCGGTCGGCGGAAATGGTCAGCGTCGAATACATTCACAACGCCATCGAACAACGCTGCGGCATCGTCGTGCCGTACAATCCCGCGCTGGGCAACAAGAAAGTCGCCGCAAATATGAAATATCTGCTGACGGCGATTGACCGGGCGAACGAAATACAAAACAACCGGGCCGTTTCACACTACGGCGACAATTCGACATTTGCAACAATGGCGGCCGCCGACACGGTCGCGACAAATGACGCGATTGACCGCCTGATAAAGATGCCGTTTACCATCACCACAACGCCCGATACAACCGTGTTCAACTTTGACCTGTCCGCGCGCGGAACATTTGCGGTCAACTGGGGCGACGGCACGTTCCAAACAATCCAGCGCGATAATACAGAATTACAAACATATTCCCACACATACGCCAAGGCCGGCAAATATAAAATCGGAATTGCCGGAACGGCAACAGGATATAGCATTGCGGACGACACCCCAAACACAACCGCGGCAATACATTTTAGAAAGAACGAAAACATTGCGGAAATTCATGGCTCGGTTGGGGCAATATTCGGCACCATCGGCGATGGCACGATTGCCGGAAATCAACCGAATTTTCGCAACACATTCCGCGAATGCCCCAACCTGACCAGCGAAATTCCCGCCGAATTGTTCGACGGCGTTCATGGCGCGCCCGTTCCATGGATGTTTGCCGGAACTTTTGAAGCCACGCCGTTTTCTGGTTCCATACCTGAAAATTTGTTTTCCGGCATACAGGGCAGTCCGATATTCGCAATGTTTAACAACACATTCAAAGAAAGTAAGATTTCCGGCACGATACCCGCAAAACTGTTCAGCGGGATACACGGCGCGCCCGCGCCCTATATGTTCGCCGGCACATTTTACTGGGTGGAAAACTTGACCGGTAGCATCCCCGCAGGCATGTTTGCCGGAATTCGTGGTGAACCTGCAATATATATGTATCACGGCTTGTTTGTTAATTGTTCCGGTCTGACCGGCCAGATTCCCGAAAATTTGTTTGGCGACATTTCCGGCCCCGCCGCCGAATTCATGTTTCGTTATACATTCCAAAACTGCAGCGGTCTGACCGGGCCGTCGGCGCGTATCAACGGCAAATATCTGTATGAAATATGGCCCGACGCGCCCGCCAACGCAACCCAGTTATGCTATAAAAGCGTAACAGGCTTATCCGATTATGCCACGATACCGGCGGCATGGAAATAAAAATCCCCGCGAACGCAGGGATTTTTATCTGATGCGCAGCGCATCCAAAATTCGCATAAAATCATGCACGGCGACAATTTCCGCGCCGCGTTCAATTGCGCGATAACTCCGGGCCGGAATTCCGGACATAGATGCCGCATCATGCACGGTTATATTTCGCCGGCAACGCAGACCGCACAGCTCGCGCCCTAATTTTGTATAAAATATTTCTTCGTCCGTCATATGCGCCCCCTATTTTACCGACGCCAGGCGGTCAATCAACGCGCAGACCATTGCGCGGTCGGATTCCCCCATCAGACACAGCCCCTCGATTGCGCGGCGCGTATCCGCATCGTATATGTCGCCACGGCGAAGCTCGGTAAACACACCGTCAAACGGCGCGTCCAGTATTTTCAAAATATTATAAAATCGCGAAACCGACATGCGGTTTGCGGCAACCTCGTACTTTTGCATTTGCTGAAAGGTTATTCCCAATTGCGCGGCCAATGCCTTTTGCGACAGGCCTTGCCTGCGCCGCAATATACTGACCAGTTGCCCGGCCTGAACATCAATGGCCGTCGGCGTGAATGGTTTTCCAGACATTCATCTCCCCCCGTTGTCTTAAACAAAAAACCACCGGAAATTATTTCGAGGTGGTTGGAGGTAGAAAACAATAAACCAGAGTAATTGCCTGTCTTATTCAATATATTCGACAGCCCCCAACCATTCAGTTGAAGTATGTGCCTGCGCCTGCATCAGGCGCATCTGGTTTAGAGGTTTTCCAGCCTCACATTCGCAATGGGTGTACGAATTATGCAATTACATTATATCCCATCGGGCGCAAAATTCAACCGATAAAAATATAATGCCCGCCGTCAAAGACAAAGCGGGACTGGAGCTAGTAATAGCACAATACCATGCCAGTGATTTATTGATTATTCATCACCATCCAGTCCCATTGGACTGGCATTTAACGCATGCAGGCGGGTATTGTGCGGGATTACTAGTCCCGCATAATGGATTCCCATTACAGGTGATATTATATCCTATATCATATGAAATTTCAAATAAAAAACATAATCCAATTGACAGAGGCAAATAAAAATCCCCGCATTCGCGGGGCACAGGAGTATCTACAATTCAACCTTGCCGTTGGTGGCGGTCAAATCCGCCATCATTTCGATTTTACCGCCCGCCTCGCGGACCAGCAGTTCGCCCGCCGCAATTTCCGCATAATCCAGCGGGTCTGAGACATATGCATCAAACTTGCCCGCCGCAACCCACGCCAAATCCAAGGCCGGGCAACCCGTGCGGCGTACACTGCCCACCAGCGGGCGCGCATCGGACGTGTTGTACGCAACCGTTAATTCGGACGGCACGCTCAGGTTTGAAACCTTTATCTTGGCGGAATGATACGCGGAAAACATGTACGCCCCGCGGTCCAGTTCGGCATAATATAATTTCTCGTCAATTGGGGAATATACCAGCGCAATTTTCGTTTCGTCATTTGAACGCAGCGCCAGCGAAATCGCAAAATGCGGATTTGCGCGCACAAAATTCGACGCCCCCGATATCGACAGAACAAATTCGTCGCGACCGTCGCCAGGACGGGATACGTTCGGCGTCAACAGGCCCGCGCTGGGGCGTACCAACAACAAATCCGACAGAACGCTTTCTTCTATGCGGGCGGCGGCCTTTTGAACAAAATCACGCGCACCACGCAGGGATTGCTGCAGGTTTTCCACCTCTCCGAAATCGCGGCGCAGGCCCGACGCCGTGCGCTGCAATGCCATAAACATTTTGTTTAATTCCGAAGAACCCTTGATCAGCAATTCCATATCCGCCCCCGTCCAGACAATGAATTAATACGGATTAAAACTTAAATCCGGCAAATTTGGACTTGAACTTCGCCGCGCTTTGTCCCTTGTCGCCGGCATTGCTGCGCTGACCGGTCCAAGCAGTGTGGTTCAAATTATCGGTGGACAAAATCAAATCCTTTTTAACGGAAGAGTACATTTTTACAGTATTTCCATCCGTCATTGTGACGTTGATTTCATGATATTCGGGATGAATTCCTTTTTTCATAGCATAACCCTTTTATAAATTTAGCCCCGCAATTATACAAGGAATTTTATACATTGCAAGAAATAATCGCGCAAACGCCCTTAATAACGGCCGATGCACCCCAGATATGAATTTCCCGTCGATTCCAGAACATTTATAAACTGGTTCCGGTTCTTGCCGGAAAACAGCGCCAGTATCGTCCCGGCATCCGTCGCCAGCATGTCCGCAACCGTTGCAATACCGGAATTCATTTTCTTGAAAAAACCGCTGGCCGGATAAATTTCCGCCGCCAGCAACTGGTTCGTGCCGCGCGGGGCGGCCGAAGTTTCGCTGCGGATAACCATCAGCTGGCATTCCGGGGAAATTATCAGCTTGTCCACGACAACCGCGCCCCCGCCCAGCAATTCACCCCACCAGCCGGTCGATTCGCAAAAAACGGGATAATAAACGCATGCGTCCGGATTGTCCCGGAATATCGCCGCCAAATCCAATTCATCCGACACAACGTCCGGCATGACACCGGCCGACGCGTTTATAACCTTGCGCGACAACTGATAGGTCGAATCGCCTGTTGTCTTGCGCGGCCAGTAAAGAATCGGAAACTGTTTCATTGATATGAATTATATCAGATTCAAAATGCATAAAAAAGGGGGGCATGTCAAATAAAGGACTTGATTTTTTATTTTTCCAAATTCTTGTACCATTTTTTCGCCCCCTGCCACAACGTGTCCAGGTTTTTTTTCGTGGTGTTATAGAAATCCTGGGATATGGAAACATTGAACAAAGTCTTGGACAGCGCGGGAATCATCGTCATGAACATTGCAATGAACACGCCCATCAAGACAACGGTTATCAGACTGTCGTTATTCATCATCAGGCCGTCCATCAACACGCGCGAATCGTTTTTTTCAATCGCCGCGACCAATGCGTCCGTCCCGCCCCACCGGCCGAACACCGCGTTCAAAAACATCACCGCAAACGACACCAGAACCCCAGTCATCGCAATCCCCAGCGTACCGGAAACCGTGTCGTTTATAATCGTCTGGATGTTCTTCTTGCCCGCCGGCATGATTTTCCAGCCCCCAAACAGCCACGACATCAGCATCAGCGGCAGCATTATCAAATCCATCGACAGCTTTATGAATATTTCCAGAAAATACAGCGGCACCGGCAGCAGTGCTGCAAAAAACAACGCCAGTATCATCAGACCGCCAAAGAAAACCGGCACATTCGGGAAAATCGGGATGTCCCACATTATCTTGTGCATATAGCGGTCGTTGAACGCCATGTTCAGCATCGTCCATCCAACCGCCATTCCCACACCCGTCATCTGGTGGACGCCGGCCAGTTCGCACGCCAAATCATGCCGCAGACGCGGCGAATACGCGCCGCGGCGGGCCGAGGCCTCTGACACGGCGGCCGGATCAGCAATCGCAGTCGCAACGACACAGTTGGAAAACGCCTCGTCCCCGGCGACGGCACGGTTCAACGACAGGCCGACATTAAATATGGGTTCTATCGCAATGTCGGTCAGCAAACGCGGCAGCGGCGCAACCAGCAGACCGCACACCACCCCCAGCTTTATAATCTTGTTGCCGAAATCACCGGCCAGCTTCCACGGTTCGGTTATCTTTGCGTTCATGTATCCCGACAGCAGTTCCCACGCAAACCAAATCGCCATCAGCATCGTCGCAAACGGAATTATCACGCCGCCAATTGCGTCATAGACGCGCGGCACCAGGTTCGACATCGTCGCCATAATGTCCGAAAACATCTGACATGTCCAGCATGTGGAAAAAAAGTTCAGCGCGTCCGACATGTTCACCGGCGCCGCCGTGCGGTAAATCGAAAAACCGGCGATAACGCCAACCCCCGCCAGCGCGCCAATCAACAACGGTCCCGCCGCGCCCGCCGCAAACGGCAGAAACGATAAAAAAACAATCCAAAATTTTTTTAGCCGGTTCATCACTTTTAACTATATCACATTTTGCGCCGATGTGATATAATTGAAAACATAAATTAAAACGCGGATTAAATTTTGACCCTGTTCAGGAAATTTTTACGCTTTGCGGTGATTGCGGGGCTGGCCATGGCCCCGGGTGGCGCGCATGCCGCGTGGGGTATTGTGGACCAGCTGAACCTGTCGCCGTTCGTGCCGATGGTGCTGGACGCGCTGATGACCATTGCGACGGGCGGATACGAATTCTTTGTCGGAAACGGCGACGGAATCATATACATTCTGGTTTGGGGATTTCTGGGCATAACGATGGTCGGATACCTGGTTAAAATGTACATGCCGAAAACATGGCTGTCTTTTTTCGGGATATCGGGCGGCGGCGAAATGTGGACCGGCAACGCAAAACCGATGGAAATCGCACAAAACATGCTCAAGCCCGCCCTGCGCGGAATCATCGCGACGGCGTTCCTGCTGCAGATTCAGCCGACATACATAACGCGGTGGCTGGTCAACCCGTTTCTGCAGTTCGGCGCAATGTACACCCACAGCATCACCGAAACAATAAACGAAGCCGGCATCGGCACCGAAAAAATAAAATGTCCGCAGGCAATTCTGGACAAGGGCTGGATTTCACCTGCGTCGTGTGAATTCCTGGTCCAACCGGTTTCCGACCTGTCGCGCGCCAACAACCAGGGGATAAAACGCGGTTTTGAATTCATAGACCGCGGACTGCGCGGATTGATTACACTGATTCCCCATGGCGGCGAAGATTTTTTAAACCTGATAACGGGAATCATTCTGGTCGCGACATTTTTCGCCAGCAACCTGTTCATGGCACTGCTGATTATCCAGGCGATATTTAATTTCGGAATGGCGCTGATACTCTATCCGTTCCAGGTGCTGTCGTATGTCGCAAAATCCAGCGACAAGTGGCTGGACGTGTGGCCCGCCTTCGCCGGGATAACCAAGGCGCTGCAGCAGTTGGTGATAACAATGATTGCATGCGCGTTCATACTGTGCGTAAACATGGCGGTGATACGCGCGCTGTTCCAGTGGAATTCGTCCGTGTTTGTCGTCGCGGCCGGCGGTGCGGCATCGACGAACATGCCCCAAATGGCCAACAGCGCGATGGGGTTTGGCCAGCATTCGATTTTGTGGCTTTCGGCGGTTCTGACATTCTATCTGATGTTCCGCATATTCGACCTGACGCGCCAGCAGCTGTTGGCATATACCGGCGACAAGATGGACAGCCTGCACAAGCAGGTTATTGGCGACGCCAAGGCCACAGTCGACATTGCGCAAAGACTAAAGAAACAAATCGGCACCGTAGCTGGATGGATAAAAAAGTAAATGAACGGACTGATGAACAATTTTGTGGACAATACGGTGCAGTGCTGGGGCTGCCCGGTGTTTGACCGCCTGTTCCAGATTGTGTCCGACGCGGCCGCCGTTATATACGAAAAATTCGCCTTTCTGTGCGCGGTGCTGTTCTGCGTACTGTTCGCGTTTTTCCTACTAAATGCGGTATGGCAGAACATTAAAAAGGGTGTACCGAACCCGTACTACCAGAAATCCGTCCTGCGTGTGGTGATAAATTCGGCCGTGGCGCTGACCCTGCTGGGGATTGGGGTGGCGCTGCCGCGCTTTATAACCACGGTGTCATTCGAACCCGCGGCGCAAATCGCCCTGAACTATACGCAGAGCATGCTGACCGTCGACAACGAACACGTCGAACAGCAGGTCGTATACACCCCGATGAAAATGTCGGATGACGGATTTTACCGGCCACAGCTGCGCGATACGATAATAATGCTGATGAAGACGACGATAACACAGTTCCAGTCGTACATGAAACTGGGGTTGGCCGTCATGGACAAGGCGTTCACGTGGAACGCGCTGCTGGGGGCCGGCGCACTGATAAGACACATACTGATATTTATTATCGGCCTGTACCTGTTCTATGGTTTCTTTAAACTGTTTCTAAAGTTCTGCTTTTGCTTTGCCGACATCATCGTGGCCATGGCGTTCTTTGCGTTCTTTTTTCCGCTGTCGCTGATGCTGATGTCGTTCAAGGGCGCCGACGATATGCCGAAATGGATATCGGGACTGGGCAAGAATATCGGCGCGGACCGATTCAAAAGTCTGATAAACTCGATAATCACGCTGGCGGCGACCGTGCTGACCTATACGGTAATCATGGTCGTCATAGCCAAGTTCTTTTCAGACCCCGACGCGTCGGCCGCGGACTTGATGCACCAGATAACCACGGGCCAAGTCTTTGCCGCGGATTTGTCTGACGACAATCTGGCTACGCTTACCTTGATGGGGGCGGTTGTGCTGGTGTATGTGATAAACTTTCTCTATGCCCAGAGACAACAGGTAACATCAATGGTGCTGTCGGCGTTCAACGTCAAAACAGAAAACGAACTTAGCGACAAACTGGCCAAGGATGCAGCGACACTGACCCAGGCCGTTCTGAACACGGCAAAATCCGTCGGCAAAACAATAATAAGCGGCGGTGAAAAAGAAGATAAGAAAAAAGACGACAAGAAGGCAGACGGGAAAAAATGAAAGCCAAACTGATTATGATTGCCGTGAGGTTCATCGTCGGCGCGATTGCGCTGGGGCTGGGCATATGGTACCTGTCGTCATCGATTGGCGGGGCCGCGCTGACATACACCAGTCTGGACGGATTCCTGAACGCAATAGGTGCGCGCGGCGACATCGCGGACGCGAACGGATGTTTTCTGTGCGGATACATCAGCGACCTGTTCGGGGTTATTGGACGCGCGGCCGAAATGTTCTGGACCGCGATGGTCGACAATCTGTGGGTACTGATGGCAATCGGGTTCGGCGTTTTCCTGTTCATTCACACCGGCCAGTATATTTTTGATGCGGCAAAAAAAACGGCTACCCTGGACACGGCGGAAAAAAAGCTGGAATTCAAGGGCTGGTTCGACAAGGTTTGGCGCCAAGGCGTGCGGGTTATAATCGTCGGCGCGCTGATGGGCATGCTGGGGATGGGCGGCACGGGCGCGCTGCGCACGGTTTCAAACATAACGATAACACCCGTATTGTTTATTGGCGCGGAATTGTCCATGGCCGCATCCGGCATATCCGACGCGGCGTCATGCCATGCAATGGACGCCCAGACCGACGAAGTGCTCTCGCCCGTCATGGGGCCGTTCATGTGCGCAATGGGCAACCTGAACAGCGTCATGCTGGCCGGGGCGGCGGGCGGATTCGCACTGATGAATTATTCATGGCTGGGGATGGGCGGCGGCGCAATGACATGGATTGCGGGACTGGCGATGGTCGTGATGTTTCTGATTATCGGATTCAATCTGCTGTTCCAGGTGCTGTCGGTGGTTTTCAAACTGGTGTTTATAATAATATTCATGCCAATACTGCTGGCGGCGGCCGCATTTGAACCGGTATGGAAGGCGGCGGCAGGCCTGGTGAATAAAGCAATAGACACACTGGTAAAATCGGCGGTTCAAATCGTCGCGATAACGCTGAAGATAGTAATCCTGTATGCAACCGTGTCATATGCGGCCGACGAATATTTCCCCGGCCCGGCGGATGGATACAGCGCGATTCTGCCCCCACTTATGGGCATGACAGTTCAAAATCCCGACATTCGGACAATGTCGGTGATGAACGTGTTTTCAAGCTGCGAACAGGTCTCGCTGACCGACGGCGAAATGGATGCGGACAAATTCCGCGCATGCTTTGTCGCCCAGCGCGCCCAGGTCGAAGCCAAGTATCCCGGCGCATTTGATTTCATGTCCGACGGATGGGGATTTCTGATGTTGATGATGGGATTGTTTTTCCTGTATTATTACGCGATATCGCCGAAAATAGACGCAATATTGGGCAAGAACGCGAAAGAAGAATTCGACTTTGGCGGAAACATAAAACAGCTGGGGAAAAACATATGGAACGCGCCGGTCCAGATATTTGAAAAAATAACCAAGGCAATGGGTGAAAAGAGTTGACGGTATTGACGGAATTGGTCCGCAAATTTTTCTCGCAAGTTTTAATCGCGGCCGCCGCGCTGGCCATCGCGGCCGGCGGCGCGCACGCTGCGTCGAACATTCCAACCGGCGACATTGGAAACTATGGCACATGGGCCACCCAGCACAATCTGGAAAAATTCGCGGACCAGGCAACCGACGACATCACGCAGTTCCAATCGGAATTTCAAGCCCAGCTGGTCAAAGACTATGTCCCGGCAGAGGCAAAAATCGGTCTGGCGTTTATGAACGCGCTGAACCGCGTTGGCGACATTCTGGACAATTCGCTGGTGCGGTTTGTGAACATATTCATCGTGGTCATGTTCCTGTTCTGGGTCATGCTGGAGGCGTATAATCTAATGTCGACCGGCGGCAATATCAGAAAGCTGGTCGAGAGCATCGCAAAGAAAGCCATTCTTATCGTCATATGGATTGTTGTTCTGGAACAGGGGCCCGCCCAGATATTTATGTGGGTAATGGGACCGATTATCAGCGTGGGGACAATTCTGTCGGATATGATTTTAAACGCGGTCGCACAAAGCGCGGGCGCACAGCTGCCGGATACGTGCGCGGCGATTCACGCATATGCGGCGGCGCATACCGCGCCGGGCATGCTGATTGACGCAGATACCGCGGCCGAAATAATGTGCGTTCCAACGCGCCTGTCCGGATTTTTTTACACGGCGGTCGCCGCGGGTTGGAAATGGATGCTGGCCGGAATAATGCACAGCATGCTGACCTTTGTCGTGGGCGCCATCTTTGTCGTGGTGTTCGTATACAACATATGGAAATTCGCGCTGATGGCGCTGGGGGTTATCGCGGATTTGTTTCTGGCGGTGATGATGCTGCCGCTGACGGCGGTTGCGGAAACAACGGCCCAGACATCGTACAAGGGCATCGTCGGGAACATATTCAACTCGTTTCTGAAACTGTTTAATGTCGAATCACTGCAGACCCAGATTCAGCGTTTCATTGATGCGGCGATTTATTTCGTTTCCTTGTCGGTTGTCATCGCGCTGTGCGCGGCGATTTTGTCCGGCACAATAACGACCGACCTGTCGGCGCGCATCCCGACGATAAACGATACCGGATTCGTTATAACCCTGCTGACGGGGCTGCTAGTCGCGTATCTGGCCAACCAATCGGACAAAATCGCCAGAAATCTGGGCGGGCGCATAAATGCATCGATTGGAACCCAATTTGGCAAGGATGTTTCGCAGCTGTGGAAGGACACATACGGCACAACAAAAAGCTGGTGGAAAGCAATACGCGAAAACTGATTACAGGGGCGGCTATAAAACCTCTACAAAATTTTTCATGACATTTTTTATTCCGCACGAACCGAACGCCACGGTCAGCACGTCGCCGTTTTCCGCGATAACGGTGCCGCGGCCCATTTCCGCATGCGCGACCAGTTTGCCGACCATCGTGGTCGAAATTCTGGGGCGCGGGGCCGGGCGCGGGCCGTATGCACGCGGAACGTCGGCATATGCACGGCGCGGCGCACCGCCCTGGAAATCCAAAAACGCACCGTCCATTTCAGTGATGAACCGGCTGGGCGAATTATACTGTCGCGTACCGAAAACCATGCGCGACATCGCGTTTAATATAACCGCACGGCGGCGCGCACGCGTTATCGCGACATAGGCCAGACGACGCTCCTCTTCCAGGGCGCCCTCCGACACGGCCTTGTCGTTGGGGAATATTCCCTCCTCCCAGGCGGGCATGAACACCGTGTCAAATTCCAGACCCTTGGCCGCATGTATTGTCATTATACTGACCACGTTGCCGTTTTGGCGGACTTCGCCCTCGTCATCATCGGTGGTCATCAGGGCGGCTTGCTCTAAAAATTCGGGCAGGCTTTCATACTTTGCAATTACGTTCGTTATCAGTTCGCGAATATTGTCCAGTCGGTCTGACGCGTCGGCATCCTTGGATTCACGCCACATCTTCAGGTATCCGCTGCGTTCCAGCAGGGTCTGTGCCGCCTCACGCGGGGGCATGGTCGCCCAGTCGAAATCAAACGCCCCCAGAAATTCGTCCGCCGCCGCACGTTGTTTCGCCGGCAGCGCGGCTGCACGCAACCCGGTCATCAAATCGGCGCCCGCCGCACGCAGCTTGTCTATTGCGGCCGCACCGAAACCGCGCCGCGGCTTTGCAATAACGCGCAGAAACGATATATCGTCAAACGGATAGACCAGCAGTCGCAAATATGCAATCGCATCACGGATTTCCATCCTGTCATAAAACTTGGTCGCGCCGACAAGGCGGTACGCAATGCCGCGGCGCGCAAACTCTTCTTCAAACAGGCGCGACAGACTGCCCGCGCGTATCAAGACCGCATGCCGACTAAGATTTTCAGTACCTTCGCGGGAAATCGCATCGGCGACGACGCGCGCCTCGTCCAAATCGGACGGCACCGTCAGGATATATACCGGCTCGCCGTCGTTAACGTCGGGCGCGCTGCGCAAATCCTTGCCCAGGCGGCCGCGATTGTGCCGTATCAGGGAATTTGCCGCCCCCAGGATGCGGGGCGTGCTGCGATAATTTGTTTCCAGACGGATTATCTGAACATCATCATATGTCTTGTCAAAATTCAGGATATGTTTTATCTCGGCCCCGCGCCATGAATATATGGACTGGTCGTCATCGCCGACGCAGCATATGTTCGGTTGCGGACGGACACGGGTCAGCATCTCCAGAAACTGCATCTGCGCGCTGTTGGTATCCTGGAATTCATCAACCATTATATATTTGAACTGGTTTTGATAACGCCCCAGAATTTCTGGATTGGAATCAAACAGCTGCAAGACCTTTAGTATTATGTCCCCGAAATCAACCGCGTTCAGCCGCGCCAGTTCCGCGTTGTACGCGGCAAACATCTTGTCCGGATGGGACAGCGCGTCCAGCCCCCGGTCCTTGATTGCGGAAAACTGTTCCACATAATCGCCGGGTGTTTTTGTCGCACCGCCCGACGCGGTCAGCAGGCTTTTCACGACAGCCTTTTGGTCGTCTTCGCCAAATATTATGAAATCCCGGCGCAATCCGGCGGCGGCCGCATTCGCACGCAGTATCCGCAGACATACCGAATGAAACGTGCCGCACCACAAATCCGCGGCGTTCCACGTGGCGGACGCGTCCGCAAAATCTGCGATACGCCGCTTCATTTCATTGGCCGCCTTGTTCGTGAATGTCAGGGCCAGCACCTGCCACGGCATCGCCAGACCGGTGTTCAATATATGCGCGACGCGCGTTGTCAGAACGCGCGTCTTGCCCGTCCCCGCCCCCGACAGAACCAACAGCGGCCCTTCGGTCGTTTCGACGGCCAGACGCTGTTCGTTGTTAAGATTTTCTAGCATTAAATTCACGCCTCTATTATAATACACAAAGTTTGTTAATCAAAAATATATTTTATGGGGAAGGAAAATGAAACGCGTCATCTGCTTTGACATTGAAACAACCGGATTTGATTACCTGCGCGGGGACCGGTGCATCGAAATCGGCGCGGTGGAACTGATAGACGGAAAACTGACCGACAATTCATTTCACGAATACATAAACCCCGAAGGAAAAATCATTCCGCCTGAAACATACATGGTTCACAAAATTTCAAACGCATTTCTGGAAGACAAGCCAAAGATGTCCGAAATTGCGCCGAAATTTCTGGAATTCATCGGCGACAGCCCCGTCATCGCCCACAACGGACTGGACTTTGACTTTCCCTTTGTAAATCATGAACTGTCAAAACTGGGCCTGCCCCAGATTCCGCGTGAACAGCAATTCGACACGCTGGTCATCGCGCGCAACCGCGTATTCGGCCCCAAGAGCTATACTTTGGACGCACTGGCAAAATGGTTTGGAATATCGCTGGCGACGCGTGCGGACGCGCACGGGGCGCTAATCGACTCTGAAATTCTGGCCAAGGTGTATGTGGAACTGGAAAACACCGCACCGGCGCCCGACATCCGCGATATAATTGCCGACCATCACAAGGCCATGCTGGCCCATCCGAAAATAGGCGCAGATTTTCCACGACGCAAATTTGCCCCGCATGCGGACGAACTGGCCAATCATACGGCGTTTATGGAAAAGATAACGGCATAAAAAAAATCCCGCGCAGTTTGATGCGCGGGATTTTTTTTATTTTGTTTCCTGTTGTGTACAGATACCGCCCTTCATGCTGTATCCCTCATCACATACGCATTGGCCCGTGGTCGGGTTGCGCTTTGAATTGGCGCCACAGTTCAAAACACAGGCCGTCCCCCACAGCGTATATCCAACATTGCAGGTGCATCTGGCGTTGACATAACACTTCTGGGTAGGCGACGCAACGCAACCGTTTACGCTCAACGTCGATTCTTCCTGCTGATATGTGGAATTTTCCGGACACAGCAACGACTGATAGAACATTTCGGAAATATTACTGATGCATGTATCCGGGCTATCGGCGGGGCATAGCGCTTTATCATCATTATCCGTGGCATCCTGGAACACCGCATACGCACAGGTCAGCGCAACATTGCGGCACGCACCACGCATTACGTTGTAAATGCTGTTGATTGTTGCTGACGAAGACCATGAATTAACCTGGGTCACCTGCTGGTTATAACATGTCGCGATTTCAGTCATGCATGTTGACGCATAATCCGAAATAATCTTTTGCTGCGCGGCCTTGATGTTTACCATCGCACGCTGTACATAATTTACAACAACATCGTTATACGGCTCATAAGTTCCGGACGACGAATATGTGTAATTCTGACACTTGTCCAAAACCGCACGGCACAGACCACCATCGGTGGTTTTTTGCCCCGTTCCGATTTTCGTCATCAGATATTTTACATTGCACGCTCCGTCGCCGCCTTTACCGTCATCACCAACGCAGGCGTCCTTGCTGATTGAAGACATTTTGTCCGCGGCTGCCAGAAAACCGCGGTTAATATCCGCATTGTTATAGTTTTCCATAAACGTGGTTATATCGGTTATATTCTGCCCCAGGACGACATTGCCGTTTTCGTCGATATATCTTTTCGTCGGGTCCAGACACTTGTTGTAATCGGCACCGCACACCATGTCGTCGGTCATGCATGCATCCAGCGCGGCGATGCATCCCTTGGCATCGTATTGGTTCTTGTTCTGCAAAACGGCCAGACGCGCCTTTTGCAGCATGCGACCCGCACTGCGCACATTTGACACCAGCGTTTCATTCATCTTGGTCAATCCCTGCTCGTACGCGATACAGTCCTTGTCAATCGCCAGGTCGTAATTGCCGGTTATCTGCTGGGACGTGGCGCCAACCTCCTTGCACTGGGTCAGGATTGTGTTGCAGCGCCGTTTTGCCGCATTATACAATTCCGTTCCGCGCAGGTTTGAAAAACTGCTGCTGGCGCCGGCATTCAGGAAATCCAGACTAAACATGTCGGAATTGTCGGCCGAAAAATCCAAATCTATATCAAATCCGTTGTATGTGTCCGCGGAATAGGAGGTCGCACTGACCGGGTCTTTTATCAGCTTTTCAATTTCATCAAGCATGCTGCGCGTTTCGGTGCTATCCACCTTGCCCGACAGTGCCTCTTCCGCCTCTGTCGCGGTCATAATCGCACGTATTTCATCAGCCGACAAACCAACATAGCGAATACGCTGCGCGACATCGTTAAGCTGGGTGTTGGCCTCTTTCACGGCATTTTCAACCTTGGTGTATCGCGACAGGTTTGCACTGCAGCTGCAGCGTTTCTGATTTGCGTCGACAACCGCGCAGAACTGGTCCATGCAGTCATTATACTGTTCCTGGCAGGATTTGTTAAGCTCCGCCGTTTGTTCCAGACGCTCCTTGGCCTCTGCTATGGATTCGCGGGTTGTTTGTGCTGCGGCACGGGCGCTGACACTGCGGGCGCTGGACGCAACGTTTGACCCCGTCTGAATATTTGTTTCACCGATTGTGGCGCGGCCCCCGACCTCTGCCGTGCTGGGGCGCAGCGTCACGCCCACCCGGCGCAACGCGGGGTCGTTGTTTATTGCAGCGGCGCTGACGCGGGCGTTGCGACCAACCGTGTTCACCGCCGCATCCAGACCGGCGCGCGACGCGACGGCCGCAGACGACGACTGGGCCGCGCGATGCGCGACACTGGATTGACGCACACTGGCCGTATCACGCGTTGGCGCGGCGGCCGACGCATCAGACGCCGTACGTGAAATTGTGCGCGACGGCGCGGCCGCGGTGCGCGCGACGGCCGTGCGGGCGGTGTCGGTCGACGACGGCGCCGCAGTTGCGCCCGATGACGGAATCACGCGCGATGCAGTCGCACCGTCGGCCGCAAACGCGCCGGGTGCAAAAAACATTCCGCAGAAAAAGCACAGTGCAAGTTTATTCATTCTCAGCTAAATTATATCACAAGTATATTTGTTTTGAAAAACAAATTTTCAACACGGTCAAAATTTACATCGGGGCCCAGCGGCATATGACAGAGGCATGATCCACATCGCCGGTGCGAATCTTGTGATACGACACCAGGCCGTCAATCGCGACATCAACCTGAACCTGGGGGGTGTCCGGACTGATTTCACGTTTGAAATTCAATTCTATTCCCGTCAGCCGGTGCGCATTGCGATATTCGTATCCGACGCTTTCGGTCGCCCAGACGGCATACACCGCATTGTTTATATGCTGATTTACGTCGACATCATCAAAACGGCATTTCATGGTATGGGTTTTTGTCGGGGTAAAATCCGGAAACTTTTCAAATTTTCTGTCCCATGCGCGGCATTCGTTCACCGTCCACCGCGGCAGATTTTCATCCAGACGCAGCGGCCGGCGACGCGCCATATCAATCAGAACCCACTGCGACGTGGCCCGCACCAGCAGGCGCCCGTCCGCACCGCGAATTTCAAAATCGCGCGTCGCGCGCACCGCATCCTGGCACGACGGCCATGTCTTTATGCTTAATTTTTCCAGTTCGGTCGGCATTTCAACAATGTCGACCAGATAGTGCGTTACAACCCACGCGATACCGTGTGCCTGACAGTACTGATATCCGACCCCCAGCATTTCGGCATGCCTGTCCCCCATGCCCTGCAGTTCGTTCATCAAAATCAACGGACGCACGTTCCCGTACCGGTCGCATTGATACGCCTGAAGCGTTCTGTTTTCGGTCAGTATTTCAGACATGCCGGCCCCCCTTATGCCGCGACAACAAAATCTATTGCATCGCCCAGCTGAACATCGCCGGCGCGCGCCGCCGACTTTATCACGCCATGCAGCGCCGCGGGCGTTGACGACGGAATTACCAATGTTTCCAGTTTGGCGCCGTTGCCAACCTTGCGTTCGGTACGCAGTCCGCGCACCGTTTTCAAAATATCCAGCGCAATCTGCATTTCCGACACGTCCGTCGCGCGTGCGGCGTCAATATCCGGATATGCGGTCAGATGCAGTGTTTCGCCACCTTCGAACGGTTTGTAAATTTTCTGCCACAGTTCTTCGGTCAGGAACGGAATAAACGGCGCATACAGGCCGATGACCGCACGCAGCACCTGCCACAGCGTCCACTGCGCCGACAGCTTTGACGTTGCGCTGTATTTTTCCGGCGACCAGAAACGGTCCTTGATGAATTCCAGATACTGGTCGCAGAACACGTCATAGAAAAACGTGTCAATCGCCGCACGGGAATTATAGTTGTCATACTTGTCCAAATTACGACGGACATCGGCAATTGTTTTGTTCAGTTCGTCCAACACCCAGCGGTCTTCGATAAATCTGTCGGCAATGTCCACGGGCGTGGCCGCATCCGGTTCAAAATCAGTCAAATTCATCAAAACGTACTTTGACGCGTTCCACAGTTTTGTCAGCAGACGGCTGCCGCGTTTTACCTCGTCATCGCTATAGCGAATGTCAGTACCAATCGGCGCCGTGGCAATCCAATAGCGCAGCGCGTCCGCACCGAACTTTTCAACCGTGTCCAGCGGGTCCGTGCCGTTGCCCTTGGTCTTGGACATTTTCTGTCCCTTGCTGTCGCGGACCAGGCCATGGAAATTAACCGTGCGGAACGGAACGTCGCCCATGACATACATTCCCATCATGACCATGCGCGCAACCCAGAAGAATATGATGTCCGGCCCGGTGTACAGCAAGTCGGTCGGATAATATTTTTCCAATTCCGCCGTCGCGTCCGGCCACCCCAGCGTTGAAAACGGCCACATACCGGATGAAAACCATGTGTCCAAGCACGACGTTTCGCGCGTCAATTCACGCCCGCCCGCCTGTTTTATGGCATCCTGTTCGGTTTCGGCGACGTAGATGTTTCCGTCCGCGTCATACCATGCGGGAATCTGGTGTCCCCACCACAATTGACGCGATATTGACCATTCGTGTATGTCCTTCATCCACGCCATAAACAGATTATAGCGGTGTTCGGGCATGAATTTTATTTTTCCGGCCTCTACCGCGGCGACGGCGGGCGCGGCCAGTTTACGCGCATCGACAAACCATTCGTCGCGAACCATGTATTCAACGACAACACCGCCGCGTTCGGAATAAGGCGTCGGGATAACCTTGTCCTCTATGCGCGTCAGCAAACCCGCCGCATCAATATCCTTGATTATTTCCGCGCGCGCCGCAAAGCGGTCCATCCCGCGGTATTTTTCCGGCACCTGTTCAATGTCCGCCATCTTGGCATCGTTTGTCAGAACGCACAGCGGCGTCAGATTATGGCGCAATCCGACCGCCCAGTCGTCCTTGTCGTGCGCGGGTGTTATCTTTACCGCGCCGGTTCCCTTTTCAGGGTCCGCATGCACGTCCGCAATCACCGGAATTTCAATATCAGTCAACGGAATCACCGCCGTCTGTCCAATCAGATGCGCCAGCTTTTCATTTTCCGGATGAACAGCAATCGCCTGGTCCCCGAACAATGTTTCCGGACGCGTCGTTGCAATTTCAATGACGCCGCCGTCCTTTAACGGATAATTGAAATAATAGAATTTACCTTTTTCGTCGCGGACATCAACCTCCAAATCAGAAATCGACGTCTGCTGTTTCGGACACCAGTTGACCAACCGACGCGCCCTGTAAATCAGTCCGTCGTTGTACATTTTCACAAACATCCGAATCACCGCGCGCGACAATCCCTCGTCCATGGTGAAGCGCTGGCGCCCCCATGCCGGGGTGGTCCCCAGCGTATGCAGCTGGCCCACAATCTGGCCGCCCTTGTCTTCCTTATACGCCCATGCGGCGTCCAACAACTGCTCCTTGGTAAGTGCGCGGGGATTTATTCCGCGTTTTGACAAATCACGTTCCACCATCAGCTGCATCGCGATTGATGCATGGTCGGTTCCCGGCTGCCACAGAACGTCATAACCACACATGCGCTTGTACCGGCAAACGATGTCGGTCAGAACATTGTCCAGCGCATGGCCCATGTGCAGGTTGCCCGTGACATTTGGCGGCGGCATCATTATGCAAAACGGCTGTTTGTCGGATTTTACATCGTTTTCCCAGAAACGGTTTGAATCCCAGAACTGCTGTATGCGGGTTTCTATTTCACGTGGATTTATGTTTTTGCCAAGTTCGATATTCATCTCATTATTTCCTGATTGTGGGTTTCCAGCCGGCTGTGTCCGTGTTCTTTAATTGGGCGGGCAACTGCGCCGTCGTCAGCGCGTTCCATTTCTGCGTACGGCCAAACGGTCCGATTTTTCCGCGCACGTTCAGCGTGCCGGGCGCATCCTGCCATATTACGCTGGAATAAACCTTGCCGGATGTGGGGTCCATGATTTTTCCGTCTTCAAATTTGTTGTCGTCCGCATCCCATTCCATATCCCATATGATGTCCATGCCGACATATTTCGGCGCACCCGGCACGCCGGCGGCAACCTTTACCGGTGCGGCCAATGTTTCCGAAACCACGCCGTCCGCATTGTATAGCGCAACAATCCGCCCTGCCAGTTCAACATCATCACCGTCGGTGTATTCATACAGCGCGACAATAGATTTTGGACGATTTGTCTCGTCATCTATTGTCTGATAAAAACCGACATGCGGCAATGCGGCCGCCGCCGCGTTTACAAACGCCAGCCCCGCCACGGCAAAAGTAAAGCAAAGTTTCATATACAACCCTTTTATCTTAAATGTAAATCCTATCAGATTAAAATCAAAATTCAAGCGTGCATATATAAAGTATCCGAATAAATACTTGACAAATTATATTTTATGTATTATATTTTCACACAGAAATATAAATACCAAAGGAATAACATAATGAACAAATTGTTGGAAAAGACGATTATAGATACAATAAAAAATAACGACGTACGCGAATTCAACGACTGGAACTACAACTCGTACACGGTTGTAAACCATTCCGGCCACACACTGATTCAGGCAACAATGTCATGGAAATACAATACCTGCAAGATTAACGTAAACGGCAAAAACCTGGCCACGGTAAAATTGTTCAGTAAACCAACAAACGAAATGCCGGCCGACCAGCAGTCCGCACACAACATCATCAACGCATGCGCGGACAGGGTCAAGGAACAAAAAATAGCCAAGCGCAACATTGAAACTGAATACAGCCAAGTATTGCGCCTGAAATCCGAAGAACGCGAATTCTATTCATTTCTGCGTCAAAACGCAAAACAACACTAATAAATCAAAAATAAATGCGGCCAAACAGGCCGCATTTTTTTATTCGGTACGCGCAACGCGACAAAATGTCAAACCGTAAACAGCCGACGCGCCCGAACGATGCAACACACGGTATAATTCGTAAAACGTTGCACCGGTCGTCATAACGTCGTCAACCAGCAATATGCGTTTCCCACGGATTTTGTCGGGATTGACAACCTCGAACACACCGCGGATGTTTTCAGCGCGTTGGCGCGCGTTTTTATGTCCCATGTCTTCGCGGTAAATTCTGCGCACGGATTCCAAATCCATGGGAACACCCATTGCGCGTGCAATCGGCCGCGCCAGCAATGTCGCCTGATTATAACCGCGGTGCCGCAATCTGCGCCCGGCCAGCGGCACAGGCATTATAACATCCGGCGAAATATCCGCATCACGCAGCGCCCAAATCATCCCGCGCGACATAAATCGGGCATACTGTATCCGACCGCCGTGCTTGAACGGCAGCATGGACGCCCGCGAAGCATCGTCGTAAACGCACGCGCTGCGTATCAAATCCATCGGACATGCGCCGGACGCGCATGCAGGACACACCGGCAATGCCCCCGGTTCAAACCCGCCCGCAACCGGATATCCGCAACGCGCGCAATGCATATCACCAATCCAGTTGAACGCCGTCCAGCAATCACCGCACAGTTCGCCATGCACGGACACCGGCGCCGCGCAAAGTGGACACGCAGTCGGAAACAAAAATTCAACCAATGATTTTCCAATTCCCAAAATGCGGGATTTTAAAATGTTTACCAAGACATGCTCTTGTATGATTTCTTGCCGACAGTGTCGCCGAACATGTTTCGCTGACGTTGGGTAAGGGTTTCATACTGGTCGCTGGAAATGATGCGCAGGACGAACCCCTCCTCGTCGCGGGCGGACAAAACGGGCATTATGCGCTGCTCGGAAACACCGGTATCGCGCAATACCTGTTCCACAATCGCCAGGCGGCGCGCCGCCAGTTTACGTTCATCCATGTTTTTGGTTGCGTTCTGCGGAATCGAAACCTGAATTGCGCGCTTGGGATTGCTGACAACAATTGACGCATATTCCGAAAGCAAATTGTAATTATCGCGCGACAGGGCCGAATCATCATCACGGAATCTGATTTTTATTTCCAGCGGACGAATTCCACCTTCTTCGGACAAATCACGTTTTGCGGTGAATCCCTCGATATCTGTGGACATGTCGCTGGCCACGTCAAAGCGGTCATCGATGCGCATTGCGGACAAATGTTTATTTTCCGACAGGAAGGTTTTTCTGAACGCCTTGCGCAGTTCGGTCGGCGACATTTTCGTCATATCATCGCGAACTGCGGCGATGCGCGGCGATTCATTTTTTTCGACCGTGCGTACAACAACATCAGACGTCATCGGCACAACCATACGCGACAGCTTTACATCATTGTCATCACGCGCCGGAATTTGTGCATCGGACGCGGCGATTTTTTTATCGGACACCGCACGCGTGGGATTAGCAACAGACGCTGCAACCGGTGCGGCGGCAATGCGTGTCGGCGCGACCGGCGCGCGCTGCTGCAAACTTTCGTCCGCACGGCGCTGTAATTCAACCAGCTTGGCAATCTGTCCGTCCAGTTCCGCCATGGGGCGCGACACCGCGGTGCGGGTGGCGCGCGCATCGTCAGATTTATTTTTCACGGGCGCGGGCGCAACATCCAAACTTTCTTCGGGCAAATCATAGTCAGCGCGCAGAACGGAAAATTCAGTCGGATCCGGCATACGCAGCGGCGTATCCGAACGCGCCCATAAATCCGCACTGGGGCGGCGGGGCGCCAAAACATCGGCGGCGGCAATAATCTGTTCACCCGCATCAACCGCCGCACGCGATTTCTGTGGGGCGGCCGGTCGGCGTGCAACAACGGTCCGCTTTTTATCTGATTTTTTTGTGGGTTCGGCGACGGCCACAGCGGCCGGCGCAACCGAAACGGTTTTGGGCGTATCCTCGCCAAATGCGGCGCGGGCGGAAACACTGCCCGCGGCAATGTTTACAACCGGCAGGCGGGCATCCGCCATGGCCGGCAAAGCAATCAATACTGTTAATACGGAAACTGTAATCCGACGCATATTCCTTTCCTTCCGTTTCAATCATAGAACAAATGACGAAACCCAGGCAAGCGGAAAAATGCGTGCAATGTTATTTTACAACCTCGTCCGAAATCAGGCGCACCGCATTGTTTTCCACACGCGATTTTTCCGCCATGCGCGCCAGTCGCGCCGGGTTGTCAAACAATTCGGCAAGTGTCGCCGCCAGCCAGCGCGGGGTAAAGTTCGCCTGGGCTATGGCAAAGCCGCCGCCCAGTTTCGCAAAACTTTCCGCATTCGCCGCCTGGTCCGGATTAATCCCCAGCGGCACCAGTATCGCGCCGCGGCCTATTGTCTCAAGCTCTATCACGGTGCTGGCGCCGGCGCGGCTGACAACCAGCGAAGCATCCGCAATCGCGCCCGCCATGTCATGCACGAACGACAGCACGTTTGCGCGTATCTTGTTTTCCGCGTAAAATTTCTGCAGGCGCGCGACGTTTTCAGGCCGCGTCTGATGCATGACAAAAATCTTTTTATTTTTCATCTGCGCCAATGCGGCCGGAACCACATCGTCAAGAATCTGCGCCCCCAGCGACCCGCCCGTTATCATCAGCTTTGGCGTTGTCGGCATGGGCGCGCCGGCATGGGCCAGGAAATCACGCCGCACCGGCAACCCGGTATAGACAACCCGCGCGCGCGCACCGGCCGGCATGCCTGAAACGGTGGGAAAACTGGTCATCAACGTGCGCACCCAGCGCATTGCGAATTTATTCGCGCGCCCGATTGCCGCATTCTGTTCATGCAAAAATGTCGGCACGCGCCAAACATGCGCCGCAAAGACCGGCGCGACAGACGCATATCCGCCGAACGCGACAACGCGGTCGGGTCTTGAAACCGCAAAACGCGCAATCAACGCCGCCGCAGACACACCGATTTTAAACAGTGCGTACATCTGCTGGACGCGGCTTTTTGCGCCGACGCCCGACGCCCAAACGCGAACCATCCGCGCGCCGGACGGCCGGTTTCCCGCAACCATTTTCCGCACACGCCCGTCGCACGAAATCGTTATCCTGTGCCCGCGCGCCGCCAGTTCGTCTGCCACGCTGAGTGCCGGGAACACATGCCCGCCCGTTCCGCCTGTTGCAATCCATATTTTCATATCCGCCCCCGTATTTTTATTTCCACTTGTCTTCGCGCACCAACGCCAGAATCATCCCGAACAGCAGACAGAACGCGACAAACGAGCTGCCGCCATACGATATGAACGGCAGTGTCATTCCCTTTACCGCGAACATGCGCAGCGTCGACATCATGTTGATGCACACCTGCACGCCGAACAGGGCCGCCGCACCGCCCGCCGCATAAAACACAAACGGGTTGCGCGCCGACAACGCATCGGTCGTCAAACGCTTTATAACAAAAAACAACGGCCCCAGAATCACAATGCAGGCCATGATGGCGCCCAAATCCTCTGCTATGGCTGCAAAGATAAAGTCCGTATGCGCGTCGGGCAGCGACTGCTTTACAAACGCGTCGTCCCCACTGCCCAGCAGCCCGCCGTGCTGGATTGACTGTATCGACTGGCGCACCTGGTATGTGTCGCCCGCACCGGTCGCCCATGAAATAATACGGTTGTGAAAGTGCGACATTGTAAAGAACGCCACCAGACCAAACAATCCGACAACACCGACCAGCACCGGAATCGCCGCAATTGGCAGTCCGGCCATAAACATCATCGCGGAAAACGTCGCAAAATATAATGCAAATGTTCCAACATCGGGATGCTTGAATATAATCAGGATTGTCGGCACGAACAGCGCCAGATACGGCCACCAACTGAGCCACCGAAACCGCCATGCGTCCTTGTTCAGAAATATGTTGCCGCCGAACTTTTCATGCATCCGCGCCAGAAACCACGCCGTCAATATGATAAAGCCCGGCTTCATTATATCGGCCGGCATGACGTTAAACGGCCCCAGCGCAACAAAACGCGCCGAACCTTTGATTATATGGGGTGCCACCACCGTCAGCGGCAGCAGCGCCAGCCCCGCCAAAACATTCAGCGCGGCGATACCCTTGACCCACCGCGTGTTCATCATGCTGACCGCGAACAGTGTCGCCAGCCCGATGCAGTAAAACGGCAGCGCCTTTACAATAAAGAAATGCCACGGCATCCCTATGCGTTCGGCCGCGACGGAACCTGCCGACACCATGAACACCATGCTGATTGCAACCAGCAGCAGCACGCACCCCAACAGACGGCGGTCTATTTCAAAATACCAGCTTGTTATTTTACTTTCTTCGGTTCTCTTAAACATATCGCATCACGTGTATCAGGCAAATTTCAACAGCACCAGCGCCAATCCCGAAAACAGAACGGACATTATGAAGAAACGTTCAACAATCTTGGTTTCGGTCCAGCCCAGTTCTTCGAAATGATGATGCAGGGGCGCGCGCAGAAACACACGCCGTCCCGTTCCCGACAGTTTGCGCGTGGCCTTGAAATAAAGGGTCTGAATCATCGAGGACAGCAATATCAACACCATCATGCCTGCAGCCACACCCATGATAATTTCGGATTTCAACAGCATCGCAACCGTACCCATGAATCCCCCCAGCGCCAGCGAGCCCACATCGCCCATGAAAATCGACGCCGGCTTGCAGTTATACCACAAAAATCCGAGAACCGCGCCAAATGCCGCCCCCAGAACTGCGTACAGACCGCTGGCCGACGGCAGGAACATGACCGTGTCCATAAAACCTATGCGCGTCGCACCGTATAGCGCCACCACCAACACAACCAGCACCGGCAGATACAACTTTGACAGCATTCCGTCCAACCCGTCGGTGATGTTTGTCGCATTCGCAGAACCGCATATCACGAAATATGCAAACACGTAATACAAAATCCCCAGCGGCAGAATTATCCCAAACGGCAGCGCCAGCGACAGTTCCGGAATATACGGCGGCATCGTCCGGTTTACCAGCCACGCCAGAATAACGACAAACAACGCCTCTGCAATCAGGCGCGTGCGCGGCGACAGACCGTTTGATGCCTTTTTCGACTGGCTTCTGACCTTTTTATAATCATCCGCAAACCCCAGCGCACCAAACATCACCAGCGCCAGCAGGGCAATCCATCCCGTCGGATTTTGCATCGGCATGAACAACACGCTTGGAACGACGATGGCCAGAACAATCAAAATTCCGCCCATGGTCGGCGTACCGGATTTCTGGCGATGCGCCGCCGGAACGTTTTCACTTATCGGCTGTCCCTTTTTCTGGATACTACGCATTGCGCGCACAAACGGCCGCCCCAACAACAGCATTATCATAAAAGCCGCGCCGAACGCCGCCGCAAACTGCATCCAACCACTGGCAAAATATGTCGCGCCGGCCCCTAAGAAAAAATCAGTCAGCATAAAAATTCTCCTTTTTATGCTGACATTTTATCACAAAGAAATCAGAATGGAAATGTTATTTGGCGTCGCACGGTACAACCATGTCATCATCCAGAATCATTGTCCATTCGCGGCCCTTTTCCCACAAAACGACAGGCGTGTCATTGACGGCGCCTTCGTATTTTGCGCCGGATGCGGAAACCGCGCGCGCCATGTCGACCGTATCGCCGTTTATATCCGCGCACAGCGTGTCGCCATTATTTGAAAATTCAACCCTGACATCATATCCGCCGCATGTCAGTACAACCGCGTCATCATCGCTTTTTCCGCACGCATACAGCGTCGCTGCAATCAGTGCGGCAAAAATCATCTTTTTCATAAAAAATCCCCCTTGTACGGGGGATATTATATCACAAATCAGGTGCCGTCGCATCAAAATACGCCGCCGACTATCGCACCCGTGGCGGATGCGGCGCGCTTTGGCGCGGGATTGGGTCCCTGGCCGGGCTTGAAGGCCTCGGTTATAATCATGCCTGACGGGTCGTCGGATGCGGCGGCGCCGCTGCGGCGGTTTACACGGCGGAACGTCAGTCCGTCCGGTACGGCAAACGGCTGATTCTTTTCACCCGCCAGCGCAGTTTTCATAAAATCGGCAAACACGCGCGCGGCCATATGACTGCCTGCACCACGCCCCAGCGGACGCGGCGTGTCAAACCCCAGATACACCCCGGCAATCAGATTCTTGGAAAATCCGACGAACCATATGTCCTTTACGTCGTTGGTGGTGCCGGTTTTGCCCGCAATGGTGTGTCCGGGGACGCGGGCCTGCTTTCCCGTTCCGCGTTCCACCGCGCCCTGCAGTATGGAAACCATCTGATACAGGCTTTGCGCATCGGACAGCGCCGCCACCGTATCCGCCGGGTCGGGCGGCGTCAAATCCGCGCTCCATTCTATAATCTCAGGTTGCGCGCCGCCAATGACGCGGCCGTATCTGTCTTCGATGTAATCGACCAGTTTCGGCTGTATCGCGCGACCGCCGTTTACAAACGCCGAATATCCCAAAACCAGTTTTTCCAGCGTCGTCTCGCCCGAACCCAGGGCCATGGACAAATTGATGTTTTCCATATCGGCGGGATAAACGCCGAAACGCTGTGCAACCTCTATGGCGTTGGGCGCGCCGATTTGTTCAACCAAACGCACGCTGGGGACGTTGCGCGACGTTTCCAGCGACAGGCGCAGCGGCACATCACCCAAAAATTTCTTGTCATAATTTTCCGGCTTCCACTGTGCGTTGTTGGCGCGCACGCCCACAATCGGCGCATCCAGCAGCATCGCCTGCGGCGACATTCCGCGTTCCAGCGCCGCCAGATATACGAACGGTTTTATCGTACTGCCAATTTGACGCATTGCCTGGGTCGCGCGGTTAAAAGAGCTTTCCGAAAAAGACCGTCCACCCGCCATTGCAACAATACGACCCGTATGCGGGTTCATTGCTATAATCGCGCCCTGCAGCTTTTCACGACGGTCCCGGTTGTATGCATCCAGTTCCTTGTTCAGGGCCGCGGACGCCGCGCGCTGCAGTTCGGGGACAATCGTTGTTTTGATGTACAGTCCCTGGTTGTACAACGTCTCGCGCCCCAGCGTCCCCAGCAACTGGCGACGAACGTCTTCGGCAAAGTATTGAAAATCTTCTTCCATTTGGGCGGTAAATCCGCTGTTTATATTCAACTCCTCGGCGGCGGCGGCGCTGGCCTGGGCGGGGGTTATATATCCTTCTTCCTGCATGCGGCGCAAAACATAGTTGCGTCGTTCGACCGCACGGTTTCGGTCATTGGGCGCCTTTGGCAGCGACGCCAGAAACGCGCACTGCGCCAGCGTCAAATCAGACACGGGCTTGTTAAAATACATCAGCGCCGCCGACCCCACGCCGTATGCGCGCGCGCCCAAAAATATCTGGTTCAGGTACAATGTCAGAATATGCTGCTTTGAAAATGTGCGTTCCAGCCGCAGTGCCAAAATCGCCTCTTTAATCTTGCGCGACAGGCTGCGTTCAGAAGTCAGAAAGAAATTCTTGGCCACCTGCTGGGTGATTGTCGACGCACCGGAAAAGCTGGTATTAAAACCCATCACACGCGCCCCGTTGTTTACCACCGCACGAATTATGCCCTGAACATCGACGCCCGGATGCGTCCAGAAATTCTGGTCTTCGGCGGCGATGAATGCATTAACCAGCTGGGGCGGCATGTCGGCATAATCGATAAAGACGCGCCGTTCTTCCGCATATTCTATCAGCAGCGAACCGTCCGCCGCATACAGACGCGTCGCCACCGGCGGCGCATAGGTCGCCAGTTTGCGATAGTCGGGCAAATCGTTTCCATAAACCATCACCAGCACGGCCAATGCGGCAATCGCCGCAGTCAGTCCCCAAAATACAACATTCAAAAAAATGCGCAGAATCTTTTTAATTTTCATGATGCAGAAAGTTTAAGACATTTGCCGCGCGTTTGCAAGTTTTGTTGCAAGAAAATCAAACGCTGCGCCCGCGCGCCCGGCGGCAAATGTTTGTACATTTCAGAAAACAAATAAAAAAACACCGGCATGCGCCGGCGTTTTT
Source organism: uncultured Alphaproteobacteria bacterium (assembly GCA_947054455.1). Classification (GTDB taxonomy): domain Bacteria; phylum Pseudomonadota; class Alphaproteobacteria; order Rs-D84; family Rs-D84; genus Enterousia. The sequence goes on from CAMRWN010000001.1 coordinate 145,936, forward strand.
TTATTTCGCGTCTTCTTCGGGAACAACGGAAACCGTCTTGCGGTTGCCCAGACCCTTTTTGAATTTAACAATGCCCGCGATTTTCGCAAACAGTGTGTGATCCTTGCCCATGCCGACGTTCGCACCCGGATGCACGGCTGTACCGCGCTGACGAATAATGATGTTGCCCGGGATAACACGGCTGCCGCCGCCCTTTTTCACGCCCAGCCTGCGTCCCGCTGAGTCGCGTCCGTTCGCAGATGAGGTACCCGCTTTCTTATGTGCCATAATTTAGCTCCTTTTGGAATTACTGATTTCTGATTTTAACAAAACCGGAAATTAGCCCTTGATATCCGTTATCTTCAGTACGGTGATATACTGACGATGCCCCTTGGTGCGACGATAGTTCTGGCGACGCTTTTTCTTGAACACCAAAATCTTGTCCCCGCGCTTTTGTTCAACGACGGTCGCGACAACCTTGGCGCCCGCCACATTCGGCGTGCCGATTTTATCGCCAACCATCAACACCTGGTCGAATTCAACCGTACCTTCGGCATCCAGTTTTTCAACCTTTACAATATCGCCGACTGCGACACGATACTGTTTGCCACCGGTCTGAAAGATTGCAAAATCGCTCATATTCTTTCTCTTTGCTTTTTGTTTTTGTTATTTCTTTCGCATATTTGTCGAAAAGTTTATGCAAATAATACGTTTTTTAACCCAAAAGTCAAGCATTATGTAGAATATATTCTACAAAAAAGCACGGTTTCACATAAAAAATCCCCCAAATGGGGGATTTTTTATTATCAGGATTCGGAATTAATAGCCTTGCACACACCATTAATTATCTGATATCCGGATTTGCATTCCACCAAAGCACATGCACTCCATCCGTTGATGGACGCAATCCAAGTCTGCTGGCCGCGATACGCATTGGGGTCGGCGTCATATTCGCACTTCTGTATATTTGAGACACATTTATCGTTGTCCTTGTGATAATTAGCAACACAACTGTTAATCGTGCATACGCTCCATTTTTTCGCTGCTGTGTCCCATGTCTGCTGACCGATTGCATTTGCATCCCCGACTATCGTGCATGTGCGCGTATTCGATTGGCAGCCGCCATTTACGGAATGGTACCCTTCGGGACAGTCGCCATCATCAACACTCCATCCGACGTTTGTATCGGAACTGCTGCGCGCCCAATCACGCACGCCTTCGATACCGTTGCGCTGCAGGCATGCCTCACGCATCTGGACAGACGAGCCTTGGGCCGCGCCTGCCGCATACGAACCACTCAGTATTTCGGATATCGTAATCAGATTACGGCACGTATTGGTCGAGAAATCCGTAGTATTGCTGCACGCCTTGGTTGCATCATCGGTCTTGTCAATCACCGCCTGCAGGCTGCTGTTCGGCGCGCCGCAAATCATCGGCTCATAGCAATGCGGTGCGTTTGACACCTGTGAGCAGTATGACTTGATACGGCTGGTGCTCCAATTCTTGTTGCTCTCTTCCTGTGTGTTATAGCAATCATACAGTTCGGCCAGACATTCGTTGAAATTCGAAATAGCCGCCTTGTAGTCGCTGGATATTTGTGCAATTTCATCGTTCGCAAATTCCAGACGCTTTTGCTGCAATGCCTGCGCCGCCGCCACTTTTTGATAGCTGACGTTTTGCGCGGTTGCACGCAGTTGTTCACCATAGACATCGCATGCCGCGTTCGCATCCAGCGCATATTTCTGCAATATGCTGCGACGGGCGTCGGCCACCGGGCCGCGCAAATTCGCATAAGGGTCGGTCGACGATGACGAATAGCCATAGCAGCTGGGGTTGGTCGATGCACTGCCACCGCTGGTTCCCTGTACAAAATTCAAATCATTCGTCGCCGTATTGGTGCTGATTGTCGAATTAAAGTTGAACGGACACTGACTGGCACCGTTTGCACATTTCCGCCCGCCGGACGGCGCGCCGCATGATTCATAAATACCGTTAAAGCAAGAATCCAGCACGCGGTTGCAAACATTGTTGTGCGCATACACAAACAGGTCATATCCCCATGTATTGGCCAGCTTGTCCTTTGAAATATCATCCTGTGTAAGCTGCGAAACATTTATCCCGGCCAGGTTGGATACGATATTGGATATGTTATCGAATGAATCTTTCAAATTATCATTATTCTTGTACAAGTCTGTAATGGCCTCATCCCTGGCTTTGGAATAAGAAACCAGCTGGGCCAAAATATCGCTGCTGTCACCGTCTATTTTGGAAACATCAAAACCAAAGTTATTACCATCTGTAGAGCAATACACAGGCTTTGCACATGATGTCAGTTCAGCGCCGTCTTTGCCATAAATGCTGTGGTTGGTACACCATTCAATGGCTTCTTTAGAGCTTATTCCATATCTGCCTGTTACCTCCTGCCAGGAGACACAGTTCATAACCTTTTCCGCATCGGTCAGCTGGAACGCCTGGCTGACATCCTTGCCCTTGTTGGCAATCAACAACGCCAGCTCGCCCGACACCTTGATTAATTCTTCGTTTGCCTGTTCCAACGCGGTTTCGGCGGCGGCAAAAGACTTTATGCGCCCCGCGCACGCACAGCGTCCCTGGGACGCACTGCGGGCGGTACAGATTTCATCCATGCAGGTATAATATGATTCCATGCAGTTGTTATACGCATCCGCAGAAATCAGACCGGTTGTGGAATCGATTATATTTGAATAGTTGCCGGTATACAGCTTGTTAGACAGATATGTGTATGTTGATGTGGACGCCTTGCTGCCGCGGATTGCACTGCCGGTCAGGGATACACGCGAACGGCTGTTCGGCGACGCGGCGGCGGTGCGTGCCGTAACGCTGCGCGCGGATGTGGCACGTGATGAAACGGGCGCGGTCGCAGTGCGCGAAACCACTGTGCGTGATGAAACCGCACGCGAAGATGTGGCGGACGGCGCCGCAGTTGTTGTGCGAACGTTTGTCGCCGCGCGTGATGCGTTTCCCCGGGCGGATACACTGCGCGATGACGTGGTGGTTGTGGGCGCCGCGCTGGTCGTGCGCGCAACGGTTGCAGGCGCGGCGTTTCCGCGAGGGCTGGCGGTGCGGGAAGACGCACGCGACGACGCGGCGGCGCGCGGCGATTGCGCGGTCATTTGTACCGCATCATACACCGGCGCCACCGGATCGGCAAACACCGCACGCATCGAAACCAACGTTGAACAAACGAAAAACGCCCCGGCCAGCAAAAACACCGTTCCAACGGCATTTTTACAAAAATCTGCGACATTACGGCTCTTCATAAATACTCTCCTGTTTTCCGGAAACGCCCGGAAACCCGTTGATTTTAAGCTGCGCAACAAATGCTGCGCACCATTTTTATAATTTATTATATCATTTTTGGCCCAGTCTGTAAATAAGAAAACCCGCGACGGAAAATGCCAATCTTACCTGTTGCCGCGCCGCGACAATTAATGTATAATACGCCACATGAAAGCAATTATCGCATTATCTTTGATACTGGGCGCGATATCCGGCGCACGCGCGCAAAATCCGATGTTCGGTGCCGAACATCAAAACGCCGTGGCCCTGCATATGGCCCAAGGCACGGGCAGCGGGTCGCTGTTCAAACTGGTGGACCCGGTGCTGTGGGATGTTTCGCCGATGACGTCCCTGATGCTGCAGTACAGCCAGCCGATGGAGATATTCCGCCTGCCGGCGCGAATGAATCTGAACATCGTACAGAATTTTGCATATCACAGTTCGCACGGCCTGTCCTTTTTCGCGGCGGGCGTGTCATGGGACGTGGCACTGGTGAACTGGCGCGGATTTTATATCGGACTGGGGCTGGGGCCGTACATGCGCGACAGTCATGACCGATATGTCGAAAGCCGCCTGGTCTTTGGTGAAAAGGTTTTCATAGGCAAGAACATTTCCGACGCCTGGCGGGTAGAGCTGTTTACACTGCACTTTTCAAACGGGGACTTTACCGAAACAAACCGCGGTTTTAACTTTGCGGGCGTCGCCCTGGGATACAGCTTTTAAAATTTAATCAAACGGCCGGCTCAGATACGGGGATTGTGCAATTCCAAAACGCCACGGCAAGGCTGCATCGTCGCCGGCATAATCTATTCCGATGCGCGGCCCGGACAATATTTCGGGAACAAAATCGCGCGGTTCAACCCACATATGCGCACCACTGCATAAATCCGTCTTGTTGTCCGCACGGGTTATCCCCAGTGTGCGGCACAATTTTCCCGGCCCGTCGCAGCCATCCATCTCTAATGCGCGCACCAGCACCGCGATACCAACCCCCGCATCACCCAGAACTATATTAAGCATGTTGTGCAATCCATAGCACAAATAAACATAAGTATGGCCGCCATCCATAAACATCGCATCGTTTCGCGGCGTGCAACGCCCGCCAAATGCGTGGCATCCGCGTTCGCACTGATGATATAGTTCAACCTCTGCTATTCTGGCGCGAACCACGCGTCCGTCCGGCATCATGCGGCACAGCCACGCCCCGACCAAGGCGCGCGCGGCGTCAATCGGCGTCTGATGATAAAAATCACGCGTTGAAATCATTTCAATATGCATTGTGCCGCAAAAATATCTTTACAGCAATAAATATAAGTCATATCTTTGCATATTATGACAGATTTGAATAATCCAGAATTTATACGTGAACTGAATGCGCATCTGGCCCGGGGCGGCGTCATCGCCTTTCCGACCGACACGGTGTGGGGACTGGGCGCGCTGCCGCAGGCGGCGGGGGCCGACGCACTGTATCGTATCAAGCAGCGCCCGCGTGAAAAACATCTGATAATAATGTCGGACAGCATTGAACACATCATGCCGCACATGGCCGGATATCCGGATGCGGCGTTTGATTTAGCGCGCAAATACTGGCCGGGCGCACTGACACTGGCGCGACCGGTTCCGGACGCAGCAACAATGCTGTTCGGCGGTGTGCGGGTTCCGAAATACAAACCGTTCCATGAATTGTGCGCTGTTGTTGACGGCCACTGTCTGGCAACAACATCGGCAAACATATCCGGACGGCCGCCATTGGAATCGGCGGACGAAATACGTCGCACATTCCCGGACATAATTGTTATTGACAACGGATGCGCCCCGTGCGCGGGCGCCCCCAGCACAATCGCCCTTATCACCGAGCAAGACGTAAAAATCCTGCGCCAGGGTGCGGTGAATGTTGAATTGGACATGTGAAATCATTCCCGATACCGACGACGGCGCGGTGTGATATACTGATGTCAAATGACATCTGAAAAATGCAACTTTAAATATGCCGGCGCAATGGTTCTGGGGATGCACGACGCGCTGGTTGAAATAACCGGCATTGTGGCGGGCGTGGCCTTTGCAATCGACAGCCGCCGCATTATCGTCATGACGGCCGTCATCGCCGCCGTTGCGGCCAGCCTGTCCATGGCCGCCGCCAACTATATGGCCCAGCGAACCGACAACAATCCCGACGCAGGACTCTGCGCGACATACACCGGTCTTATGTACATCGGAACCAGCATGGCGATAATAGCGCCGTTTTGCGTCATAGAAAACAGATTTGCCGCACTGGGTGCAATGGCGGCGATTGCAGTTTTGATAATACTGCTGTTCAACCTGTACACACGCCGCGGCTCAAACCGGCCGACATGGCGTCGTTTTCTGGAAATGCTGGGTGTGTGTGCAGGCGTATCGACTGCGTCGTTCCTTATCGGACAGGCTGCGAAATACTTTCTGGGAACAAATATATGATATTATCTATCACGCGTGGTTTACGCATGTCATGCGTGTGGCATTTCATTATGCCTTTATGATGGGGGGAAGTTAAAGCGGAACTATTAAAAATTCTGAATTATCCATGGAACCGCTGGTGTACAAATTTCTTATCTTTCTGTATTCATTACATTGTACAAAATCATCGCGCGGCGTTATGGCGCCAATTAAATACTTGGGTCTTCCGGCTAACGCCTCTATAAAGCGGCCCTTTTCAATTACGCCATCAATCCATTTTAATTCCTTTCGGCCCGGATCAAACGCACATAATTTGCCGTCTTTTTCAACCGCTATTATTTGATGACCATTTATAATATTATTTCCACCGGCCTTTGCCGCCAGCCAGTCTTTATAATTTGCAGTTGCCAGAACATAACACTCCATCCCCTTTGTCGCGGCATACTTGCAAAACACTTTGGCGATACCGGTACATCCGGCAACCCGTGCGGGAATTTTGTTATTTATAATGTCATCGGCGGATAATGAAAAAGAATAGTTAATATCAAATGGAATGTTATTTTCGCGCATATATTCACGCCGGTTTCGCTGTCCGACCGCATTACGAAAGATTTCGTGAATATCGTTTAAAATTAATTGGATTTGCTGCTGTGTTTCCATAACCGTTTTATTATAAACAAATATATATTTATAATACAAATAAAAAAACATCCCCAAAGGGATGTTAAATTATAATTCGGTTTTTAATATCGAGAACTGGATTTACTCTGGCGACGACCTACTCTTCCGTGGCTTAAGCCAAAGTACCATCGGCGATACGGGGTTTCCCTGTCTGGTTCGGGATGGAACAGAGGGTGGCTCCCGCTCAATAATCACCAGAATAAATCCAGCGAACATCATAATACATGATTCAAGAATCAATGTCAACGTTCTCTTCAAGCATTCGTTTGATTTAAAACCAAACGATAAGATAAAAAGTCAATGGTTCGATTAGTATGGCTAAGCTGAACCCCTCACAGGGCTTACACACGCCACCTATCAATGTCCTAGTCTAGAACTGAACTCATGGGGATATCTTATCTTGCGACCAGCTTCCCGCTTAGATGCTTTCAGCGGTTATCTGTTCCGAACATAGCTACCCTGCGGTGCCGCTGGCGCGACAACAGGTACACCAGAGGTTCGTTCGACCCGGTCCTCTCGTACTAAGGTCAAGTTCGCTCAAATATCCAACGCCCACAGTAGATAGGGACCTAACTGTCTCACGACGTTATTAACCCAACTCACGTACCGCTTTAAATGGCGAACAGCCATACCCTTGGGACCTGCTCCAGCCCCAGGATGCGATGAGTCGACATCGAGGTGCCAAACACTACCGTCGCTATGGACGCTTGGGTAGCATCAGCCTGTTATCCCTAGAGTAGCTTTTATCCGTGTGCGATGGCCCTTCCATGCGGGGCCACCGGGTCACTATGACCGACTTTCGTCTCTGCTCGGGGTGTCCCCCTTGCAGTCAGGCTTGCTTTTGCCATTGCACTCACCGGCTGATTTCCGACCAGCCTGAGCAAACCTTCGCGCGCCTCCGGTACGATTTGGGAGGCGACCACCCCAGTCAAACTGCCCATCACGCACTGTCCCCCGCCCTGCTTCAAGAACGCGGGTTAGACACTAAAAGACATCAGGGTGGTATTTCACCAACCGCTCCATGTGAACCAAAATCCACACTTCAAAGCGTCCCACCTATCCTACGCAAATGTATCCTAGTGCCAGTACGAAACTGCAGTAAAGCTTCATAGGGTCTTTCCGTCTAGCTGCGGGTACCCGGCATTTTCACCGAGAATTCAATTTCGCTGAGTCTATGTTGGAGACAGTGTGGAGATCGTTACGCCATTCATGCGGGTCGGAACTTACCCGACAAGGAATTTCGCTACCTTAGGACCGTTAGAGTTACGGCCGCCGTTTACTGGGGCTTCACATCAGTGCTTGCACACCTCAGCTTAACCTTCCAGCACTGGGCAGGCGTCAGTCCCTATACGTCATCTTATACGATTTAGCAGAGACCTGGGTTTTAAGTAAACAGTCGCCCCCACCTGGTTTGTGCCACCTGATTAAAGTTGCCTTGAAACAGGTCATCCTTATCCCGAAGTTACGGATGTATTTTGCCTAGTTCCTTCAACATAGTTCTCTCAACCGCCTTAGTCTACTCGACTCGAGCACCTGTGTTGGTTCTGGGTACGATCTATACGCTGGGGCTATTTCCCGGAACTGCTTCACTGCCCCGCCAATCCAATAAGGCGAAACAATTTACGCAATTCGTCACTCTCCAGCAGGTCACGGAATATTAACCGTGTTCCCATCGACTACGCCTTTCGGCCTCGCCTTAGGGGTCGACTCACCCTACCCTGATTAACATTGGATAGGAACCCTTGCTCTTACGGCGTCAAGGTTTCTCACCTTGATTAGCTGCTACTCATGCCAACATTCGCGCTTCTGATACCTCCACCGTGGCTCACGCCTTCGGCTTCACAGGCTTACAGAATGCTCCGCTACCGCACGTCTTACGACGCACCCGCAACTTCGGTAAATGATTTTAGCCCCGTTACATTTTCGTTGCCGAAATTCTAATAGACCAGTGAGCTATTACGCTTTCTTTAAACGATGGCTGCTTCCAAGCCAACATCCTGGTTGTTTTGGAATCCCGACTCACTTTCCCACTTAATCATTATTTAGGGACCTTAGTTGGCGGTCTGGGCTGTTGCCCTCTCGTCCACCGACCTTAGCACCGATGGACTGTTTCCCATGCTATAATTTGTTGGTATTCAGAGTTTGATATGGGTTGGTAAGATTTTACTCCCCCTAGCCATTTCAGTGCTTTACCCCCAACAACGAACACATGAGACACTACCTCTATAGTTTTCGCGGAGAACCAGCTATAACGGGGTTCGATTGGCTTTTCACCCCTAGACACAAGTCATCGCCCAATGTTGCCATATTGGTGCGTTCGGCCCTCCAGCGACTGTTACGCCGCCTTCAGCCTGCTCATACCTAGATCACCCCGCTTCGGGTCTATTACTGCATACTCGATTCGCCCTATTCAGACTCGGTTTCCCTTCGCTTACACCTAACGGCTTAGGCTTGCATGCAATAATAACTCGTTGGCTCATTATACAAAAGGTACGCCATCACCGGAAAACCGGCTCTGACAGCTTGTAGGTATTCAGTTTCAGTGTCTATTTCACTCCCCCTTCGGGGTTCTTTTCACCTTTCCCTCACGGTACTTGTTCACTATCGGTCAATCAGGAGTATTTAGCCTTGGGGGAAGGTCCCCCCGTGTTCAAACCGGATTTCACGTGTCCGGCTCTACTCTTGGACCAAGAAACTAGCTTTCGCATACAGGGCTATCACCTATTATTGCTGTGCTTTCCATCACATTTTGCTAACTAAAATCTCGGCCACTGGGCTGGTCCCGTTTCGCTCGCCACTACTAAGGGAATCGCTGTTGCTTTCTTTTCCTGCGGGTACTGAGATGTTTCACTTCTCCGCGTTTGCTTCTTTGACCTATGTATTCAGTCAAAGATAATCCATAAAGGATTGGGTTTCCCCATTCGGAAATTCCGGGGTCAAAGGATATTGACGCCTCACCCGGACTTATCGCAGTCTTTCACGTCCTTCGTCGCCTCTGATTGCCAAGGCATCCACTAAACACCCTTTGTTACTTTTTATCTTATGCTTGAAGAGAATGTCTTCGCGCATATTTAAAAGAACTTAATGAGTTTTTTAAGCATTTAAGTTGATTCTTGCTTTTCCAATTGAATTATCACTTTCGTGATTACTCTATTTAGAAAGATTTTTGAGATTACGATGTTCAACAAATCAAAAATTATGTTTCCATAAAGTTTAATTTGCGACATTAAAAACCGATTCACAATGTATTGCTATATAAAAGCAGATTCCGAAGATATTCAGGGAACATCTGGAATCAAAAATGATTTTCATTTTTGATTCCAACCTCATCATTAAAGTGGTGGGTCAGGAAGAACTCGAATCTTCGACCTCCGCTGTATCAGAGCGGCATTCTAACCAACTGAACTACTGACCCAGCAGAAATATACCCATTCAAAAAGAGATGTTCAGACAGTCGCACTTGGATTTGACCGTTTTCGTGGAAACGGTATTCTCTATAAAGGAGGTGATCCAGCCGCACCTTCCGGTACTGCTACCTTGTTATGACTTAACCCCAATCACCAACCCCACCGTAGGCGGCGTCCTCTTGCGTTAAACTACCGACTTCGGGTGAAATCGACTCTCATGGTTTGACAGGCGGTGTGTACAAGACCCGGGAACGTATTCACCGCTGCATTCTGATCAGCGATTACTAGCGATTCCAGCTTCATGCCCTCGAGTTGCAGAGGACAATCTGAACTGAGACGTCTTTTAAGGATTGGCTTTGCCTTGCGACATTGCGACCCATTGTTGACGCCATTGTAGTACGTTTGTAGCCCGACCCGTAAGAACCATGATGACTTGACGTCATCCACACCTTCCTCCCGCTTGACGCGGGCAGTCCCCTAAGAGTTCCCGGCATTACCCGCTGGCAACATAGGGCGTGGGTTGCGCTCGTTGCAGGACTTAACCTAACATCTCACGACACGAGCTGACGACAGCCATGCAGCATCTGTCTCCGCACCTACCGAATAGAAGAAATCCATCTCTGGAAATCGCGTGCGGGATGTCAAGGGTCGGTAAGGTTTCTCGCGTAGCATCGAATTAAACAACATACTCCACCGCTTGTGCGGGTCCCCGTCAATTCCTTTAAGTTTTAATCTTGCGATCGTACTCCCCAGGCGGCATGCTTAACGCGTTAGCTACGTCACTGATACCCCGAAGGGAACCAACAACAAGCATGCATCGTTTAGGGCGTGGACTACCAGAGTATCTAATTCTGTTTGCTACCCACGCTTTCGTCCCTCAGTGTCAGCGATGATCCAGAAGACTGCCTTCGCCATTGGTGTTCCATCTGATATCTACGGATTTCACCCCTACACCAGATATTCCATCTTCCTCTATCACGCTCCAGCTTGCCAGTATCAAAGGCAGTTCCGGGGTTGGGCCCCGGGATTTCACCCCTGACTTAACAAACCACCTACGGACGCTTTACGCCCAGTAAATCCGAACAACGCTTGCACCCTTCGTATTACCGCGGCTGCTGGCACGAAGTTAGCCGGTGCTTTTTCTGTCGCTACTGTCATCATCTTCACGACTAAAAGAACTTTACAACCCGAAGGCCTTCTTCATTCACGCGGCATGGCTGGGTCAGAGTTTCCTCCATTGCCCAATATTCTTAGCTGCTGCCTCCCGTAGGAGTCTGGACCGTGTCTCAGTTCCAGCGTGGCTGATCGTCCTCTCAGACCAGCTATGGATCATCGCCTTGGTAGGCCGTTACCCCACCAACAAGCTAATCCAACGCGGGCACATCCATCACCGATAAATCTTTCCCGTTTCCGGCGTATGCGGTATTAGCGTTCGTTTCCAAACGTTATTCCCCAGTGATGGGCAGTTTCCCACGCGTTACTCACTCGTGCGCCACTAGATCCACAGAGCAAGCTCTGCTTCACCCGTTCGACTTGCATGCCTAAGACCTGCCGCCAGCGTTCGTTCTGAGCCAGGATCAAACTCTCAAGTTCTAAAAAACTTGTGGTTTAAGTCCCGTGCATAAAACAAAGCTGACATAAATATCAGTTCGTCTTTACATATAATTATTCGCAAGACAAGTTTTTAACGAGGTTTAATATGTAAACCTACTACCTGTCTAGGATATGCACATTTGACTTAGTCAAAGTTTGGATAATTCCAAATTCAACTGTCTGCACATCCCTTCTTGAATTGATTCTTGATTTGCATCAAAGAACCATTTGATGAGCTGCTTTTATTCACAATGTTTGCGTATTTACCAGGAACCCTTTTCATTTGGTCGTCCCGTAAACCGCAGAATTTCAGGGGTTAAGATTTCTTTTTTTCGTTCGTCTTAACTTGAAAGCCCGCTTAGTATGAGTCGAAACCTTCAAAAAGTCAAGCGCTTTTTCAAAAATAATTTTAAAAAAGTTTGGCCCGGCACCCCAAAATATAGGAAAAGTCCCGGATTTCCGCCATTTTATCCTAAAAATTTTTTTTTGATTTTTTTCTTTTTTTTGTGTTTTTTTATTTCAAATCTGATTCGGAACGGGCCAAAAAACCGATTCTGTGGGTCAAAAAAACAGAATCGGTGCCACGATTCGTCGAAAAAACGCAATACGCATGCCAGGCGGCATCAAAATTCGCCCTATATATACATATAATATGCAAAAAGGCCCCAAAACCAATTTTGTATTTTCAAAGAATGCTTTTTTATGATATGATTCGTATTATGAAAACGAGAATAGCTACTTTTTCGTACCTGCTGATATTATGCGGGGCGATTCCGGCGCTGGCGTCTGAATGCACGGGCGACGGATGCAATATTGAACAAATATCATATACGGCGGTTTCGGCGCCCGCGCCGATGGGCTATATCGCACCGGCCCCGACTGCGGCCGCCTATGCCGTACCGGTTGAATATGTATATGAAACACAAATCCCGATGCGCAGTGTCAAAACCCTGTCGATAAAGCCGGTACCCGAAGATACCCGTGCGCCCCTGTGGGACGGCACAAACGGCAATTACAAGGCGCGCGGATACGACAAAACCGTTGATTGGCGCGACGGCGTACCAATCTGGGACGATTCGATTGTCAATTATCGGGCCAAGGATTTCAGCGACTGGTTCCTGGAACCCACCCCGGAAATATATTTAAGAGAGGTTGACGCCCCCGTCGCTGCGCAAACCGTTGACATTGCGGAAATGTATGCGCAAAACATGGCCGACGCGGCCGCAACGCGCGCACGGGTCGAAGAACTGCTGGCCCCGCAGAAGCCGCAGACAAACCTGTGGACGGACGATGAAATTCAAATCACGCTGCCGGCGCCGAAACCGCAATACGCGGCCCAGGACATGACGGAAATCGTGCAAATCACATTTTCCGACGGCGACGGATGCCCGTTCGAATCGGAAACCGAATGCGAGATATGGCGCCGCAAGCCCATTGTCCGCGAAACCGTCGCCCCGCGCAGTCCAAAAATCCGTGCGGAAAAAATGGCGGCCTTTATCGACGCGGCAAAATGCAATAAAAACATATCGGCCACCGACCCGGTTGCCGCACCACTGTTGGACAGATACAAGATGCTGATGCGGTCGGCCAACGCGTGCTGTACCGACGGGATGGCGTATTCGCTGAAACAGGCGGGTGCGACCGACGGCCTGGTATACAAATTTATGGCGGACGACGCGAACTTTTACGGATTCGGTGCGCGTTGCCTGATGATGACGGACACGGAACTGGATACCAAGTATCCCAACACCGCGACCGCGGCGGTTGCCGCAGACGTGCGCAACGGATGCCTGTGCCGCGGGCGCCAATGGTTCCAGGCGATGCTGGCCCCGTTTGTAGAGGCATATAACGCCGCGCCCGAATTTGCGCAGCAAAAGTTCTTTTATACATATACGGACGGCCTGCAGCGTCAGACCACGGTATCAATCAACACTGACGTCCAAAATGTGTTGAATCAGCTGGCCCTGTGTCCATAAGAAAACGCCCCACGGGGCGTTTTTTATTATGCATCAATGCGCGCAGCGCCAAACGCAAACCATATGCGCACGAATTCATGCGCCGTGTGGGGGGCGCCCCGCTCTATCTCGCGATAGCGTACATCGCCAATCCCCGCCATGCGTGCGATATCGGCCGCCGAATGCCCGCGCCGCACGCGCGCGGCGACAAACATATCGCCCATCTGAGCATAGAAACTTTCTTCGTCTGTCATTTCGGTTCCTTTTATTGCTTTTCATTATCATTTTTTCTGGATTGCGTCGCTGCGCTCGCAATGACAAAAGTGTTTAATGGCTTGGCAATTAATAACCTCTGTCATCGCGAGCGAAGCGTGGCGATCCAGTCAATTGATGTGCCTTGCCGCTTTACTTCTGGATTGCTTCGCTACGCTCGCAATGACAAAAGTGTTTAACAGTCCAGCCAATTAACGCAACGCCAGGCGGTCAATCAACGCGCAGACCATTGCGCGGTCAGCCGCGGACATCGTACACAGCGCGTCAACCGCCCGACGCGTATTCGCATCGTATATATCGCCGCGACCCAGCTCTGTAAACACCCCGTCAAACGGTGCATCCAGTATTTTCAAAATATTATAAAATCGCGAAACCGACATGCGGTTTTCACCGCATTCGTATTTCTGCATTTGCTGAAATGTTATCCCCAATTGCGCGGCCAACGCCTTTTGCGACAGGCCTTGCCTGCGGCGCAATATACCGACCAGATTTCCCGCCCGTATATCAATGGCCGTGGGCCTGAATGGTTTTCCGGACATGCATCCCCCCATGTTGTCTTAAACAAAAAACCACCGGAAATTAATTCTAGGTGGTTGGAGGTTCAAAACAATCCAAGAGAATTGCCTGGTGCCTTCGATATATAACACCAGCCTCCAACCATGCTGGTTGAAGTTGCGCCTGCGCCTGCCTCAGGCGCACTCTTGGAGAGGTTTTGAAGCCTCACATTCGCAATGGGATACGAATTATGCGTTTATTATATCCCACCATTTGAAAAAATCAAACGGTAAAATAAAACCCGCCGTCAAAGACAAAGCGGGACTGGAGCTAACAAATGCACAGCAAGATGCACGTGGTTTATTGAATATTCACCACCATCCAGTCCCATTGGACTGGTATGTTTGTCGCACATACAGGCGCTTGCTGTGCGGGTTTGTTAGGCCCGCATAATGGTTTTCCATTACAACAGGCATTATATCTCAGAATATATAGAATTGCAAACAAAAAACCACCTCCTCATCGCGATACCAAAGGTTATTAATCGCCTGGGCCATTAAACACCCTTGTCATTGCGAGGGAGCATATGCGACCGCGGCAATCCAGAAGTAAAGTGGCAAGGTACATCAATTGACTGGATTGCTTCGCTACGCTCGCAATGACAGAGGAGATGAAGAGAGTGTATCGCCAAATGCTTATAGCGCGCGCGGCGTTAGCTGTCGGCAAATAAAAAATCCCCCGCCGGGGGATTTTTAACGTTAATTATCATTGTTTTTGTGTCTGCTGTTTTTGTCGTTGCTGTTCGGCGGCATATCTGGCCAATTGAACATTTAATTGCTGGGCACATTGCAGGATTGTATCACGCTTGCTGGCGCTCATCGTATTACATGCCGTTATTGTTTGCCATTTGTCGTTCTCCTTGGTTATTACCCCCCAAGTATTCGCAACATCCAAGTCTTTTAACAATTGCTTGCGCGCATCACTGGAATTGCCGCTGTTGATTGCGTTTATAACGATTCTGACATTCGACTGCATACAATCAATCGCAGCCTCAGGCGTCCCCATCAGCATACAATTCTGGGTCCCGGCCAAAACGATATTCTTGTCCTTGGATACAGAACCACCCACAGATGCCGCCCCCGTCGTGCCGGTCGACGCACCCGCCATTTGCAGCTTGCTGGTCAAAACCGCCTTTTCCAATTGCGTCTTGAAACGCTTTATCATTGCGTCCATGTATTCGTATTGTTTGTACATCTGCTGTGTTATAACCGTGGTTTTCAGTGCGACAACATCCTGCATCAACTGTTTCTGGGCGGCATCGTCGGGATTATGGCTTTGGCCGATGTTATATGCATGCACTGTGCACAGCGCCAATTCCGGCGTGATTCGGTCGTTTTTTTCATCATTGCAACCGTAATTGGTCAGCGCATGCGCCGAACCACACGCGGCCGCCATAAAAAGCACGGCACCCGCAATGCAGAACCTGCCCAGTTTCAAACCATGATTACAAATCAACGCCATTATTTTTTGCCCCCGCTGACACACCTGAAATCGGTATTATCCCAGGTTTCATTTGACTCGCATATACATTTACCAGAGCTCCATGTTGCACCCGCGCGGTCGCATGTACATTGAGCATAACTGGTATAAGGCTTATCCCCCCCCGCCAATGGAAATAATTTGGACCACTCATGGCACTGGCGTGCGATACTGTCGACATATGCGGTACCCGTGTCGCCGGAAACCAACATACCTTCGTTATCCAAAATTTGAATCAGACGTCCGTCCGGCACGCATATCTGGGTCGGCAAAGATTTCAGGTTGACGATTTTTTCCAAATCCTGGTACATGTTCGGGCCGACATTGCAATATTTTATTCCGTCGGGGTTGGGCTTGCTGGACGTGCCGAAGCGCGTACCGTACGTCTGGGGCGCGTCCTGGGCGATTATGTTTCGCAGGATATCGATATCTATGTTCGCCTGCTTTTTTCTGCCGCTGAAAAATGCGGATGTTTCCAATGCCGCCGACGCGCATCCGATGCGTATCATCGTGTCGTCGCCCGTTTCCGGTTCCAACCATTCGCGGCGGACGGTATCCGCCTCGGCATCGGTCAGTGTCTTGACCAATGTGCAGGACGGGCTGTCTTCGACCGGAATCGCCTGGCCGTAGACACATTCATGCCCCCCGCGGGTTGCACCGCCATAAATTGCCTCGCCATTGCTTTTGTGGCCAACAGCGGAATATGCTATTGATTTACCGTTTGGACAGTTGTCGGTAGAGTATCTGCCCAGATTTCCGGTACCAGTACAAACATACTGTCCCCAGACATTACAGCTGCCGTTAAGCATCATATAGATATCGGTGATATCCACACCCACCGACTGCGCCAGCACCAAGGCATCATACAATTCATCCAAAATCGTTTCATACGGGTCAAAGAATTCCAACGCACGCTGCTTAAAAACCTTGACGCGTTTCGGCCCCAGGCAATCGTTGCCGCGCGTGTCGCATCGCGCGTACTGGAACACGTTCTGCATTGTGGCATTCAGTGTTTTCAATGACACTTCGGCATTTTCAATACTGCTTAGAATCTGGCCGGCAACCTGTTCGCGCGCCAAAACGTCGTCGGAAACACCGCGCATTGCGGCCGCGGACTGCGTCGCGCTTAGCCCGTCAATCGTCAACACCGCATTCGGGTCCGCCACCGTCGCCGCAGCCGCAGCGTTTTGCGCGGCGGCATCCGCAATTGCCTGGGCGGTTTGTTGCTGCTGGGCGGCCAATGCGCTTTGCAGTTGGGCAACCGTCTCTGCATTTTGGGCGGCCATTTGTGATTGCATCTGCTGCATTTGCTGCTGCATCTGTTGAATTTGCGCGGCACTTTGCGCGGCGGCGTTCTGGGCGGCCGCATTCTGCATGGCGGCGGCCTGTTCATTGGCGCGCGCCGCGGCGCCGGACACCAGCTGGGCCGAAATATATTCAATCAAATCGTCGCCGTATTGCTTGCACGATGCGTTTGACTGAACACACCCGGAAACAATCGGGCGCGCAACATCCATCGACGTGCATCCGGCACACTTTGGCTGCGCACAGCGCAATATCAGTGCATTACAGTTGCCGAAATCGGCCGCCGCCGGTGTGGTGCGACTGTTCATCAAACTGTTCCAGTTATTATTGTCGCGTGCGCCGGACGCCCCGTTGTACGCGGTAAGATTACTGCCGGCCGTTGTCGCAACAACCGCATGGGCGCCGCCAAACGGCACCAGCAACAAAGCCATGGCCAAAAAACGTGTCAGTGATTTCATATTCTCTCTTGTTTTTTAATTTTAACATAAAAATAAAACATAGCAAAGCAAAAAGATACCGTCCGCCAACTCTGGATTGCCGCGGTTGCATATGCTCCCTCGCAATGACAAGGGTTATTAATTGCCTGGCTCTTAAACACTCTTGTCATTGCGAGCGACATCGGGCCCCGCGCGAACCTGTTCGCGTGGGTGATACACGAAGCAATCCATAAGTAAAACGGCAAAGTGCATCAATTGAATGGATCGCCACGCTGCGCTCGCGATGACAAAGGGGATGAAGAGACTGGATTGCCACGGTCGCGATGATAATGGATATTTTTTTCGCCCGGCCCCCGCGCAAATAAATTTACGCGGCGCCCGGGCGACAACAGGCGCAACAAAAAAACGCCCCGAAGGGCGTTTCAGTTTTAGTCCAGTCCGATACTGAATACCGTACCATAGTTTCCAGCCGGTTCACTGCCGATATAGCAGCTGATGTGTTTTCCGACGGAATCCATCCAGTCGTTGATTGTATCCTGCTTCAGCTTGTCATTCTGGCCGTCCTGGATATCCTTGGTCGCAAAGTACAGCGTCGCACCACCAGCCGCACCCAATGCAGCCGACGACACACCAGATATCCATTTTTTCCCAGATTCCGATGAATCAGATGAAGAATCATCTTTTTCTTTGGCTTGGCATTGAAGCATCAGACGATCCAACGCGGTCTGTGCTGCTGCTTCCGCGGTCTCCTTATTCGGATTATCATTACTCTCATACGTATCCTTCAGTGCGTTAACTGCGGTCTGTGCTGCTGTTATTATATTTACATCAACCGAAACCTTCATCGCCGCGGTAATAGCCACATCAGCATTCTGTTTGACACTGGCAGCGCTGTTACCTATATAACTCTTGGCCATATTCGCATATTGGACGCAACGTGTTGCCTCTTTATCATCGGTGCCGCTGTCCTTCTTTAATCCGGTCAAACCGCCCAGCACGTCGCCCGTTCGGATGGATTCGCCCAACGCCAGACCACCGGTCGCACCGCCAACCGTCCCCAGCGCGGTCATCCAATTTCTGACACGGTTCTGGGCCGCAGATTTGTCGTCAACCTTCTTTTGCGCGACATTCTCGGCAATGATGGTCAGGGCGTCGGACGGAATCCAGCTGCCACAGGTGATGGTGTCGCCCGTCGCAAAGTACGCCGTACCCCATGTTGAATTGTTAATCGCGTTTTGAATATCGCGGTCATCCGACTGCAGTGTTACGCGAACACGGCAGAACGAACCGTACAAATCATTGCTGGCCACGAACTGGTTCGCCGACAGACCGGAAACCGTATAGTTCGACGGAACTTTGCCCGATTTCAGCTTTACCCACATATATGTGCTGCCGGTATCCTTGTTGCCCATAACGCCGCCGTTGTTCAGGGACATGCACATGTTCTGTTCCTGGGTCAGTTTGGCGTTATATTTGGCCTGTGCCTCTTTTTCCAAGTCATAAATCAAATCCTTGAACAGGCTGCTGGCCGCCTGGGACTGTATATATGTATCATATCCGATTATTACCGGTTCGTCATATATATTGCCCGCCGCGTCGACAAAACCACATGTGTTTTGACCGGCGCCCTTTTTGGACGTGCACAGATTGTTGCCGTTTTCATCCGTTGCATAGATTTCATCCTTGGCGTCCAGTTTGGTCGCGCCGCCCGCATCAATCCAGCCGCCGCGAACGCTTGTCGCCGCCCCCCAGGATGCAGTTTTGCTTTCAGAATTTTTCAACTTGTTGCGCTCTATCGCCAAGTGTTCTTCGCATACGGATGCGTTTTTAACCGTATCCAGGCACAGCCCCAGCACGATTGTATAATCCAGCACACCGCCGACCTTGTTCATGGACTTGTCAAATGTGGCGGTACCCGTATTGGTCAAATCGGAATACACGTCGGTGCGGTTGCGATAGCAGTTTGCATAATCCGTCCCGCACATCGAACGCACGCATGACGTGGCGACCGTTTGGCACTGGCGCTTCATCTGGGCGATGGCCGCAGTGCTATAGCTGGTGGCCAAGGACGAGTTCAGAGATGCCACAACCCCAATCGGATCGGTTGCCGTATCATCATATTCCGGGAACAGCGTATCAAACGCATCGCCGGCGATATATGCATAAGAATACGTGCCGACGCCCGACGGATTGGCCGCCGCATACTGACAGTTTGCATCCGTGTTTACAACCGCCGCGCAACCCGTCTTGATATCTTCGCGTGTATTTTTGTTGTTGATGGACCGGCTGGCGTCGTCAAACACCTCTTTATAACAGGCCGCGCCACTGCCGCCACCGCATACGCGCATTGCGCATGCCGTAATTGTCTCGCTGCACTTGGTCTTGGCACGAGTATCGAACTTTTCAACCAGTTCGCTGATTTTCGCCTTCATCGACGTGTTCATGCGGGCGGCATAAGCCTCCTGATAAATTTCATCCTGGTTGTCTTCATCGCGCAGTTGGGCGTTGGACGGCATTTTGCCGTTTCCGATGAACGTGGCATAGCAGTATTTGTTCGACCCGATTGTATCCGCGCACTGATTTTTGATATATCCCGCGATATTCGATTTTGTCGTCGCCGATGATGCAGACACCTTTTCATCGGATACAGCATTCAAATCGCCGGCACCGATTGCCGCGGCCAGACGCGCCAATTCATCGGTTCCGTTTTCATAGCACTTGTACGGATTCGTGGCGCATGCGTTCAGTATGCACTGGTCAACGACCTTATAACATGTCGAAACCGCGTTCACGGCCGCCAAATCGGCACCTTCCTTAATCAAGTCCCGAACACGGCTGCCGGCCATGGGGGTGTTGACGGCAGACGTGCTGCCAAACAGTTCTGTCAAACCATCGCCCTGGCAACGCGCCAACGTGGAATCACAGAACACGCGCTGCTTTTTAAATTCGGTGTCGGTCGTGCAAAGTTCAAAATCGCTGCCGCAGACACTGTCCTTTTTCAAACAGGAGGTATAGCGGCGCACGCACGTAGACGTATCGTATTTATTGGTGATTGCGGCCCCGATAATCATCTGCCCCAGAACACTGCCGTCGGTGGGATAGGTGTAATCAGAAACCTCGCCGTATGAATTTTTAGATGCGACATTCGACAATGCCGTAGTCGCGGTCGTACCAAACAGGCTGTTTATTCCGGCGGTCGAACACTGGGCCAGCGTACTGAGACACTGGGGCATTTTGCCATGGAACAAAACCTTGGTCGTGCATTCTTCAAAATCGGTGCCACAGACGTCGCTGCCCTTCATGCATTCCGTATACGCGTCTATGCAGTCCGTATCCTTTAGCAATGACGAAGCACTGGCCGTGCCGGATGTTGCAACATTGCTGACAGATGTTGTCATTGTCGGCATGCGGGACGACACGGCACCCATGACACTGGGGCGCGCGGTCAGCGCAAACGCCGCCGGCAACACGCTGAAAACAGCCACAAAACTGATTGTTTTTGTAAAGAAATGCATTCGACTCACTCCATTATTATTATTTTATTATATCATAAAATCAATTTCTGACAAATAAAAAGTACATGGAATCAGTCGGTTTTAACAATCCCCGTCCAGTATATATTTCAATTCCGCCATGTCCGCCGGCAGCGGCGCCTTGAACCGCATCGGGCGCCCCGTCGTGGGATGCGCAAATTCCAACAGTTCGGCATGCAGCATCTGGCCGTCGTGCGTTTTTATAAATTCCAACAAATCAGGGTCCCGGACACTGCCCAGGCGCGCGGCGCCGCGGCCATAGACAGGGTCGCACAGAACCGGAAATCCATGCGCGGACAAATGGACGCGTATCTGGTGCGTGCGCCCGGTATACAGCGTACACCGAAACTGCGACACGCCCGTGCGCGGCCACGCCGCCATCACAACAACAGACGTATGGGCCGGTTTGCCGCCGGTCTTTACCATGGTCATCTTTTGCCGGTTGCGCGAAGAACGTGCAATATTGCCGGTGATGTCCGCCCCTTCCCACGGGGGGACGCCCCACACGAATGCCACATATTTGCGCGTCAGGTCGTGGGCCGAAAAAACCTTTACCAGATTGCGGTACGCCGCGTCGGATTTTGCAAAAACCATGACGCCGCTGGTATCCTTGTCCAGACGATGCACAACGCCCGGTCGCGTCGCCCCGCCCAGCGCGGACAGATGCGTATACGCCAAAATATTCTGCACCAGCGTCCCGGTCATATTTCCCGCCGACGGATACATGACGACGCCGCGCGGCTTGTTTATGACGATGATGTCGTCATCCTCGAACAAAATGTCCAAATCAAAATCCGACGATATGTTGTCGGCCGCCGCGGTTGAAGACGGCGCGTCCGGCACATCAACCAAAAACACGTCGCCCGCGCGGACTTTTTCCGAAAACTTTACCTGCGCGCCGCCGCGTGAAACGGCAAAGCGCTGAATCTCGCTGCGGGAAAATTCCGGCATCTGCGCCGCCAGGAACTTGTCCAGGCGAATGCCCGCATCGGTGTCTGAAACTGTAAATTCACGCTGCATACAAAACCCGTTTATTTATATTGCGACCAATCCTTGCCCTTGACGCATTTGTTCATGTTGATTATCAATTCGCGGCCATTGTCCGAAACCGGACACGTCAGCAGTCCGGTCCCCTTTGCATCATCCGCATCGCGTGCGGCGTTGCGCCATGAAAACTTAATCTCGGCCGGGGCATGAACGCACGCCAGGCGCAGTTCCCCGTCGCGTCGGTTGTTCGGCCCCATCCATATGCGCACCCCTTCGCCCAGACCATAGCACGGAAAACCGTCCAGATAATACAGCACCACGCCCTTTGGCCCGACGATTTTTGAATCCGGAATAAACGTGCCGCGATATTCCGACAGCTGCAGGCCGGTAATCGCCTGCCAGTCGGTGCTGGTGGAAAACAGGCTGATGCGGCGGACAACCGGTGTCTCGTCCTTGTCCGATTTGGCGGGCGCGTCCGCGGCGTGTGCCGACACACACACCAACCCCATCATCAATGACGCAATAATCCGTTTCATTTCGCATCCCCCATGTCCAACAGTTCCACGGTGATTTTTTTCACGCCCGCCGTCGGCGCCGACAGCGTGTGCGAAAATTCCGCCGACGCGCCCGCATCCAACAGGGTCGCCGACGGCATAAATTTCTGGTGCGCGACCGGACGACCGTCGGCATCGCGCGATACAATCAGCAAATCGGGAACGCCATATATCTCTGTTGAACGGTTTGTTATCGCGCCGCTGACGACAAAGTGCGGGGCGCCGGCGGCGTCTATTACCGTCCGAACGTTCGATATCTGTGCGACCAGGGGGCGGTCTTCTATTGTGTTTATCCGGTGCCGCGCCATTACCGCAACCGCAAAAACCGCCGCCGACAACAGCGCGCACAACGACGCCACAAACATCAGCGCCGCCCCACGGCGCGACGGTGCCTGCGCCGTCCACACATGGCCGCACACCGCGCAGCGTACCGGTCCGGTCGGCGCGCGGTTCAGCGAATATTCCGTCTTGCAAAAATCACATGTCGTTTTCATAATTCGATTTATACCACAATTTATTCCAAATTCAACAGGCGATATTTCGTGCGAACGCGCATCTGGATTTCCGCGATTGCGTTCATGAAATCCGCGGCAGTTGCGTTTTTATTCGCCGCGACCGCACCAAATATTCGCGCCGCGTCGCCCCCGTTCGCAGATTCACGACGCACCGCCACAGGCGCCATCCGCGTCAGTTCGGCCAGCGAAACATCATAAAAATTCGCGCTACGCGACGTCATGTCCCAATAGAACGACGGATTTGTCGAATCCTCTATGCGTTCATTGACCACCAGCCGCGGCGTGATAGAACCCGCAAACCCGACGGTTGCATAAATCGTGTCTATGCGCCCCAGCGTGATGTCCAGCGCACGGTTTACCTTCAAAACAGCGGCGGTCGCGGCGGCGTCTATGCTGATTCCCGTCAGCGTCAGTCCGCCCGTCCACAAATCCTGGGTCGTGAAATTGGAAAATTTTCCAACGTCGGACAATGCAAAGACACCTGAAACCTCCATATTTCTGGAATCGGCGGACAACGACCCGGCGCACGTGGCGTTCTGGGTGAAAAAGTTCTTGTCCATGGTGGTTCTGTTTTGAAACACAACCTTGTCCGCAACCGCGCGCCCGACATGCAGCGTTTCACCAAAACGCACGCTGGACCCGTCAAAAAAACGCGCGTCCGATATGTCGTGACCACCCAGATTCAGCGCACTCATCATCGTGGCGTCGGCCGCCGCACCCGACGGCACACGCCACAGGTAGAGCGCGTCGTCATGCCGCACGCCGGTCGTGCCAACAATTCCGTCAGGTGCGGCGACACCCAAATCAATCGTATCCGCGCGCCATGCGCCGTATGTTCCGTATGCGCGCGTGCCATCAATGAACCCCATGTCCCCGCCGCCCATTGCGACTATCTGGCGCGTGCGCAGCGGGCTGATTTGTTCATCGGTAAAAACGACCACACCCTGCAGCGTCGCCCGGCCGGTTGCATCGCCCGACTTTACCACCCGCAGCTGATACCGGTCGCCCGCCGATGCAACCAGGTTTTCGTTGACACCGTATTCCAGTAAATCACGCATGTTAACACGCGTTATGTTTCGCCCGACAACCGACATCAGTTCATCGCGACGCCCAACGATATAGCGTTCCAGCGCATCCTGAATGTTTTCCATGTTCCGCACAACAGACACGTTCTGCGCGCGAACAACCGCATCATGCTGATACCCGAACAGAAACGGCATGACCAGCGCGACCAACGCGACACTGACCAGCAGTTCAATCAGCATGTCCCCGCGCTGACTGTTTTTTTGCGAAAATATTCGTGTTCGTTTTGTCATTTGATTTGATTCCGTGGATTATATTCCTGCCACCCGGACGAGAACAGAACCCCAAATTCCGTTCGGGCCGGCACCGCCGGGCGCGGCGCGCGCACCAGATTCATTTCCGAAAACCGGGGCGGCGTCGTGGATGGGAACGTCCATCCCCCCAGCTTTAACGGGGGCGTGGTGGACATCAGCAATTCGCCCGAAACAGTCAGACCGAAATTTTCATAAAACACCATTTCCACCGCAGATATGTACGGCGCGACAACCGAGTTGGTTTTTATGCCTGCAAACCCGCTTATTGTGCGCGACGTGTCTGATTTCAAAACCAAATCGCGCGCCACATTCACAGAATTCAAAACCGTGGCGCGGTCCGTGATAATCCGTCCGGCGGTCGTGTATCCCGCCCCGTTAAGCCGGTCGGCATAAATATTTCTAAAACCGCCGATGTCGCCCGTTATCCGCAGCGCGCCCATCAACGCGTCGCCGCCATCCATATTCGCGCCATCAGAAAAATATATCGCATCGGACACTATGTTTTCTGCATCGACGAATTCGGCGGCGGCGTCTTTCATTTTTGCCGACGACGCGCGAACCGTCCCCACATCCAGCAGCGCGTATCCGCCCATGTTCAAGTCGCGCATCATCTTGTTCAAATCATCCTGGCCGGTGCCGGCGCGGTGCAGATATTTTGACATGTCGTCCCCTGCGACATCGCGCGTTATTCGATAAATCAAATCACCGGGCGCAAAATCCGGCGCGGCAACCGCCCACGCATTTCCATAGGCGACGCCATCGGCGCCGACAACCGCGGCATCATCGCCGATATGCCGCGCGATGCGCGCCGCGCGCAAATCACCGGCAGGCACGCCGAACGCCAGATACACGTCGGTTATCGCCGCGCCGCGCACCGAATACTTGTCTATAAAACCGGCACGCGCGCCGTCCGATATTGCGGCCAGTTCACCCTCATCAAGACGTATCTGCGCGACGTCGGGCCACTTGTCCTGGTTGACGCGCACGAAATTCAGCACCGGCGCGCGCAGTGCGATTATGTCGCGCGCGGCGGCCATGTCGCGTATTTCATTGTTCGTATCGGCTATTTTTTCATATGCGAACGGCGCCGTCATCGCGATAATCGCCATCGCCAGCAAAACGTTCAGCATGCCGGCGCCGCGTGTTTGGTCAACAAAAATTCGCGTTTTAAATACAGCCACTTTTTCCCGCCATCAAACACTGTTTAATATCGATGCGCCGTTCCAGACGCTGCCAATAGACATACTGGCATATAATATACTGTGCCATCGAACGCTGGTTGTATGTTCCGCCCAACGCGGATATCACCGAACGGCATTCGACGGTCTTTGCGTCATTGCCGGCCGGATTGTCTATAATCGAAAAGGACGCGTTGTCAATTGTGTCGATGCGCGCATCCGGCAGCAGCGATGTCCCCGCCGGACGAACGTCGACAATCACCGCCCCGTTTCCACCGCCGGCAATCGCGTCGGACGTCTGGTCGCGCATGGTTATATTTGACGCATAGAGTGTGTCCACCTCTATCCCGGTGCGGCTGCTGTATTCCAGTTCGTCCGGGTTTATGTACACATCCTGGCCGCGGGTGGCGTTTATATGCGCCTCGACATCCAGACGTTCGACCCGGAAACTTACGCGGTTCGACACCACGTTTCCACGCACATCCCATTTTTCAGGCCCCGTAAATCCGGTCCGCCCCGCTGTCATTGAAAAATCGTCAACCGACGCCGCCAGCGAAGAGAAATTCCCCGTCTCGCCAAAGCGCGCGACCGTCCGCCCCGACACACTGTCCGCAAACAGCGTCCCGCGCGTCAGCGACAATGCCGATTCCCCGGTGCGGCTTTGAAAAATTGTCTTTACCGCCTCCATGCTGGCGATGTTGCTGCGAACCTTGCGACCGTTTTCAGTACCCACAACAGACAGGGTTCCAAACTGCGCCGTTTCAAAATCACCGCGACGTGCAATAACGCGCCCAGCATTTTCCAGCGAAAAATTTCCCATGTCCAAATCCGTCATAAATTCGGTGTTGTTGATGTCCGGCTCATTACGCCGCACAACGTCGAAATACATCGCCTCCAGCGCGACGGCCACGCGCACCCCGTCGTCGGTCGCGGCGGCATAAAACCCAATTCTGCGGACCAATTCCGCACGGCGCAGCGCCCCCAGACCGCCGCCCGTCAGTTCCAGATACGCGGATACGTCCGACGGCGTCTTGTCTATTACCAGGGATATATCCTGGCCCAGCGGCGTGCGCGGCACAAACCCCATCGGCAGACCATAAGGTTCCAAAATATCGGCAAATGAATCACCCGCAACAACAGTTCTCTCATAGGGCAGGTTCGCGGCGTTTTCACGCAAAAAAATACGGGCGGCGGCGGCGGCGTTTTCAACCTGGCGCGTGGCCGTGTACATGCGGGCGTCGCCTTCGCGTCCGGACAGGCGCGTGGCAACAAACGGCACAAAGGCGAAGACCAGTGTCAACGCCAGCAACGCCTGCAACAAAAGATTTCCGCGCTGAGCTTGCAAATGCAGCCCTCCTACGGGGTTCAGGATAGCAACAGAAAAAAAATATTGCAATCAGTTTTAAGATGCTTTATCATCCCCACTGTTTAACAGCGGCAGCAGTAAAATTATTGCTGTCAAAGATATGTTTTCCTGACAAAAGAAACAACATGCAAAACAAGAAAAACCAGGCGTCTGTGGGCCAGATGATTCAACGTTGTCATAAATGGCGCCAGAAAAGAAAACAATATATCGACCAAGCGCGGCAGACATCGGACGAAATCGAACGCGAACGCCTGCTGCAGACTGCGGAACACTATGGCCGCATCGTCGCAACCGAACAGGGAAAAATTGATTCCACCCGCGCGCCCGGCGAAAAAATGCCCGCCCCGGCCCAGGAATGCCCGGACGCGGACAGCGATGAAGACGCGGGTTTCCCCGACTTTATCACAAACCTGAAATAATTGGCGCACGGCGTTTTTTAATTCTTGAAATCCGGGACGGGTCTGCTACACTTTTTGCAAAAGGAAGTGTCGCATGGATAGCAATTACACAGTTTTGGCGCGCAAGTACCGCAGCCAGGATTTTCAATCGTTAATCGGTCAGGATGTTTTGGTAAAAACACTGACCACGGCAATCAACACATCGCGCATCGCGCATGCATACATATTCACCGGAATCCGCGGCACCGGCAAAACCAGCACCGCGCGCATTCTGGCCAAGGCGCTGAACTGCCTGTCTGGCGAACGCGCCACGGCGACGCCGTGCGGCGTGTGCGAAAACTGTCGCGCGATTGCCGCCGGCCAGCACATAGACGTCATGGAAATCGACGCCGCGTCGCACACAGGCGTTGACAATATGCGCGACATTCTTGACGCCGCGCAGTACCGCCCGACAAACGGCCGATACAAGGTATATATAATCGACGAAGTCCACATGCTGTCCACGTCGGCGTTCAACGCGCTGCTGAAAACGCTGGAAGAGCCGCCGGCCCACGTAATCTTTATTTTGGCGACAACCGAAATCAGAAAGGTTCCCGTCACAATTCTGTCGCGGTGCCAGCGATTTGATTTGGTTCGCGTTCCGGTCGAAACACTGAAAAAACATTTCGCATGGATTGCGTCCCAGGAAAAAATAGAATTGTCCGATGCGGCCAACGAACTGCTGGCGCGCGCGGCGGACGGTTCGGTGCGCGACGGGCTGTCGCTGCTGGACCAGGCGATTGCCCAAACCGGCGGCCATGTGGACGAAGCGGCGGTTCTTGACATGCTTAAACGCGCAGACCGCGGTGTTGTCGTCGATCTGATGGATACGGTTTTGGGCGCCGACACGGCGGCCGCGCTGGACAAGGTGGACCAGATTTACAACAACGGCGCGGATTTGGCGATGCTGCTGACGGACATGATGGAATGGACCCACTGGGCCACGCGCATGCATCCGGCGCTGCACGTGGGCGACACGCAGAATTCGCCCTATACCGCGGACCAGCGCGAAAGAATCCGCGCAATCAACAGTCGCGTTTCACTAAACGCGCTGTCGCGCATCTGGCAGGTGATGGTTGCGGCGGTTCCCGAAATGCAGGCCGCCGGCAATCAGAAGCAGTGCTTTGACATGCTGATTGTGCGCATGATGCATATCGCAGACATGCCACAGATATCTGAAATACTGAAAAAACAGGACGCGCCCGCGGCGCGCCCCGCGGCGGCAAAGCCTGCGAATCCCGCACCCCAGCAGCGCACATGCCAAATAACATCGGCCGCGCAGCTGGCGTCCGCAATGCAGGAGGCGCGCGAAATACTGCTGTATTCATACTATAGCAGCAATATCGAAGTATCAGAATTTTCAGACGGCAAAATCGTTTATTTCGACCGCAAGGGCGACGCCGACTTTGCGCCGCGCCTGGCGGCGTGGCTGGCCGCGCAGACGGGACACCAATGGACGCTGGAACGTGCAACGCAATCCGCGCACACCGCAACCGTCAGCGAACAAAAGCGCGAAGAACTGGAATCCGACCCGATGATTGCCAGCGCCATGAATCTGTTCGAAGGCGCGGAAATCATCTCGTCGTCGCACTAACCAAAACAACAGGGGGGGACGCAAATGCGCAGCGAATACGGACGTTCACTGATAGAAATCATGGGTGTTATGGCAATCGGGGCCGTCATGACGGTCAGCGCGGTCGCCGCATACAGAATGATACGGCAAAGCCAGGCACGCACAATCGCGGACGCCGAACTGGCCCAGACGGCGAAAAATGTAAAAATCCTGATGGAACTGCGCGGGGATTATTCCGGGGTGTCGGTCGACTATCTGACCAAGGCCGGCGCATTGAAAAATCCGCGCGCGCCAATCGGAAACCAGTGGTCTGTTGCGGCCGTACGCGACGGGACGGCATTTGCAATAAATCTGGAAGGGCTGAGCCGCAGCGACTGCCAATACTTTGCGGCCGCGCCGCACGCATGGGCCAGCGCAATCGTTGTCAACGGATATGAAACACAGCCCGACGACCATTGCTTTTCATCCGCAACAAACCAGATTTCATTCATCGTGGAATAAATGAATCCGAAAAACGTTATTTTTTCTGTTTTGCTGGCGACCGCACTGGGCGGATGCGCCGCATACCGCAGCCCCGCGCGTGAAACATGGCCGCAATACCTGCGCGGCGTCAGTTTCACAGACATGACGGAAACGTCGCGCGTGGCAAAGCGGCCGGTCTTTCTGGGGGCGGGCGGACAACTGGTGCCGGCGGCGGATGATGTGATGTACGGCGACAAGACCGCAAACGACAACGCGGCGGCGACACAATATATGGCGAACTTGGAATACACGTTGTACGACGCCCTGCGCAAGCCGGGAATTTCGGTCCAGCGCGCCGGCACGGACGTCGTGGTGATACTGGTGCGCGACGCGATTATGGAAATCGATGTTCCCGAAATATCCGCAACCGGGGCGGACACGCTGCGCACGATATCGAAAATATTGAAAAAGTACAACGCCACGTTCATTGAAATCGCAGGATACACCGACGCGATGCGCAACGCGGATGCGGCCTATGCATTGTCGTCGGACATGGCGCGGCGCGTGGCGGTGTTCTTTGCACGCCACGGCATAATAACCGCCCGGATGTTTGTTGCAGGACGCGGCGCCGCCCGCCCAATCGCCGCCCAGGACGACATTGGCCGCCTGACCAACCGGCGCGTTGAAATCCGCATTGCGCCCGCCAGATAACCACGGACAAGTTTCTCTTTTCATTTCAATTTTTTATTGCTATAGTGTCTGCGACCAAATAAACAAAGGAAGGAAAACATGGCAAACAAGAAAAACGTTAATCCGGCCGCGAAAAAATATGCGCGCACCGGCATTATCGCGGCTGTGGTAATCGCGGTCGCGGCTGTGGGACTGTGGACGGTGTCGGCAATAAACGGCCGCGGCGGCACATCGGTCGAAGAATCACTGGCGGTGGTGTCAACCGACGCTGCAAACGGTGCGAATCTGCGCATTGCGGTAATCCGCATGGATGCGATTCAATCCGAAGCCAAGGTTCTGCAGGACCTGCGCAAGCAAAAGGAATCATATGAATCCAAACTGCGCGATGAACTGACCCGCGACCAAAAGGCGCTGGAAAAGGAAAAAACCGAAATTGAAAAGTCCCAGGACGTTCTGTCGCGCGAAGCGCTGCAACGCCGCGTTGTCGACTATCAAAACCGCGTATCCAAACTGCAGCGTGATTTGACCGAACGCGCCCAGAGCGTTGAAATGTCATTCCAAAAGGCGCTTAACGAAATCCAGTCAAAGCATCTGGATCCGATTATCGAAGGCATAATCGCCAAGAAAAACCTGTCGCTGGTAATTGACGGCCGCTTTGCGCGCACGGGTGCCAACGCCGAAAATCTGGACATCACCAGCGAGGTGGTATCCGCCCTGGACAAGAAGGTGTCCGGTGTAAAGATGGACAAACCCCAGGGTTTCTAATCCATTTTGCGAAATATCGCATACCGCCCCACGGGGCGGTTTTTTCATAAAAGGCAATATTTTCTTTTATTTTGATTTTTTTCGTCTATAATCGCGGCATGTTCAATATTATAAAATCTTTACTGGCGCCTGCGGCGGCACAAACAACGGCCGGGACACTGGCGGAAAAATTCGGACTGCAGCTGCGGGGCAATCCCGACACGCCCGTGCGCGGCGTCGCGCCAATTGCGGACGCACGTCCCGGCGATTTGGCGTTCTATTCAACCGAACGCAACAGCGCGGCCTTTAAAATACTGCCGATAGAGGTGCTGCACAACACGCGTGCGACCGTCATTTTGCTGCAGCCGGAACAGGCCGATGCGGCGCCGGCGGGGGCGACACTGCTGATTACCGACAGCCCGCGCGGCAACATTGTCAAAATACTGGGCGAAATTTATCGTGAAAAGCCGCGCCGCGGAATCCGCCGGCACGCCAATGTCGAACGCGGCGTGTTCTTTAGAAAAAAACGAAGCGTATACGTGGGCCGCTTTGCCACCATAGAACGCGGCGCCGTAATAGAAGAAGATGTAAAAATCTATCCCAATGCATATATCGGCCCCAACGTCCACATCGGACGCGGCACAATCGTCCAGACGGGCGCGCACATTGAAAACGCGACAATCGGTGCGGAATGCGTCATAAACGCCGGCGCCGTTATCGGCAAGGACGGATTTGGATACACCCGCCAGGACGGCCGCAACGTATTTATTCCGCATGTTGGTCGCGTTGTTATCGGCGACCGTGTTTCGGTCGGCGCGAACACATGCATCGACCGCGGCGCGATGACCGACACAATGGTGGGCGACGGAACCAAGATTGACAACCTGTGCCAGATTGCGCACGGCGTAGTCATAGGACGCGAATGCTTTCTGGCGGCGGGCGTCGGCATTGCGGGCGGTGTCAAAATCGGCGACCGCGCGCTGCTGGCCGGTCATGTCGGAATCGCAAACGGCGTCAAAATCGGAAACGATGCGGAGGTTGGCGCCAACAGCGGCGTATTCCGCGACATACCGGACGGTGCGCGCCACATGGGTTATCCGGCGGCGCCGGGTACGGAATTTCTGCGCCATTATGCATGGCTGAAAAAACACGCAAACAAATAAACACACAAGGAGAGACATATGATAGATGCAGCAGGCATTGAAAAAATCATCCCCCACCGCGGGCATATGCGTCTGATTGATGAAATACGCGAATTCAACGAAACCAGCGGTGTCGGCATAAAATACGTCCGCGATGACGAGTTCTGGTGCGCAGGCCATTTCCCGGGCAAACCGATTATGCCCGGCGTTCTGCAGGTCGAAGCGCTGGCCCAGACGGCGTGCTTTATCGCACTGAAAAAGCTGGGTGCGGTCGACGGCAACACGCTGGGGTATTTCACCACGATGGAAAAGATTAAGTTTTCACACATGGTAATGCCGGGCGATACGCTGGAATTGCACGTTGAACTGCTGATGAGCAAGATGCGCCTGTATAAATTCCACGGAATCGCAATGGTTGGCGGCAAAAAAGTGGCAGAAGCGACATTTTCCGCAATAATGGAATCGCGCGATAAATAAATCACTGGACAACACGAAAAAAATGATTTATTATGGCGACGCTTTGGGTGTTTAGCTCAGTTGATTAGAGCATCTCGTTTACACCGAGAGGGTCGGGGGTTTGAGTCCCTCAACACCCACCAGAATAAACAAAAAAGTCCGTCAAAAGACGGATTTTTTATCCAAGAAAAATAGGACAAAAATGAAAAACGACAACAAAGTGCATATTTATAATTTTCTGGCCGTGGGAAAACCGATTGCCATATTGGGCATGCTGATTTTTTGCATGCAGCGGATGAACGCTTCACATCAGGAAAAAATCCAAAAGGCCAAAATTCAAATAGACGCACCCGCACGACACACCAACGGCAAAGCCACCGCATACGAATTTCATATGCCGCGCGACACGTCCAAGACCAGATAAAATCAGCGCCCGCGCACAGCGGGCGTTTTCATACGGTTTTATCACGCGCGGCGCATAAATTTGCAACCGGGCAATCCGCACACTTGGGCCGCAGCGCCTTGCAAATATAACGGCCATGCAGAACCATCACGTGATTTACAATCCCGTGATATTTTTTCGGAATTTTTTTCAGCAGCTGTTCCTCGACCTTCTCAGGCGTGTTGGCGTCGCCGCCGACCCATCCGTACCGGTGCGCGTTTCGAAACACATGGGTGTCCACACCGATGTTCGGCGCACCCCACAGCACGTTCATGATGACATTGGCCGTCTTTTGCCCCACGCCCGGCAACGTCATCAGACTGTCCCTGTTGTGATAACGGGCCGGAAATTTATAGTTTTCGTCGTTGTTTCCGTCCTCGTCCATCAGGCGCGCGGCCAGCCCCATTATACTTTTCGCCTTGTTGTTAAAAAACGATATGACGCGTATATGTGATTTCAGACCGTCTTCGCCCAGCGCCAGCATGCGCGCCGGCGTGGGCGCGGCCGCAAACAGCGCCGGGGTTATTTCGTTCACCTTTTTGTCGGTGGCCTGGGCGGACAATATCACCGCAACAGCAAACGTGAATTCGTTTGTTGAATACAGCTCCGACCGGATGTTCATATCCACGGATTTAGGTACACGTTCAAAATACTGTTCCGGTGTCATTATCAATCAATACCGTTTATTTAACCTTGGCAATGCGGATTTCCAGATTGTATCCCTCTATTTCCGTTGCGACATCACCGGCGCCCGCACGCATGTCCGTTATCAGCGCATCGCGCATTATGCGCTTTTTATGCGCATCCAGCGCCATGGCCAGCGCAGGGTCCGCCGCATATGTCATCGTGATGCGGTCGGAAACATCAAATCCCATCGCCTTGCGCGTGTCCTGGATAAAGCGCAGCGCGTCGTTGACCAAACCTTCGGCCACCAGTTCAGAATTTATTTCCGTGTCCAGCACCACCACCGCCGTATTGTCCGGCAGTGCGGCACCCGCAATCCCGTCGCGAACCGTCAGACGGGTTTCAAACTCGCCCGCATTCAGTTGCGCGCCGGCCGCAATCAGATTGTCGCCGCGGATTTCATAATCCCCACGTTTTACCGCCGGTATTATTTCACGCAGCGCGCCACCCAAACGCGCCCCAATGCGCGGCGTGATAAGGTATACGAAACTTTCCGCGACAGCATTGACTGAATCCGTAAATTCGACGGATTTGACGTTCAGTTCATCCTTTATAATATCGGCGTATGCTGTCAAATCTGCGCCCGCCACCGTCAGTTTATTCAGCGGCAGCCGGTTGCGCAGTCTGTATTGTTCACGCAGCTGCTTGCCGACCGACACAATCGACTGAACACGGCGCATGTCGGCGACGATGCTGTCGTCGAATGATTCCGCGGACGGGAAATCGGCCAGATGCACAGATTCGCGCCCCGTCAGGTTTTTGTAAATATAATCCGATACAAACGGCGCAAACGGGGCCAGCACGCGGCAAAAAGTTGTCAAAACATGGCACAGCGTGTCAAAAGCCGCCTGTTCTTCGTCCCAGAAGCGTGCGCGCGACCGACGTATGTACCAGTTGTTCAACACGTCCAGGAAACGCACAAACGCCGAAATCGCAACATCCGGCTTGTACTGGGACAATGCGACGTCGGATGTACGAACCAAATCGCTTAATTCCGCGACAATATATTTATCCAACATATTGCCCGAACGTACATCGGGGCGCGCGGTGATGTTGCCCGCGTTCGCATACAGCGTAAAGAAATGATACGCATTCCACAGCGGCGTTAAAATTGTCTTTGTAGCTTCGCTGAAAACCTTGCCCTCTTTGTCAACGGGGACTGGTTCGGCCTTCATGAAATTCGACCCCAGAATAAACAGTCGTATTGCATCGGCGCCGAACTGTTCAATCTGTGCCTCGGGATTTACAAAGTTCTGCAGCGATTTTGAAAACTTCTTTTTGTTTTCATCAACGACCATTCCGTTCGCCGACACCGTGCGAAACGCCGGGCTGTCAAACATGGCGGTCGCCAACACCATCAGGGCATAAAACCATCCGCGGGTTTGGTCTTGGCCCTCGATAATATAATCGGCCGGGAAAGTCGCATCGAATTTGTCTTTGTTCTCGAACGGATAATGCAGCGACGCCCACGGCATCGAACCCGATTCAACCCAGCAATCCAGAACGTCCGGTATGCGCGTCCAACCGTCGCGCGTCAATGCGTCCAGCGTCGGGCGGTGCAAATCGTCAATCTTGGTGCCAAAGAATTCTTCCAGTTCGGCGATTGAACCGAACACCTTGAATTCCCCGTCGCGCTGCCAAATCGGCAGGGGCGTTCCCCAGAAACGGTTGCGCGATATCGACCACGGACGCGCGTTTTCAATCCAGCTGCGGAATCGTTCACCGGCCGATGTCCAGTGTACTTTTTCATTGTTGGCAATCAGACGCTCCTTGATTTTAGGCACATCGATGTACCACGAATCCGTCGCGCGATAGATTAATTTTTCCTTGGACCGGTCGCCATAGGGGTACGAGTGCTTGTACTGTTCCTTTTTAACAACATGTCCGCGCGATTTCAGCATGTCCATAATTTTTGCATTTGCCGCGAATATGTTTTCGCCCGCAAAATCACGCACGGTTTCATCGAAATTGCCGTATGCGTCCACATTCAGCAGAACCGGGAATTTCGGGTCTATGGCCTTGGCCGCCCAGAAATCGTCCGCGCCGAACGCCGGTGCAATATGCACGATGCCCGTGCCGTCGGAATCGGATACATATTCGGCCGGAATAACCTGGTAGAGTAAATCTGACGTGCCGGCATAATAATCAAACAGCGGCGTGTATCGCATCCCAACCAAATCGGTGCCGGTCATATCGCCTATTTTTGTGGCACCGGCCAACTGCTTTTCATATGCTTTTAATCTGGACTCGGCGATAATATAAACGGCGCCGTCCGCATCCTGCATCCGGACGTATTTCATCGACGGATTGACCGCCAGGCAAGAATTGGCCGGCAGCGTCCACGGCGTCGTCGTCCATGCAACCACGCGGTCGCCGTTTTCCAATTCGAACCACACCGTCAGCGCATCGTCAACCACGTCGCGGTAATCCTGGGACGCCTCTGAATTAGAAACGACCGTGCCGTTGACCCAGTCGAACGGATTGACCGAATAATCCTTGTACAGCAGTCCCTTGTCATACAACGACTTCAACGTCCACAGCATGGATTCCATATAGTTTTTATCCATGGTCTTGTATCCGTATCCGTCGCCTACATCAACCCAGCGCCCAATGCGCGCAATAAATTTTTCCCATTCCTGGGTATAGGTCATAACATCCGTGCGGCACATGTCGCAAAACGCCGCCAGACCGTCCGTTTCAACAATGTTCTTTGCAGTGCGGCGCTGCTTTTTCTCGACACTGTTTTCGGCCGGCAGACCGTGGCAATCCCACCCCAGTTCGCGCCGGACAAAGCGTCCCTTCATCGTCTGATATCGGCAAACCATGTCTTTGACCGCCGAAACGCCCAAATGTCCCCAGTGCGGCAAACCGTTTCCAAAGGGCGGCCCGTCAAAGAAAGAAAACGGATGTCCCTGCTTTGTTTTTTCCAGCGTCTTGTGGAACGTGTCGTCAGCGCGCCAAAACGCCAGTACTTCCTGTTCCAGCTGTGGGAAATCGGCCTTTGGGTCGGTTTTCGGATATGCCATTGTTTCAACCTTTTTTTGTTTTATTAAAAAACGGGCGCGGTGCGCCCGGGCAACATGCCAAAGCGCAGCTGCCGATTATCTAATAATAATTATCGTCTTGTTGTTCATTTCTGGATAATTTTAATATATTTTTTTCAGATTTCCAGTACTTATTTTTCCCCGCCAAATTGCTGTAAAACAAAAAGCCGCCCATAAAGGCGACTAATCTGGTGCCGGTGATAGGACTTGAACCTACGACCCCCTCATTACGAATGAGATGCTCTACCAGCTGAGCTACACCGGCGATGCGCAAATATTAATACATGTTTTAACGAATTTCCAGTACTAAATTCATATTTTTTTTAGGATTTCTATCGTGTATCAAAAACACGGTGTGTGCAGTATGCTGCCGTTAAACCAAAGGCACATAAAATGTGGGATTTTTTTATAAACTATGGACTGACCACCATAAAGCTGGTAATGGCGATAATCGTCGCCGTGGTATACCTGCGCTTTTTCAACACGGCCGGTGCATTGAAACAAATGACGCCGATGGACATCATAATAAATTTTCTGCTCAGCGCGATTTTGTCCGACTTTATATTGGACAACCACACGACAATCACCGACTTTGCATTTATCGTGGTGATATACGGCATACTGCTGTACGCATTGAACAAGCTGACGTTCCGCACAAACGTCGGGCGGCGAATATTTATCGGCGTGCCGCGCGTTATAATTCAAAACGGCGAAATAGACAGCGACATGATGGAACGCCTGAACATATCGGGACACGACCTGGCACTGGCCATGCGCCGCCAGCAGATAAAATCACTCAAAGACATTGAAATGGCCCAGATAGAACCGAACGGCGATTTCACGATTGTAAAAAAGGGCGCGAAAAAATACTCGGTCGTGGTCATCGACAACGGCGACGTCGACCCCGACGCGCTGATAAAAATAAAACGCAGTGAAAAATGGCTGCACCAGCAGTTGCGCAAAAAGAAAATAAAGGACATGTCCGATGTCCTGATTGCCCAGTGGCACAACGGCCGCCTGCAGATAATAAAAAAGCGCGACTGACGCCGCGCCCATTTCATCCGCGCCGTATCTTGCGCAGAACAACCATTATGCCCGCAGGCGTCATCCCCGGTATACGCGAGAGTGCGGCAATATTTTCCGGTCTTGTCGTGGTCAGTTTTTCAACCAGTTCGTTTGTCAGTCCCGGCATCGCGCGATAATCAAAATCACGCGGAATCTTCAGCGCCATATCACGCCGGTATGCATCCATTTCGCGGCGGTTGCGTTCGATATATCCGGCATAGAACCGGTCGTTTTCCGCAATTATGGACGCGCGGCGTTCATATTTTTCATCAAATTCCGCGCGCGATATCAGGCCCAATTCCACCGCCGCACCCCCCAGGCGCGCAATCGCGTTGTCCGCCCGCAGATGCAGTCTGTATTCCGCGCGCGACGTGAACATGCGGTATGGTTCATCAACCCCCAGCGTCGTTATGTCGTCAATCATCACGCCTATCATTGAATTGGTGCGGTCCAGCGCCAGCGGCGCCAGATTCAACGCATGTGCCGCCGCATTCGCACCGGCAACCAAGCCTTGGGCGGCGGCTTCTTCATATCCGGATGTGCCGTTTATCTGGCCCGCAAAAAACAAATGCGGCAAATCCTTGGACTGCAGGCAGGAATTCAGCGCGCGCGCATCAATCGCGTCATATTCAATCGCATATCCGTACCGCGCGACACGCGCATTTTCCAATCCCGGAATCGTACGTATCCATTTGTCCTGGATATCGGCGCCGAAACTGGTCGATATTCCGTTGGGATAAATCAAATCGCTGTCCAGTCCCTCGGGTTCTAAAAACACATGATGAGACAGGTGTTCCGGAAAACGCATCACCTTGTCTTCCAGACTGGGGCAATATCGCGGCCCTGTGCCGCGTATGTCGCCGTTGTACATCGGCGCGCTTGCTATGTTTTCACGGATAATCGCGTGCGTCGCATCCGTTGTGTGTGTTATATAGCATGCAACCTCGCGATTATTTCGCGCGTCGGGTGCGCTGAACCATTCGTGCGGGTTGTCGGCCGGCTGCACCTCGCATACGTCGAAATTTATCGAATCACGCAGTATGCGCGCCGGTGTTCCGGTCTTCAGACGCATGATATGAAATCCCGCATCCGCCAAAATCCCGGAAATATTTTTATCCGGCGCCTGGTACGTGCCGTCGTCGCACAGGCGCCCCGACGGAATTTTTTCAGCACCGCGCGTGGCCAGTCCGTTTAAAAACGTACCTGTTGTAAATACCAGTGCGCCCGCACTGTACGAACCGTTTACCGTCGCCGCGGTCAAATCAATGCTCTCTACCGTTTCAAACGCAATCGTCAAATTTGGATGTTCATTCAGCATCGCGACCA
Source organism: uncultured Alphaproteobacteria bacterium (assembly GCA_947054455.1). GTDB lineage: Bacteria > Pseudomonadota > Alphaproteobacteria > Rs-D84 > Rs-D84 > Enterousia. The sequence goes on from CAMRWN010000001.1 coordinate 184,886, forward strand.
CCGCGTCATGATACAGCCCGCGGTCAATCTGGGCCCGCAGCGCGCGTGTCGCCGCGCCATGCGACGCGTTCAGCGTTCTGAAATGAATTCCCGCCGCATCGGCCGCCCGTGCCATGATTCCGCCCATGGCATCGATTTCAGCGACCATCTGAGATTTCCCGGGCCCACCGATGCTGGGGTTGCACGACATCGCACCCAAATCCGACGCACGCTGCGTCATCAGCAGCGTGCGCGCACCGCGCCGTGCGGCGGCGGCGGCGGCCTCTACCCCGGCGTGTCCGCCGCCTATAACGATAACGTCAAAGTGCTGCATGAATTAAAACCTTCCCATGCCGCCGTTGACATGCAGCGTCTGGCCGTTTATATAAGACGCCTCGTCAGAGGCCAAGAACACACATGCGTTTGCTATGTCATCCGGTTCGCCAAAACGGCCCGCCGGAATCTGCGCCAGATACGCCTGCTTTAAATCATCGGACAATACGTCGGTCATCGGCGTCTTGATGAATCCCGGCGCAATGCAGTTTGCCGTTATACCGCGGGATGCAACCTCTGCGGCGATAGATTTTGTCATGGCAATCATTCCGCCCTTGCTTGCCGCATAGTTCGCCTGGCCCGGGCCGCCGATTGCACCAATGATAGACGCCATGTTGATAATGCGTCCAAAACGGTTCTTCATCATCGGCATGATGCATGCGCGGCATATCTTGAACGTTGCGCGCAGATTTGTGTTTATCACTTCGTCGAACTGTTCGTCGGTCATACGCATCAGCAGCGTGTCGCGTGTTATGCCCGCATTGTTGATGACAATGTCGATTTTGCCTGCAGCCTCGATAGTGTTCATCACCAGTTCAACCGCCCCGCCGTCCGCAGACAAGTCGCACGGCATCTTGATATATTCGTCGCCGAATTCGGCGTTCAGTTTTTGAATATTGCGTCCTGACACGACAACCGTCGCGCCGGCCTGTTTCATCTTTTTGGCAATCGCGCCGCCGATTCCGCCCGTGGCGCCTGTGATTAATGCAACTTTTCCAGTCAGGTCAAACATAATTAAATCTCCAATTTTTTTGCTGTTAATTCCGGACAAATACGCGGCGCCAGACCGGTCAGGACACTGCCCGGACCAACCTCTGTCATTTCCGTTATGCCCAATTTGCACATGTTCTGCACGCTTTCGCGCCAGCGCACGCCGTGCGTCATCTGATAAACCAGTGCGTCCTTGATTTCGGCGGCATCGGTCATCGGCAACGCCGTCTTGTTTGAAATAAATGTTGCCGACGGCGTTCTGATTTCAACATCCGAGAGCGCCGCGCGCATTTCGTCGGCAGCCGACGCCTGCATGCGGCAGTGAACCGGCACCGACAACGCCAATGCCATCGCACGCTTGGCACCCGCATCCTTGGCCGCGGCCATTGCGGATTCCACCGCATCACGCGGACCCGAAATCACAACCTGGCCGGGCGAATTATCGTTTGCAACATCGCATCCCGCATCCGCACATATTTCGCGAACCCGGTCGATATCCAACCCCAGAATGACCGCGGTCAGACCGGCGCCCAGTGGTGCCGCGCGCTGCATCGCGTCGCCGCGCAGACGCAGCAGCCTTGCCGTATCCGCCAAAGACAGCGCCCCAGCCGCGCACAGCGCCGTATATTCACCAAGCGAATGCCCCGCAACATATTCCGGCAATTGCGCGCCATAGGCACGCAGCATCGCAATCGACGTCGCCATAATCGCGGGCTGAACATTGCGGGTCAGGGTCAAATCCTCCATCGGGCCGTTGAATATGATGTCCGACAGTTTTTCATTCAGGCAATCGTCAACCTCGTCAAACACTGCGCGCGCGGCCGCATTATTTTCATATAAGTCCCGCGCCATTCCAACCGTCTGGGAACCCTGGCCCGGGAATACAAATATTGATGACATAAATACTCCTTTGATGTGGATTATTATAGACGCGCAAAAGCATATTCGCAAATATTTTAAAAACACTTGACGCAATATGGTTTGGTCTATTTAAAAAAGAAAAATAAAAGACCGGGAATTCCCGGTCTTTTTTAAACCTTTCGAATACTGAATTCACATCCGCAATAATTTTGCCGATAGAAATCTGACGCGCGGCCGATTTGTACACGCAGATTTTCATTCCATTTGACGGGCATATAACACACCCCGTCGGTGCATGCGGCGACGGCGGCGGCATCCACCTGATTCTGGTCCTTGTGCCGGGACACACCCAATACCGACGCCACCGCGTCATACCCGTTTTCACGCGCGAACGCCGCCGCGCGGCGAAACCGGTATTCAAAACACACGCCGCATCTGGCGCCGCGTTCGGGCGCATCTTCCAGACCGCGCACCGTATCACGCCACGCATCGTGGTCGTATTCCAGTTCCGCATGTCTGACCCCCAGACCGTCGCAGTATCTGATTTGTTCCCGCATGCGTTTTTCATATTCGCCGGCCGGGAAAATATTGGGGTTAAAAAACAAAACGACAAAATCATCCACGCCCGGTATTTCGCCGTCCGCCAACTGTTTAATCGCACCGGCACTGCACGGCGCACAGCAGGACACCAAAACCAGACGCATTCCCGGCATTATTTACTGCGCCCCCGCATTTGTTTCATGGGATAAATCTGCTGCAGTTTTTTGTTTAAAACAATGTCGCATTCCGGATTTAAAATATGGGCAAACGCTACAACATTTTCGCCCGCTTTCCTCTCAATAATCACCGGGGCCGACAACGGAATCTCATCTTCATCCGAGTCGTGCAGACAGTAATCATATTCTTTAATAAACTCGCCGCATGTTTTCAACTTGTCCGCAATATAAAATGACCTCGCAGAGACTTTGCCGCGAACCAGACGCGCCGGGGACAGGCCGTAAGTGTTTACAATCTTAAACACCTCCAGTTTATACACATCCGTCAAATCCTGGGCCAAAATCGCCGACTTTAATTTCTTTAAATTCTTACATGGCTGCCTCAGCGGATTATGCACTTCAGTTGCGCTATCCGTTTTGTGCAAACTAAAATCAAACATGCATTCGTCATAAGAAGTTATCATATTATTTCACCTTGTATTCTGTACCCGGCACGGCATCACCGGCCAGTTCGATTATTTCATCCGCCCCGCCCTGCTGCCCCAGTTCCGCGGCCGCGCACATCATGCCATATGATTCGGTTCCCGCAACCGTGCGTTGCGCAATCGGTTTCTTTTGCCCCGGCAGTTTGCATCCAACCGGCGCCAGAACCGAAACCAGACCCGCGCGCGCGTTCGGCGCCGCGCAGACAATCTGCAAATCGTGATTCGTGCCGTCGTCGACCGTTAAAATACGCAGGCCTTCGCGCGTCGGATGCGCGGCCGCCGCGACAATTTTTGCGACCACCGGACGCGGCGCGTCGTCATTTTTCGGCGAAAATCTTTCCACCAGTTCCGCAACGCGCGCATCATCAATGCGTTCAAACAGATTTTCCGGCACGACGAACACATCGCCGTCCGAAATGCGGCGTTCAAACGCGACGGGCCACGACAGATCGCGCACCGCGGTAAAGACGTTGCGAATTTTTTCAGCCGCATCCGGTATAAACGGCACGGACACGCGGGCATACAAATCAATCAGCTGGAAACAATTGTTCAGCACCGCGCCCGCCGCGTCCAATTCACCATTTTTAACCAACGCCCACGGCGCCATTTGCGTCATGTATTCGTTGCCAATCGCATACAGACCGCGCAGCGCGACAATGGCCGCACGAAATTCGCACGCATCCAGCGCCGCCGTCAATTCCGCAATTTTTTCGTTCACCGACGCGGCCAGTTTTTCATCCCATTCGCCGGCCGCGGGAACCGCAAGGCCGAAATTTTTCTCAGTCAGTTTGGCGACCCGCGACACAAAATTCCCCAGCATGCCGTTCAAATCCTTGTTCACGATATCGGCAAAGCGTTCAATCTTGAAATCGGTGTCGTCCGTTTCCGGTGCGGACGCCATCAGCGCATAGCGCCATGCGTCGCTGGGCGCGATATCAATCGCCGCATCCAGAAAGATTCCGCGTTTTTGCGATTTGGAAAATTTTCCGCCTTCGAAATTTAAAAAATTCATGGATTTCAGCTGGTCTACGGTTTTCCATCCGTCGTCCACCGCCAGCTGCTGTTCCGGGAAAAACACGGCGTGGAATTTCACGTTGTCCTTGCCCATGAACTGCGCATAGTGCGTGTCCGGATTTTTCCACCACGACGCCCAGTCGGGGGTCGCCGCCTGGGAAATCGAAACGTATCCCCACGGCGCGTCAAACCAGACATAGAAAACTTTGTTTTCATAACCCGGTTTGTTTACCGGTATACCCCACGGCAAATCACGCGTAATGGATGTGTCAAACAATTCGTCGTTTGCCCAGCCCATGGCGATTGCGCCGGCTGTTTTCGACCATTTGGGTGCCGCCGTCCGCAACCATTTCCGCCATGTATCCTGTACGCGCGACGCCAAAAAGAACAGATTTTTCGTCGGGCGCATTTCAATTTTGTCGGAACCGGAAATCGTGCTGCGCGGGTTTAGCAGTTCGGTCGCCTCGTACGTGGCGCTGCATTTATCACACTGGTCGCCGCGCGCGCCGTCAAAACCGCATTTCGGGCATGTGCCGACCAGCTGGCGGTCGGCCAGAAACATGTTGTCATCAACGGAAAACGGCTGGACGGTTTCACGCTCTTCAATTAATCCGCGCGCATCAAGCCGCGAAAACAAATCGTGAATAAGTTTTTCCTGCAAATCCGTGTGGGTGCGTCCGTACAAATCAAATGACAAATTAAAATCACGCACCGCGCGCAAATGCTTTTCATAATATTTATTATTATATTCGATGACGGGTACCCCTTCTTTGGCGGCGCCGACCACCGCGGGCGTACCGTGTTCGTCCGCCCCGCAGACATACAAAACATCACGGCCGCGCGCGCGACAATAACGCGCATACACATCCGACGGCAGCCAGCATCCGACCAAATGTCCCAGATGCAGTTCGCCGTTGACATACGGCAGTGCGGACGTAATCAAATATTTTTGTTTTGTATCGCTCATCGAATACCTCGTATATAAAAACAGACGCCAACCGGGCGCCGCGTATTAACAAAAGTGGTGGGTGGTATTGGACTCGAACCAACGACCTTTACGATGTCAACGTAACGCTCTAACCAACTGAGCTAACCACCCATGCACCGCGCATTATAACAAAGAAAAATAGGATTGCAATATTAATTTATAAATAGGCGCCGTTTATTCAAAATATAAAAAAATCCCCCGCACGGGGGGGGGAATTTTTACAACTGGGCGCGTATTTCTTCGACCTCATAGCATTCAACGCGGTCGCCTTCCTTCAGGTCGTTGTACTTGTCAAACGACATTCCGAATTCAACGCCGCCCGATACTTCACGGACTTCGTTCTTTTCACGACGCAGCTGGCCGATTTTGCCGTCATAAATAACGACATTGTCGCGCAGCAGTCGCACAAACGCATCCTTTTTCACCACGCCTTCGGTCATGCGGCATCCCGCGACGCGCACGCCCTTGCCGACGGTGAACAACGCGATTACATCCGCGTATCCGATAAATGTTTCGCGGCGTTCCGGCGCCAGTTTTCCCGACAAGATTTCCTTGATTTCATCGGTGATGCGGTAAACGACGCTGTGATAGCGGATGTCAACACCCGCGCCGCGCGCCATGTCGCGCACCGCCGCGTCCGCACGTACGTTAAAGGCGATAATGACCGCGTTCGATGCAGATGCCAGACGGATGTCCCCTTCGGTTATCTGACCGACACCGGCGGACAAAACCTCGACCCCGACTTTGTCCGTCTTGATATCCTTTAGCATGTCGTTAATCGCCTCGACGCTGCCCTGCACGTCGGCGCGCAGAATAATCGGCAGTATCAATTTCTTGTTGTCGTCGCGTTTTGCAAACAATTCTTCCAGCGAAGAACGCTTGATTGCATTCGCCTTGTCCTTGGCCTTTTGCGCACGGTACTGTGCGACTTCGCGGGTTTGCGCTTCGGTCTCCATCACGCGCAGTTCGTCCCCGGCCAGCGGCACGGAATTCAGCCCCAGCACGACGGCCGGCTGACCCGGGCGCACAGATTTAACGCGTTCGCCGACCGAATTAATCAGACCACGCACACGTCCGAACGTTTCGCCGACGACAAACACATCGCCAATCTTCAACGTTCCCTGGCGCACCAGAATCGTTGCGACCGCACCCAGACCGCGTTCCATCTTCGCCTCTACCACGTGGGCGACGGCCGGCATTTCCGGATCCGCCTTTAAATCCATCATTTCCGCCTGCAGCAAAATCGCGTCTTCCAATTTGTCCAGATTAATTTTCTTGGTTGCGGAAATTTCCACGCACTGGACGTCGCCGCCCATTTCTTCTACCTGAACTTCCTGCTGCAGCAGGTCTGTTTTCACGCGTGTCGGATTGGCTTCGGGCAAATCGATTTTATTGATTGCGACGATAAAGGGTACATTGGCCGCGCGAATGTGGTTTATAGCCTCAATAGTCTGGGGCATTATCGAATCGTTGGCCGCCACGACCAGAACAACTATGTCTGCCATCTGGGCGCCGCGCGCACGCATTGCCGTGAACGTTTCGTGTCCGGGCGTATCCAGGAACGTAATCATTTGTCCGGATTTTGTCTTCACCTCATAAGATGAGACGTGCTGGGTTATACCGCCGGCCTCGCCCGCGGCGACGCGCGCATTGCGGAACGCGTCCAGCAGCGATGTCTTGCCGTGGTCGACGTGTCCGACGACGGTGACCACCGGTGCGCGCGGCTGCAGTTTTTCCGGATTCGGGGCACGCTCTAACTGGTCGGCGTACGGTTTTGCGTCAACACGTTTTACCGTTGCGCCGAATTCAGTTGCAATCAGTTCTGCCGTATCGGCGTCAATGGACTGGTTCTGGGACGCCATCATGCCCATTTCCATTAATTTCTTGATAACGTTTCCGACCTTTTCCGCCATGGCCGCGGCCAGGTCCTTGACCGTAATGGTGTCGCCCAAGACGACTTCGTGTGCAACCTTTTGCGGCGCGTTGAACATTGCACGCGCCTTTTCGCGAAAGCGTTTCAGCGACGCTTCGGAACGGCGGCGGTTCGCGCCGCGTATTCCTATTTCATCATCGTCTTCGCCGTCGCCCATAACAATGTCGTGCAGCGATATCTTGCCGCTTTTCTTAAAGTCTTTCTTACCGCCGCCCATTTTTGTCGGACGGGCGTCTTCTTCTTCACGGCGTGCACCGCGTGCAGGCGCGGGCGCCGACTGGGGTGCGACATGCTTTTTCTGAACCGCATCTTCGCGTTTTTCATCGGCATCGGATTCTGCGACATTGCGCGCGGCCAACTGTTCCTTGACCTGTTCGTATTCGCGTGTTTCGCGCGCAATTTCGGCATCACGCGCGGCGCGGGCGGCCTCTTCTGCGGCGGCGCGGGCCTTGCGTTCCTCTTCACGGGCGCGGGCTGCTTCCAACACGGCGCGCAGTTTTTCATCCGCGGCGTTTCGGGGCGCGGCCGGTGCCGTCGGTTCCTCGCGCAGTTCCTTGCTGCCGGGCGCCACGACGCGGCGGCGGCGTTCAACAAAAACGGCGTCGCCCTTTTTGCTTTGCACCGCATCAATTGTTACAGATTTTCCAAGTGTCAGTGTTGCCATGTATAATCACTCCCACACGGGGTGGACGCGACCGCGAACAGCGGCCGGCCCCCACGCGTTTTGTTATTCTTCGTCCTGCTTGATGTCATAGGCCAGTTCGCGCGCCTTCATGACGACGCGGCCCGCCAGACGGTTGCTCATGGTGTCCTCGCCCAGGATTTCAACCAGTTCATCGGCCGCCAAATCCGCCAAATCCGCCAGTGATTTGATACCGGCCGCCCCCAGCTTCATTATGACCGGGCGCTTGATGAAATCAAAGCCCAGCAAATCGTCGGACATTCCTATTTTGTGGCCTTCGTCCAGATAATCCTGTTCGATTTTGGCCAGATAATCCTTGGCGCGCTTTTGCAGTTCTGCGGCCAGTTCGCTGTTGAATCCCTCGATTGATTCCAATTCGCCGGCGTCGACAAAGGCAATTTCCTCTATCGTGCGGAAACCTTCGGTAATCAACAGGTGCGCAATCATTTCGTCGACGTCCAGACCACGGATGAACAATTCGGTCTTTTCCTTGAATTCCTTGGCGCGACGTTCCTGTTCTTCGGTTTCGTTCATGACATCGATGTTCCATCCCGTCAGCTGCGACGCCAGACGTACGTTCTGTCCGCGACGTCCGATTGCCAGCGACTGTTGGTCTTCGTTGACGACGACGGCCGCGCTGCGCGTGTCCTCGTCCACGATGATTTTTGCGACCTTGGCCGGCTGCATCGCATTGACGATAAACACCGCCGGGTCTTCGGAATACAGAATGACGTCTATTTTTTCACCGTGGCATTCATTGATAACCGGCTGGATTCGCGTTCCCTTGATTCCGACGGTCATGCCGACTGCATCAATTGACGGATCCTGGGTTTCGACGGCGATTTTCGCGTGCGAACCCGGCGCGCGCGCAACCGATTTGATTTTAATTACACCCTCGTATATTTCGGGTACTTCCTGCACGAACAGTTTTTCCATGAACATGGGATGCGTGCGGGTCAGGAAAATCTGCGGGCAGGAATTGCTGCGCGCAACATCCATAATCAGCGCGCGTACGCGGTCGCCCACCGTCAGGCGTTCGCCCGGAATCAGTTCGGTTCCCTTGATATATCCCTCGGCCTTGCCGTTGATATCCACAAAGACATTTCCAAATTCGATACGCTTTACAACGCCCGATACAATGTCGCCAATGTTGTCCTTGAATTCTTCGAACTGGCGGCCCTTTTCGGCGTCGCGGACGCGGGTCGTCATAATCTGCTTTGCCGTCTGGAACGCCATGCGGCCGAATTCCGGTTCCGGCAGCGGGTCTTCAACAACATCGCCGACAACCGGATTTTTGCTGTATTTGCGCGCCTGAGAGACGGTCAGCATAGTATTGGCGTCATATTCATCGCCGGCCTCCTCTGGCGACGCGATAACCGTAAACAGACGCTTTACATAAATCGCCCCGTTCTTGCGGTCGATATCCGCAACGATATTGAATTCTTCGCCGTACTTGTGCTTTGCGATTTTGGCAATCGCCGCCTCTAAAGATTCGATGACGATTTCACGGTCAATCTGCTTTTCCTGGGCCAAAGAATCAATGGCCAGCAGCAGGTCTTGACGGGGCATGGAAACAAAAGACATCCGTTTTCTCCTTGGGTTATTTCATGTCTTTACGATAAGAGCGGGGTTTCGCAACCCCGCCCTTAAAAATTATTTTAAGAACATAACAATTATTAACACCGAATCGCCAAAAATCAAGGATATTTTGAACATTATCATTTGACGCTTGGACTTTTGGGATTTATACTGCGTACATATGAAAATACTCAACAGATATTTTTTACGGCAATTGTTCGCCATATTTGTCATGCTGCTGCTGGTGCTGACGGGGCTGGCATGGATGGTTCAGATAATGTCCATGATGAAGCTGCTGCTGAATTATGGCATTAACATAGGCAGCTTTCTGGGACTGACGTTGCTGATGCTGCCGTTTATCGTGTCGATTATCGTGCCGTTCGTGTCGTTTATCGCGGTAATATTCGTATACAACAAAATGATTTCCGATAACGAAATAACAGTGATGGCCGCATCGGGTCTGTCGCCGCGCCAAATGGCGCGTCCGGCGCTGCGGCTGGCCGCGGTGCTGACACTGGCGCATCTGGCGCTGAACATATGGATTGTCCCGGCCAGTCAGGCGCAGTTTTACGACACGCAGTGGAATCTGCGCTATGGGTTGGCGCATATGAAGCTGCAGGAATCCGCATTCACGGAACTGGCCGACGGCCTGGTCGTCTATGTGGACAAGGTTTCCGGCCACGACCTGTCGCAGGTTATGCTGTCCGACATGCGCGATAAAAAGTCAGAGATGACCATTTTCGCAGAAAAAGGCAAACTGGTTTCAACCGTGCGCGGCCTGTCGATTGTTATGACAAACGGTTCGCTGCAGGCCAACGGGGACGCCATAACAACTGGCACGTTCGAAAGTTTTGACATGGATTTGAACATCGCGGACAGAAGTGGCGGCGGTTCGTTCAAGGTTCGGCGCGTTTCGTCGCTGGGGCTGGTAAAATCCGTGCTGGATTCACCGACGGCCAAACAGCACAAGACTGTTCTGGCGGAAATGTCGACCCGGTTTCTGAGTCCGATTATGAACCTGATTCTGGTGGCGCTGTGTCTGGCGGTGCTGCTGCGCTCTTCGCTGTTGCGGCGACGCGCCAGTTTTGCGCCGGCCGTCGCGGTTGGCGCCATGGCCGTCGCCATGGCCGCATTCATGTCGTCTTCGAACATGATAGAAAGCCTGACGCAGTTCGGGATTCTGGCGCTGGGGCAGATGGCGGCCTTGGCTGTAATATTGTTTGTGTTGTTTAAGAAATGAAGAAACTGTGTCCGCTGTTTGTAATGTTTTCGACCGCACCGCTGATGGCGGCGTCGGTCGATTTTGACGAGCCGAAAACAATAACCGCGTCAAAAATCGAATACGATGTAAAATCGGAAAGCATACGCACGTCCGGAAAAACAGAAATCGTAAACTCTTCGGGCCAGCGTCTGACCCTGACCGATTCATATATTTCAAAAACCGGCGATGAACTGTCCGGCGACGACATAAAGCTGTGGCTGGGCCAGCATGTGTATGTCGAATCAGATTCCATAACGCGCGCCGGCGACGAGACAATCGCCCGCCACGCAATGTTCACCGCATGCGACAACTGCGACCCGTACGGCGATGCATGGCAGATAACCGCCACAAAAATCGTCCACGATATGGACAGCAGAATGCTGCGCTTCTATAACCCGGTGCTGTGGACATACGACGTGCCGCTGCTGTGGTTTCCGTACTATGCGATGCCCGACCCCGGCGTAAAGCACAAGACCGGCCTGCTGATGCCCGATTTCGAATCGACAAACAAGATGGGCACCCAGATAAACATCCCGGTGTACTTTTCACTGTCGGATACGCATGATTTGACGTTCACGCTGTCGTATCTGACCCAGGAAAACCCGCTGTTCAAACTGGAACACAGATTGAACATGGCGCATTCGCAATACAGAACGCGTGGGTCGTTCACACACAACCGCGACGGCGAAAACCGCTGGCACATATTCAACGACGACATAATCGAACTGGGCGAATACGCCCGTGCGACGGTGTATCTGGAACGCGCGTCGGACAAGACATACCTGCAGAAATACGGATTCTATGGCGACCAGCCGTATCTGGATTCCGGCGCCAAGATAGAACTGTTCGGTCAAAGCAGCTATGCCGTCGCCGACGCGCATATATTCCAGGAATTGCGCAGCAACAGCACGCACTATTCTGTTCCGTCGGGCAATATACTGCCCAACATACGCGCCGCGCACCAGACGGCGCCGTTATTCCACGAAACATATATGACATTCGGCGCCGACGTATTGGGCATTTCCGGTTCCGACGCATCGTCCCAGCGCCTGATTGGCGACGCGCGCATAACGTCTCCGTGGACGCTGTGGGGTGGCAACAGACTGACCGCGTCGGTCGCCGCCCGGTATGACATTTACAATTTCGACAACACCCAAATGGAAGACGGCGACGTCTTTTCCGGCCTGAAAACGCGTTTCCTGCCCAGTGGTTATGTCGAATGGGGCCTGCCGCTGATGCGGGCCGCCACCGAATGGACCCAGATAATAGAGCCGCGCGCACGCCTGACCGTCATGCGGCACATCAGGGACGAAGAATTTGCCCTTAACAATGATTCGGCCGGTGCGTTCCTGTCAGATTCCACCCTGTTTTCCGACAACCGCTTTGCCGGACTGGACCTGTGGGAAAACGGTACGTTTGCCGATTACGGCGTCCGCATGGCGGCATTTAATTCCGACGGACGCACGTTCGAACTGTTCCTGGGCCAGTCGTACGATTTCACGGACCGCGCGGCCACCGACCCCAACAGCGGATTCCACAACGGTGCATCCGACTATGTTGGACGCGTGGAATTCAACAACACGCGCTGGCTGGATATTTCAAGCCGTTTTCGTTTGGCGGAAACCGACCTGTCGCTGCGCCATATGGAAACGTCGGCAAACATCGGCACATCGCGCAATTACATGACACTGGGGCACATATGGTCGCAGCGCTTTATCGACCTGCAGACCCAGGGCGATAATATAAACGAGGCCGTCGCCGGGATAGGTATCCAATTGACCGACCGCTGGTCTATGCGCTTTAATGCGATATACAACATGACATACGGCGAGTTTCAGCGACACACAGGCGGATTCTTTTACAACCATCCGTGCTATTATTTTTCGGTTGAATACCGCCGCGACAACGCGGTCAAGGAAGACTATGTCGGAACGACGACTTTCCAGTTCCGCTTCGGCATGAGCATCGAAGGCCAGCAATATTAACCGCAAGGAAGGGACAAGGCATGAAGAAAATCGGATTATTACTGTTTGCGCTGGGCACCGCGCCAGCATTCGGGGCCAGTGTCGTCGCATCCGTCGGCGGCGCGCCAATAACCGACACGGACATAACCACGCGAACCAAGCTGATGGCGCGCCAGGGAAAAACACCGACCGACAACCGGCGCGACGCGCTGCGTGCGATAATCGATGATCATATCAAGCTGGAATATGCAAAGAATTTTAATGCGGTTCCATCCGACCAGGACGTGGCCAAGGAAATCAGCCGAATGAAGCTGGACGACCTGCCCGCGGCCGAGGCAGCCATGGCACGCGACGCGGTCAAGGCCGACATCGCCTGGCAGATTGTTGTCGCCCGAACTGTCCTGCCGCTGGTCGATGTTTCGTCCGAAGACATCGCCGCCGAAAAAATAGAAATCATGCGGGCCCAGGGTCTGCCAATTGAAATGACAATCGTGCGTCTGGTCGATATTCCGGCCGACGCGGCGGCAAAACTGACGCGTCCAAAAAACTGCGACGATGCGATGGAAATGGCGCGCGCGCTGGGCGGCGCCCCCCAGAAATTCACCGCGGTTCAATACGAACTGTCCGAAGACATCAGAAGCCGCGTCGCGGGACTGGCGAAAATGACATGGTCGCCGCGCGCCGACGATTCCGTGCTGCTGGTGTGCGACACGAAAAAAACGGCGGAATACGGAAAACTGGACGACATGATAAAACAAAACACCATGTATAAAAAGGCCCTGTTCCTGGCGGACCAGCAGCTAAAGCAGCTGCGACGCAAGGCGGTCATAATAATCAACGACGGCAGATACAAGATATGAAACCGATATTATTCAACATGACGGACGGCGAACTGGAACAGTTCATAACAGGCATGTCCCAGCCAAAATTCCGCGCGCGCCAGATTCGCGATTGGCTGCAGCGCGGCGCGCCGACGGCGGCGGTGATGAAAAATCTGCCGGAAACGCTGCGGCGAGATTTGGATGCGGTCGCGCAGATGCAACCGGTGCGCATTGTAAAAAAACTGGAATCGGCGGACGGTGAAACGACCAAGTTCCTGCTGGAACTGGCGGACGGTGAACAAATCGAATGCGTCCTGATGCGCACCACATACGGCAACAGCGTCTGCGTCAGTTCCCAGGCCGGATGCGCCATGGGATGCAGATTCTGCGCGTCGACACTGCTGGGGTTGAAACGCAACCTGACCACCGATGAAATATTCGCCCAGATTTTGGTCGCACAGTGGGAACTGCGCGGCGACGCGATGCGCGACCGGCCCGTCCGGCCCAACGGCGACCCGAACAACAACGACGTTTCCCACATTGTCATAATGGGTACGGGCGAACCGCTGCAAAATACGGAAAACGTAATCGGATTTATGGAGCGTGCAAACCGTGAAATGGGCATCGGATGGCGGCGAATAACGCTGTCGACATGCGGCGTCGTTCCAGGCATCAACGACCTGATTAAGTGGGGACGGCCGATTAATCTGGCGATATCACTGCACGCGCCCACAGACGAACTGCGCGACCAGATAATGCCGATAAACCACAAATACAAAATCGCGGACGTCATGGCGGCGGCCGACGCGTTCACCGCCCTGCACAACCGTCAGCTGATGATAGAATACATACTGCTGGGGCGCCGCGACCAAGACGGCGAAACAGTTCTGTTCAACGCCACGCAGCAGCATGCGGAAAAACTGGCCCAGCTGCTGACCGGCAAGAACTGTATGGTAAACCTGATACCGTGGAACGCGGTTGATGAACGCGACTTTGCCTCGCCATCCGGCAACGCGGTGCATCGCTTCCAAGACACGCTGATAAAATCCGGCGTTCACACGCGCATTCGCCGCGAACGCGGAACGGACATCGGTTCGGCATGCGGGCAACTGCGCCTTAACAGTGCGCGCGGCAAATAAAAAATCCCCCGAACGGGGGATTTTTTATTATTTACGCAGACCCAATTTCTTAATCAGTTCTTCGTATTCAGCGACATCGTTCTTTTTGATGTACGCCAACAGCTTTTTGCGGCGGTTAACCATCAGCAACAGACCGCGCTTGGAATGCTGGTCCTTGTGGTTCGCCTTCATGTGTTCGGTCAAATTGCGAATGCGTTCCGTCAAAACCGCGACCTGGGACGCAGCGCTGCCGCCGTTGTCCTTGTCCGTTGTTTTGTATGCATTAATCAATTCAGCTGTCTTTGCCTTTGTAATGGACATTTGTATTCCTTTTTTTTATAAAATTGTTCGTTTGGGCCGCAGTATGCCGTCCGACACGACGCCAATGCCGATAAATTTTTCGCCATTGTACACGCGCACCAGACCGTCGACCGGCCCCGCATCGACAAAGCCGCCATGGATGTATAAATCCGCGTCCCCGTCGTCCAGATTCGCAACCGGAATGTCCCCCAGTCCGAAATCCGCCGGCATCAGGTATTGCCCGATGTCCGCACCATTATTAAACAGATTTTCCAAAAAATCAAGTTTTACCGCATTTTTAAGCGTAAAGCCGTTGGTTTCTGTGCGCCGTATCATGTCAACCGTCGCCATTGCACCGCAGCGCCGCGCAATATCACGCCCCAGTGCGCGCACATATGTTCCGCGTGAACAACGCACGCGAAACAGCCAGCTGTCCCCGCACCGCCCCGTCATTTCCAGCTGATAAATTGTTATCGGACGCGGACGCATTTCCGGCACCACGCCGCGGCGCGCCATTTCATATGCGCGCGCACCGCCGACATGAACGGCGCTGAATGCGGGCGGTGTCTGCATTACACACCCGATAAAATGCTGCAACGATGCGCGCACGGCATTCTCGTCCGGGACAAAATCATCGCGCGCGGTCTGGACACCCGTTATGTCCAATGTATTCGTTTCAAATCCAAAGCGCATGCCAAACACGTATTCCTTGACGTTTTCGTGCGCATCCTCTAGAAAGGGAATCATCTTGGTCGCGTTGCCGATTGCAACCGGCAAAACGCCCGACGCCATCGGATCCAGCGTGCCGATATGCCCGAACTTTCGCGTCCCCAGCATACGCGCCAGGCGACCGCCGGCCGTGCGGCTGAACAAACCCGTATCCTTGTCCAAGATAATCCAGCCGTCCATTTTCCAATCCTATCCGAACAGTGTCAGCTGCGGCGCAGCGGCCGGTGATTCAACCTTGGTCGCGCTGCGGCGCGCAGGCTTGTCCGATGCGGCGACCGGCGCCGGTGCAGCAAAGGCGGCACCATGCGATTCCAGCGCAGACAACACCGTCTGGGCGCGCGCCACCACAGAATCAGGCATGCCGGCCATCTTGGCGACATGTATCCCGTATGAACGGTTTGCAACGCCCGAGACTATCTTGTGCATAAACACAATTTCGTTGTTGTGTTCGCGCACGTCAATCGTCAGGCACGCGACCGACCCCAGTTGTCCGGCGCCATCACCCACCAATCCGGTCAGTTCGTGATAATGCGTCGCAAACAGCGTACGCGGACGCATATCGTTAAGAAATTCCAGCACCGCCTGCGCAATCGCCATTCCGTCGTATGTCGCCGTTCCGCGGCCGATTTCGTCGAATATGATAAATGAATTGCGCGTCGCGCGACGCAGGATGTTTGCGGTCTCGCTCATTTCCACCATGAACGTGGACTGTCCCGCGGCCAGATTGTCCGATGCGCCGACACGGCTGAACAACTGGTCGCACACACCGATGCGCGCCGATGACGCCGGAACAAAAGACCCCATATGCGCCAGCACGACTATCAGTGCATTCTGGCGCAGGTACGTTGATTTTCCCGCCATGTTCGGCCCGGTCAGCAGGGCAATCGGACGCGCGTTCAAATTGCAGTCGTTTTTAACAAAGTTGTCCCCGCGCGACCGCAGCACGTATTCAATCACCGGATGCCGGCCGCCGACAACGTCCCACGCGCCGTCATCCGTTATTTCCGGACGAACCCACGAATAATCCTGGGCGCATGCCGCCAGCGCATACCATACATCAACGTCGGCCAGCGTATCGGCCGCGGCCAGCAAATCGTTCGACGCATCGCGCACGCGCGCGATTAAGTCGGCGACAATATCCGCCTCTATCGCGGCGGCCTTTTCCGCGGCGCTGCGTACATCGTTGTCCAAATCAATCAGCTGCGACGTGGTAAACCGCATGTTGCCGGCCATTGTCTGGCGGTGTATAAATCCAGATTCCGGCTGCATCAGGCTGTCGGCGCGGGCGGACGGAACCTCTATAAAATACCCCAGTATATTGTTGTATTTTATCTTCAGCGTGGAAACACCGGTCTGGGACGCATAGCGCGCCTGCAGGCCGGCAATTGTTTCGCGCGCACCATGGGACAGCGCACGCATGTTATCCAGCGCAGCGTCAAATCCTTCGCGTATCACGCCGCCGTCGCGAAAGAATGTCGGCAGTTCGTCCGCCAACGCCGACCGCAACGCCAAAGCCAGTTCATCGTGCGTGTTTATTTCGGCAAAACGCGCCGCCAAATCCGCATCCAGTCGCCCGCCCAGCATTTTCGCATTCGGCAGCTCAATCAGGAAATCGCATATGTGGCGCATATCGCGCGGTGTGCCGCGCCCCGACAACAGACGCGTCATGCTGCGTCCGACATCCGGCACGCCCCCCAGTGTAAACGCCACCGACGCCATTACATCCGGATTCAGCAGCATGTGTCCAACATGCTGCTGGCGGGATTTTATCTCTGAAACCTCGGCCGACAGGTCGCGCAGATATCCGCGCAGCTTGCGCGCGCCGGCCGCTGTGCGCGTCTTGTCCAAAACATCCAGCAGGCAGGCCCCGCCGTCATTTAGCGGCGCATCAATCTCCAGACTTTTCCAGGTGGCAGAATCAATCAGCAGCTGGCGCCCGGATTTGAATTCATGCGGCGCGCGGAATGTTATCGCGGCCCCGCGCTGTGTATTGAACAGATACCCGGCCAGCAGGCATATCGCCCCGTCGGTTTCACGCGCCGCCGAATTGGGGTCGACCGCCCCGCCGAACACGCGCGCGACAATCTGGTCTATGTCCGCACGATGGTACAGCTTTTCATACACGGGCGTGGTCTTGAACGCGTCGCGTATGTGCAAGATGTCGTCATTTTCGGCCGCGGCGGCGGGATATATTATCTCGGCCGGATTTATCCGCACCATGTCGTCCATGATGTCGCCCGTATGGCCCACAAAGAATTCGCCCGTTGAAATATCGCATCCGGCGACGTCAAAACGGCCGCCGGCCATCGGCGCGACCGCCACCAAAAAGTTCGAATTCTTTGGCGTCAGCAGATTCTCGTCCGTCAGCGTTCCCGGCGTCAGAACGCGGATGACCTTGCGCTCTATGTACTTGTGGCCGCGGGCCTTGGCCTCGGCCGGGGTTTCCATCTGTTCCACCAACGCGACCTTGAAACCCGCGCGCACCAGGCGCCCGAAATAATTGTCGGCCGCATGCCACGGTATTCCGCACATCGGAATATTCTCGCCGTCGGCGTCCGTTCCACGCTGGGTCAGAACCAGCCCCAAATTTTCACTTATTGTACGTGCGTCCTCAAAAAACGCCTCATAAAAATCGCCCAGTCTGAACATCAGCAGCGCGTCCGGATTTTCGGACTTCATATCCACATACTGCTGCATGACCGGGGTTAACTTGCTTTTATCCGCCACTTTGCACCCTGTCCCTTGTTATCACCCCGATATCGCCACACCGATTATGCCTGGGTACCCACTTTCAATGTTTCTATTTTCAGTTCCGCTTCTTTCAGCAGCTGCTCGCAATACGCCTTTAGCTTTATTCCCTGTTCGTACGCGGCGACCGAATCCGCCAGCGGCAGTTCACCGGATTCCATTTTTTTCACCAGTTCTGTCAACTGGCGGTATGCATCTTCAAAAGACAACTTTTTTTCATCCATTTCCCTATCCTTGGCTTTGATGCAAACACGATACAAAAACAAATGCCGAAAAGCAATTTTTTTCTTGTTTTTCGGCGCGCGGCGACAAAAAAAATCCCCCGCACGGGGGATTTTACACAACGATGCGATTATTTTACCGTTGTCGTGGCATTACGATTCCACTTCCACGCCTGTTCGCCAGTACCCTGGACCAACGGACGTTCCTTGCCATAGGAAATAGTGGAAATACGTTTCGCGTCGATACCGTCGTTTACGATAACAGCCTTGGCTGCGTTCGCGCGACGCGCACCCAGCGCCAGGTTGTATTCCGTCGAACCGCGTTCGTCGCAGTTTCCGGCAATCTGGATTTTGGTGTCCGCGTGATTTTTCATATACAGCGCCTGGCCCAGCAGGTTATCGCGCGCTTCGTCGGAAATTTCCGAAGAATTGAACGCAAAGAACACGCGCTGGTCGTTCAGGTCGGCCGGTTCTGTTATCTTGCAGGAACCGCCGCACGCCGCCAAAATCGACGCGACGCCCGCCAACAAAGCAAAGTTTTTAATTTTCATGAAAATACTCCCTTGAGTTTCTGTTGCTCGTGTTATAGTGTATAACAAAACGTATGAAAAATCAAGGGGAATCAAAAATGGGATGCGAAGATTTGCGGGATTTAGCACTGGCCGGCGTCCAATGGGAATTGGATGACGTGCCAATGGCGTATGCGGCCGCACGGCCCGTAAAATCTGCATCCGCGACGACAGATGCGCCCGCCGCCCCCGACCCAATTGCAGAGGCTGCACAAATCGGGGCGCCGCGCGTGGCGACAACCGTCGTGCCGCCAATCGCCCCCGTCCAGCCGATTTCAATCGCGACCGCCGCGGCCATGGCCGCCCGCCCGATAGAGATGCAGGCCCTGAACCGTATGATTGCGGAATTTAATCATCCGCTGCGGGCGGCGGCGACGAACGTCGTGTTGCCGTGGGTGGCGCCAAACCCCAACGGCATGCTGGTCATAACCGACATCCCCAGCAGCGAGGATGACGAAACCGGCCGCATTTTATCCGGCCCCGCAGGCCAGCTGATGGATAAAATGCTGGGGGCAATCGGAATGTCGCGCGACAATGTTTCAATATTGCCGATGTTGTTCTGGCGCACGCCGGGCGGCCGTACGCCGACGGCGGACGAACTGGCACTGGCGCGGCCGTTTGTAGACCGGGCGATAGAACTGATTGCGCCGCGGCTGATTCTGACAATCGGTACAATGCCGGCAGAACAAATCGGCGGGGTTAATCTGGCGCGCGCCCACGGCGCGGCTGTAAAACTGGCGTGCGGGGCCACACTGCTGCCGATATTCCACCCCAATTACCTGATATTAAAGCCCGCCGCGAAACGCGATGCCTGGGACGCATTGCAAAATGTGCAAAATTTGTTGAAAAACGCGTAAAAATAATTAATAATTTTTCATAGACTATAAAAGGAGCCTACCATCAGACCAACATTTAACCGTGATAACCGCCGGGACATGGGACCGCGCATGAATAATCGGATTTTCGCAAAAGCAGTCCAGGTGATATCGGCCGACGGCCAGAATCTGGGTGTCATGCCGACCCCACAGGCATTGGCCATGGCGGCGGACGCCGGAATGGACCTGGTTGAAATAAACGCGGCCGGCCCAACACCCATTGTCAAGATAATGGATTACGGCAAATTCAAATACGAACAGAAAAAACGCGCGAACGAGGCACGCAA
This sequence comes from uncultured Alphaproteobacteria bacterium, assembly GCA_947054455.1. GTDB lineage: Bacteria > Pseudomonadota > Alphaproteobacteria > Rs-D84 > Rs-D84 > Enterousia. Next base: position 205,059 of record CAMRWN010000001.1, read on the forward strand.
AAACCAGAAAACGGTGGAGTTAAAGGAAGTCTGGGTAAAGCCGTTTATCGAAGAAAACGACCTGAACATAAAAATGAAAAAGGTCATGGAATTTCTGGGCGACGGCAACAAGGTGAAAATCGCCGTCATGACCAAGGGTTCAAAAAAAGTTCTGGCCCGCGGCAAGGACGCGGTTCCCGAATTGTTTGCGCGCATTCTGGAAATGATTGGCGACCGCGGCAATCTGGAATCAAAATCAAAGCCCGACGAACGAACAAAATCAATTATCGTCGCCCCGGCAAAACAATAAAAAAACACCGGCAAATGCCGGTGTTTTTTGTGTTGAAAACCGATCTAAATTAATATAAATCAGGCGGTCGGATTTTAATTCGGGCCGGGGCACCGAAGATATCTGACCGTTTCTATGGTCGGATATATGTTTTTACGGTTATATTGCCCCCGACACAAAACATTTCCCTTGCACTTTTTATAATATATTATGGGACATCTGTGGTTTGTGGAGATGAGGTGCCCCATTCAAAAAACAACCACCGTTTTTTTAGGTGGCTGGAGGTTCTAAACTACTCAATGAGATAGGGAGCTTATTCAATATATTCGCTACCCCTCCAACCCGTAAATAGAGTCAGATTTAACGTGCCCCGGCACGCATTGATAGAGGTTTAGATTCCTCATATTGGCAATACACCAATATTGTTATATATTATATCTGAAATAAGTCCGTATTTAAGAAAAATATGGGCATTCTGCAATCCACAATAAATATAGTAAATTGCAGATTATATAATAAGCACATTCACAAACAATGAATCGCCACGCTTCGCTCGCGATGACAGGGAGAATGAAATAGCAAATTACGAAATTGAGAAATTAAACACCTTTGTCATTGCGAGGAGGAGGCAGTCCGACGCGGCAATCCAGAGGGGTATTAAAACCGATTGCTTTACAGTTATAAAAATCCCGCAGATGCGGGATTTTTAATAAGTGCCCGGACTACTGCGCCATCGGCATTCCGGCCGTCGCCGCACCCATGACGCGGTCAATCACATCATCGGCCTTGGCCTTGGCGTCGCGGTATGCGTCCATGACCACCGCAGAAATCGCATCCGCACCGCGCGCGACAACATCCGGATGCAGCGTTATCCCCAACATGTCGTATTTGCCAGACATTTCGACAATACATGCACCGGCGTCCGCGATACCCTTTACGCGAATGCTTTCCAACTGTTCCTGGGCCGCCGCAACCTTGTCCTGCAGTTCCTTGGCCTGGGCCATCAAGCTTTCCATATCCATATCATACCCCTGTATTTTTTGCGCCCCGAAACCGGGGCGCCGATTAATTATTTGGCAATTTCCTTGCCGGTTTTCTGGTCAATTCCGACCATGGACATACGGGTCTTGCCACGCTTGTCCGCGCCCAGATATTTTACGAAAACCTTGTCGCCTTCCTTGATTTTGGTATCTTCAATCTTGGCAATGCGTTCGCCGGTGATTTCGGATATGTGAACCATGGATTCGAAACCGTTAAGAACCTTTACAAATAAACCGAAATCCTTGATGCCGGAAACGGTTCCTTCGTAAATCAGGCCGACTTCGGGTTCCGCGACAATCGCCTTGATGCGCGCGATTGCGTCTTGCGCATCTTCCTTGGTTGTCGCCATGATTTTTACAGTTCCGTCGTCTTCCAAGTCAATCTGCGTGTTGGTTTCGCGGGTCAGCTGCTGAATCACGCTGCCGCCCTTGCCGATAACCTCGCGGACCTTGTCCGGATTGATTTTCATGGTGTACATCTGGGGCGCGAATTCGGACACGTTCTTGCGCGGGGCCTTGATGGCCTTTTCAATCTTGCCCAGAATGTGCATGCGTCCGTCGCGTGCCTGCGCCAGCGCACGTTCCATGATTTCAAACGTGATGGACGTGATTTTGATGTCCATCTGCAGGGCGGTGATACCCTGGTCGGTACCCGTTACCTTGAAATCCATGTCGCCCAGATGGTCTTCGTCGCCCAGGATGTCGGTCAAAATGGCGTAATCGTCGCCTTCCTTGATCAATCCCATCGCGATACCCGCAACCGGACGCGTCAACGGAACACCGCCGTCCATCATGGCCAGCGTAGCCCCGCATGTCGTCGCCATCGAAGACGAACCGTTTGATTCCAGAATGTCGGACACAACGCGAATGACATAGTCAAATTCTTCGCGTGTCGGAACCATCGGGTGCAGCGCGCGCCACGCCAGATTTCCATGTCCCAGTTCGCGGCGCGACGGGGATTTCAGGCCCTTGCATTCGCCGACGGAATAACCCGGGAAATTATAGTTCAGGAAGAAATCCTTTTCTTCGGCGCCGTCCAGACTTTCAATCGGCAGCGCGTCCTTGCCACCACCCAGTGTCAGCGACACCAGCGCCTGGGTTTCACCACGCGTAAACAGCGCGCTGCCGTGCGCACGCGGCAGAATGCCCAGTTCGATTTCAATCGGGCGCACCGTCTTTGTGTCGCGGCCGTCGATACGGGGTTTGCCCGCCAATATATTGCCGCGCATGATGCGTGCCGTCAGATTTTCAATGATTTCATCCGCCCATGATTCCAGTGTGGACGCCGCCGTCGCGGTTTCCGGGAACATTTCCGGTATGCGCGCCTTGGCCGCGGCATGAATCTCGGCCAGGGTGTCCAGACGAACCAGCTTTTCCTTGATTTGCAGTGCATCTTCTATGCGGCCCGCAAACTGTTCAAAATCCGCGCGCATCGCAACATATTCCGCGGACAATTCCGGTGTCGCCCAGCGCGCCTTGCCGGCGTTTTCCGCCAATTCATTGATTGCGTCGATAACCGCCTGCTGTGCGTCAAATCCGAACTTTACCGCGCCCAGAACAGTCGCCTCGTCCAGTTCGCCGATTTCCGATTCAACCATCAAAACACCGTCCTTGGTGGCGGCGACAACCAAATCCATTTCGGATTCTTCGACAACCTTTTTGGACGGGTTCAGCAAATACTGACCGTCGGCATAACCAACGCGCGCCGCGCCAATCGGGCCCTGGAACGGAACGCCGGACAGCGCCAGCGCCGCACTGGATGCAATCATCGCCAGAATGTCGGGCTGATTCTTTTTATCGTACGAAAATACCTGGGCGATAATCTGCACCTTGTTCTTGAATGTTTCAGGAAACAGCGGGCGAATCGGACGGTCAATCAGACGCGCCGTCAGTGTTTCGGCGGTCGACGCCTTGCCTTCGCGGCGGTCGCGCGACCCCGGAATACGACCCGCGGATGCGAACTTTTCCTGATAATCGACCGTCAACGGAAAGAAATCCTGTCCTTCGACGGCGGATTTTTCAGCGCAAACCGTGGCCAGAACCATCGTCCCGCCCATCGTCGCCAGAACGGCGCCGTTTGCCTGTTTGGCCATGCGGCCCGTTTCCAATCGCAGCGTTTCGTCCCCGTACGGGATTTCAACGGCAATCGGATTATTCAATTGTGTTTTTTCGTCTTTGTTAAACAAACCAAACAACATTGTTTTCTCCATTTTTTTCATAGTTTTACTTAGCGGAGAAAAATTATTCGTTCTTGTACTCTGTCAATGTCCAAGCACAAAAATGAACAATTTAACCCCCGCATCTTTAATTATAGATGATAATTGGGCGTTTGCAAACAATTTAATATCAAAAACGCGTTTTATGCGCGCGAATACAGACGCCCGTATTCCATGACGGTTTTGATTATGACATCCCCCGCGCCGCGTTTTGACATGAATTTATACGCGGCCATGATATCCGGCGTCCAATCACAGAACGACGCCGTCTCCCAGTCTATAAATGCGGTTATGTCGCCCGTCGCCTGGTCTATGACAAAATTCCCGCCGATGTCGCCGTGATACCAACCGCGCATGTATCCGCGCCGGGCGCGCGGTGGCTTTAATTTGCGCAGCTGGGGCGGATTCGACCGCCCTATTTCAAACAGGAACGCCGCCAGTTGCGCGGCAATTTTGTCGCCATGACGCCGTATAACCTCAACCGGTGTGTCGGCCAGCGTGCGCCCCGCCACAAATTCATATTTCAGCACGTCCATTCCGTCAAAGCGCAATATGTCCATCCGCGGCAGACGCACCGGCGATACAGCCCGAAACGCGTCTGCGAACATTTTCTCGCGGCGGGGCGAATCCGCGCGCGAGGCAACCAACGGGAATTTATACGCCACCGCCCCGTCGACCACCACAATGATTTTTTTCATCCCGCCGTGGCCCTGGTATGTCCGGACGGTCGGATTGGCCACCCCGTAATCACGAACGGCGAAATCTATGTATTTTGACAGGTCGAAATATGCGCGCACGCGGATGCGATGACGCAGCCGCTTGCCGGGGATAAAACCGCAGATAATATTCACCGCAAAGTGTTTTAAGGACATAAGGCCTCCATATGACATATACTGAAACTATATGCATAAATTCCTAGTCTTTCAACAAAAAGAAACACCGGCCGCGGCCGGTGCAAATAATCGCGCGCTGTCCTAGACCAGGCACGACAACGCCGCGCCGGCGTTTTTCAGCATGAACCAGCCGATGTGGTAATCGGTCGCATATACCGTCGCCATGAACAGCCCCAGCATGCTGATTACAACCACAACGTCCAATTTGCGGCCGCGCATGCAATATACGGATATGTTGTAAAACAAAACCAGGATATACGCGTCGACCGCCAGACTGATAATCCACATCGACGTGCAGTTGAACGCCAATGCATTCAAAACCAATATAATCGGATAGATAAAAAATACCGACGCCAGACCCTTTATCGCGATTTCCCAGTCGCGTTCGCCCCCCGTGATTTCCGACACCAGCATCATCAGTCCGCCCATCACAAACAACAGCGCCACCGCCAGAACCGGCACCACGACCACCGCGGTGAAAACGGCGCCGACGGTTATCGTCGCACCGCCAATCAGGCGCAGTCCCAAAACCAAAACACCACCGAGCAGGCCGTACATGAACGCCTTTAGCATGGATTCATCCATGTTGCCGTCGGCGACGATTTTCGTGAAATACCGACGCGGATTTATAATGATGTCGCGAATATGTCCCATTGCGCGTGTTATTTTTTTGCCCATTGTGCACCCCTGTATTTGATTATTTATATTTTTGCTTTATAATTGTAAAAAATCAATGGAAAAAGTTATGACAAAGATAGTAATTGCAGGACGCCCGAACACGGGTAAATCCACACTGTTCAACGGACTGACGGGGACGCGCGACGCGCTGGTTCACGACCGGCCCGGTGTAACGCGCGACACGCTGGACGGGGTTATGCGCGACCGCCCATATCATATAACCGACACGGCCGGACTGGAAAACGCGAAATCTGGAATCGCGCTGGATTCCACAAACATGGCCGTCGCCGCAATCAGCGCGGCCGACGCGGTTCTGTTTGTCGTCGACGGTCGCGTCGGCCTGACGAACGAGGATATTGAATGGGCGCGCCTGGTGCGCCGCAAGACGCGGGCGCCGGTTCTGCTGCTGGCAAACAAATCGGAATCGCAAAAGCGCATGGCCGACATTCACGATTTTTACAAACTGGGCTTTGGCGCGCCGAATATGATTTCCGCCGAACACAAGACCGGATTTGACGCGATATACGATTTCATCGACCGCGTCGCCGGCGCGGACGCTACCCCGGACGAGGAGGCAGATGCACGCACGGAAAACGACACGCGGCTGCGTATTGCCGTCCTGGGCCAGCCGAATGTCGGCAAATCCACATTCATCAACCGCGTTCTGGGCGAAAAACGCCAGATTGTGCAGGATGCGCCGGGCATCACGCGCGACACGGTAAAAATACCGACAAAATTCTATGGCCGCGACATCGTGCTGATGGATACCGCGGGCCTGCGCCGCAAGGCGGGGGTGCACGACGACGTGGAAACACTCTCGGCGTTGAAATCGCTGGACGCAATAGACAAGGCAGACGTGGTCATACTGGTTGTGGACGCGACGCGCGGCATTGAAAACCAGGCGCTGGGGATTGCGGCGCGCGTGCATGACGCGGGCAAGATTTTATGTGTCGCCCTGAATAAATGGGATTTGGTTGCACCGGAACTGCGCGACGCGCAGCTGTTGAAGCTGAAACATCAGTTTTCAAATTCCTTTCACCAGATTATAAAGCCGATGATACTGGCGATATCGGCGGAAAAAGGCACAGGCGTGCAAAACATGTTCCGCCGCATATATGAACAGTGGGATATTTCAACCGCCACGGTTCCAACCAGCCTGATTAACAGAATCGTTGAAAAACTGGTCGCGGAACGCCAGCCGCCGATGTCGCGTCTGAAACGTCCGATGAAAATAAAATTCGCACGCCAGACCGGCCGCCACCCGATGCGTATAACGATAAACGTGGGCGGCGCGTCGGATATTCCCGAATCATACACGCGGTATCTGCGTCGCGGAATTGCAAACGCACTGAAATGGGAACATCTGCCAATCGTAATCGAATATGAAAAATCGGATAATCCGTTTGATTAAAAAAATCCCCCGATGATACGGGGGATTTTTTTTATTTCATGGCGCGGCCGGTTGCGGCGTCAAACCGCTGGCCGTCAACGGTTATAACACCGTCGTCATAGACGGGCGCATCCGTCCATTTCAATTCGCTGCGCCAGTAAATCGCGCCATCGGACGCCCGCAGCGCATACAGCGCCCCGTCCGTTGCAGCCACAAATATCGCATCACCCGCAATAACGAACGGATGCGCGGTTCCAACACCGACGCACCATTTCTTGGTGCCGCGCGCCGCGTCCAGCCTGCAAAACGCATCGCCCAGCCCCCCCGCATAAACCGCATCACCACGCACAACAACCGGCGCCACTATGTCCAGAATTGACGAACCGCCGGTCATGTTGCTGTCGCGGTAAATGTCCGCAATCCATACAACGCCGCGGCCGGCCGGATTTATCTTGACCAGTTCACCCGTCGTCAGTCCTGCGTACACGTATTTTCCATCACATACGGGACGGGCCGCACTTTTTACCGAATTGCTGGTGGGAAATCCGCTGAATATCTTTTTGTCCCCGCGCCAAACGACATTGGACGCATCCTGGGAATACGGACATTCGACCACGGGCGCGGAAAACGCCTGCTGCGGCAATTCATCTATGCGCAGCCCCAGCACGACGGGCGCGCCCGAATCGAATATTGCCGTGCGCTCGCCCGGCAGTATCGGGTCATGTTTTGCACATGCCCCCATCATCAGAACCAACCCCATCAAACAGGCAATTCTACGCATGTGTCCCCCCAATTTATTTCAACATCTGCGCGTTTGCGGAAATGACGGCCGGCGCCGCGGCATCGCCGATTATTTTATCCAGCCACTTGTCCGCCGCCGCGCGGTTGCCTTCGGACAGATATTTCTGCGCCACTGTCAGACAGGCCGTGTAATAAAACGGCGATTTTTTTGTATTCAGTGCGGACAGGTACCGTTCGACTTCTTCGCCGCTCATTTCATCGCCGCGCAGCCCGATAATGTGCAGACGCGCCAAATCGCGGAAATCGCGCGTCGCGCCATGCGCCGCCAAACGATGCAGATGCGCCGCGTCCCCGTCCAGCATGTACGCCTGGAACAGCGCCAAATCACCCGTCGCGCCCGACGCGTTTTCACCAATCGCCGCCAATGCCTTGGCGTCTACCGACGACAGCGCCGTTTCGTACGCGACCGCGCGCGCCACGCGGCGTTCACGCGCCGTACGCACACCAATCTGAACGGATACCGCCGCAATCATAATCACCAGCGCAGCCGCAACCAAAATGCGATAGTATTTCTTGATGAACGCCTGGGTCTTTTCGTTGTTCACCTCTTCCCACACCTCGCGGTAAAGGGCGTCTTCGGCATAATCCTCGCGCGTTTTTTTCTTTGGTTTGATATTTTTGTTTCTTTCCAGAATTGATGCCATGGAAAAATCTCCTGTATTACATGGTGCCTTGATAATTGATATTTTATTGCTATACTATAAAAGTTATGAAAAAGCAAATCAAGAACGCTTTACCGGTCGCAAAGAACACCAGTCTGGTGGCCGCCCGCGGCGTCAGCGACGAATCCGGTCTGGCCCAGTATATCCAGACCGTTCAAAAATTTCCGATACTGACGGCCCAGCAGGAATACCAATACGCAAACGCATGGGTTCGCAACGGCGACCAGGCGGCGGCGGAAAAACTGGTCGCCAGCCATCTGCGAATGGTGGTATCGGTTGCGTACGACTTTAAAAATTACGGAATTCCAATCGGCGACCTGATTGCCAGCGGCAACATGGGACTGATGCAGGCGCTGCAGAAATTCGACCCGGAAAAGGGTTTCAGATTTTCAACCTATGCCATGTTCTGGGTCAAGGCGGAAATATATGACACGATACTCAGCAACTGGTCGATTGTAAAGATAGGGACATCTGCAAATCAAAAGCGCGTGTTTTTCAACCTGGCCCGCGCAAAACGCGCACTGGGGATAATGGACGGAAACCTGTCCGACGACCAGACGCGCCAAATCGCCCAATATCTGTCCGTGCCAGAGGCCGACGTCCGCCGCATGTCGACGCGCATCGGTGCGCGCGACGTATCACTGAACGCGCCGATGCGCGGGGACGAGGATGCACAAGACATCCTGTCGAACCTGCCCGACAACCGGGCGGGGGTCGCTGAAATTGTAGAACAGTCGGAATTCAGACGCATGGGATACGAAATGCTGCGCCGGAACATGGACGCACTGCCCGCGCGCGACCGCGAAATACTGACGGCGCGGCGCCTGACCACGCCCGCCATGACGTTAGAGTCGCTGTCCCAGAAATACGGCATATCGCGTGAACGCGTCCGCCAGATAGAAGAGCGCGCGTTTTCAAAACTGCGCGACGCCATTTTGCAAGAAACACAAGGCAAAAACTGATGAACAAGAAAATTTCTGCGCTGATTTGTCTGATTGCGGCGGGCGCGGCGACAAACGTCGACGCGTGGCAGTTTACGCGCGGCCCCGCAACTTTCAGAATAACCGGATACGGGACCGCCGGCATCATAGAACCTGATTTTGACAAGCCCGACTTTCTGGGCGACTGGCGCGTGCGCACCCAGGCCGCGCACAGCGCCGGCCGTGATAAAAGTGTCGGTTTGGTTTATGCGCTGGACGCGCAGACGGTCGACGACGACGATTATATCGACGACCTGTTCATGATATACGAGGATAAAAGATACGGCCGGATGGAGGCCGGACTGACCGAATCCATCGCCGGGAAACTGGGACTGGGGCTGCCGGACGTTGGCGGGCTGCGCATGAATGACAACCCGCTGTTTTATAAAAAGATTTCACCGCACGGCCCCGTCATCGCGGACACGACGCTGGACACCGGGGATAAGGCGCTGCGTGTGAACCTGGTGTCGGGGCCGGGGACGGTACAATATGGCCTGTCGGCCGCCGGCATTACCGACGATTATAAATTCGCGCTGGACGCGGGGCTAAAGATGCGCCGCGCATCCGGCAAGCTAAAGGCGGCGATGTCGCTGGGGGCGTCGCTGATGGACGCGCCGGACAATTACAATGCAGACCCGTACGCCCCAAACGTCAGCGCCGACTGGCGCGCCCAGGCGACCGCGGGCGTTAACCTGCAGTACAACAGCTGGGTCTGGGGTGCAACCGCGCGTCTGATTTACGACCGCAATCCGTCCGGCCCGTCATCGGACGGAATCGCGGCGGGAACGGGGGTCAGTTATGACCTGCTGAAATACAGCGTTTCGGTTTCATACGTTTTTTCTGACACGGGGGTTTGGCACGATGACAACGACAATTACGCCGACCATACCGTCGTCGCGTCGTTCCGGTACAAATACAGCGAGAACATTTCCGGATGGATGTCTGCGGGAATGACAACGGAAACACCGTTTTTTGCGGCTGGAATGCGGCTGAATTTCTGAAAATAAAAAATTAATATCCAATCGGGAAAAAATAAGATAAAATAAAACCACTTTTAACAAAAACACAACTGGGGGGGAAAAATGAAAAAAACATTGTCTTTGATTGTACTGGTTTCATTCCTGGCGGGATGCACCACGGTTAATCCGTACACGGGCGAAGCGCAAACATCCAAGGCCGTTTGGGGCACCGCCATCGGCGCGGCAACCGGCGCGGCGACCGGCGCACTGGTCGCGAAAAAGAGCGGCACCGGCGCAATTGTCGGCGGTCTGGCGGGTGCGGCGCTGGGCGGCGGGGTCGGATATTATCTGGACGTACAGGAAGCCGAACTGCGCGCAGAACTGGCGTCGACCGGGGTCAGCGTCGTTCGCGCCGACGACAGCATTCGTCTGATAATGCCCGGCAACATCACGTTCAAAACAGATTCATCGGACATCAACGCCGGATTCTATGCCACGCTTAATTCCGTGGCCAAGGTATTGAACAAATACAGCAATTCAACCGTCATGGTCATGGGATTCACCGACAACACCGGATCGGACGCATATAATATGACCCTGTCGCGCCAGCGTGCATCCGCCGTCGCCGCATACCTGCAGGGCCAGGGCGTCAAGGCGTCCAGATTCGAAATCATGGGCATGGGGCCGTCGAACCCGATTGCGTCCAACGACACGGCCGCAGGACGCGCCCAGAACCGCCGCGTTGAAATCAAGATTATTCCGAACAAATAATCAAAAAATCCCCCGTTTCGGGGGATTTTTATTACCTTCTGTTTTTTCTGAATTCATCCAGCGACACAACACGGCCCGCGTCGGGAACACTGCCCGGTCGTTCGTCCAGCGGCAGTTCCATGTCGTTGTCCGCGGCGGCCTGCGCGCTTTTGTGATGAAACGACAACATAAAGTCCACCGACGGGTCCTTGAATTCTACCAACGCAGAAAACGGCACGCGTATAAAGAACGGCCGCCCGTCAAAAGTCAGCTGAACCCCGAACTCCTTGTCCGAAACGTTAAGGTTGTTGTACGAATACTGCAGCACAATCGTCATTATGTCGGGATAGCGCATGCGTAAAAAATCAGGCAGCACCACACCCGCATCACGCGTCTTGAACGTTATAAAAAAATGCGTCCCGTCGCCCAGGCCGTTGAACTGTGCATGAATCAGCGCATCCTTTACCACGGATTTCAGCGCGTTGTCCAGCAAACTTTGATAATCAATCCTACTCATAATTCACCCGTTATGGATAAAGTATATTATTTATTTCCCCATCGGCGCAAGCAACAAATGCAGCATCGGGCGTATCAGCGAACGCCGCCGCATCCAGACCTGTCGCCCAAACCTGCGCGTCCGACGCCCCCAGCGCCGAAAACAGCGCCGCACGCGCCGCCGCATCCAGGTGGGCCGCCGCCTCGTCCAGCAAAATAATCGGGCGGCGCCCGGTCTTGGTGCGGACCAGCCGCGCATGCGCCAGTATCAATTCAATCAGCGCGGTCTTCTGCTGACCCGTGCTGGTCAGATTCGCCGGCAGATTCAAACGCTTGTTAAACACGCCGAAATCGGACTTGTGAACGCCGTCGATAACCATCTTGTCGCCCGTCAGCGTCCGCTGTGTCGACAGATATTCGCGGTACGCGCGTTCGGCATCGCCAGGCGTGCGGCCGGAAATCAGCATTTCTTCGACCAGACCGGACACGGACACCGCGCAGTTTTCCAGAAAATAATTCAGTTCGCCCGCATACTGTATCCGCGCGGCGGCAATCGCCACGGCCAGTCCACCTATCTGCGCGTCCAGTGCATCGACCCAGCGCATGTCCCGGTTGGATTTCAATGCAAACGCGCGTTCCGACAACAGTTTTGAAAAACGTGCAACGCGCCCGCCGTGCGCCGCGTCGAAACCCGCCGCCAGACGGTCGAAAAACGCGCGACGCTGGGCCGTGTCGTCCACAAACAGCCTGTCTTCGCGCGGGGTCAGCCACACCATGCGCATACGCCCCGCCAAATCGGACAGCGGCGCCGCATCCCCGTCGACGCGGGCGCGGCGGTTTGCATCGCCTGCATTAAAGCAAACGGATATTTCCGTATCATCGGCCAGATTTGCAAACACGGCGAAATTACCGGCGGAACCGAAACGCGCGATTTCCGTCATGGGCGCGCCGCGCATACCCCTGTCGCCAGACAGGATTGACACCGCCTCCAGTATCGCGGTCTTGCCGGCGCCGTTTGGCCCCGTTATGATAATGTTGCGACGTCCGCGCGTGTGTATGCGGCACATCTTGTGATTGCGAAAATCAGACAGGCTGAGCGTTTCTATCATAATATCAAAAAAAATGGAGGCCTGGGTCGGAATCGAACCGGCATACAAGGATTTGCAGTCCTCTGCATAACCACTCTGCCACCAGGCCACAATCATGTTGCGTTGCAATACTACGCAAAAAAAATTTGTAATTCAACATAAAAATTGTAATATATAAAAGAATGTTCGGGGACAAGAGAGAGTATATCATGAAAAAGCTGTTTGTTTTATGCGCGCTGGCGCCGGTTGCGGCGTGGGGCGGCGAAGACTGTGCGACAATGCGCACCACACCCGCAGGCGAATTGACACTCGGTCAGGTGGTGGAACTGGGGCTGTGCCGAAATCCGTCCACGGCGGCCGCGTATGCCGGCCTGCAGGCGGCGCGTTTTGAAAAAAACGCCGCATATTCCACGTATCTGCCGTCGGCCAGCATTGGGGGGTCAGCTGGAAAAAACTATGGACATCGGGACTGGGACGAATGGTCTTACGGCGCATCGTTGTCGGCGTCTTATCTGATTTTTGATTTTGGAAAGCGTCTGTCCGATTTGAACCAGACACTGGCCACATACCGCGCAACGGGATTTGAATACGATGAAACCGTACAGAATTATGTATACGGCCTTATCGGTTCTTATTATGAACTGCTGAAGGCGGACGCGGACGTTGAAACCGCGCGCGCCGGACAGCTGGTTGCGCAGACCGCCAAGGATACCGCGCAAAAGAAATTCAAGGCCGGCGCAGTGGCCAAGGCCGACGTTCTGAAGGCGGAAACGACACTGGCAACCCGCGATTTGGAATTGGAACGCGCAAAAAACAACCGTGAAATAGTCAAGGGCTCGCTGTTGACCAAGCTGGCGTTTCCCGCGGACCAGGAAATAGAAATCGCGGACATGGCGTCGAATTTCGGTTCCGATGCGGAAATCAAAAATATCGACGATTTGATATCCATCGCCCGCCGCCAGCGTCCCGACCTGTTGCGCGCAACCGCAAACCGCGACGCCGCATGGCACCGCAGAAACAGTGCGTTTTTGAAAAACCTGCCCAGCATTTCCGCATCCGGCACGCTGGGGTGGAACGACGACAACCTGAACGGCGTGTTCGGCCCGAATTCCGACCAAATTAACGGCACCATCGGTGTGCGCGTTTCCATGCCGTTGTTCGCGGGTTTTGCAAACATCTATGGCGCGCGGGCGGCGGCCGCCAGCTATGAACGGGCGCGCGAAAGCGAACGCGACACATCAAATGCCGCGATGCTGGACGTGTTCAGCGCATATCAAAACTATAAAACTGCGCAAACCGTGCTGAAGCAGACCAAAACCCTGCTGGCGTCCGCGACCGAATCACAGCGCGTGGTCGCAGGAATGTACAAGGTAGGACGCGCGACAATGCTGGACTGGCAGACGGCGCAGTCCGAACTGGTCGACGCCCAGAAACAGCACAACGCCGCAAAATATGACTTGTATGTCAAACGCGCCGCGGTTGCACTGGCAATCGGCGACATAAAGGTTCAACTGGAAGAAGGAAACACCGCAAATGAAGAATAACGACAAAACCAAGAAATCTTTTCTTAGACGCGCCACATCATGGATATGGCGCAAAAAATGGTGGATTGCGATACTGGCCGTCCTGATTGCGGTCCCAATCATGATTTTCGGCGGCGGCGATGACAAGAAAGGCGAACTGGTCAGCCTGAAGATATCCCGCGGCGATCTGCGCCAAGAGGTCAGCGCCACCGGCGAAATCCAGCCTGTAAACACTGTAAACGTCGGCTCTCAGGTATCCGGCACCATTGATAACATGTATGTCGACTATAACTCCAAGGTGAAAAAGGGCGACGTATTGCTGACAATAGAACCGTCGGTTCTGCAGGCGTCGGTCGACGAATCCAAGGCCAGCCTGCTGAGCGCACAGTCCCAGCGCAACTATGCCAAAAGCGAATACGAACGCAACAAGTCGCTGTATGCCGATGGGTTTATTTCACGCGCTGAAATGGAACAGTCCCAGACAACGTATGAACAGGCCGAACAATCCGTCGTCCGCGCCCAGTCCCAATACGACCGTGCGATGACAAACCTGGGATATGCAACAATCATATCGCCGGTTGACGGGACCGTCATCTCGCGCAAGGTTGACGTCGGCCAGACGGTCGCCGCGTCGTTCCAGACCCCCGACCTGTTCGAAATTGCCGAAGATTTGTCGAAAATGCAGATTGAAACATCCGTGTCCGAGGCCGACATCGGCGTCATCCGCGAAGGGCAAAACGTATCGTTCACGGTCGACGCCTATCCCGGCCAGTCATTCCCGGGCGTTGTGCGTCAAATCCGCCTGTCGCCGACAACAACGTCTAACGTCGTGGTATACACCGTCGTCATCGACGTTGACAACGCCGACCTGCGTCTGATGCCGGGAATGACTGCGTTCGTCACCATCATAGTTTCGGAAAAATCCGACATATACAAGGTTCAAAATGCGGCGTTGTTGGTGCGCTCTTTTGACGGAATCGTTGAAAACCCGGGCGACGCAACACCTAAAACGCACCTGGCGATAAAAAGGGGCGATAGCGTTGTGCTTGTTCCATATGAAAAGGGCTTGATAACCGCAACCGAAACCGAACTTATATCCGACGGCATCCGCGACGGCGACCAGATAGTCGTCGGACGGGCCGGCCAGACATCGTCGGCTGCATCGGGCGCAAAACGCGGCCCAATGGGCGGCGGTGGTCCGCGATAATGCCCCGCGCCCCCAAACGGGGGCGTTTTTTATACGCCGTCTTGTGATTTCGGACGGTGCATGATATAATGGCATCCGAATATGCGGGGGAAAATTCTATAATGAAAAAATCATCGGAAATCATAATTTCCATGCGGGACATATGCAAAAGCTTTCCATTGGAAATGGGCGGCCGCCAGCAGGTTCTGTTCGATATAACATTTGACGTGCGCATGGGCGAATTTGTCGCAATCATGGGCCCGTCCGGTTCGGGTAAGTCGACGTGCATGAACATTGTCGGCGCGCTGGACACGCCGACGTCGGGCGTATACAAACTATATGGCCGGGACATAACAAACATGACCGCGGACGAATTGGCCGTCGTCAGAAACGAACACATCGGATTCGTGTTCCAGCAGTTCAACCTGCTGTCCAAGCGCAGCGTTTTGGACAACGTAATGCTGCCGTTGATGTACAGGGGCCTGCCAATGTCCGAACGCGTTCGGCGCGCGCGCGAAATGCTGGCGCGCGTGGGTCTGGAAAAATTCGAAACATATCTGCCGACCCAGCTGTCGGGCGGAATGAAGCAGCGCGTTGCAATTGCGCGCGCGCTGGCCGGGAACCCGAAATTGATTCTGGCGGACGAACCGACGGGCGCGCTGGACAGCAAAATGGGAAACGAGATATTAAAGTTTTTCAAGGAACTGAACCGCACAATGGGCATAACCATTGTCATGATAACCCATGAATTTGACATCGCCAAATACGCCGACCGCCTGATACATATCCGCGACGGCCACATAAACTATGACGGTGCGGTTCCGAAAACCGACAAAAACTTGTAAAGAATGGTGATAAAATGACTTTTAACGACATTTTAAAGGAATCATGGCTGTCGATAAGCGGGAATAAAATTCGCTCGTTCCTGACGGTTCTGGGCATCGTTATCGGCGTTATGGCGGTGGTTATCATGGTCGCCGTCGGCGAAACGGTTCAAAAACAGATTACAGACCAGTTTTCATCACTGGGGACAAACACCATAATCATACGTGCGGGCGCCGCGCAAAGTGCGGGCGTTCGCACCGGAAACAGGCAGACGCTGACAATAGACGACGCGGAATTCATCGGGCGCCTGCCGGACGTGGCGGCGATAACGCCGGTACAAATGTCCGCGGCCCAGGCGATTTACGGCAATAAAAACTGGGCGACGTCAATGGTCGGCGTATACCCGGGCTATACGTCGGTTCAAAACATCGAAATGGACAAGGGAACGTTCTTTGACCAGACGGCGGTCAGAAATTCATCCACGTACGCCGTTTTGGGCCCTGAAACGGCCCAGGAACTGGGGTTGCCGGACGACCCCATCGGCCAGGTTATACGCGTCCAGAACACCCCGTTCACAGTCATTGGCATAACGCGCGCCAAGGGCGATTCCACAATGGGTTCCCAGGACGACATGATAATAATTCCCATCACCACGCTGAAAAAGCGCCTGCAGGGCAGCAGATTTCCAAATTCCGTCAGCCAGATTGCCATGAAACTGTATGCCGACGCCGACAACAACATCGTAATAAACCAGATAACCGCCCTGCTGCGCGACCGGCACAAGCTGAAGGATACGGACGCCGACGATTTTCAAATCATGGATATGAAACAGATTATGGAAACCATGGACACGGTCACGGGATACATGAAAATGCTGCTGATTGCGATTGCGGCGGTATCGCTGCTGGTTGGTGCAATCGGAATTATGAACATGATGCTGGTATCGGTGGCCGAACGCACGCGTGAAATCGGCATCCGCAAGGCCATCGGCGCCCGCGAAAATCAAATAATAACCCAGTTTCTGTCCGAATCGATTCTGATTTCCTTTATCGGGTCTATGGCGGGGCTGCTGCTGGGGGTTGGCCTGTCCCAGGGCGTGGGACGCTTTGTCATGGGATATAACGTTCCGTTTTCGGTATGGCCGGTGTTTCTGTCCGTATCCGTTGCGGTAATCGTCGGATTGGCATCGGGTGTCGTCCCCGCGCTAAAGGCGGCGAAACTTAACCCCATCGACAGTCTGCGCCATGAATAAAAACATAAAAAAACACCGGCAAATGCCGGTATTTTTTTATTCGTCTAGCGGACAAGTTTTTCAACCAATTCCATCAACTGTGTACGCGTTGCAAACGACAGCACAACCTGCCCCGCCCCGCCCCGCTTTTCCTGAATGCGTGCGGCAACGCCCAGGGCCGAATGAATGCGCGATTCGATATCGGCGCGCATATCGTCCGCCATTGCATTGGATGTGAAAGACCGGCTTTTCTTGTTTCTGGCCGCATCCCTGACCTTTTTTTCCGTCTGGGCCACCGACATTTTTTGTTCCACTATCTCGTGGGCCAGTGCCTCTGGATTTTCGGCAACCGCAATCGTACGCGCGTGCGACGCGGAAATCCTGCCCTCTTTTACCAATTCCTTGACCGAATCCGGCAGCGAATCCAGACGCATTATGTTGCGTATATAGCTTTCCGATTTTCCTATCAGGCGCGAAACATCATCCAGGCCATAGCCGCACTTTTCCATTATGTTTTTATAGGCGGCCGCCTCTTCAATGGGGTTCAGGTTTTCACGCTGAACATTTTCAATCAACGCGATTTCCATCGCATTTTCATTAGACAGCGTCTTGACCAGGGCCGGTATCTCGTTCAGGCCGGCAATACGGCTGGCGCGATAACGCCGTTCGCCGGCGACGATTTCATACATATGCGCGCGTCCGCTGACCGCGCGCAGCAAAATCGGCTGCAGAACGCCCTTCTCTTTTATGGACGCCGCCAAATCCGCCAGTTCGGCATCCGCAAACGTTTTGCGCGGCTGGTCGGGGTTGGCGCCAATCTGGGCCAGCGGAATCTGTTTGACAACCACACGTTCGCCCCCTGTCAGCATTGTTATATCTGGTATTGTTCCGATTTCCTGTTTCAAATCGGCCAACCCGCGTCCCAATCCAAATTTTCCCGCCATAATTATTCCCCTTCTGTACGTTGAACAACCTCTGTCGCGACACGCAGATACGCCTGTGCGCCGGTTGAGTTAAAATCATAAAACAGTGCCGGTTTACCGTGGCTGGGTGCCTCGGACACACGCACGTTGCGCGGCACGACCGTCTTGAATACACGGTCGCCGAACGCGCCGCGCACATCGTCTTCGACTGCGCGGGTCAGACCGTATCTGCGGTCGTACATTGTCAACAGCACCCCCAGGATTTCCAATCTGGGATTTAACTGGCGCTGTACCGCCGTGATTGTATTGGTCAGCATCTGAATACCTTCGAGCGAATAAAACTCGCACTGCATGGGTACAATGACTGCATCGGCCGCCGTCAACGCATTCAGCGTCAGACGCCCCAACGCCGGCGGACAATCAATCAGAATATAATCGTAATGTTCAGAAATTTGCTGCAGCGCGTCGCGCAAACGAAATTCACAACCTTCAATATCCATCATTTCCGCCTCGGCCCCGGCCAACGCCTGCGAAGACGGCATCAAATGCAACCCCGGCACCGCGGTCGACAATATATTATCTGCGGCCGTCGCCGTCCCCATCAGCACACCGTATACACTTTGCCGATAAGAATCACGAACAAACCCCAGCCCGGTTCCGGCATTTCCCTGCTGATCCAAATCAATCAACAGAACCCGTTTTTTTATCGCGGCCAATGATGCACCGATATTTATTGCGGTTGTGGTTTTACCGACCCCGCCCTTTTGATTAGCAAATGCTATTATCTTTGTCATATTTCTTTGCTTCCTTATCACTGTGTGCAGAATATTAAAACCACGCGATTCGGTCAAGCAGTTTAAAATTCAAAACAAAAAACATACTATAAACATATAGTTATATAATATTTCATATGAAACAACCCTATTTCAAACATCATAATGGATATAAAAAAATAAATAAGATAAATAAAAAGAAACAAACCGGCAACGCTTTCGCATTTGCCGGTCAAAATAAACAAAAATTATATTTTATAAAAATCCACTAAAATCAAAATAATAAAACTTATTTCACATGAAATTACCGGCCAATTCGAATCTTTATTATATAACCGTCGCCGGTCTTGGATGGCACCAATTCATAATCGAATTTATATTTTTTTCGCGCGGTTTCAATTTCTGCCTCTATATCCCGGCCTTTTAATAAAAAAAGCCGGCATTTTGTTTTGTAAACATAGTCAAAAATCTTAACCAGCGGTGCAAAAGCACGCGCAGTGAAAACAAAATTTGACTTATCGACCGGCATTTGCCGGACATAATCTTCGACACGACCATGATAAACGGTCAAATTAGGCAAATCCAATTCCGTTTTCAGCGCAGACAGAAACGCCGCCTTTTTGCCAATTGATTCGATGCATACCACGCGCCGACCCAAAATGGCCAAAACAACCCCGGGGAAACCGGCGCCGCTGCCCAAATCAATGATATCCGCGTTTTGCGGCAGTACATCGTTCAGCTGGGCCGAATCGGCAAAATGCCGTGTTTCTATGTCATTAAGGGTGCTGGGTGCAACCAGATTCATGCGCTGCGACCAATCGCGCAACATTGACGCATACCGTTCAAATTTAACTTTATTATTCATGATTTATATTGTAGCATATTTCCCATGAAAAAGATAGAAAGTTTATTTGTATGTATTGGTTTGCTGGCGGCTGTTTCGGTTGTCGGCGCCAAGATTTGGAACCACGGCAACAACGCGCCCGCCATATCACAGCATCGTCATCCAACGACAAAGTACGGCGCCTTTCTGGCGGCACAGCACGCCGTTTACGTCAACGATTTCGACAGTGCGTCCGCCTTTGCCGCGCAACTGGATGCGGACGGACCGGCCGCCGTGCAAAACACCCGCCTGATATCAGAATTTATGAGTGGACGCCTGCCAGAGAATGCAAAGACGCTGGGGCGCGAAAAGACCGCGCCCGCGCGCATGATTTACGATGCATATCTGGTTTCCCAGGAAAAATGGTCAGAACTCTATAAACGCCACAAAAGCGATGAATCCGCACTGACATCACCGCTGCGCGTGTGGTCGGCGGTTGCAACGGGCCGGCGCGACGAGGCGTTGAAATTCATTGAAAAACTGCCCACGAATGAATCGTGGAAATCATTCATCCGCGGCCAGATTTACGCGGAAACAGGGGATCAGAAACGCGCAGCAAAATCATTCGCCGACGTGCGTCCCGAATTTATGAATATAAACGACTACCTCTACATAATGTCGTTTTACACGCATCACGACATGCCGGATGCGGCCGACGCGCTGCGCGCGGAATTCACAATGCGACCGGGCGGAATGTTCATGATGAACCATAGTGCAATTCCCAATTGGCAACGTTATAAGGGCCACCGAAACGCCATGGCGTTCAGTCTGCTGCAAAACGTGTCGCACACCCAGGTGATGATGTATTCGGATTTGGCACTGCTGCTGTTGCGGTTTGCACAGATTGCCGGCCCGCAATTCGGCCAGGACAACGATGCAATCGACTATTATCTGGGCCAGTTCTTTTTCAACAACACCGGCGATTATGCGGCGCACTTTGCAAAAATCGGCCGCGACAGCCCGTTTTATCCGTTTGCCGTTATGCGCGGTGCGGAAAAGTCAGGCGACATCGACACACTGCGCGCGGCGCTGCGGGCGTATCCGCTGTTTGTGCCGGCCATGAACAAACTAATCGCCCACGACATACAAAACGGGAACAAGCGCGCGGCACTGCGCACGGTTGAACGTGCGCTGGAATCCGACGGACTTAGCGACGCGGGCCACGCATTCTTTTTAAAGAGCAGGGCGCACATACACCATGTTTTCGGTGATCTGAACGAAGCGCAATCCGACCTGCATGCGGCGGCCGACGTACTGGCGATTGATGCGGAGATAATGTCCCTGCAGGCAAAGATATGGGCGGCCCAAAACCGCCAGATTGACAACGCATACGAATATGCGATGACGCTGGTCAGACAGAACCCGACCGACGTCATGGCGTGGGACACGCTGGGGTGCGTGGTTCGTGCGCGCGAAGGGACGGACGCCGCACTGGAGGTTTTGGCCCGCGTCGGCCAGATATCGGCCACGTGTTCGTCGCTGTTTGAACATCTGGGGGATTTGTACGCGGAAAAGGGCGACAATAAACTGGCGCAGGATGCATACATGCGCGCCATTGATTTATCGGACGACGGACTGACGGTCGTGTCAGTGATTAAGAAAAAAATAAGGAAATTGAAATGAAGGCAGGGGTAATCGGCGCCGGCGCATGGGGAACCGCGCTGGGCATAACCGCCGCACGGGGCGGGGCGGACGTGGTCATATGGTCATATGACGGCAAATGCAAACAGTTTGAAAGCATCGCGACGCCCGCGAACATGCGCATAACGTCATGCATGGCGGACCTGCGCGAAACAGACGCATGGTTGATTGTGACGCCGGCGGCATATTTTCGCGAAACGCTGCGCGATGCGCGCCAGCATTATGCGGGCCAGCCGGTTATAATCTGCACCAAGGGCGCCGATCCGCAGACCGGCGAATTCATGTCCGAGATATTGAAAACCGAAATGCCGCAGTGCAGTGAATTCGGCGTCCTGTCCGGCCCGCAGTTCGCGGCCGAAGTTGCGCGCGGCGTGCCGACGGGTTCGACACTGGCCGGGACGGCCGCAGCCCGGCGGGCGGGACATGAAATATTAAACAAACTGTTCCTATCCGACAGCGAGGATGTAATCGGCGCGGAATTGTGTGGCGTCGGCAAGAACGCCGTTGCACTGATTTGCGGATACAATTCCGTCGCGTCGGCGGGTGAAAACGAACGCGCGATGATATTCACGCGCGCCTGGAACGAGGTTGTAAACATAGGCATGCACATCGGCGCCGACGCACGTACATTTTTGGAACTGTGCGGAATAGGGGACCTGTTCCTGTCTGCGACATCGACCACCAGCCGCAATTTTGCCGGCGGCATCGCAATTGCGCAAAACCAGCCGCCCGTCGGCACCGTCGAAGGTATTTTCGCCCTGCGCGGTTTGGTTAAACGCGCGGCGGCCCTGGGAATTGAAACGCCGGTTCTGGCCCAAATGCAGGAAAAGATGAAAATATAAACAAAAACGCCGGCAAATGCCGGTGTTTTTTATACAAAATATATAAAAAAATCCCCCGCGTGGGGGATTTTTAACCTAGTTGTTCAGTTCGTTTATCAGTCCCTGCAATCTGTCCACTGTTTCCGCGTCGTTAAGCGCGATTGCAATCGTGCGCGCGGATTCCAAATCATTCATTGCGGATTCCACATTTCCCAGATTCAGATTCAGCGCCGCGGACTTTTCAAAATATGACATCGCACGCGAAGACAGGGATTCGCGTTCTTCGGCCGTGGTCGCCCCCTGAATTTGTTCGGAAATGACGCGAACCGCGGTTGCATAATCATTGATTGCCTCCGCCAGGCTACCAACCGCTGTATAGGCTTCGGCGCGTTCAGCGTAAACGGACGGGTTGACTATCCCCTCGGGCCGGGCCAGGGAATTGGTATAGTCCGCAATCGCACCCTGCCAGTTTTTCAACCACAGGTTCAGCTGACCACGCTTGGCATACAAATCACGCAGCTGCAGCGTGTCGGACGGATTGGTCGCGCGCGCCGCCAGCGCATTGTTAATGTCGTTAAGCGCCGCAGAATAATCTTCCAGACGCATGTTCAGCAGCGCGCGGTCATAGTATGCAACCGAACTGGCCGCATCCATTTCAATCGCCGCGTTAAAATCGGCCAGCGCCGCGCGGTAATTTGCGGACTGCATGTACGCCTCGCCGCGCAGGATGTATGCATCCGCGGACGCGCCGGCGTCAATTGCCGCGTTTAAATCCTCTATCGCGTCGTCAATGCTGCCAGACATCAGTTTCGCCTTGCCCGCATCCAGATAGTCTGACGGCTGCAACAGGGTTTCTTCTGTTATCTCTACATTATTGGCGGCGACGCGGTGCGTCAGTGCGCCATGGCTGCGCCCCAGAATATAGAATGTCGCAGCGATAAAGAACAAAATTATAAACCAATAGATGTATATCGACGCCGACCATGCCGTCCCTGTGCATTTACGGGTATCCGTGATGCGCACGGCACTTTTGGTGCGGGACGCAGCGGTCTTTTTCATATTCTTTTTAGAGGTGTTGTTTTTCATTATAAATCTCCCTGTCCTATGGGAAGATTTTAGAGGGATTTTAACATCTCGTCAATTGTTTTCTGATTTATTTCGCGAATTTGACCCGGGGCAAGATTTCCCAGCGAAACATTTCCAAACAGCACACGGTGCAGCTTGCGCACAGGGGCGCCGCACGCCGCCAAGACTATTCGAACCTCGTTCTTTTTGCCTTCTGTTATTTCCACGCGCAGCCGTCCACCGCCAATATCGTCGATTTTCATCGGGGCGTATTTTATCCCGTCGACCGTAATGCCGGCGCGCGCACGGTCCAGTTCGACCGACGCCGCATTTTTAACGCCGACGGTTGCAATATATACGCGGCGCACCCCCGACGACGGCAATGTCAGCCGCCGCGCCAGCGCGCCGTCGTTGGTCAGCAGCAGCAGCCCGGTCGTCTTGAAATCCAACCGGCCCACATATTTCAAATTGCGGTACTGTGCGGGCAGGCAGTCGTATATCGTCCGGCGACCCGCGGGGTCGGCGCGCGTTGTCATGGTGTCGACGGGTTTGTGAAACGCGTACAGGCGCGCGCGTCCGGGCGCGATTGGCGCACCGTTTATGCATACAACATCGCCGTCGTCAACAAAAAACACGGGCGAGGGGACAACCGCGCCATTGACAGACACCGCGCCCGATGCAATCAGTTCTTCGGCCTGGCGGCGTGATGCGGCGCCCGATGCGGCGATAAACTTTGCGATGCGGGTCTTCATTGCGTCATCCGTGAAATTGCGACCGCCGCGGCCAGTTCGGCTCGCAAAATTGTCGGCCCCAGACTTATCCCGACCGCGCCGCCGCGGCGCAGCGCATCGAATTCATCATCTGAAAATCCGCCTTCGGGTCCGATGATAACGGCGCGCGCGCCATGCGCGTCGACGCCCGTGGGGGCGCCGTGCGCGGCGCGTTCGTCCGCGAATGCGACACCTTTTAAATCCAAATCGGAAAACTTTACGGGCGCCGCCAAATCCGGCACACTGCAGCGATTTGATTGTTCCGCGGCCTCGGTTGCTATCTTGCGCATGCGGTCCCAGTTTATGTGGTGCGCAACCGTTTGGTCGGTGATGACCGGCACCAATCGCGCAACCCCCATCTGGGTCGCCATGTTTATCAGGTCGTCTGTGCGGCGTATCGGCGCAAAATACAGCGTGATGTCCCCAGACGGGTCGGCGCGGCCTGTATCGGCGCCAACATCAATATACTTACCGTCATCCGACAGGCGCCCCGCAAATTCATGCCCGCCGCCGAACACGATGCAGTCGCGCGTGCGCATAACATGCGCCAGATAGTGCGCCATTTCGCGTGTCGCGGCGATGCGCATGCCGGCCGCGGCATCGTTTCCGATAAAAATTCGGGGAATATTTTTCACGACTGTGCAATTCCTGATTTATAAATGTCAAATTTTCTGATATAATCTTAGCACAATGGCAGAAAAGTTCAAGATTTTATCCGTCGGCGGCAAGGGCAAAGGCCTGAACATATTCAAATCCACCGCATACAAGGAGAACGAGCGTGCACCAATGGCGCGTCTGTTCTGGGAACTGCGCTGGGTCATCGGGATATGGATTGTTTGCGCGCTGGCGTTCGGAATATCGTTTATAATAGAACATATATGGCGATACGGCTGGTCGCCGGCCAGCGCGGTCTGGACCAAGATATACCTGCAGCATGCGGCCATGACGCTGGGGGTGTCGGTGATTGCAGAGATACCGATGTGGCTGCTGCGGTGCGCGGTGCGTCCGGACATGGCGTGCATTGTGCCGCTGCTGCCGGTGATTGCGTATTTCTTTATGGCCGACAGCACGCTGGTGTCGGAATTCAATCCCAATTCCAAGGACAAGTTCCATGAAAAATCCGCGAACAAGGCGACCGCGTCTGACATACGAAAAATGGGTACAAACAATAAAAATCCCAACGGCCTGTTCGGCGGATTTATGATGGTTCTGGGGTATTTCAAGGACAAGGGAAAAAGCATGCCGCTGCGCATGGACGAATGTTTGTCGGCACTGCTGCTGGCGCCGGCCGGTACCGGTAAGTCCGTTGGCGTCGTTATACCGACGATTCTGGGATGCGACGAAGTATCGATGATAATAAACGACCCGAAACCTGAACTGGTTCAAAAAACGTCGGCATACCGCGCGACAATCGGGCCGGTATTCATTATGAACTGGGGCCAGCGGGACGAGCCGGAGCAGGGCATATACTATCCGTCATGGAATCCGCTGTCGCCGGAAAACATGCCCGACAACGAAGAAGGCCGCAACACATACATCCAGACAATCGTCAACACCCTGATACCAGAGGCCCAGGGCAGCGCCGACCCCCACTGGACAAACACAGGACGCGCGGCGATGAACGGGTTCATAAACTTCACCGTATCCAAGGTCGAACGCGCAAAGGCCGACGATTATTTCTACTCGCGCCTGTCGGCGGGACTGTTTGACGCCGAAGACGCAGCGGTTTTGTCCGACTATTACATGACAATGACCAGCGACCCGAACGCATACGCCGCAATGGCGCTGACCCAGCGCGGGGAACTGAACGCGTCGAACTATGTCCATGTCGGTACATGGGAAAACATACCGGACGAATTTATCGGGCAAGAGGCGTCGCTGCCAATGATGCTGGCGTGGTACACCCAGGGGCAGCTGAAGGTCGGCGAAGAATTGGAAGAACGCCGCCGCGCCGGCGACCAAATGGTCATGATGGCCGACCCCATGAAGGACTTTTTGACCAAGGCCGTGGAAGAGGCGCGCCTGTACGCATACAATCCGGACGCGGTTGCCGCACTGCTGAACCTGGCCAACACACCGGACAAGGAACGCGGATCGACCCTGTCGACAATGAACGCGGGGTTGAACATATTCCGTCATCCGGCCGTAAACAAGCACACGCGCCATTCCGACCTGCACTTTGCGGATTTGCGCGGCATGCGCGACCCGCGCGACGGCAAGATAAAGCCCGTCAGCGTATATCTGGCGATAAATGTCGCCGATGCCAGCACGTTCAGCCCGATAACCAGCATGTTTGTGGAATTGTTAAGTAAATTCCTTATTGCCAATCCCCCGGAATCGAGCCGGTCGGGTCAAAAAATTGGACCGTATCCGACACTGTTCGTACTGGACGAAATGCCGACCATGAACAAGCTGGAGGCGATTATCCAAGGCCCCGCCGTCGGACGCGGACAAAAGGTTTCATACCTGATTGTCGGCCAGGACATCAGCCAGATTGCCGACAAATACGGCGACAAGGCCGCCGACACGATTATCGCCAACACCGCGGCCAAGGTCATACTGCGAGTCAACGACCCGTCGACCGCAAGAAGATTTTCCGACATGATGGGCGAAAAAATTGAAATGAAGAAAGTAAAAGGCCCCGACGGCAAGGAGACGGAAGAACCGTCGTCCAAGCCACTTTTCACCACGATGGATTTGATGACGCTGTCGGTGGACAAACAGCTGGTTCTGATGCAGGGTTGGTACAACCATCCGATAGAGGCGGAACAAGCCAGATGGTACAAAAACAAAACGCCGGCAGAAAAAGAACAATACACCAAGGTCATGATGGGCGAAACGACGCCACTGCCGGAATTTTTGATACCGGCGCACCACAACGCGCTGCGTTATGAAGGCCCGGTTCGAATATACAATCCCGCCACGGGCGAGTTGAAGGAAATGATATCCGCATAACCCCTGTGCCATGCTTTCCCCGTTTTCATGCGGCAAAAAAATCCCCCACATGGGGGGATTTTTATTCTTCCGCGGCCGTTTCGTCCGGCGTGGGATTTTCCTTTTGCGCGGCCAAATAACTCTCCAGCCAGTGATTGTCAAAATTCAACTGTCTGACGTCGCGGTTGTTCAGCAACCTGCGCTGCAGCGGAATTGTGGTTTTTACACCCTCTATCACGAATTCATCCAGCGCACGCTGCGCACGCATGATGCATGCGGGACGGTTCTGGGCGTGGACAATCAGTTTTGCAATCATCGAATCATAGGTCGGCGGAATCGTGTATCCGGTATATACCGCGCTGTCTACGCGAACCCCCAGACCACCTGACGGCGCATAAAGCGATATCTTGCCGGGATTTGGGATAAATGTTTCCGGATCCTCGGCATTGATGCGGAATTCAATCGCATGGCCGTGCGCAACGACGTTTGACTGGGTATAGCCCAGTTTTTCACCCGCCGCGACGCGTATCTGTTCACGCACCAGGTCGACGCCGTAAACCATTTCGGTTACGGGATGTTCCACCTGCAGACGCGTGTTCATTTCCAGGAAATAGAACTTGCCGTCTTCGAACATGAATTCAAACGTGCCGGCGTTGGTGTAGCCCATCTTTTTCGCCGCCGTCTTACATACCTCTATCATGTCGTCGCGCTGTTTCTGGGTCAGGGCCGCCGCAGGGCATTCCTCCATCACCTTTTGATTCTTGCGCTGCAGCGAGCAGTCGCGTTCACCAAATATCACGACGTTGCCATGCTGGTCCCCCAGCACCTGAAATTCAATATGACGCGGATGCATCAGCAGTTTTTCCATATACAGCGTGTCGTCGCCGAATCCGGACTTGGCCTCCTGCTTGGTTATCTGGAACGCTTCGGCCATCTGGTTGGCGTTCATAACAGGGCGCATTCCGCGTCCGCCGCCGCCCGCCGCCGCCTTCAGCATGACAGGGTATCCGATTTCTTCGGCGCATTTCAGCGCATCTTCCAGCGTTGCGACCGCGCCGTCCGAACCCGGCACCACCGGCAGACCGCATTCAATCGCGGTACGCTTGGCGTTTACCTTGTCGCCCATGCGCGTAATCATTTCAGCAGACGGCCCAATCCAAATCATGCCGTGCTGTTCCACCTTTTGCGCGAAATCGGCGCGTTCGGACAAAAAACCGTATCCAGGGTGTATCGCGTCCGCATTTGTCAGCAGTGCCGCCGTCAGAATCGCGGATTCGTTCAGATATGAATCCTTGGACGGGCCGGGGCCGATGCATACAGATTCATCGGCCAGCTGAACATGCATGGCGTTTTTGTCGACCGTCGAATACACGGCGACCGTTCGGATGCCCATGTCGCGGCATGCGCGTATGACGCGCAATGCGATTTCACCGCGGTTGGCAATCAATACTTTTTTTATCTGAGACATTTTTATTTATCTTATTCGATAACAATTAATGTTTGGTCGAATTCGACCGCCTGGCCGTCGGAAACCATTATTTCCTTTACAACGCCGTCCTTGTCGGACTTTATCGGGTTAAAGGTCTTCATCGCTTCGACCAGGGCAACCGTGTCGCCCGCCTTTACCGTCGCGCCGACGGATGTAAATGGCTTGGCCCCCGGTTCCGGCGCCAGATACGCAACACCGACCATCGGCGATTTCAGTGCATATCCGCTGACCGTGGCGGCGGGCGCCGCAACGGCTGTTTTCGCATCGGCCACAGGCAGCGACGGCATCGCCACCGCGGCGGCCTGCTGCTTTGACAGGTGAATATGTTTGCGATATACGCCGAACAGGAACTGGCGTTCCAAATCCAATTCTGTAATGCCCATTTCATCCATAATTTTGGACATGGACTCTACGGTTGCACGAAAAGACATTTCTTTTATCCTTTTTATAAATTATTAAAGTTTGAATGGATTTTACCACATCCGCGCCCGATGTCAAGGCACCGGGTCGTATCCCATCCCCCCGCCGGGTCTGCAGCGAAAAATACGGCGCATTCCCATAATCGAACCGCGGATGAGGCCATACTTTTCAATCGCCGCGCGGGTGTATTCGCTGCAGCTGGGGGTAAAACGGCACGCACAACGCCCGCCGATAACGGGCGATATAAACGCGCGGTACGCATTGATGGCGCGCATGGCGGCGCGAACGGCAAAATCGGGTTTATTCGGCATTTTCCGCATCGGGCGTCCGCGCCAGATAACGCAGCGCCTTTTTAATCGCGACGCGCCCGTCCAGACGCGACGCGTCCAGTATCGCGCGGCGCGCAATGAATACATAGTCGCGGTCGGGCCGCATCAGACGCTCGTTAAACGCAATCCAGTCGCGCAGCAGACGCTTGGCCCGATTGCGGTGCACCGCCAGCTTGAACGTCTTTTTCGTCGCAACCAGACCGTATCGCGCATCGTCGGCAAACTTGGCCGGTTTGGCCCGTATCAGACAAAACGCGCATCGCGCCGTTATGTCGTCGGGCGTCATTATAAAATCTTCATGTTTTTTTATCGTGTCTCGCATGGGGGGTATAATACCATAATATATTTATAATCAAACTTTTTTATCACGGCGCCTTGATTTTTTCCGGCGAAGGTCTTATAGTTCAAAAAAATCATTATTTTGGGGGCGAATACATGTACAACTGGCTGATGAAATTCTTTTCCGCCGATATGGCGATTGACCTGGGGACGGCGAACACGCTGATTTATGTAAAGGGACGCGGAATCGTCCTGAATGAACCGTCGGTCGTCGCCGTTGCGGAAAACCGCCTGATGGGCCGCAAGGAAATACTGGCCGTCGGAACAGAGGCGAAACAGATGTTCGGCCGCACGCCGGGTTCGATAACCGCGGTGCGCCCGCTGCGCGACGGCGTCATCGCTGATTTCGAAGTAGCCGAGGAAATGATTAAATACTTCATCCGCAAGGTTCATCACAGAAGCCCGCTGGCCGCGCCGCTGATTATCATATGCGTGCCGTCGTGCGCAACCCAGGTTGAACGCCGCGCCATACAAGAGGCTGCAGACGCCGCCGGCGCGCGCAAGGTATACATAGTCGAAGAATCAACCGCCGCCGCAATCGGCGCCGGACTGCCGGTGGAAAAACCCGTGGGTTCCATGGTGCTGGACATTGGTGGCGGCACGACCGAGGTTGCGGTCATGTCCCTGGGCGGAATCGTATATTCCAACGCGGTTCGCACCGCCGGCGACCAGATGGACATAGACATCATTGATTTCGTACGCAAGAACAAAAACCTGCTGATTGGTGAAAACACCGCCGAAGATATCAAGAAAAAAATTGGCACGGCCATTTCGCCCAAGGACAAGGCAAATGAGCTGACACTGAAAATAAAAGGCCGCGATTTGTTGTCCGGCACACCGCGCGAAACGGTTATCACTGAATCGCAGATTGCATCCGCATTGGCCCAGACGGTCAGCAAAATCGTCGACACCGTGCGCCAGGCACTGGAACTGACGCCGCCGGAATTGTCGGCCGACATCGCGGATTTGGGTATTGCGATGACGGGCGGCGGTTCGCTGCTGCGCGGACTGGATGCGGCAATTCGTGCCGCAACGGGGCTGCCGGTGTTTTTGGTGGACAATCCGTTGGCATGCGTTGCGTGCGGTTCGGGCAAAATGCTGTCCAGCCTGGATAAAAGCCGCCATATACTGCAAACAATGTATTAAAAAAAACGCCGGCAAATGCCGGTGTTTTTTATAGGATAACCGTTCCCCGAATCCGGGGAACATAACGCCTATCTGTCGCGGATTCGCGCAGCGCATTTTGATTCGACAGCGTTTATGACCGCGTCCTGGATTTTCATCAAATCCGCATCCGACATGTTTTCTGTCGGAATTATCGTGATGGTGAATGCAATCGACTTGGTACCGTCATCCATTGCAAACGCGTCGAAGACAACTGCGTCCGATATGCGCGAATCCGCGCGACGGGCGGCGTCAACCAGATTTTCCGCCGGCATCGACGCGTCCACTACAAACGCGAAATCACGCTTTATCGGCTGAAAATCAGACAGCGGTGCTGCGCACGCCGCGCGACGCGACGGCAACGCGAACACATCATCGACTATCGCCACAACCGCATCCGATTTTATCCGCAGCTTTTTCGCCACCGCCGGATGCAGCTGGCCGAATTCGGCGATTTTCTTTTTACCCTGATATATCGCGCCGTATCTGAAGGGATGGGCCCACAACGGGGCGTCCGCATCGGACACAGTAAATTTCCGGTCGCGCATCAGCGCAATCAAATCCGCCTTTGCATCAAATATGTCGACATTTCTGCCGCGCCCCTGCCAGTGCTTTGGCGATGCGGCACCCATGCGCAGAATACACAGCTGCGTGTGCTGGTCCCCGGGCGCGTCGCCGTCAAATACGGTGCCGATTTCGAACAGGGCCAAATCAGGGTATCCGCGCTTTTCATTGTTTGCGGCCGCAGTCAGCATATTGCCCAACAGCGAATTGCGCAGCGTGTCCAGCTCGCTGGTAATCGGATTGGCGATTTTTATCGACGGCTTGTCCGACAGAACGGATTCCAGGGCCGAATTTCCAAATCCGAATGAATGCGTTTCGTTCAGACCGCGCGCCGCCAGCATCGCGTGCATGCGCCAGTCGGCGTCATCATGCGGACGAACATCGCCCGTGGTGTGTTGGCGGCTGGTCGCGATTTTGTCGTATCCATATATGCGCAGCAAATCCGCAACAACGGTTTCCGCGATACGCACGTCCACGCGGGCGGGGCGGGGTACGACAATCCATTTGTCGCCGTCGCAACGCACCGCATACCCCAGATTTTCCAATATCCGGCGCTGAACATCGGCATCCAGCGAAACACCAGTCTTTTTACGGAACAAATCCGGATTATATTCGATTTCCGGCGCCGGATAGTCGTCCGCCCCGCCGCATTCCACCGCGACGATTTTCCCGCCGCACGCGTCCAGCACGATTTGCGTCGCCGCCGCCAGGGCCGCCGCCGTCATCGTCGGATCTATTCCGCGTTCATATCTGTACGACGCATCCGTCGACATGCCAACGCGCTTTGCCGTTTTGCGCACCGCAACAGGGTCGAAATAGGCACTTTCCAGTATTATGTTTTTCGTATCGTCGGACGCAGCCGCGCGCGCGCCGCCCACAACCCCGGCCAGCGCCAGAACGCCCGCATCGTCGGCAATAACGACGTCGGACGCGCACAGGGTGTGCGCAGCGCCGAACAAATCGGCGAATTCTTCGCCGTCGCGGGCGGTGCGTACAACGATGTCGCCGCAAACCTTGTCCGCGTCAAAACAATGCATCGGCTGGCCCATGTCATAGCAGACATAGTTCGTCGCATCGACCGGCGCATTCTTTGGATTTATTCCGATTGCGGCCAGACGCGCCGATATGGTCTTGTCGCCCGGCCCCATTTTTATCCCGTGAATTTCGCAAAAGCGGTAGACGCCGCACAACGGTGTTTCCACGTGAACCGCGCGCGCACCGGACTTTGCATCCAAATGCTTGACCGGTGCATCCAGATATTCGCCCGCGCCGGCCGCCGCCAAATCACGCGCCACACCGCGCACCGCCAGATAGTCCGGACGGTTCGGTGTGATACCCGCATCAAACACCACCGGCGGCGCCACAACAACAGTGCCGGGCGCCACATCCGCGTCCAGTTCAATAATCCCGTCGTCATCGTCGCCCGCGCCGATTTCACGCGCGCTGCACATCATGCCGTCCGACACGACGCCACGCAGTTTGCCGCTTTGTATTTCGCGCCCCCCGACAATGCATCCGGGCCGGGCCAGCACGGAAACCAGCCCCGCGCGCGCATTGGGTGCGCCGCACACGACCTGGCGCGTGGCGCCGGTGCCGTCATCCACCTTTAACACGTGCAGATGGTCGCTGTTTTCATGCGGCCGGCATTCGATTATTCGCGCCGCGACAAATGGGGCGGGTGCGGATAAATCCTCGACCTCCAGCCCGGTGCGGGTCAGCGTTTCAGCAATCTGCGCCGCCGTCAAATCCGTTTTCAAATATTGTTTCAACCAATCATATGTCCATTTCATGTCTGTCCCCCGCGTATCAAAATCCCGAATTTTTCAGCCAGCGCACATCGCCGTTATAAAATTCGCGTATATCGTCCAAGTTGTATTTCAGCATCGCCAGTCTGTCCCAGCCGAACCCGAACGCAAAACCCTGGTACCGGTCCGGATCTATGCCCGCATTGCGCAGAACGTTCGGGTGAACCATTCCAGCCCCCATTATTTCCAGCCAGCGGTCGCCACGCCATTTCATGTCGATTTCAATGCTGGGGTCGGTAAAGGGGAAATAAGACGGACGTATGCGCAGCTCCACGTCTTCAATCTCAAAAAATCTGGACAGAAATGCACGCACGTCGCCAATCAAATCCGACATTGTTATGTCGCGGTCTATGTACAGTCCCTCTATCTGGTGGAACATCGGACTGTGCGTGGCGTCCATTTCCTTGCGGTATGTGGCGCCGATGCCGAACATTTTAATCGGAACACCGTCGGATTCCATGGCGCGAATCTGAATCGCGGATGTCTGGGTGCGCAAAATGTTTCCGTTCGGCAGAAAGAACGTGTCCTGCATGTCGCGCGCCGGATGATGCGCCGGTGTGTTCAGCGCCGTAAAGTTGTGCCAGTCATCCTCTATCTCGGGACCGGTGCGCATTTGATATCCATAGGATTCCAGAATCTGCGCGATTTCGCGCAGCGACTGCGTCAGCGGATGCAGCGTGCCGCGGTTTTCCGGCGCCGGATTCAGACTGACGTCCAGTTTTTGCCCGGCCAGTTCCGACATCATCACCGCGTTTTCAATTTCCGCCTGGCGCGTCTTGAACAGTTCACGCAGCGTTGTGTTTTCCAGATTCAACGCGGCGCGCGCGTCGTTGTCCAGATTCTTCATCTCTTTCAAACGGGCGGTCATCGTGCCGTTTTTGCCGAATGTCGCAGTATAGAGCGCCTGCAATTCTTCCAGTGTTTTTATATTTTTTATCGTGTCCTGCATTTCAATACCTTAAAAATTATAAAAGCCGTCTTTTCGACGGCTTTTATTATGACAAAACAAAACCTTACCGCCAAGGGTTATTTAGATTCCCCGCCGATAAATCGTTTTGCAGTATCAACCAGTTTGACGAAATTCGCATCGCCGGCATACGCCATTTCGGCCAACACCTTGCGATCCAGTTCAACACCCGCCTTTTTCAGACCGTTCATGAACTGGCTGTATGTCAGACCGTTTGCACGGCATGCCGCGTTGATACGGACAATCCACAATCCGCGAAATTCGCGCTTTTTAACGCGACGGTCGCGATATGCATACTGTCCGGCCTTTTCCGTTTTTTCACGCGCGGCGCGGTATGTCGAATGATGACGGCCCAGGTATCCCTTGGCGCGCGCCAATATTTTATTGTGTTTCTGTTTTACGGTTGTTCCGCGTTTTACTCTTGCCATGATTACACCCCTTTATTTATTTCAAGCCATATGGGGCCAGGATTTTCGCCTGCGGCACCATGTTGTCGTTCAGATACTGCGGTTTGGAACCGGCGTTGTTCGCACGCGCGGATTTCTTGCGCAGCAGCTTCTTGTGGGCGTTTCTGGCAACACGGATTTTGCCGGTCGCAGTCATAGACGCACGTTTTTTCAAGTACGATTTTGTCTTTAGTTTTGGCATTTTTACACCTCTTTTTATGTCCTGATGGCAATGCCTTGCCATTTCGGATATGTCTAACACGGGCCATATTTTGGCATATTTAAATGAAAAATCAAGTTTTTATTGAATGTTGCCTTTTTACCTATTAAACTGGGGGCTGATGATTCAAAACAAATTATCTTCCAGGGTGCGTGATTTGATAAAGTCGGCAGCCGCGGCGGCGGTGTTGCCGGTGCTGTTCATATACATAATGATTGCAAAGCCGGACTATCGCGTTATGAACGGTCTGGCGCATGCGGTGGTACCCGCCGCGCGGTGGGCGGGCGGCGTGATAACATGGCCCGTGCGCGCAACGGGCGCGGCGGTTCGAAACATACGGGAACTGTCCACCCTGCGGACCGAGAACGAAGAACTGCGCGTTCGTCTGGACGCAGCACTGGCGAACCAGAACGCATGCGATATCGCGGTTCTGGAAAATCAGAAGCTGGCGCGTGAACTGGACATAGTGCGCGCGGCACCGCACGACGTAGTTGTTGCCGACGTCATGCACGACAACACCGCATTCCACCACAGCACGTTTTTGATAAACCGTGGCACGGCGGCCGGCATCGCGCCGGGAATGGCGGTCGTATCGACGGACAATCGTCTGGCCGGCATAGTACAGGATGCGGGCGCGAACTTTGCGCGCGTACGGGCGCTGACCGATTCCGATTCCAATATCGCCGTGCGCATAGTCGGGTCCGAGGTTTACGGATTCCTGGGCGGGACGGGCGCGGTTCATCCAAAAATGGGCCTGTTCAGCGACCCTGAATTCCAGGCCGCACGCGGCATAAAGCTGGTATCCAGCAACATCAGCGGGGTTTTGCCGGGTGGAATTCCGGTCGGCACAATGATTAACGACACCGATGTCGATGTTCTGCAGCCGGGGCGCCTGTCGCGTGTTTTGGTACTGAAATTCGACAATAAAAACGAATATAAATGAAAGAGCGTGCAATTCAATTTTTACGGGCCGCATTCCCGTTTTTGGCGACGCTGTTTTTATGGCGCATGCCGATGATGCCGTGGAATCCCGCGGGCATTCTGGCAATAATACCCATATTTTACTGCACGTTCATACGCCCCGTGCCGTGGTTTGCGCCGTTCGGGATTTTGATGTGCTTTCTGATTGATTATAATTTTGACACGCTGTGTTACTGGACGGCGCTGTACTGTCTGGCGTATGCGGCCAACGGTTTCCAGACGCGCGTGGACCTGACACGGGCGGCGACGCGCGGGGCGGGGGCGTTCGCGGCGTTTTTCGGGACGGCGATGCTGATTCTGGGGCTGATGCATTTAAACCTGTCGAACATGCTGCGCATGATTTGGATTTTCATATGGACGACGGCGCTATACCTTCCGGCGACCGGATTAATCAAAAGGATTGGCGATGATTGACACCGAAGTCGCACGCCAATTCGACCGACGGGCGGCCCTGTTTCTGACGGGCGGCACGGTTCTGACATCACTGCTGGTGCTGCGCATGCTGCAGATGCAGGTGTGGGGATACCGCGACTATCGCCGCAAGAGCGAGAACAATTCATTCCGTATTCAGATAAACATGCCGGAACGCGGACGCATCCTGTCGGCGTCGGGTACGCCGATTTCGCGCGACGCGCCGATTTACCGCATTTACATAATCCCCGAAGAGGCGCAAAATCTGGATTCGCTGATTGAAACGGTTGCGTCGGAATTAAAACTGCCGGAAAAAACGGTGCGTCGCATCCGCGCGAAAATAAAAAAGCAGCCAAAATTCCAACCAGTCCTGGTCAGTGAAAACACGGACTGGCAGTCCCTAGCCAAGGTGCGGGCGAAAAATCTGGCGGGGCTGCGCGTGGCGGGCGGATTTGCCAGAATTTATGAACTGGGGCCGGCGGGCGCCCAAATATTTGGATATGTCAGCGCCCCGGAAAAGCCCGTGGCCGGCGCACCTTTCTTTACCACCGGCAAGACCGGCATGGAAAAAAGGTTCAACGACGAAATGGCCGGAACACCGGGCCAGACCGTGATGATTACAAACGCGGTCGGACGCATCACCGGCGAAGACAAGTCGCAGTTTGTCGCCCCGCAACCGGGACGCGACGTGCGCACAACGATAAACGACGGGGCGCAGCGTGCGCTATACGATGCGCTGACCGCGCACAGGTCTGGTTGCGGCGTTGCGCTGGACATTGAAACGGGCGACGTTCTGGCCATGGTTTCGACGCCGGGATTCGACCCGAACAATTTCGGCGCGGACGACGGCGACGAATATATGGCATCCCTGCTAAAGGACAGTGCAAAACCATTCATGAACAAGGCGGTCGAGGGATTGTATCCCCCCGGTTCCACATTCAAAATAATAGTTGCACTGGCCGCACTGGAATCCGGCGCAATAACGCCAAGCGAAAAGATATACTGTCCTGGTTATTGGGACTATGGGGACAGGCGTTATCACTGCTGGGAACACAAGGGACACGGCTGGGTCGATTTGGCCGGCGCGCTGAAGCATTCCTGCGACATTTATTTCTATCAGGTTGCGCTGCGCATAGGCATAGACGCGATAAAGGAAATGGCCCTGAAACTGGGGCTGACGGAAAAATATCTGGAAGACGTCCTGCCGCGTGAAATGTCCGGGATAATGCCAGACAGAAAGTGGAAGGAAAAAAATGTCGGCGCGCGCTGGGTTCATGGCGACACGATCATATCCGGCATAGGTCAGGGATTTATTCTGACAAACTGTCTGCAGCTGGCGGTGATGACGGCGCGCGCGACATCGAACCGCGCGGTGCGGCCGCGCCTGATAAAAACGGACGGTGCGGTGCGGTTTGACACGCTGGGGCTGCAAAAGAAAAACATACGCGCCGTAATGCGCGGCCTGGAAGAGGTTTTAAAACCCGGCGGCACCGCCGCAGGCAGTGCAATAAACGTCGCCGGCGCACGAATGGGCGGCAAAACCGGCACGTCCCAGGTGCGCAGCATTTCACGCGCCGAACGCGCCAGCGGCGTCCTGACGAACGAACAGCTGAAATGGCACATGCGCAACCACGGTCTGTTTGTCGGATACGCGCCGGCTGCAAATCCGAAATACGCGGTCTGCGTCATAACAGAGCATTCCGGTTCATCCGGCCCGGCGGCGCGCGCGGCGGCGGCGGTGATGCGCGAACTGTTGGGGGGAAAATAAAATGGCACGGCAGACCCGCGTTTCCAACGCCAGCATGATGAGCTTTTCCGAAAAACTGTCGCGTTTTTCGTGGGGGCTGTTCATACCGATGTGCATAGTGCTGGCGATATCAATCGTTGTGCTGTATTCGGCCGGACACGGCGCGTGGCGGCCGTTTGCACTGTCGCAGCTGGCAAAAATAACGCTGGGGTTCGCAGTATTTTTCTTTGCGGCGTTCACCAACATCAAGACATGGATAAAATCAGCCTATGTCATATATGCGGTCGCGCTGGCGATGATTGTGATGGTGACATTCGTCGGTCATACGGGCATGGGCGCACAGCGGTGGCTGAATCTGGGAATCATACACGTCCAGCCATCAGAATTCATAAAAATCGCGCTGGTGCTAGCGCTGGCGCGGTATTTCGCATGGATGAATTCCGTCGAACTGTCCCAGTTGAAAAATTACGTCGTTCCGATAATGATGCTGCTGGTTCCGTTCGGCCTGATTGTGGCCCAGCCGGATTTGGGCACGGCACTGTCGATGGGAATGATTACCGTCGGAATGTTCTATATTGTCGGCGCGCAAAAGAAATGGTTTATTATCGCGGCGGTACTGGGGCTGTGCGCGGCGCCACTGGTGTGGTTCGGCGGACTGCACGACTATCAGCGCCAGCGCATAATAACATTTATAAACCCCGACCAGGACGCGCGTGGCGCGGGATACCAGATAAACCAGGCAAAAATCGCATTCGGCAGCGGCGGCATCGTCGGCAAGGGATACATGAACGGTTCACAGTCCCAGCAGTCATTTCTGCCGGAAAAACAAACCGACTTTATATTCACCATGCTGGGCGAAGAATTCGGATTTATCGGCGCAGCGGCGCTGCTGGCGCTCTATAGCATAATAATACTGGTTCTGTTTTGGTGTGCAAAAATGTGCAGGAACAGGTTCGGCCAGTTAATATGCTTTGGTTTTATGTTGAACTTTTTCATTTATTATTTTATAAATATTTCCATGGTGCTGGGGTTGATGCCGACCGTCGGCGTGCCGCTGCCCCTGATGTCATTTGGCGGCAGCAGCCTGCTGTCCCTGATGTTCGGGTTCGGCATTGCGCAGAACGCGCATATTCACAAAGACCAGCAGCTGTCTGCCAAAGGAAGCTGATAAAATGAATTTATTGATTGTGGAATCTCCGTCAAAAGCGAAAACGATTGAAAAGTATCTGGGTGCTGGATGGCGCGTCATTGCGTCTGTCGGGCATGTGCGCGACCTGGTGCCGGAAAACGGCAGTGTCGACACGGAACACGATTTCGCAATGCGCTGGCAGATAATGCCGGGCAAGGAAAAGCAGCTGAAACTGATTACAGACGAGGTAAAAAAAGCAGACGCGGTTTATCTGGCGTCCGACCCTGACCGCGAGGGCGAGGCCATAGCCTGGCACATTCTGGACATTTTGAATTCAAAAAAACTGCTGGCCGGGAAAAAAGTATACCGCGTGGCGTTCCATGAAATAACGAAAAAGGCCGTTCTGGCCGCAATTGAAAACCCGCGTGAAATAGACGCAAACCTGGTTGACGCGTACCTGGTGCGGCGCGCGCTGGACTATCTGATAGGGTTTGGTATATCGCCGCTGCTGTGGCGGCGCAATCTGGGCAAGTCCGCCGGCCGCGTTCAGTCGGTCGCGGTAAAGCTGGTTGTTGACCGCGAACGCGAGATAGAAGCATTCCGTCCCGTCGAATACTGGTCCCTGGACGCGATGTGCGCGCGCGACGCCGAAGAATTCAAGGCCGGCCTGATTAAATTCGACGGCGAAAAAATCGAAAAAATGACAATCGGGACCCAGGCGCGCATGAACGAAATCATGTCGCGACTGTCGGCGCCGTGCGCGGGTTCGGTCATACAGATTGAGAAAAAGAAAATATCGCGCCGCCCGGCCGCGCCGTTCACCACCAGCACCCTGCAACAGGAAGCCGCAAGAAAACTTTATTTCTCTTCCAAGCGGACGATGGGCGCGGCGCAAAAACTGTATGAACAGGGGCTGATAACATACATGCGAACCGATGCGACAAACCTGTCCGCGGACGCGGTTGCGCAGATACGCGGATACATCGGCGCGAAATACGGGGAAAAATTCCTGCCGAAGAATCCGAACGTCTATATAACAAAATCCAAGAACGCCCAGGAAGCGCACGAAGCCATACGCCCAACGCACTTTGACGGCGCGCCGGAAAAGCTGACCGGGGACGAAGCGAAACTGTTCGAACTGATATGGAAACGCACAATCGCGTGCCAGATGACCAACGCCGAATTTGACTCTGTCGCGGCGGACATTGAAACGGCCGACAAAAACGCGGTGTTCCACGCCGTCGGCACAACGCGAACGTTTGACGGATTTATGCGCGTATATACCGAGACGCGCGATGACGACACGGATTCGACCGAATCAAAACTGCCATCATTGGCGGTCGGCGACGCGGTCGACATACGCGAATTCATCCCGCTGCAGCACTTTACACAACCGCCTGCACGGTACACCGAAGCATCACTGGTCAAGAAACTGGAAGAACTGGGCATCGGGCGCCCGTCCACATACGCGGCGATTATGTCAACGATTGTCGACAGAAAATATGTCGAGCAGGACAAGCAGCGCCGTTTTCACCCGACATCGGGCGGATGGGTCATCGCGTCGTATCTGGCGAAATATTTCCAGGAACTGGTCGATGTGAATTTTACCGCCAAGACAGAAGACACGCTGGACGACGTATCAAACGGCAAGACAAAAAAGGTCGCCGCACTGGACGCGTTCTGGGGGCCGACAAAGTCAATGATTGACGGCGCGCGCGAAATCAAGACCGCCGAAATTATCGACCACATAAACGAATTCATGCACGCCCACATGTTCGGCGACCAAGACGGCAAATGCCCCAAATGCGGTGGAAAACTGGGGATAAAATTGTCCAAGTTCGGCCCGTTTATCGGATGCGCGAACTATCCCGAATGCAATTATACACAGCGTCTGGGCGATGCAGACACACCGGCCGCGGCGGCGACCGGCGACGCCCCCCAGGCAAAACCCGGCGTGGTTGAACTGGGCGACGGGATATCGTTCCGTGTGGGCCGGTTTGGTCCCTATATAACCGACGGCGAAAAAAATGTCGCGGCAAAGCAGTATACCGCCGAAACCATAACACTGGATGCGGCGCGCGAACTGCTGGGGGGTGCCGGGAAAAAGGCGGAACCCGTTGAAATCGGTGAAAATCCCGCCACTGGAAAAATGATTTACTATTATCCGACCGGCCGGTATGGGGCCTACATCTCGTCGAACAAGGTAAATGTTTCGGTCAAGCAGCAGCCCACCCTGGACGAGGCGGCCGAACTGATTAACAACAAAAAACCGGCCGCGCGGCGCGGTTTTGCCAAGAAGAAATAATGGCCCCGACAAAATACAGTTATTCAAACTTCACCGACGAGCTGCGTACGCGGCTTTCCATCGTCGACGTTGTCGGGCGGCGTGTTCCGCTGACGAAAAAGGGTCAGAACTATTGGGGTTGCTGTCCGTTTCATAATGAAAAGACCCCCAGTTTTTCCGTGAACGAGGAAAAGGGATTTTATCACTGCTTTGGCTGCGGGGAACACGGGGACATAATATCCTTTACAATGAAATCCAACAACATGGATTTCAAGGCCGCGATTGCGGAACTGGCCCAGACGGCCGGACTGAAACTGCCCGACTACAAACCAAAACCCGCCGCGCAAATCGCGCGCGAGGAATCGTACACCCAGATAATGGAGGCCGCGACAAAACTGTACCAGGCGCGCCTGTTCGATGCCGACGGCGCGGCGGCGCTGGAATATATACGCGGTCGCGGATTTTCCGACGAGATGATAAAAAAATACCGCATCGGATACGCGCCGCGCGGTGGAATCATCGCCGGCAGATTTGCAAACACCAAACAGGAAAACCTGTTGGCGACGGGCTTGTGCCGGCGGGGCGATTACGGGCTCTATGATTTCTTTCGCGACAAGCTGATGTTTCCAATCTTCAATACACAAGGCCAGGTGGTTGCATTTTCCGGACGCAGCATGGACGGTTCTGAACCAAAATACATCAACACCACCGACACAGAAATGTTTCACAAGCGCAGGACGGTTTTCGGACTGAACTTTGCGCGCGACGCGATATACCGCGCCGGTCGCAGCATCGTTGTCGAAGGACAGATTGACGCGATACGCATGCAGTCGAACGGATTCCCGGAAACGGTCGCGCCGCTGGGCACATCCCTGACCGAGGATCACGTGGCGCTGCTGTGCAAGTCCAACAGAAACATAACGTTTTGCTTTGACGGCGACGGCGCCGGCCAAAAGGCCGCTGCACGCGCGGCATCGCTGGTCATGCCGTTCCTGCGCGAAACGTCCGACGTGCGCTTTGCATTCGTCAGCGGCGGCAAAGACCCGGACGAGGTGTTAAAGTCCGGCGGTGCGTCCGCCATGCGCCGCATAATAGACGACGCGGTTGGAATAATAGATTTCATGTGGAATCTGGCAAACAAAAGCTTTCTGGTTTCAACACCGGCCGGACGCACGCAGGCTGAAAAATTCCTGGCCAAGGAAATTGAAAAAATACAGGACGCGCAATTCAAATCCGAAATCACCAAGGAATATGATTCACGAAAATTCAACATGTGGCACAAATGGAAAAAATCCCCGCAAAAGACCGCGGCGCCTGTGCCGTCGGTCGACGACATAACGCGCAATACGCTGGTCTATATCACCGGTGCATATCCGGCGCTTGGCGAACGTTATGCCGAATTTCTGGGCGGGCTGGGGATATCTTTTGACGCAACAACCCCGGACATGAACATGGACGAGACGGCGGCCGAAAAATACATAGTGTCGCTGAAGCTGCAGAAATACATGGAAAAAATGCAGAACAAAAAGAAAGAAATTCTGGCCGCGATGCTGGCCGGCGACGCGGCGGCCGCCCAGCAAATGGCCCAGGTGGACGCCGAAATCGCGCGCGCACGCGAAAAGCTGGAAAAACTGATATCCATATAAATGCAAAAATACCGGCAAACGCCGGTGTTTTTATTCTATTTAAAACATTTCTTCAGCGCTTCCCCGGTATCGGACAGGTCGATGCGCTTGTTTCGAATTTCTTCGGCCGCCTTTATCTTCTGCTTTACCAGAATCAAATCCGGATGCGCCTGCAGTTGCGCGTTCAATTCGCCGATTGCGGCGTCCATTTCATCCGAACTGGCGGCAAAAACCGGCATTATCGAATTGGCGGCGGAATAAACGGCCGAACGCAGTTCGTCGGCATAATCGTCAATAACGGACAAATATGCACGGATATGTTCATCCTCGTGCGAGAGAACGGCATCATACGAACACGTATCCGGACTGTGCCGCATGTCGATGCGAACCAAAAAATCGCTGTATCCGACGGTCGCCTCGACCGATTTCAGCGCGATGCAAAAACCGTCCTCGACCGATGTGATGTCCGCGGTTATGTCATAATTGTCGACCATCGTCGCAACCACGTTCCCATGCCATAAATCCATCGCCGTCAACGGCTGAACCACAGATTTCGTCCATCCGGGCGACACGAT
The DNA here is from genome assembly GCA_947054455.1 of uncultured Alphaproteobacteria bacterium. GTDB lineage: Bacteria > Pseudomonadota > Alphaproteobacteria > Rs-D84 > Rs-D84 > Enterousia. Next base: position 248,349 of record CAMRWN010000001.1, read on the forward strand.
TTGAACCGCGGGATTCATTTTGTACGACATGCATTCATCCGCCGCGGCCGGCGCCGCCAACAGCATAAAAAACACGCCTGCAAATTTCATGATTCCTATACGCCCTGTTTCTTCAGGTATTCGGACACAAATCCGGTGCCGTACATTTTATACAGCTCTTCGGCCAGCAGCACGGATGAACGTCCCGATTCAAACAGCCGCAGCAGATTGCCCAGCCCGCCCAGTTCCGTGTTCAATATGACAGATTCCCCGGACACCGGCCGCGACAGCAGAACCGCGCGCTTTAGATTCGGATACGCCTTGCCCTGGATAAACGCCATTTCCAGCGGATTAAGGTTCCAGTGCGCGTAATCGGACGCATCGGCCGCGGGGTTGCGGAAAAACAGAACCGTCTGGGCCTGGCCGCGAACAACGTCGCCGATACCCAGCTTGTCCAGTACGTTGGCGCGCTGGAATGCGACCATGTATGCCTGGCGGTTTTTGCGTCCCTCCTGCAGGCCGGTTATGAAATTGTCGCGGAACATTTTGTTTTCCAGCATGGGCGCCGTTTCGTCAATCATAATCAGCGACGGATTTCCGCCAGACACCGTTATGTTGTTTATTCTGTGCAGAATGTACGATATCACCGCCGGGGCCAGCGTCTGGTCCTGCAAGATGTCGGTGAAATCGAATGTCGTCAGGCGCGCCTGCAGGTCCAGTGTATCGGAATCTTCGTTGAAAATATCGCCGTACTGCAACGGGTCAACCCATTTTTTCAGTGCGCCGCGCATGTTGCCCGCGGACGAGAAACAGCTCTCCCACAGGTTTTTCAACATTCTGTCCCGCGTGGACAGATAATCGAAATTCACCGACACGGCGCGTGCAATCTCGTCTGCGGAAAAGACGTCGTTCTGGTCCGATATTATCGAAAACCAGCGCCGCAGAAATGCCCTGTTCTCGGCGGTGTCGGGCATCTTGAGCGGATTCAGACGCGTCTGGAAAGACGCCGCCATCGGGTCGCTGTCCTTTTCCTTGCCGTGCATGGTTATGTATTTGCCCCCCACCGCCAGGGTAAATATCTCGGCACCTTTGTTGCGGTCGAAAAAGAACGCCTTCAGCTTTTGATGACGCAGCGACTGTGCAATCAGAAAACTGAACAATGTTGTCTTGCCCCCGCCCGTTGGCCCGATTGTCAGCGTGTGCCCCACCGCCGCCGGTTTGTCCGAAACATGAAACTGGAACTGATAGGGCGTTCCCTGCGCGGTCGGGAATACAACCAGCGGCCCCGGCCCCCAGTCCGAATTTTCAACACCGCGCGGCTGGGTCGACATGGGAATGCTGACCGCCGCCGTCCGCGACAACAGTTTAAAGCTGCGCGGGAAAACATCAAATCCCGGAATCTGGGCGAACCATGAAACCTTTGACGCAAATGTCTCTACAATCGGGGAAACGCCAAATCCCGCACTGATTTTCTTAAAATCGTCTATGTATTTGTTCAATTCTTCGGGCGTCGCGCCAAACAAAACAAACAGCGGGTAATAATTGACCAGCGTCTGGTTCCCGGAAATGTTTTCATCCATGGCGTTCTGGGCGGCGGCAAGCTGCTCGACCGCGGATGTTTCTTTTTCGTCGGCGGTCGACTGGCGCTGGCGTATGGCCATTTCAACGTCGGACGCACCCATGATACGGAACCCGTTCATACAAATCATTTCGGTCTGGATTGTGGATACGGAATTAAAAAACTCTTCGTCCAGATAATCGGGCGACACGCGAAACGACAACATTGCGGCAAACGACTGGGTATCCCCGCTCTGATATCTGACCAGGCCGTCGCGCATAAAGTCAACGTCGTCGACCGTTGTCAGTTCTGCAATACGCTGGTCGCACACGGCCGGCGCGGGCTTTGTAATCGGGGACAGTATGCGCCCGAAAAAGCGCGCCATGTTGTCGCGTGAATCGTTTTTCAGCACGCGCGGACGGTACGGCGCCAAAATGGATTCGATATAGTTTCCGTACTGGTTCAGCTTATCCCGGGCGCCGGCACCGGATACCGACAGCACGATGTAGTAATTGTTCAAAAATATGCGCAGCCCCTGGTCGCGCCATTTGTCATATATTTTTTGCAGAACCGGCTGGTGGAATTCCCAATGCTCGCTTTCCTGGGCGGAATCGCGAATCATGAAAAAGCGCATAACCACGCCGGAATCATGAATCTGGTTGAACAGCTGCGTGCGCAAATCCAGGAATTTTTCACGCGTTGCTTCGTCCTGCATGCTGGTCTGGACGCCGTCGACACGATAAACCCGCACCAGCGACCCGTCGGTCAGTTCCATTGAATTGTCGGAAAACACCGTTTTAAACGGCAGATACTGCGCATAATGCGTGTATCCGAAACCGGGGAATATGCGCCGTGTCAAAACGGGTATGTAAATCATCAGCATGATAAACACGAAAATCACCGCCATCACAACAATGGTCAGTGTTATCGGAAAACCGCCGCCGGCAAAATAATTAAAAAATCCGTTCATTTACGCCACCAATTTGTCCGGTATCTTTTTTTTAAACAGCTGTATCTTGGCCGACACAATCTGCCCCAGCTGGGGGTCGCGTTTCGACACCGCCGCCAGCGCCATGTGAACAAGGCCCACGGATATCAGAAAATACATCGGATTCACCCAGCTGTCGGGGCCGTATAAAAGCAGTCCCGCGACAAAAGCAATTATAAAAATCAAAAATTGAATCGCAAAGTTCATGACCGCCAAACCGTACGGCACATAAAATATGCGCGCTGGATTCGCCAAAGCTTTCAATACCTGCTGTTTCATCTTCTCTCCGGATGTTAAGAATTATAACAATTTCAACAGTTTTCAACAAGTATAAAAAGCCGTTGAAAAAAATTGTTGAATATGTTTAAAACAGACGCTCTTTTCAACCGTTAATTATTTTACGCATTTTTCAACAATTTTGCAAAAAAGCCGGGAAATGCTGGAAAAAATTGTTAAAAAACTGTTAATAAAAAAACAATTCCGGTTTTCAACAAAATCAACAGGGCCTACAAAAACAACAAAAAATATTAATAAGTATTTGATTTTTTACAAAAACCGTTTATAATGACCACGCAATAAAGGATTCAGACATGAAATTTTTAAGTTCTTTGAAGGCTTGGAAGAAGCGCGGCAATATCAAGCAGATTCGCCGTGGCAAGCAGATTATCCTGATTGATCCGGATAATCCGAAGTTCAAGGCCAAGCAGGGATTCAAGAAAAAATAATCCCAATCGCGCAATGCGTGAAAATGGTTTCAATCCCGCGTTTTTCGCGGGTGTTTTTTTATTTGGTCAGAACAGGGGGAAATCGTTCATAAACGCTTCGCGCAGGGCGACGTCGACCTCGGCCCCGGACAGGCCTGCGCCGCGCAGGAATTCAATCTGGGGCGGGGTGGGGCGGTAAAGTGCGGCGCCGTGCGATGCGCTGTGGGGGACTGCGGAAATATACTGGGCCGGCGTGAATTCAATACGGGCGTCGGGGGCGCACAATGCTGAAAAACCTATGTCCGAAGTACAATCGGCGCAGTTCGGGTCAATCACCGCCGCGGCTGACAACTTGGATTTTGAAGCCACGCCTGCAATCAGTTTGCTTTTTATCAAAATGCCTGTTTCTGACGCCGCATGATGTCCGCGACATTCAAATGTCAAATCCGCGTCGTTTTGCATCATCACATGGCCGCGCAGTTCAGAATTTTTCCCGGTGTTTTTGATAAAAATATTCAAAAAGGCCGGCTTTTTATTTTTTATTCGCGCGCTAAGAAACACCTGTTGACCGCCGGCGCTAATATCGATATTCAGTTCATTTTTACCGGCAATTTCGCCGACATATATTATATGTACCGGCAGGTCATATGTTTTATCAATCGCCCCCGGTCCCAGCGTCGACAGGTCTGGGCAATATGCGCCATCGCGGTAAACCAGCGTTTCGGCCGCAAAGGTTTTTATATTGAATTCTTCCCACATGTATGACATATTAAGCGCATTATAAAGGATTTTGTCATGGGATTCAATTGTGGAATTGTGGGATTGCCGAATGTCGGAAAATCAACATTGTTCAATGCGCTGACGCAGAGTGCGGCGGCCGACGCGCAAAACTATCCGTTTTGCACCATAGAACCGAACACGGGCCGCGTGGTTGTGCCGGACGCGACGCTGCATGCGCTGGCGGCGGCGGCCGGTTCGCAAAGAATCATACCGACCCAGTTGGAAATTGTTGATATCGCCGGTCTGGTCAAGGGCGCGTCCGCGGGCGAGGGGCTGGGCAACAAATTCCTGGGCAACATTTTGTCGACAGATGCGATTATCCATGTGGTTCGCTGCTTTGAAAACGACGATATCGTTCATGTTGCGGGGCGCATAGACCCGATTGCCGATATTGACACGATTGAAACCGAACTGATGCTGGCCGACATGGAAAGTCTGGAAAAGCAGATTCGCAATCTGGAAAAAAAGGCCCGCGGCCTGGACAAGGATGCGGCCAAGCTGCTGGCGGATGCAAATGCGATAAAAGATGCTTTGTCGCGCGGTGTGCCGGCGCGCGCGTCGGGGATTGATGCGGCGCCGTTCAATCTGCTGACGGCAAAGCCTGTTATTTATGTCTGCAATGTAGAGGAGGCCGCCGCCGCATCCGGCAACAAATATTCCGATGCAGTGCGGGAAAAATTCGGTGGAGCCGCCCCGGTGCTGGTCATATCGTCCCAGATTGAAATGGAAATATCGCAGATTGTCGATATGGAAGAGCGCAAAATGTTTTTACAGGAACTGGGGCTCAGCGAATCGGGGCTGGACCAGGTTATCAGAACCGGATATGAAACGCTGGGGCTGCAGACTTTTTATACCATCGGCCCCAAAGAGGCGCACGCATGGACAATCACGCGCGGCATGACGGCCCCCCAGGCGGCCGGCAAAATCCACACGGATTTTGAAAAGGGTTTTATACGCGCGGAAATTATATCGCCGGCCGACTTTATCGCCCTGGGGGGCGAGGTTGCCGTCAAAGAGGCCGGCAAAATGCGCCTGGTCGGCAAGGAATATGTGATGGCCGACGGGGACATATGCCATTTCCTGTTCAATAATTAAAAATGTGAAAAAACACCGGCGAATGCCGGTGTTTTTATGTCGTGCGGCGGGTGTTTTCCGAATAATAGTATTCCAGTTTTTCGTGGTCGTATTCTTCTATTCGGCCGGCTGGCAGAACCAGCATTCTGGTTATGCCGATTTGTTCGACAAAATCTGGATTGTGGCTGACCACGATTATCGTGCCGTCATAGTCGCGGAAATTGTCGCCAATCACCGCCTGGGTTTCAGGGTCCAGATGGTTTGTAGGTTCGTCCAGAATCAGCATGTTCGCACGGCGCAGCATTATCTTGCACAGCGCCACGCGCGCCCGTTCGCCGGGCGACAGGACGCCAATGCGCTTGAACACGTCGTGGCCTGAAAACAGGAAATTCCCCAGCACCGCGCGCAGTTGTTCATCGCTGTAGTCCGGATGCGCGACGTTTTCCATTATCGTCTTGTCCGAATCCAGCTGTTCCAGTTCCTGGGCATAGTAGGCGATGTCCGTTTTCGGGTTGATTTGTATCGAACCGCGTTCCGGTTTCAGGTATCCCATTATCAGCTTCAACAGCGTGGATTTTCCGGCGCCGTTTTCGCCGACAACCAGAAAACGCTCGCCGCCGGTGATATAAAACGACAGTTTCCGGTACAACAGACGTGCGCCGGGAAACCTGAACCACAGGTCGTCAACCAGTATCGGCGTACGCGCGCCCTGGCGCAGCGGCGACAGGTTCATCTTCAGTTTTTTGTATGTCTGTTCGCGCGTTGTTCGCGCCGCCATGATTTTTTGCAATTGTATCTCGCGCGTGCGGCCGACGCGTTTTATGGAATGGTTCGTCGGGCTGGCTGCGCGTGCGCGTTCGATGAATTCGCCCAGCTTTTTTATCTGACGCTGTTCGGATTCGATTTTTTGTTCGCGGGCGCGCCGTTGTTCACGTTCCTTGTTTTTATATTCGTCCCAGTTTCCGTCGAATACGGATATTTTATGCGTGGTCTTGTCGATTTTTAAAATCCGGCCGACAACATCGTTCAGGAATTTCGTATCGTGGCTGATTATTATGACCATGCCGCGATACCGCCGCAGATAGTCGGTGATAAATGCGCGCGTGGATGCGTCAAGATGGTTTGTCGGCTCGTCCGCCAGCAGGATTTCCGGCATGGAATACAACAGGCGTGCAAAGGCCACCTTGGACTTTTGACCACCCGACAAATCGCGCAGCCGCATGTCCAGCATGCCCGCGTCAATGTTCATGTTTTCAATCAGTTCCAGCAGGGCGTCTTCGGCACTGTATGCGTCATAGTATTCCAATTCTGCCTGCAGACGCGAAATGTTTTCGGCCGCCGCCCCGTCGTCGGGGTTTTGGGCTATCGCCTCGTATGCGGCGTGCAGTTCGGCCTCCAGTTTCTTTATGGGACGCCCGGACATCAGAAATTCCCACACTGACATGTCGGGCGTTTCAATTTCTATTGTCTGTGGCAAATATCCCAGACGCGCCCCGCCTGTGTCTATATGGCCGTAATCGGGTTTCAGTTCGCCTGTCAGTATGCGCAGCAGGGTTGTTTTACCCGCGCCGTTTACGCCGACTATCCCGACCTTGTCCCGCGGGGCCAGATGAAATTCCGCATCGTCATAAATGACGTTCGCGCCAAAAGACAAAGAAAGTTGTTTTACATGCATTATGCGCATATTTTATGTATTTAACCGCCAATCGCAAGCGCTTTTAATCCAGCCGCCGCCGCGCGTCAGGATATCATGTCTATGTATGCGGCGGCATCCGTGCGGTATAATCGTTTATATCGGTTTGGATTGATAATTGATACATGGCGGGATTGACTGATGATGCATATGCGGGGATTATTGGAATTTTTTATGCGGCGCGGATGTGATGTTTACGGCCGCTGGCACGAGGCGCCCTCCGCCGATATCTGTCGCGGTATTGTTTTGCGGCGCGACGGTACGGCGTCGTCGGTTAATATGGTTCCGGTTTCATATACATCGTGGCGCCGGCGCGGGCGGATGCTGGTTCTGGCGGGGACGGTGCGCGATTGCGCCCGCCCGATTGATTTCACCGAAACATTTCAGATAAGACATCTGTCGCGTGATAATATGGTTCTGCAGCGCGACGGTCAAACACATGTGTATATGCGCGTAGATTGATTATTGATTAATGCGCTATGCATAAATCCGTGAATTTTTTCAAAAAATCAACCAGTGCTAGATTATTTTAATTGTGTTAAAAAATAGAAATATTTTAAAAAATCAACCAAAATAAGAATTTTATTTAAGTATTTTATAGCGTGCCATGTTTTGTGTTCGCCTGTTATGGATTATGTAATAATATAATCTGTGCCATTGCGGATATATGTGGCTATAGAGTTGATAAATGAATAATAAATAAGTTTTTGCGGCCCGAAATAAAATAAAAAGCCCAGAATTTGGGCTTAAAACTTGGTTGCGGAGTGTGGATTTGAACCACAGACCTTCAGTTAATGGGCCAGGCGATAAATTGAGATAAATAATTCTAAAATTTCCTTGATTTTCTGCGGATTGTATCTTATGTTGTGTTTAAAATAAATCAACCAAAAATGGTAGCAAAAAACGCCTGTGGTAGCAAATAGGTAGCAAAAGAGGTTGGGTAATGGGTCAAATTCAGTTGTACGAAAATATCGGACAACTGAACATGGCAGTTGGTTACAATTTGTAACCAGTTCAAGGATAAGGCGGGTTTCTGGCTTTTTTCTAAAATGGAAATGGCCGGATTCTGGCGACTCATTCCATTTTTGCATAGGTCGTGCAAACTATTTTGGTTTTGGGTGTTCCAAAATGGAACTTTTCCAGATTTATGCGGATTTCGGTGATGGTGGCAAAAATTGCTAGTGTCGCGGAAATGTACGTTTTTATCGTATGGTTCAATATGTGCAAAAAATGCACTTTCCCAGAAATCTGGGGATTATAAAGGAATAAAATATGGCAAAGAATGCTTTTAATTTTACTGAACGTGGGTTGGAGGCTTTACCGATTCCAGCATCGGGCCAGGTGGCATATTATGATTCCGGGACCAAGGATGGGTTGTGTGTTATTGTGACCTATGGTGGAACCAAGACTTATTATTCATATTTGAAGTTCCAGGGTACGGCCCTGCGTACTAAAATCGGGCGGGTTGGTGATATTAAGCTGATTGATGCCAGGGCAGAGGCGCACACCATGCGTGAAATGGCGACCAAGGGCAATGACCCAAGCCAGAAGCGACGCGAGGCCTTGCATGATATCTCGTTCAAAGACTTTTATGAAAAGGTATATAAGCCGGAATATTCGCTTGTACATAAAAAGCCGCGATCGGTTGCTAATGATGACAGTATCTTTACACATCGGTTGGGTGATTTTCATAATCGTAAATTATTAAGCATTAAATCGACTGAGATTGAAAAATTGCATAACAAGACCAAACAGACACATAGCTCTTATACGGCGAACCGGGTTTTGTCGCTGATTAAGCATATGTATGTTATCGCGGCAAAATACGGTTATATGAATGGGTATGATAATCCGGCGCTTGGTATTCGAAAGTTCCCCGAAAAAAGCCGTGATAGATTCTTGCAATCGGACGAGTTTCCAAAGTTCTTTGCCGCATTGAATAACGAGCAGAACGATGTTTTTAAGGCTTATGTCTGGATTTCGCTGTTTTCTGGCCAGCGGCGCAGTAATGTTTTGACTATGCGATGGTCCCAGGTAGACTTTGAAAACAATTATATGTATTTCCCGGATACCAAGAATGATGAGCCGCACCGGGTGCCGATGGTGAAGCAATTAAGGGAACTTTTATTAAAAATCAACCAAAATACGAATTCTGATTGGGTTTTACCGAGTAATAAGAGTAAAAGCGGCCACTTGGAAGACCCAAAAAGACCGTGGCAGGATTTGTTGGCGCGTGCCGGCATAGCAAACTTTCGTTTGCATGATATGCGCCGCACAAACGGTAGTATGCAGGCGATTACAGGCGCCAGCCTGCCGATCATAGGTAAATCGCTTGGCCATAAATCCACCAGCGCAACGATGGTTTATGCCAGATTATCGCTGGATCCTGTATTAGAGGCGATGCAAAAAGCCGCCGACCGCATGGTGGAGTTAGGTGAAAAGGGTGTTAAATAAAAAATGTCGACTATAATAGAAATTTAGTTGATTTTTAATAAAATTTCTATTATGATAGTCAAAAAGGTTGATAAAGATGAGAGAACGGCTTATAAAACGTCCAGAATATCTGGAAAAATTGAAAAAATGGTCAAAATACCCCGATACAATAAAGATTGTGACCGGGGTTCGTCGATGTGGAAAATCTAAGCTGTTTACTCTGTTTGGTCAATATTTAATGTCCAGCGGGGTTGATGAGTTGCAAATTCATACTATCCAGTTGGATATGTTGGAAAATCGTGAGCTTTTGGATCCGGTAAAGTTGTATGAACATGTTTTAGGGCGGCTTGTTTCGCATAAGATGAATTATGTTTTTTTGGACGAAATACAAATGGTTCCAGATTGGCAGATGGTTGCCAATAGTTTAAAAGAGAAAGAAAACGTAGACTTGTATCTGACGGGTTCCAATGCGTATATGTTTTCCAGTAAATTAGGGACGATATTGGGCGGCCGGTATGTAGAAATAAAAATGCAACCATTATCGTTCAAAGAATATGTCGAAGGTGTTCATGAAATACAAAAAATTAGCGATGTACCCATGATACATATGTTTGGTAGTCCCAATTTAATGGCTGATTATCAAAGATATGTAGTTCAAGGTGGTTTCCCACAGACTTTGAAATACGACGGGGATCCGGAGCTTATAAATACATATCTTATGGATACCGTCTATAATAACACAATAAGTAAAGACATAATAGAAAGATACAACTTAAGAAGTCCTGAAAAGCTGAATGAGGTTGTTAAGTTCTTGTTTGATAACATATCCCATGAAACCAGTATTTTGAATATAGAACGTCAGTTGGGTAGTAGTGTCAGTAATGATTCTATAAACAAGTACGTTCAAGGATTATTGGATAGTTATCTGATATATCGCTGTGATCGTATGGATTTAAAGGGCAAGAAGATATTAACTTCATCGCCTAAGTATTATATCTGTGATATGGGTCTTCGGCATGCTGTTTTGGGCGGCAGAATAGGTGATGGTGGTAAGATACTGGAAAATATTGTTTATCTGGAGTTAATAAGAAGGGGTTATAATGTTTATGTTGGTAAAATTGGTCGGAAAAACCAGAATGGCGAATTCAAGGAACTGGAGGTGGATTTCATAGCTACCAAAGAAGGCGGCGTGGTTGAATATTATCAGGTTGCCTGGTCTGTTGAGGAAGAAGCAGTTTTGAAGCGAGAACTTGGTTCGTTAGAACAGATAAATGACAGTTATCCTAAATATTTAATAACCATGGGTACCGGATCCGGCGTGCATAATGGAATACAACACGTCAATGCCTTGCAGTGGTTGATGGAGAAATGATGATAATTTATGCGTAAATATTATCAAAGTGTGCTTAGATGTTATTTAAACAAAGTTGTGTACTTTTGTTGTGATAAAATCAACAGCAGTTTTTATATCGTTTTCGTCGGTGAAGCGCCCAACGGTTATTCTGAAAGAATGTTCCGCGTCATTTGTTGATAGTCCCATGGCTTTCAAAACATGCGATGGCTCAATAACACCACTGGTACAAGCAGAGCCTGTTGAGAAAGCGACCTTAGGCTGAATAGAATATATTAGCTGTTTGGATTCTATCTCAGGTATCAAGAGATTCAAGTTACCTGGGTGGCGATGAGACATACAACCATTGATTTTTATGGTTGGGATCTTCGTTTTGATTTCGTTCAATAAATGATTTCGCAAACATTCTAATTCTGTGCGTTCGTCCTGTTTGCACTGGGTCATAATTTCTGCTGCTTCCCCGAAACCAGCAGCCAAGAAAGTCGGAATCGTTCCGGACCGAAATCCAAACTGCTGGCCTCCACCGTACAACAATGGTTCTGGTTTTAGCTTTGCGGTATTGCTGACAAATAAAGCGCCTATACCTTTTGGACCATAGATCTTGTGGGCAGATAGACTCATGAAATCGATATTGTTGTCTATAACATCGAGGTTTTCATAACAAGCCTGGGCTGCATCCGTATGGAATAACGCGCCACATTCAGAACATAATGCACCGATTTCAGAAATGGGTTGAACTGTGCCGACTTCGTTGTTTGTGGTCATAACCGAAACCAATAAAACATCATTGTCCAACATTTCGCTAAACTGTTGCATGTCTATAATGCCATCCGGCGTCACAGGTATATGTTTTACCACGAACCCAAAACGAGTCAAGAAACGAGCTGCCCCCAGAACACATTTGTGTTCGATAGAAGATACCAAAATCGTTCTGCGGCTGATGTTTTTTGACATCGCGGCATAACCCAGACCGATGATGACCAGATTGTTAGATTCTGTGGCCCCAGATGTCAAAATGATTTCTTCGGGTAATGAGCCGATATAGTCTGCAATTTGTGTCTGTGCCTTTTCCACGGCGGTATTAGCGGTCCAGCCGATAGAATGCTCAGAAGAATGTGGATTACCAAATTCACTTGTCATGAAGGGTAGCATCGCGGAAAGGACGCGGTGATCCAGGGGAGTCGATGCTTGATAGTCTAAATAAATAGATCTAACCCCTTGATTGTTGTGTAAATTTTCCAAAACATCTAAACGATTTGTCTTCATGAGATGATAATAATTGCATTTAGTCACATTTTTTTGGTAGATTTCACCAGAGGAAGTTGTTATAGTTTCTACTGGAAGAAACATCCAGGGGATTATAAATCATTATGAAAAAGAATGCAACTATAATTGATAGCAACGCACGTCTCGTATTTTCAGGACACGAAACATTCCCGATGAGATACGGATGGCTAAAAAAATCAATGCAAGCCGCAGAAAACCATGAAAAAACAGGAATCAAAAGTTTCTTTGCGTCCGAGAACGCGATCGTTGAGTTGGGTGTCGGTAAAAACATGGTATCGTCAATGAAATACTGGGCTTTGTATTCCGGATTCTTTGACTTAACTGATTCAAAAGAGCTGACTATTATGGGCTTTGGTAGATGGTTGATTGGTAAAAACGGTGTAGATCCGTGGATGGAAAATCTGGCCACGCTATGGTTTATACATTGGAACCTAGTGCGCGGTAAAGACAACGGTGACTATCTATTCACTTATTACTGGTTTTTTAACCATTATAACTTCGCGACGTTTGATAAGGATATATTGGGCAAGCAGTTGTGCACATTTATAAAGGAAAGAATAGATGAAAGTAAGATGCCGGCTGCACTGACACTGGACCGAGATATCGATTGTTTCCTGGGGATATACTCGCCAAAGTTGAAGAAAAAGAAAACAGATGAAGATAGTATAGAGTCGCCGTTGGTTGAATTGAATTTAATAGCTCCAAAGACCAGACGTGATGTGTTTCAGGTAAACAGAGGTGTAAAGCCTAGCTTGAGCATAGATACTTTCTTGTTTTGTTTGTTGATGTTTTGGAAGGATTATTCTCCAAATGCGAAAACAATGTCATTTGAATCTATTTGTTACCAACCCATGTCTCCGGGGCGTGTGTTCTTGTTAAATGAAGATGCGGTTGCCGGATATGTGCAAAACATAGCTAAGGCAACAAATGGTTTAATGGAATATTCCGAAACAGCTGGGCTAAAAGAAATAATTTTGTCCAAAGATGTAGATTTCGAAAAACTTGCATACGAATACTTCAAAAGGAACTATAAATGATAAAAACATTTTCGGATCTGATAAAGATAAATGCCAAGTTTTGTCGTTCCATAAATATTGAAAAAGATTTAAATAATGAGGATATCCTGAAAGGTTTCGTGTGTCCGAATTCATTCCGGATCGCGCTGCGTGGGTTGGCTGAAAATGTGTCTGAAACTCAGCAGGCAGCATTTACCTGGACCGGACCATACGGAGCTGGTAAATCCAGTCTTGCGTTGCTGTTGTCGTCCCTGCTTAGTGAAAATAAAAAACTGCATGACATCGGAGTTAGCATCATAGGACAGAACGAGGCGCGTTCGTTCTTCAAAGGAATCCATTATAAGTCTGGCTGGACAGTCTTGCCGATTGTTGGAGATGTTGCCGACCCGAAGGCTCTGATAGAAACAGAATTAAAAAAGCATCTAAAAACCAAACCAAAGGACCTGTTTGATGGCCTGGATAAATTGGCTACTCAGAAAGACGGTTTGATCATATTTATAGACGAAATGGGGAAGTGCTTAGAGGCGCAGGCCAAAGGCATCGGCGACGTGTATTTCTTTCAGAAATTGGCCGAATTCGCATCACGCAGCAACGGCAGAATTATTCTGATAGGAATTCTGCACCAGTCGTTTGTAGACTATGCGCGTTCCTTGCCGCACACGATAAGAGACGAATGGAGTAAGATTCAGGGGCGTTTCATTGACGTTCCAATCAATACCGCTGGCGAAGAACAGCTGGAGTTGATCGGTCGGGCCATAAACACGCCGGCACCAGACCTGTCAACAATCAAGCCAATTGCTGAGCAAGTAGCTGATACTATTTCCAAGAATAGACACATAATATCTAAAACGGATCTGGTTGATGTGTTGTGTCGTTGTTGGCCGATCAATCCGGTTGTCGTATGTCTACTTGGTCAGATATCCAGAAAGAAATTCGGACAAAACCAACGTAGCATATTCTCATTCTTGTCTAGTGCCGAGCCATATGCGTTCAGAGATTTCATAAATAACACTGAATATTCCAAGGACACGATGTATTCACTATCCAACTTGTTTGATTACATCAAGACGAACCTGGAATCTATGATAGCCGCATCTTCAGAGTCTAAAATTTGGCACATTGCCATGGATGCAATCCAAAAGATATCAGCCAGAGACTTTACAGAACAACACTTGGATGTCCTGAAAAACATAGCCATGATAGACATATTCAGTGGTTCATCAGGATTGGTTGCATCAAAAGAATTGCTGAAATACTTGTTTGATGATCAAAAGAAACTAGATAAGATCATAAAAGACTTAGAGGGCGCATCGGTAATTCTCTTCAAAGCCCATAAAGGCGCATATTCAATATTTGAAGGTAGTGATTTTGATATAGATGCTGCTTTCAGAGAGGCTTTCAAACATGTAGCAGGATTAGAAACATCAAAACTGGCAGAAGTAGTGTCGTTTAAACCTGTGATTGCGAAAAGATACTACCACCAATTCGGGACTATGCGATGGTTTGATGTGGTTTTGACATCAGTGCCAGATTACAAGCAGACTATTGAGAATGCGTGCAAAAACACCAATGCAGTTGGATTGTTTTGTATACTGTTACCGAATGGTAAGGTAGAAGAAAAACAATGCGAGATGGTCTTGCAAAGGAACAAAGATAAATATAGTTTGCCTGTCTTCTTTAGTGTGGCAAAAAATGCCAGACTGATACACGAACATTTGCGAGAATTGCTTGCGTTAGAATGGATACAAAAAAGTACATTACCAGGATTTGTTGGGGATACGATTGCCCAGAAGATTGTTGAAGATAGATTGAATATCGTATCAGATCTGCTAAGTATTCGTCTTGAAGAGGTGATTCAGGGGGCTGATTGGACTTATCAGAAGGCAATATTTACTAATGTCCCTACGAGTAAACTGTCTGCACTGGCATCCGATATTTGTGAAACAAAGTACAAATATTGTCCAAAGATCAAAAGTGAGCTTGTAAATAAGAATAAACCATCAGCTAGCGCAAATACAGCATTGAATAAATTACTCAAGATTATGGTTAACAATAATGGTGAATCAAACTTGGGTATATCTGGATTCAGTACGGAAGCAGGTTTGCTGAAAATCCTACTGCAAGACACAGGTTTGTATATTGACAAGGGATATACGTTACCCGAAAAGGATAGCGAGTTATACAATCTATGGCGAGGCACAGACGAATTTCTAAAGACATCGTTCTCTAAGACCGCTGCAGACGTATATGCAATGTGGTCTAGTGAACCCTTTGGGATAAAAAACGGATTGCACACAGTTCTGTTGCTGTCGTATATTTTAACTAAAACCAAAGAAATTGCGGTATATCGAGATGGAATGTACACCCCGAAGGTGGATGATTTATTCGTAGATTATCTGATCAAGGACCCAAAACGCATTTCGTTGAAACTGGTCAGGGCTGATGATGTGTCAAATAATATAATCATGTCGGTTGTAAAAGCCTTGCAGGAAACCGGAACGACCGAACAATTGACAGAACCGTTGGATGTGGCCAGAAAACTGGTGTCTTTTGTGCGCGGCCTGCATCCTTGGGTATTAAAAACAAAGACATTAACCAATCAAACAGTCCGAGTGCGAGAGTTGATAAAATCGGCCAATGATCCGAATAAACTGTTGTTTGAAGATTTACCAAAATTATTCCCTTCTGCAAACATGTATGAAGGGATAAAGACCGCTCTGACAGAGTTATCAGAGGTGTATCCGGCGATGCTGCAAGCAATCGGAATACTGATGACAAGCGAATTGGACATCCCTCTGGCAACACCGTTCTACCTGGAACAATTGAGAGAACGCGCTAAAAACATCAAAGGTGTATCTGGCAACTTTGGTATAGAGGCATTTTCAGCCAGATTATCCACATTTAATTCTACTGCGGCGGATATAGCTGGAATAATTGGCTTGGCTTCAAACAAGCCACAAACCGAATGGATTGATTTGGATATTGAGAACGCCAAGAAAGAGATTTTGCGCCTGTGTACAGAATTCAAGAAGGCGGAATTGTATGCCAAGGTCAAGGGTAGATCTGCATCCAGACAAGCAATCGCCTTTATTGCTGGTATTGGTGGTAGTGCCGAAGTTATTTCGGGTGATTTTGACTTGCTGACATCCAAGACCAAGGAAGTAGCGGTTTTGAAAAACAAACTGGCAAAGATACTAAATGAAGAAAAAGACAATGCGTTGGTACTCACTGCTTTGTCAGAAATAAGCATAGAATTGTTGAAAAAGAACCAAGGAACGAAATAATGTCTGAAGAAAAGGTAAAACATGTGTTGGGTATATCTGGAGGAAAAGACAGTGCGGCCTTGGCTGTCTATATGAGAGACAATTATCCGGAAATCGACATAGAATATTTCTTCACGGATACAGGTAAGGAATTACCAGAGGTCTATAGTTTTTTGAGTAAGTTGGAAGGTTATCTAGGAAAACCGATACAGAGATTAAATCCAGAAAGAGACTTTGATTTCTGGCTGATGCAGCATAATAATTTTCTGCCGTCTGCACAGGCGAGATGGTGTACAATTTGTATGAAATTGAAACCTTTTGAAAGTTGGGTAAATGGTTTTCTTAAGGATGGGTATACGGTGTATTCTTACGTTGCTATAAGATCTGATGAAGAATATAGAGAGGGATATCAGTCCCGTCAAGATAACCTAATTGTTAAGATGCCATTTCGAGAAAATGGTATAGATAAAAGTGGAGTAATAAACATACTAAATTATTCAGGATTAGGATTACCTGATTATTATAAATGGCGTTCACGTAGCGGTTGTACGTTTTGTTTTTTTCAAAGAAAAATTGAATGGGTTGGTTTATTAGAGAGACATCCCGAAGCGTTTGAAGAAGCTAAACAATATGAAAAAACTGCAGAAAAGCACGGTTCTCCATTTACTTGGTCTGAAAAGGAGTCTTTAGAGGAGTTGGCTAAACCAGAACGTGTAGCTCAAATAAAGCAGGATTATGAAAAGCGATTAGAAAGGGCAAAAAAGCAACGAATATCCAATCCATTGCGTCCAGATGATGATGAGGTAGATTTAGACGAGTTGTATGGACAGTCAAAAGTGTGTCTTGCTTGCGGCAAATAATTTGATTTTTCTTGTGTTTTTGGTATAATTTCCTGTGAAAATAACAAAAAAGAAAAATATGAGTTTGCAGGAAGTTAGCATTCGGCGCGAATATCGTTCATTAGTACATAAGATAGCAAGGGATTTTTACATCCCTTTGTTGTCTCGCGCTGTAGTTTATGATCGTGCGGTCGGATTTTTTTCTTCTTCAATACTTGCTCAAATAATCGCTGGCATATCCGGGCTAAGAAACAATGGCGGAAAAATTCGTTTGGTTGCATCGCCAAAACTTTCCGATGAGGACATTCAAGCTATCAAAAGGGGCTACAAAAGACGTGAAGATGTTATTGCAGACGCTATTCATAACAGCTTGAAAGAACCTGTAAACGATTTTGAAAAAGAACATCTGAATATGCTGGCAAATCTGATCGCAGACGGCGTCTTGGATATAAAAATTGCGTTTACTGAGCAAGATGAACGCATAGGTATGTATCACGAGAAAATGGGTTTGATCAGCGATGCGGAAGGAAATACTGTTGCCTTTTCTGGGTCGATGAACGAGACCACCAGTGGCCTGATGTTAAACTATGAGGCTATTGATGTTTATTGTTCGTGGCAGTCCGAAAGCGATGCACGTCGTGTGGAAGATAAACGCAAAGCATTTGACTCTATCTGGAATAACACAGAGAAAGGCGTTACAATCATAGAATTCCCAAAGTTGAAACAGGAACTCATAGATAAATACAAAACCAGCGTTCCGGATTGGTCTAAGCCGCCACTACTGCCACCAGAACTGGAGTCTTCGAACCCAGATCCTATATTCGAGGTGCCGCGACACTATCCTCAAAGACCGGGTTGGTTTACGCCAAGAGAATATCAATTAAATGCGATTGCAAAGTGGGCTGAGGCTGGTTATCGTGGCGTTTTCGATATGGCAACCGGAACAGGAAAAACGTTGACTGCGCTTGAGGCCATCACGACATTGAGCCAGAAAAAGAACAACAAGCTGGCGGTATTGGTTGTGGTTCCGTATCAGCATCTGGTTGAACAATGGGTGGAAGATATTGAAAAATTCAACATCAAGCCAATTATTGGCTATAGCGCATCCAAACAAAAAGATTGGTTAAAATTACTGGAAAATGCCATCAGGACACAGAAAGCCGAGGTGGAAGGCAGAGAATTTTTCTTGTTTATTTGCACAAATGCCACATTTGCAACGCCTAAGGTTCAAGATGCGCTGGACAAGCTACAGGCTGACACATTGATTGTTGTGGATGAGGCCCACAACGCAGGTGCTACCAACTTCAGGCGGCTTTTGCGTGAAAA
Organism: uncultured Alphaproteobacteria bacterium; assembly: GCA_947054455.1. Lineage (GTDB taxonomy): Bacteria > Pseudomonadota > Alphaproteobacteria > Rs-D84 > Rs-D84 > Enterousia. The sequence continues at coordinate 266,640 of CAMRWN010000001.1, forward strand.
ATACGATTACCGTTTGGCTTTGTCTGCAACCATAGATAGGCATAATGATGAGGAAGGTACGGCCGCATTATTTGAATACTTTGGCGATAAATGCATTGAGTATACCTTGGAAGAGGCAATCATAAAAGGCGTGCTGACACCATACTACTATTATCCGGTAATAACGCATCTGAACCAGGAAGAGCTTGAAAAGTACATTGAGCTATCAAAAGAGATTGCAACCTGTATGATTGATTTTGAGGGGCGGCGTGTATTAAGCGAGAGAGGTAAACGACTTGCGTTGAAACGTTCTCGTATAGTATCTGGCGCACGAGATAAATTGGCAAAATTGGTAGAGATTATAACACCATTCAAAGACGATAAGCATCTTTTGGTTTATTGTGGGGCCACATCAACAAAACAAGAGGATCAAGATAAGTCTGAAACCGAGGCAAAAGACATTCGACAGATAGAAGAAGTATCCAATTTGCTGGGAAATGGTCTGAACATGAAGACCGCCAGATTTACATCTGAAGAAGATATGCAAACGAGGCAGGTTCTGCAACACGAATTTGCCGAGGGTAAAAACCTGCAGGCATTGATTGCCATCAAGTGTCTGGACGAAGGGGTAAATATTCCTGCAATTAAAAAAGCCTTTATCTTGGCCAGTACCACCAATCCAAAAGAATACATTCAGAGACGTGGACGTGTCTTGAGAAAGTTTGAGGGCAAGGATTATGCCGAAATTTATGATTTTATAACACTGCCCAGACCTCTGGCTAAAGCATCGTATCTTATGGAAGAGCAGCGGCACATGGAATTGTCGTTGGTTAAACGAGAACTTGACAGAGCCGAAGAGTTTGCAAAAATAGCCTTAAATAAAGCCGAGGCCAAGAAGATCATGGAAGAAATAAAAACAGCATACGGAATAGATGATTTCGCAGTAAACCTTGAGGAGGACTATGATGCCTGAAATAGAAAAAAATGGGGTTGCTATTGATCCGGCAATAGCCAGACGTATTGCAATGAAGTTGATAAGCAAGGAAACTATTAACATCAAGACTAAGAATAAAAGCGATAGTCAAATGGTAAAAGAGATCCAGAATCTCATACAGGAGGAACTGAAATGTTATTAAAGTCCTTGCGTCTTCAAGATTTTCGCCAGTTTAATGGAGAACAGATTGTTTCGTTTTCTACACACAAGGATCGAAACGTAACGATTATGATGGGGGAAAATGGTTCCGGAAAAACATCATTTGCACAGGCATTCAGATGGTGTTTGTATGGTGACACGGATTTCAAAGACACGAAATTATTATCTCGTAAAGTTGCCGCATCTTTGCTCCCTGGTGATGAAAAAAATGTTGAGGTCGCGGTTGAACTGACACATGATGATATAGAATACACCGTAACAAGACGTCAGAAATACAAGATGAACAATGCTGGCGAAGTCTTGCCAAATGGGGCCTGCAAGTTCACCATCCAAATCAAAGATAAAGATGGGAATGTTAAATTTATTCCTGAATTAGAGGCAGATTCTAAGATGAAAGAAATTCTGCCGGCTGATTTGTCGAGATACTTTTTCTTTGATGGTGAACGTATAGAAAAAATGAGTAAGGACATTCATAGTGGCAGAAGTAAGGATATCGCCGAGGCTGTTAGAAGTTTGTTGGGCTTAAATTCTTATGTTGAAGCATTAAAACACCTGAAAGAAAACGGTATAAATTCGGTCATTCGTTCATATGCAAATAGCTATTCGTGCGATGCGAATAGCGAAATGCAAAAGTTGAAAGATGAAATTAACGCATATACTGACCGTATCAACGCAATCAATGCACGACTGGAACAGATAGATGCTTCAAAGAATATAGACCAGGATAAAATATATGAACTTCGTGATTTGATTTTGCAAAACCAAAGCACGGTAGAGTTGCAAAAAGAAAGACTGAATTTACAACAAAAGTTGAAAGACCTGGACGCAGATCGCAGCGCAAAAATTAAACTGTTCTTGGGATATTTTAATACAGAACGTGTTGGAAATTATTTTGCGTTAACGTTGATGAAAGACGCGCTTACTCAATTAAAGGATGCTGAAAAGCTGGATAAAGGTATACCAGACATTCATGCACGCACAATTGATTACTTGATAAAGAGAGGCGTGTGCATCTGTGGAAATAAAATAGAAGTCGGAGACGAACATTACAATGAGCTGAATAAACTGAGAGATTTTATTCCGCCAAAATCCATCGGTACATTGATTTCTGATTTTACCACCATGTGCGAACAGAAGGCAGGTCCCACTAGTAATTTCATGGAAGAAATCAAGGATAAGTTTAGATTTATTGTTAGCTATGATGATACCCGCGGCGAGCTGGAAATCAGAGAAAAAAACGTATCTGAAAAGCTGAAAAACTCGAAAGACGTGGGTAGACTGCAACAGGAATGTTTGTCGTATGAGCAGGATTTGAAACGACTGGAAGACGAACTAGCGACTTTGAATCAGGAAAAAGGTCAGAAGGAAAACGATAAAAGTAAAGCGGAAACCAGACTGCACGGATTGGTATCAAGTAACGAGAAGAACAAAGAAATTGAACGGTATAAAACCTATGCAGAATATGTCTATGACATGCTAAAGGATGAGTATACCAGGAAGGAAGACGAGACCCGTGTAGAACTGGCCAGAACAATTAACGAGATCTTCAAACAAATATATGCTGGTGGTTTTTCATTGTCCCTGGACAAAAAATACAATGTGGAACTGACGGCGGATGGCTATACCACCGCTGCCGGTGATGACATAGAAACATCAACAGCACAAAGCATTTCTATCATCTTTGCATTTATTGCTGGGGTTATAGAAATGAATAAAAAGAACCAAAGCGCATCGTCAGAGGCGTATCCTTTGGTTATGGATGCCCCTTTGTCAGCGTTTGATAAAAAACGCATCGGAACAGTTTGTGATGTTCTGCCAAAGATTGCCGAACAAGTCATTATTTTCATCAAGGACACCGATGGAGATTTAGCAGAAAAGAACCTAGGTGCAAGGATTGGCAAGCGGTACAAATTCAGCAAAGTCGATGAATTTGAAACAACGATAATGGAGTAAAATCATGTTGTTTAGAAAAGACTATCATTTTAGAGGGAAACACGCTAATGCGGTCAAGCAGTTAACTTCACCGATTGACAGAGAGCATAAGATATTTGAAACCAACATGGCTGTGTACATGCTGGCCCCCATTGTTGGTTTTATGTATGGTCGCAGAGCCGATTTGGACACCACAAAGGTCGAAGGACAAGTTTCGGAAACAAATATTTTAGCCGAGAAAATGATTAAAGAAGACTCGCACCTAGAATTCGTATACCGTCTGATAATGCTGTTGGATAAGGAATACGAACCAGAACTAGATAAACGTATAAACAAGGCGTTCAGGGATTGCGGCAAGGAAGGATCCGAAGGCGATATGGAACGTTTCGATCAGTATGTGCGTGGTGGCGTTGAGGTTTTGCACGAAAAGGTATATCAGCCAGCAAAACTACCAGAAGATTACATACATAACTTGTACGATTTGATCACCGAAGTAGAGGAAAGATGGTATCAAGCATTATCAGCAAAAGATGTTGTTGAACTGTGCCATTCTGCTAGGGGTTAGTATAATCAAACGCTATGGACACAGTGATTGAATTCTTATTCAATAAATATAAGTCGCAAGGGTTCCTAACGGAAGACGAGTTGTTTGATTACGCCACAGAACATTCTTTGTCCATTATGGATACAGGAATCGTGACAGATAAATTGTTGTCAATGGGAGTTATTATTCGTAACCCACCGAAGGACGATAAAGAAGAATATGACGCAAGCAAAATCGATTATAACGAATTATTTAATAAGATTTTGATAGAGTTCCCTCAGGCAAAGAGCCTTATAAAATACATAAAGAAGGTTCAGCCCCCACAAAAGAACGAATGGCAGGAACTGTTTCCGCAAATAAACAACAATAATGCGTGGGCATACCAACGTTTATTTGATATGTATTTGCGTCAGGTTTTAAGAACAGCCTGGCAATATTACCAAACATATAATTTATCATTTTTAGATGCATTTCAGGAGGGATGCGCTGGGCTAATCCAAGCAATAGAAAAGTTTGATACATCGGAATACAACTCTTTCCCTGCATTCGTGACAAGACCCATAATGAATCTTATGACCAGGAACTGCGACCTGCCGCAGGGTCGAATGTTTGATGTGCCATATCATATAAAAGAAAATCTGTATAAAATATATACCATCGTAGATGAACATTATTGCCAAGAGTGTATGGGGCAGAAGCGAAAAAACGAGTGCGAGACCCTCAAAGATGAAATTATGACAAAGCTGGATTGCTCTTTGGCAGAGGCAACGGAATACTTGAATATACTGACAGGGCATGAGTTTAAAATATTTGATCTGATCGATGCCGATTGGAATGACCCTGTAGAATTATATTCAAGAAATGAGTTAAAACAGGTTGTTGATAAATTGTTCCAAGAATTACTGCCCCAAGACCAAATGGTTTTAATGTATCGCTATGGGATAGGTCCTCGTGAGGCACAAACTTTAGAAGAAGTTGGGGAGTCGCTTGGGGTTACACGTGAACGAGTAAGGCAGATAGAGCAGAAAGCATTAAATAAGCTTAAACACCCAACACGAGCAAAGATTTTGCGTTCGTTTTTAGAGGCTGGCGGCACACCTGTAAACTGTGGCTATAAAAATCTGAAAGACTATATTTCTAGAGTCGCTCCTTCAATAAATTCGATGCCTAGAAAAGCTTCGCCCTCAGTAATAACGCCGTGGACTGCTGCCGATATTAAAACGATGTTGAAACTAGCAAAACAAGGCAAGTCTGCATCCGAAATAGGCAATGTCTTAAATCGTAGTCGTAGTTCAGTAATAGGAAAGCTAAACAGGCTTGGAGTAAAAGTAACTGAATAAGGTGGCTATATATGTTCAAGATATCCAAATCTGATTACGTGCTGGGGGTTAAATGCCCGAATGCCCTGTGGTTTAAAAAGTACCGCAAGGATTTGCAAGTAGACATGAATCAGGCGATATTGGACCGCGGAATGGAAATAGGCATCTTGGCGCAAAGCAGATTCCCCGGCGGCACCACAATCACCGCAAAACCGTGGGAGGCCGTCGCCGTACAGCAAACCCAGAGTGCAATCCGTGCCGGCGCCCCGTATATATATGAGGCGACATTGGCCACCGATACGGGCGAATACTGCGCGGCAGACATTCTGCGCAACAACAATGACGGCACCTGGGATATTATAGAGGTTAAATCCACCACCCGACCGCACGATTACCACATCATAGACGCATCGTTCCAAAGATACGTTTTCACGCGGTGCGGGGTCAAAATAAAGAACTGCTTTATATTGACGTTGAATCCAGAATACGTCCGTTACGGCGCGTTGGACATAGACGAGTTATTCGCTTTGCACGACGTGACCGAAGAGCTGCAGGATCCAGACAGCGTTCAGGCAGAGGTGGCGCGTATTCGGGCAATACTGGCCGGACCGGAATTGGGTATTGCGATATCCAAAACCAAGTGTAACAAGTTCTATGAATGCGGATACAAGGCACATTGCTGGCACAGCGTGCCAAAATATTCGGTCTTTGATGCATTCAGGGGTGCGCTGGCAGACGAAATATACGCGGCCTATGGTGCAAATCTGGCAGATATCCCGGCCGCAATGCGTGACCAGCAGATGCATCCGGGCGATATAGAGGCATTTTTGGACAACATGGACGTAATCAATCCGGACATCCTGCGCGATTTTACAGCAAGGTTGAAATGGCCGCTGTATTTCTTGGACTATGAATCCATCATGCCGGCGGTGCCGATGTTTGACAATTCGCGACCATATCAGCAAATCTGTTTTCAATTCTCATTACACGTGCAGCGTGAACCGGGTGGCGCGCTGGAACACTATGAATACCTGCATGCAGATGCCGGGACAGATCCGCGCCCGGGCTTGATAAAAAGACTGATAGAAATTACAGGCGATACAGGTTCCGTCGTTGTGTACAACCAAGGTTTTGAACAGGGCCGAAACAGTGAAATGGCAAGCGATTTCCCAGAATACGCAGACGCCCTGCAGGCGATAAATAACCGGATGGTGGACTTGCTGATGCCATTTCGGAACCGTGGCCTGTACCGGCCATGTCAGTGCGGCAGTGCATCCATCAAACAAACGTTGCCTGCATTTGTTCCGGAAATGTCCTATGCGAATCTGGGAATTCACAACGGTACCGAGGCCAGCGAACAATTCCTGGCATTCATGACCGGAAAACAGACGCCTGCTCAGACGGCGGCAATGATGGCCAACCTGAGCGAATACTGTGGTCAGGACACGATGGCAATGGTGCGATTGCTGGATGTGGTTCAGGGATTTTTGAATAAATAGCCGATTGATCGATCTTAAACTGCGCTGAAAAACGTTATTGCCAGCATGATGAAAATGGCCGGCAAGACGATACCTTTTCTTGCAGATCAGGGATAAGAGATGCAATATCGAATTTCGCATTCATCGCCATCATAGGCTGGTGCATTGGTGCTGGCCTTGTGATACTGGAAGGTCAGACGGTGAACCGGAACAGCAAGACCGCCGAGGATTTTTACATATTGCTGAACATTGGTACACAGGCATTTTTTTGAGAGGAAAAGAAAATCAACGAACTAACGAAAAACGCCTCCACGATTCTTGATGGGGCGTTTTGATGTGGGCAACCAATTGATTCAGAGCAAAAAAATATGGATTTTCTGGCTTTCGTAATCTTGTTTGTAAGTCGAAACTCTATAGTACGCATAAATCATTGTTAATGTCCTTCAATTTTCGAAAATAATGACGGCTTCATCGCCATATATAATTCTGTTGATTTTGTTTAGGGTACGTACACAATGATTTTTATATACCAGGATACTTAAGTTTGTGACGTAGCGTTTTCTTTGGTTTTGCCAATATTCAAACTGTTGGCGTTTTTTGTTGGACATGATGTTTGTACGGGATGCTTGGTATAGTTTTTTATCGCAGAATGCCATTTGATCCAGAAACCATTGCACATCCTTGGAAGCCAAGTTCGTTTTGTCGATATATTTCGCATAATACTTATCGTTTATGTATTTTCTTCCCATTTCGACAAGATTCCGACGGTATTCCGGGCAGAGTTTTTTTGATAGTTCCATATATTTCTCCTTTGCTTTATTTGTTGTTTGTCCTAAGTAATAGGTGTTCATTGTTCTATTCCCATTTTTCTACATTGATTGAGTGCATAATTTTGTGTTGTAGCGGTGGGGGCAGACTGCCATAATTGCATCGGGTCGTACCAAGGCTGTTATGACCCAGGTCTTGTTGGGTGGCGACCATTCGTTCATCGGCGGTCTGTTGTTCCATAAAGCGGACCCGTGTTCGACGAACACTGTGGACACCGTATGATTCATATCCTGCTGCCAGACAGGCATCTTTGAATATTCGGTTGGTTGTGTTTACCGATATTGGCTTTTTCTGAACCGTGCGACATGACTGCATGTTTTCGGCAAACGTACTTTGTATCATCGGAAACATCGGGTCTTGGGGTTTAAAGCCTTCGTTCGTTTTCAGATGTTCTATCCAATCCAAGACAAAGCTGCGCAGGTCTGGGATATTAAGCAGGGTCGGCTGGCGTGCTTTGTTGAACTTTACGCCTTTTACATACCTGGGGTTTATATCCAGGAAATACGCGCCGGATGCCCGTTCTTGTTTCAAAGAATCAATTCGCAGATGTGTTAGCTCGCTGATACGCGGACTGGACAGGATGATAAGTGCAACCAATGCCCGATTGCGCTGGTCCAGTATCGTTTCAGAAGGCATGTTACGCACAATCTGTAACAGTGTATCGTACTCATGATGTGGTTTATAACCGGATGCACGGGCGCGATTAGTTTCGTTTGTTGTCAGGTTCAGGTAGTCGGCATCGTTATATTTAACCTTGCGTCCCTTCGGCTCATGTGCAAGCCAATGGATAAAGTTTTGGACGTCGCGACTGATTCTTAACAGATAACTAGCCGATAGTTCCAGTTCGTGGACTTTGGTTTTGAACTGTTTTGCCAGGTCGGCATTGAAAGTGTTAAGTGGTGCGAAATCCGTCAGAACTTCGAAGCAACGTATGGATTTGTGTAACGCATTCAATGTTTTATCGTCGGCACCGATGGTGTTGCGGATATGTTCCAAATATTGCTTTATTATCCGTTCATTTGTCGGATTGTATTGTGCGCGGTTTTCATCGGTTAGTATGGTTGTCATTATATGCTCCTTTTGTTTGACAACCCAATGAAACATGCATAAAATATTGGTGCATATTCATTTGGGAGTATGTGAATTTATGTCCCTTGCGATCATTTCTTGCTGGAAGCGGCGCAGGGGATTTTTGTTTTATAGTTGAAAACATAATTGTCCCTCTTTTTCTGGTGTCGGATGTTGTGGAATACTGATTTCCTGAATGCGGCAATCTGAAGGGGAGGTGACAGAATCGTATATACTCAAATCATCGACGATATGGAAAGTACCCGATAACAGGTCTTTTGCACTGATTTTATAAGCCCTGTTTGCCACTTTGCCGCATAATGGACATATACCGCTTAGCTTTAAACTGGTACCTGTTTCATGCATTGTGACATTGTTGTTTAGCGGAACAATCGGTTCGCGACAACGCAGGCAATACATTTCATTGGTTTTTAACGGATTCTTGGTAACGCGGTTCTTGGTTCGCAGATGGTTTATCAGATCGTATCCGCGGATAAGGGTAGGTTTACCATCGTCGATTGTTGGCATACCATCTGCGACGAATGCGCGTATAGTTCTGGCCGAACGGTCGATAAGGGCGCCGGCCTCATCCATTGTATAGCACGCCATATAGGAAATCTTATTAAGCTTGTACATCGCCATCTTCCTTTTTGTTGGGGTTGATGGTGTGTGCATCTATCCAGGCATCAACATCTGATTTTTTATATCTGATGCGGTTCCCGATTTTTACGTATGGAATGTCCAAACGTCCATAATGGCGCATTGAATTCATACTGGCCACAGTTGAATGTATGTACTTAGCTACATCATTTTGAGACATTAAATTACTGTCTGTCATATTTAGCTCCTTTTGTTCGGTTTGTTCAACTGATCGCAATATTGAGGAGCTTTTGCAAAAAGGCGAGAAATAAAAAATTTAGCTAGCTAATGAATATACTAGCTAGCTATCGAGAATAATTACCACAGGTAAATCCAGTTGAGAATTGTTTGTTCACTTCGTTTTATACCTTTTTTTGCTAATTCGGCTTTTAGTCTGATCGCTTCGGTAAATGAACGTTCTTTGCCAGATTCTAGCCAAAGCTGTTTGGCTATTTCTTGGATTTTTCGTGAATTATTTTTTGATTTGTCTTGGTTGATAATGCCGTATAGCGATTTGTGTAATTTTTCAATTTGCCATTTTAAACATGTTAGGTCTTTCTGGGTTGTTGCATTAAAGGGTAACGTATTTTCAACGTTGGCTGTGTGCGCGTTGTTTCTGAATAAAAAGTCACCGTACATGGCTATTTTGATCAATATTTCACCGCACAGAATAGTTTTTCTGTTCGTTTCAAAATCACGAATTATCTGTTGTTGTATTTTGTTTTTGGTTTTCTTTAAAGTCTATGGTGAATTTGACTGTAGGATAAGTTCGACTTGGCGGGCGTGATAATGCATGGCCGCCTCCATGGCTTTGGCGCAAATGTTTGATTGTTGGTCGTGACTGAGATTTGAGAGATTTAAGGCCTCAGAGATTCGTGATAATTCATTTTCGTATCCGTTTAAAATAGCCTGATGTTTTTCTTTTATATCTTCAGATGCTGTGTCTTGTGGGGTGATTAACCAATCTCGCCATCCGGGTATCATAATGTCTATTGCCATATCTTGTGGAAATTGTTTTTGGATTTCAACCGCCTGATAGTCCAAATCTTCCCATAAAGCGGTTTGATCCAATATAAAATCGTAAAACGGCGGACGAATTGATTGGAATAGCTTTTGTGCTTCTGTCATAATAATTTCCTGTATTTTTGGTTGTATTTATATAGTCACGCTAACGGACAAAAGCTTAATATTCAAGTAAATCGCATAATAAAAGTTAATCCCTGTAGTAGCAAATAGGTAGCAAAAGGGTCAAAATAGGGCTGAAATTTTGGGAGTAAAAACAATAAAAAATCCGCAGGATTCTGCGGAAAATCTTGGTTGCGGAGTGTGGATTTGAACCACAGACCTTCAGGTTATGAGCCTGACGAGCTACCGGGCTGCTCTACTCCGCGATGGAATGCTGCCATTATATATCATTTTATGGGACTGTCAATCTATTTTTAATAATATTGGGAATTCGGGCCTATCCGCCTTGAATTATAATTTTTTTGCTGCTATGTTTTTATCGGCATTTTATTATAATGGCAAGAGAAGAACAATATGAGCAAAACGTTTAGAAAAATTTGGAAGGGATTCTGGGAACCGGTTCTGCACATGCCGCCGATACAATGGCTGGTGGCGGGGCTGATGGCCGTCATGATTTGGAGTGTGTACCTGACATCGCGCAAGAAGATAACCAATTACGAAACATTTAAAAAGTACCGCAGAAAACCTGCTATTTTTGTGTTCTGGCACGGGCGCAGCATGATGTTGTCTCCAATTATCGCAATCGGTGGCATGCGCGCATACGCTGTCGCGTCGCGCCACAGCGATGGACGAATGATGGCCAAGCTGCAGCGGATGTTCGGTTTGAAACCGATTTACGGCAGCACATCCGACGGTGGCATATCAGTGCTGCGGGCGGGGGTGCGCGTTTTGCGTGCCGGTGATCATTCACTGTGTATTTCGCCAGACGGGCCAGGTGGACCGTCCCTGCGGGTGCAGGACGGGGCGCTGTATTTTGCCAAGATGACCGGCGCGCCCATTATTCCGGTATGTTATTCCGCGTCGCGCGCCCGGTTTCAACAGCGCTGGGACAGATATCTGGTGGCAATGCCGTTTTCCAAAATAACCTGCAAGGTGGGCGAGCCGATGTTTATCAAGCCGCGCGCCACGCCCGACGAATTCGAACAGGCCAGACACCAGCTGGAGGAATACATGGTTCGCCAGCAGCGCGAGATGGATGCGGAATTCGGCCTGCCGGTGGTGGAACAGGATTTGACCGCGCACAAGTTTAAGCAGGATATGCGCGATGCGCGCGCCGCCAAAAAGGCGCAAAAGAAAAACAAGAGAAAGGAAAAAAGATGAAAACTCCGTGGTGGTTCATGCGCAAAACGCCGCTGGCGTTTCTGTTGGTGCCGGTGTCGTGGATTTACTATCTGGCGGGGCGCGTGGTGTACTTTTTCCGGCGCATTGGTGCGTATTCGTCGCGTCGGCCGATTGTGTGCGTGGGCAATATACTGGCCGGCGGCGTCGGCAAGACGCCGATTGTTCGCGCAATTGCAAACCGACTGGACGCGCCGGTGGTAATGCGCGGGTACAAGGGCAGTGCGAAAACCGGAAACATAGGGGACGAGGCCACAATGCTGGCGCGCGACGGAATACGCGTGCATACCGGCGACAGAAAAAGCAATATAATGCTGCTGAACCGCCAGGCGGACGACAAAGGCCCGATTATCATGGACGACGGGTTTCAGAATCCGTCGATAAAAAAGGACGTATCCATTTTGGTTTTTGATGAATCGCTGGGGTATGGAAACGGATTTTTGCTGCCGGCCGGGCCGCTGCGCGATTGTAAAAAGGCCACCGCGCGCGCAGATGCCATAATTGTCATTGGTGGTGCGCGCCGTCGAAAGAATTTTTTGCTGCCTGCGGGTGTGCCGGTTTTTCGCGCGAAAAACAGAACCGTCAGCCCCTATGACGAGGAGCAAAAACTGGTTGCGTTTGCGGGTATCGGATATCCGGGAAAATTCTTTGGCGCGCTGGACAACGTGGTTGCGCGCCGCGCGTTCGCGGATCACTATCAGTATACGGACGCAGATTTGGAAAAGTTGTTCGCACTGGCCGCGCGCAAGAAGGCCGCGTTGATTACAACGGAAAAGGACTGGGTCCGGTTGCCGCAGTATGCGCGCGACAAAATAAAATACGCGCGTTTGGAAACGCAGATTGACGAATTGTTTTTTGATTGGCTGAAGGAGAAGCTGAAATGACGACGGTAAAAAAACAGGTGCGTCTGTCGGGGCGCGGCATTCATTCGGGCGCCCCGGTTTCGATTACGGTCAAACCGTCCGACGCCGGTCGGATTGTTTTTGTTCGTACGGATTTGGACGGCGCGCGCATTCCCGCGACATTTGACAATGTAGGCGAGACGCGCATGCGCAACACGACGGTTGGAAATCCGGCCGGCGCGCATGTCCAGACGATAGAGCATTTGATGGCTGCGCTGTTCATGGCGGGGATAGACAGTGCGGTTATAGAAATTGACGGCCCGGAAACCCCGATACTGGACGGCAGTGCGGCGCAGTTTTATGATGCGCTGGCGTTGGCGGCCGGGCGCCGCGGCGAAATGCGCAAAATAATTGTCCGCCGGCCGGTCGTGGCGCATGCGCGGGAAATAACGCGCACGCTGCCGAGAGCTGTGCGGTTCAAGTTGTGGCTGATGAATTTAATCACGGGCCGCAAAAACGACGGTTTTGTTAAGCTGTCGCCCAACGGCGGCGGCGCGCTGGAAATCAGCGCACGACTGATTTACCGTGAACAGATAATCGGCGACCAGTCGTTTGAATATTCGTTCGACGGTTCTGCTGCCGCGGTCGAGATATTTGTTCGCGACATTGCGCGCGCCCGCACGTTCGGGAAATATTCCGAATGGGAATATCTAAAGGCGCGCGGCATGGGCCGCGGTGCGGACGAAACGAACGTTATCGCCCTTAACGACGGGGGGGACGGCACGCTGAACCCGGTGCTGTGGCCGGATGAATTCGTGCGGCATAAAATCATAGACGCCGTAGGCGACATGTACACTGCGGGCGGATGGGTCGCGGGGCGGCTGGAATCGTACAAGGGCAGCCATGCGATGAACAATCTGGTGTTGAAAAAACTGTTCAGTAATCCGGCAAATTATGATATAGTCGAAATGAATTGATAAAAAGGCCAGGAAAGATGAAAAAGAAGTTTTTAATTTTTGCGGCGCTGTTGTCGCTGGCGGCGTGCGGCGGAATGATAAAGAACGAAAACGGCAGTGAATTTTTAACGCAGCTGGATGCGGAGCCTGTGGGCTGCACATTTTTATACAAGCTGGAATCAGAGGTTTCCGTATACGACGCGGACGACGCCCGCAGATACATGGAAAACAGAATCGCGGACCAGGCGCGTCCCGGAAACGCATACTGGATAACCAGCCAGCGCACGCGTCCCAACGAATGGGTGATATTCGGGCCGGAACGTTCTTTTGTGCTGGTGGCGAACGTTTACGATTGTCCGCATCCGCGCAGTGTTCGCACCGCGCGCGACGGCGGTTCGGCCACGTTGGCGCCGTATTCGAATTACGGCGGGTGCAATTCCATGTACGGTCAGTGCCGCTAAATATTTTACGCCGCATATGCGGCGGTTTTTTGTTTTGCCGCGAACGCATCTTTGTGTTATAATTGCTTAAAACAAGCAGAGAGAGAAATTGGCAACCCAGGTTATATCGGTTAACAGAAGAAAGTACGCCGTCGGCCTGTTCTGGCAGCCCGTGGGCGTCGGACAGTCCGCGCGCAATTATGCGCGTGCGCTGGCGCGCGGCGTGGACGGCAAATTAAACCTTTATACGGAATACCGTGCGATGGTTGGACTGGGGTCGCGCCGCGTCGGTCAAAAGACCGGCATGCCGGCCGCGGCCGCGGAAATTGTCGACGCGTTTCCGGAATATTCGTCCATGCTGGCCGTGTTTGCGGCCGGCGGCGCGTACTATCTGGTCGCGGTGCGAAACGGAATAATACTGGAAGACAAGATTTTTGAAAACGCCCAGGACGCGCGCGCCCAGTATTCAAAGCTGTCGGAAATTCCGGACTGGGGCGTTATGATTGCACCCGGCGCGTGGGGAATGCCCCGGTCGATTGAGCGCGATTTGTCCGAACTGATGGGCGGGCGTGTGCGCGCACTGCTGCGTCCGATAAGCAGGTTTCGCGCCGTGGCCGTGTCGGTGGTGCTGCTTTCGATTTTTGCGGTGTCGCTGGCCGTGATGTTCCGCGGTCCGATTTCGCAAATGATGGCGCCGCGCCCCCAGATGGCGGACATCGACCCGGAACTGGTTGCTGAGTACAAGCGCCAGGTCGAGGAAAAAAACAAACAGTTGGACCAGGAATTTGAAATTCAAAAGCAGCCGGTGGCGCCGCTGGTGATGCCGTACGAACATTTGCCGGATGCGGCGGCGCGCGCGCGTCTTTGTTATCAGGCAATCGGATTTTTAATGCAGCCGGTCGCCGGCTGGACCCAGACGTCCGCATCCTGTGGCGAGGCGACCGCATCGGCGGAATTCCAACGCGGGTTCGGCACCCTGGGTCAGTTTTATGAAATCGCGCCGGGGCTGATGCCGGCCGCCATTGTCGATGAAATGTCCGAAGATAGACTGATTGTGCGCGCGGCGCTGCCGGCGCTGGCGACGGTCGCATCCCAGGACGAACGCGACGCCCAAACAGTGGCGCGCGCCGTGATGACGGCGTTCCAGTCCATAGACACACCGGTTGAAATAGAGGTTGTCGCCGACGTCGTTTCAAACGGAATTGAAACCGCCACCTTGAACATAGTGGAGGTTGCGGCCGCATCAAAGCTGACGCCGATGCAGTTTATGCGGATATTTGATGATTTCGGCGGCGTGTACATGACCGGGTGCGAGTGGAACGCGTCCGGGCGCACATGGAACTATGAGGTGATAATATATGCAAAATAAATTTAGTTTGTTGTTTGTTGCGATGTTTGCGGCGGTATCTGTGTCGGGTGCCCGCGCCGCCGACGATGTGGACGCGGAAATGGATGAATTGTCGGCCGCGGCTGTGGCCGATTATCGGGTCGAAGGCTCGCTGTTTCAGCAGATAACGGATTTGGAACAGGAAAAGGTGCTGATGCAGCTGGAAAAGGAACGCGCGCAGCTGGATTTGGAACTGGACCGGTTGGCGGCGGAAAAAATCAGACTGCATATGGAGATAGACACCCTGTCCGGCCGCGCCGAGGCACAACAGCAGGAAATAGAAACTGAAAAGGCCAAGCTGGAGGCCGAGGCGGCCCGTCTGGCGCGTGAGAAAGAGGCGCTGGAAAACGCGGCCGATGCCGCGCCCAGAAAAGTGTCCGTCGCCGTATCCACCAACGACGCAGCCGGTGTTGATTTGACGGAAAAATACAGACTGGTCAATGTTATCGGTGCGGGCGCCCAGCTGCAGGCAACGGTCGAAGATTTGAACACCGGCCAGAACAAAAGGGTTTCGGTTGGCAAGACGCTGGACGGATATACAGTAAAATCGATATCGCTGGACGACGGCGTGGTGCTGGAAAGCGACGGGGACATCCAGACACTCAACATCAGCAGCAACAGATAAAAAACCGGACGGGCGCGAAATGGCAAATTCTGAAATAGACATCATAAATCCTGCTGACGCCGCCGCGCGAAAGCCGTCGGTGCCCGCCGGCATGGAAAATGCGGAGACCACGGATATAATCGACTATCTGTTTTCAAACGGAAACCGTCTTATGACGGCGGCCGGCGGGGAAATGGAACTGTCAAAGGATATGCAGAGCCTGGTCGCCTATTTTTCCGGCGGCGAGGTTATAATATCGCGCACGCACCGATATGACGGGCGCGTGCTGGCGTTTCTGGATTTGCTGGAAAGACGCGGCCGTACTGTGCGCACGCCGTTTTATTCAGATTTGGGGCTGGTGTCGGGGATTTATCGCGCACATGAAATGCGCATCGGCGGCGCCACGCGCGCCGCGCGTGATTACGACAACCAGATGCAAAAGGATTTTGTCGACATAATCGCCAAGGCTGCCGCGCAGAAAGTGTCCGACATTCACATAGAGGTCGCCGACCAAACAACCATTTATTTCCGTATCGACGGCAGCATGCAGCCCGTCTTGGAATACAACGCCGGATGGGGAGAGTCGTTCGTGCGCGCCGCGTTTGCGTCCGCGGACATGTCCAACGCAAACTATGCCCAGAACGAATACCAGTCGGCCCAAAAGGACGGCCGCACGCCGCTGCGCGGGACCAAGGATTTGTATCTGCCGGCCGGGATTTTAAGTATCCGAATGCAGTTCAACCCGATTGCATTCGGCAGCCGTTATGTCGTGATGCGTCTGTTGTACGACAATCCGTCCGAAGGAATCAAAACAGAACAGGAATTCGGCGAATACGAACAAAAACTGCTGATGCGGATGCGTTCGTTTCCAACAGGTCTGGTCATTGTCGCCGGCCCGACCAGTTCCGGTAAATCGACGACATTGGTTCGCAACATGTCCATGATGCTGAAAGAGCGTCATTATGAAATCAATATGATTACGGTGGAAAACCCGGTTGAACAAAAAATTTTCGGAGCCCACCAGATGCCCGTTACCAACGCCATGAACGAAGAACAGCGCGACGACGCCTATACCGAGGCGCTGGCTGCGGCGCTTAGAAGCGACCCTGACACGCTGATGGTCGGGGAAATCCGCACGCTGGCCGCGGCGCAATTGACGGTTCGCGGCGCACTGTCGGGACACAATGTGTGGACGACGCTGCACGCAAATTCCGCGCTTGCCGCGCTGACGCGATTGCTGGACATGGGGATAGAGCCGTTCAAGCTGAAAGAAGAAACGCTGATGCGCGGGCTGATATCGATGCGGCTGTTTAAAAAGCTGTGCCCGCACTGCCGCGAGCGTTTGGCCGACCATCCGGAAAACCCGGCATTTGGACGTGTGCGCGACGCGTTCGGGGAACTGGGGCTGCGCCAGGTTTACATTCGCGGCGCCGGTTGCGAACAGTGCAACGGAACCGGAACCATTGGACGTATCAAGGCCGGCGAGATAATAATAACCAACAGCGAGTTTTTGTCCCTGGCGTTGTCTGGAAACACCGATGGCGCGGTTCGTTATTGGCTGGAGGAAATGGACGGCCGCACATTGAAAGAGGCCGCGGCGGAATTGATGCTGCAGGGAATAATCGGGGTCGACGAATTGGAACGCTGGGTTGGAATGCTGGACAGACCGGGGGCATATTGACATGAACAGACTGGAAAAGTGGTATGCAAAACTGTCGTTTCGCCTGAACACGGAAAAGCGAATGGCGACCGCGCGAAAACTGGCGTCGCTGTTGCGCAACGATTTTACATTGATGGACGCGCTGGGCCGGCTGGAGATGATAGAAAGCCACGGCGGCCGCAAACCGCGTGAACCGTTTGCAATCGTCATGCGCGAATGGCAGAAGAATCTGGAGCGCGGAATGAGTTTTTCAGAAGCGACCCGCGGCTGGGTTCCGCCGGAAGAGACGCTGCTGGTTACGTCGGGCAATCTGTCGAATCTGGTTGTTGCGCTGGAAAATGTGGGGCGTGTTGTTGACGGAACCCAGCGCATAAAGCGCGCGATGCGCGGCGCCGTGGCGTATCCGCTGTTTCTGCTGGCGCTGACGTTCGGGATTGTTGTGATGGTCGGCGTTTATCTGGTTCCCCCCCTGGCCGAGGTTGCCGGCGGCGACATGGTTTGGCGCGGCATGGCGCGCAGTCTGGTCGCATTGTCCGCGATTACGATAAAATACTGGTACGTCGTGGTTGTTGCCGTGCTGATTGCGATTGCCGTCATATGGTTCAGTCTGGCCAACTGGTCCGGACGCATGCGCGCGCGGTTCGACAGTCTGCCGCCGTGGAATATTTACAAGATTCAGATATCGGTCGGATGGCTGATGGCGCTGTCGGCGATGGTTGCAGCTGGAATCACCGTGCCTGATGCGATGCGCATGCTGGCCGACAGTGCGAACAGATATCTGCGCAGCATACTGCACGACACACTGCGCTATGTCGCAAACGGCGACAATCTGGGGATGGCGTTGCAGCATACCGGGCGCGATTTTCCAAATGCAGAAATAATCGGCGACTTGACTATATATGCCGACATGGCCGGTTTTGACCAGAACCTGTCCCATGTTGCAAACGATTATCTGGACCAGTCGGTCAGAAAAATGGAATCCATATCCAACACCCTGAACAGCGTGGGAATATTACTGGTGTCGGCCATGATTGCATGGGTGGTTCTGGGCACGTTCCAGATGCAGGACCAGATAACCGCCGCATTGTCATAGGATGGCCGTGCGTCGCGGCAATAAAAAAAACGCCCCGCAGGGCGTTTTTTTAAACCATGAACGGCAGGTTTTCCAAATTTCCCTCCGCTACGCGGACGTTGACGTCAATCATCATGAATATCGTGTCCGGACTTTTTATTATGTTCGGATTGAACATGCCGGTGTCCAGCAGGTGGCTGGTGTTTACCGACAGTTTCGTTATCAGGTGGTCGTCGTCAAGCAGCGTGTATATCGGCCCGATGTCGCGCGGCGTGTTTTCACCGATTTCATGTTCGTTCTGGGGGGCGCGCAACCCGTCCAGCAGCGTTTTTATCCGGTTGTCTATGTCGGAACGCGCCACCCCGACAATTTCCGGGTGCAGCATCTGGATATCCAGTTCCGCCAGCAGCTTTAGATTAGGGGTTATAATCGGGTTCCAGTCGATGCCGCCGATATGGCGCGTAGTCAGCGGACTTTTTTCCGGATGCGGCAGCATGTATTTCGTCATGTTTGTCCACGGGCTGTGCTGGACCAGTTTTTTCAGCTGCGGGTGAAACTGCATCCGTATGTCGGATATATGCTGCGAGCGCTTTTTGGGATTTATCAGTATTTCGCCAAAGTAAAGCAGTTTGAATTTCATGCTATTTCCCCATGGATTTCTTTGCGGCCATGTATGCCTTGGCCGCGGCGCTTGCACGCTTGATTTGTGCGGCGGTCAGACGAGTTGTTCCGGCCTTCATTTCTTCGGCGACGGATTTGGTCGGTGCGGGCGCCTGTTTTTCATCCGGATATGCCTGGAAATACTTTTCCAAAAAGTATTCATGTGCGACGGGATGAACCAAAAGTGGCAGCTTTTTATTAGTGGCGTTTCTTGGGGCGTGTGATGTTTTTGATTTTATGATAACCGGCAGTGTTTGCTGAAGTTGTTTGATATGCATGTTTTGCCTGTAAAGGCTCAGCATCATCGAGTAAACGTTTTCCGCTTTAAATCCGTACTTTTTCGCAAATTGACGATAGTTCAGCATGTCTGCTTTTGTGTATGTTGTTTTTGTGGTTTCTGCCATGGCAATTTATCCTTTTTTCTTGATAATTATAGCATAAATTGCTATGTTTCACCTAGAAAAAAGAAAGGAAACATTACATGGCGGTAAACAACGAATACACTGGTGATTCAATCAAGGTTCTCAAAGGGCTGGAGGCTGTGAAAAAACGCCCCGGAATGTACATCGGCGACGTGGGCGAGGGTGGAAACGGCCTGCATCACATGATATACGAGGTTGTCAACAACTCCATCGACGAAGCGATGGCCGGATATGCGGACACCGTGTATGTGTCGCTGAATGCGGACGGGTCGGCAACGATACGCGACAACGGACGCGGCATGCCGTTCGACATAAACCATGAAACGGGCCGCAGTGCTCTGGAACTGATTATGTGCGAACTGCACGCGGGCGGAAAATTTGACAACGAAGGCGGCGGTGCGTACAAGGTTTCCGGCGGTCTGCACGGTGTCGGTGTGTCGGTGGTAAACGCCCTGTCGTCATGGCTGGAGGTTCGCGTCTGGCGCGGCGACAAGGAGGCGATGATGACATTCGCCGACGGCGTGCCGACGTCCGATTTGAAAATTACGGAAAACAAGACCGGCCGCGACCACGGAACCGAGGTTGTGTTCAAACCGTCGCCGGAAACATTTACCGGCACGGAATTCAGTTTTGACACGATGGAGACGTGGCTGCGCGAACAGTCGTATCTGAATGCCAATGTGCGCATCATTCTGGAAGATTTGCGCGGGGCCGAGCCAAAGGTTCGCGAATTCCATTCCGTCGACGGTCTGAAGGGGTTCGCCACATATCTGGACAAGTCAAAGGAGCTGCTGAACAAAGAGCCCATCCAGATGATAAAGCAGATTGAGGACACCTATATCGAAATCGTTCTGCAGTGGACGACGGCGTATACGGAAACATCATTGTGCTTTACCAATAATATTCCCAACCGCGACGGTGGCACGCATCTGGCCGGATTCCGTGCGGGCCTGACGCGCGCGATTAACAAGTATATCGGCGAAAAGGGCGGCAAGAAGGATATGAACCTGTCGGGCGAGGATTTCCGCGAAGGACTGACCAGCATTGTCAGTGTTAAAATCCCGGATCCGAAATTTGGTTCCCAGACCAAGGACAAACTGGTTTCCAGCGAGGTTCGCCCCCTGGTCGAAAGCACGGTTTCGGAAATGCTGTATGAGTATCTGGATGAAAATCCGGCGGTTGCGAAATCGATTATCGACAAGATTATAGAGGCCGCCACCGCCCGCGAAGCCGCGCGCCGCGCGCGCGAACTGTCGCGTAAAAAGACGGGGCCGGAACTGGGCGGATTGCCGGGAAAACTGGCCGGGTGCAGTGAACGCGACCCGGCGAAATGCGAATTGTTTATCGTAGAGGGGGATTCGGCTGGCGGTACCGCAAAGCAGGGACGCGACCGCAAGACCCAGGCGATATTGCCGCTGCGCGGAAAGATTTTGAATGTCGAACGCGTGCGTTTCGACAAGATGCTGGGGTCGGATACCATAGGCCAGCTGATAACGACAATGGGCGCGGGCATCGGCAAGGATGAATTCGACGTCGAAAAAATGCGTTATCACAAAATCATCATCATGACCGACGCCGACGTCGACGGACAGCATATCCAGACGCTGCTGATGACGTTCTTTTACCGCCACATGCCCCAGGCCATAGAACGCGGGTACATATATGTTGCGAAACCGCCGCTATACGGCGTCACGCGCGGCAAACAGCAGATTTATCTGCAGAACCAGCGCGAGATGGACGACTATCTGCTGGACCAGCTGGCGACGGACGGAATGATAGAGACGGCCGACGGCACCCAGATATCGGGCGCGGATTTGAAACGTCTGCTGACGCTGGTGCTGAACATGCGCACGACGCTGCAGTCCATGGGACACATAATGCCGCTGAGATTTGTGGAGGCATTGGCGCTCAATCGCGTGTTCGATGATGAAAGTGCGGAAAATCTGGCGGCGACGGCGAAAATGCTGGATGCCCAGGAAATGGAGTTTGAACGCGGATGGCGCGTGCTGTCCGATGCGTCGGGCATAACGATTACGCGCACGCTGCGCAGTGTCGTGGAAACACACTTTTTGTCGCGCGACAAAATCGACGCGCCTGAAATCCGCGCATGGCGCAGAATGGACGGCGCCGCGGAACTGATTGATACGTTCGCGCGTCCGGTCGTGCTGCGCGTAAAGGCCAAATCGCAGAAAATCTGGGGTGCGCTGACGCTGCTGGAAACGGCGTTTGAATATGCCAAGACCGGATTAAAGATTCAGCGATACAAGGGTCTGGGTGAAATGAACGCGGAACAGCTGTGGGAAACAACAATGGACCCCAACCACCGCACGCTGTTCCAGGTCAGAATTGACGACGCCGCCAAGGCGGACGAGGTCGTGTCCATGCTGATGGGCGATGTTGTCGAACCGCGCCGCGACTTTATCGTTGAAAACGCGTTGGATGCGAATCTGGACGTATAAGTAAAGGAAATGGCGATGACCGAAAAAAACGAACATGCGGCGAATGCGAATAAAGAAATCATGATGAATGGACGGCGTTTTCAAATAAATGAATACGGCGAGATAGTCGCACTGGACGGAAAAGATGTTCCAGTGAAGTCCGAACAGAAAGATGGCATAGAAAAGGAGTATGCAAATCTGGATTATCTGATAAACAATCATCCGGACAGACTGGAAGATGTTGATGCGGCGCGCGCGCAGCGTGATAGATTGGAAAAGGATATGGGGATTGATACCCAAAAAAGCGCCGACGCATTTTCCAAGGCAAAAGAAAAGCTGCGTGCGCGCATAAATCAGAAAAATAATATCAGCCTGGCTGATATTATAAGTCATAAAAAACAAAACGGTTAAGACATGTTTACGGCGGATTGGTTTGCGGGGCTGGACCGGACTTTGCGTGAAATGGGAATGGATTCCGATGCGCAAAGCTTTGACGAGATAAGGGAAAATTTGTCGAACCGGCGCATTTTCACGCCCGACGAATTCGCCGAAATGTGTGCGTACGTTATTCTGGCGGGCGGATTTTCGCAAAAGACGGCCAAGAAAATCCATGCCCGGATAATGGATGTCATCCGTGCGCGCGGCGCTGATTTCGACGCGCTGATTTCACTGTTTAACAATAAAAACAAAATAAACGCGATATGCAGGATATGGAACGCGCGCGCGGATTTGTGCGCCGGGTATTATGAATGCGGCGACGCGGATTCACGCGTGGCGTACCTGCGCACGCTGCCGCATATCGGAAACATCACCGCAAATCATCTGGCCCGCAACCTGGGCGAAGATTTGGTGAAATATGACATATGGATTCAGCGGCTGGGGTGTGCGTTTGCGGGCGACGCGTCCCTGCGCGAAAAAATAAACAACGGCGACTTGTCGCCGGACGTGCGCCGTGCGTGCGATGAAATGTTCGGCCACCTTTGCGAATGCACGGGTTTGCCGCGGGGGTATATTGACGTGGTGTTGTGGAAAAGCTGCCAGACGGGCCTGATTAACTTATAACAAACGGTGGATTCCATGAACGTTAAAATTGAAGAGTCTTGGAAACGCGCGCTGGGCGCGGAATTTGAAAAGGACTATTTTGTAAAACTTACCGATTTTGTGCGCGGTGAATACATGTCGGGGCGCGCGGTGTATCCGGCGCCGAAAAATATTTTCAACGCGTTCGACCTGTGTCCGATTGACGATGTAAAGGTTGTCATCATCGGCCAGGACCCATACCATGAACCGGGCCAAGCGCACGGCCTGTGCTTTTCCGTTTTGCCGCCGACGCCGGTTCCGCCGTCATTGGTTAATATTTACAAGGAAATTAATGATGATTTGGGGCGGCCGTCGGCAACGCACGGCGATTTGACCGCGTGGGCGCGCCAGGGTGTTCTGCTGCTGAACGCAACGCTGACGGTGCGTGCGCATGCGGCGGCGTCGCATTCGGGCAAGGGATGGGAACAGTTTACGGATGCGGCGATACGCGCGCTGGCCGGGCGGGACAACATCGTATATATGCTGTGGGGATCATATGCCCAGCGCAAGGCGGAATTTGTCGACCCCACGCGCAATCTGGTTTTGAAATGCGTGCATCCGTCGCCGTTGTCGGCCCACAGGGGATTTTTCGGGAATCATCATTTTTCGCGCGCGAACGAATATCTGGCCGCGCACGGGCGCACGCCGATTGAATGGTAGGTCGGCCGCACGTTGCGGTGCGCGCGCCGCAAGCATCCGGCCGATATATTTCATGTGTGGGCGTTCGTGGTTTGTGGAGATGAGAATCGCCCCCATTCATAAAAAAACCACCTGAATTTTAGGCGGTTGGAGACTACGAACTATCATAAAGTATAATAGCGGATTTATTTGGTTCGGTGAACCTTATTCATCCTCTCCAACCAATAGAGTCAGAGATATTTTACATCATGCCCTGGCATAATCCCTAATCGAGGTTGTTAAGGCTTATATATAAACTATTGTTTATGGTTATATATGAGTACTTGCATAAAATCAAATAAAAAATATTCAAAAACACTCTCTGGAAATATTGGCGGGGCAGGGATGCTAACAACCATATTAAGGTATGGCGCGACTCATTCTATATATTCGTCGCCATCCTAGCCCCAATAAGTACCAGAGCTATATCATACACCGGTATTAATACCTTAATTATAAATTTTTATGCCTAATACAGACATATGTTTATTATAACTGAAAAATGTCGTTATTCAAGCAATTTAATCGGTGGCGGCCGCATTCGGCATCACTGCGCCGGCGCCAAAGACACTAGAAGCTGTATGTAAAGCCGGCGCCGTAAAACGCATATGAATTGTTTTCTTCGGCCGTGTTGCCGTTGGAAAAATGCTGCATGAATATTTCCATGCCCCAGTTTTCATTAAACCTGTATCCGGCGGTCATCTTGTACTGGAACAACAGTTTGGATCCGATGCGGTCGTTCTGCTGGGCCTGGAAACCGACGCCGACGCCGGTCGCATAGTACCAGTTTTTTCCATGCAGCAGCGCCACGTCCCCCGATGCGAACAACATCGGAATTGAAAAATCCGTCCATTTCCAACCGTATTTCTTGCCCATGCCGACCGTTTGGCCGAAATTCAAAGACTGGCGCGCGGGCAGTTTGAAAAACGTCGTCGGCTGCGAATACTGAATGTTGGGCAGCATGTAAAACGGTACAAACTGGCTGGGCGGGGGTACCAGAAAACCGCTGTTTACGCCCTGGCCGATGTTGATGGCGATTTGATTGGCGTGGTTGCCCATGAACGGGTTGAAATCCGCCTGGGCGGCGCCGGCGGAAAGAATTGCGATAAAAGACAATGTGATTTTTTTCATGGGATTGATTTTATCTTATTTTGTCGGCCGTTTCAAATAATTTATTAAAAATAATAATCATATTATTATAAGAATAAATTCTTGTTGCGATATTTTCATTGTGAAAACATACTTGCAATTGAAAATTTGTTTGTTATAATGCGATGCATTGGCGGGATAGCTCAGCTGGTTAGAGCAGCGGAATCATAATCCGCGTGTCGGGGGTTCAAGTCCCTCTCCCGCTACCAAGACAAGAAGGAAAGGCGTCGGTAATACCGGCGCCTTTGTTGCCCTTAAAGTATTAGAGGTGATAAAATGAAAGATAAAAAAATGTATAACGGTTTTAAACGGGCGGGATTCTCGGACGCGGTTATCAGCGGGATTTTTGAACGTTTTAAAAATACGTCGTCGGTGCGTCATTTTATTGGGTCGGACAATGCTGTCTATATGCTGGTCGCCGGGGAAAAGAAGGACGGCACGCGCGGTGAATTTTACTATGATTTCGTGGGCGGGGAATTTATCGACAACCCGATGTACCGTCATGTAAGCCATGTTGTCTATAACCCAAAGGACGCGTTGTACAATTTGGTTCATTGCGCGCGTACGTTGCCGGATATGGACCCGCAGCATCGCGTGTTTGACATTTATGAATCGCAGTTTACGCGCGCGGGTACACTGTATGCGTTCAACCCGGATACACAGAAACAGGAGAAACTGTGTGAAATGGGCAAGGAGCCCATCAAATTCCGGGCCCAGCATGAAATTGCGGACCGCATGTTTCTGGAATTTGGAATCGGCGCCGGCCGCAACATTATGGTTGAATCAAACGGCCGCCCGTTGACACGCATCCCTGGGAAGCGTTTCCGCGTGATGCCAAAGCAGGGTGTTATAGTCCAGGAAATTGTGGACGCGAATGCATTGCGCCGTTATAACGTGTTTGATGTGCGCAGCCGTGAAAATCCGTGTTTGTTGGAAAATCTGACGAATTTGAGTGTTGAATCCGATACGGGTCTGGTGATTTATTCACCGAAAGTATCGCCGTATTTCGGCAATGTTGCGACAATTGAAAAATTGCGCGCGCACCACATGATGCGTTCGAAATAAAAAAAGCCGGCATTTGCCGGCTTTTTTTCAAATGTTTTTTATCCTTGCATTTTCGGACGTATTCCTTATAATTGGCAGGAAAATACAGATTGCCCTAATAGTCTAGTGGTAAAACACGTCCTTGGTAAGGACGAGTCGCAAGTCCGATTCTTGCTTAGGGCACCAGGAATTTCCGGCCGTGCAAAAGTGCGGCTGTTTTTTTAAACAAGCGTCTTGATTTTTGTGTGTTTTGGATATAAAATGCATACGATTTTTCGGGCGCGCATACGGTGATGTGATTAACGACCACGGAGTGTGCAAAACCCAATCCTAAGTTATAAAACAGGGTGGCACCGCGCGGATTCCGCGCCCCTGGGACGAACAAATACCGGTGCCGAAATCCATTCTTTTCGGTGCCGGAAACAAAAAAAGGGACCGAAACATGTTATCACTGGAATCAAAATACAGAACCCATACCTGTGGCGAACTGAACACCGACCATGTCGGAGGGCAGGTCGTGCTGTCCGGGTGGGTTCATCGCAAACGCAATCACGGATCGCTGCTGTTTATCGATTTGCGCGACAACTATGGCATGACGCAGGTTGTGTTTGACGGCGGGGACGAAGCGCTGGAAAAAGTGCGCCCGGAATCCGTCATTAAAATAACGGGAACCGTTGTTGCGCGCGACCCGGCCGCCGTAAACGACAAGATTCCGACCGGCGGAATCGAGGTGCAGGCCGAAAAGTTCGAAGTGCTGACAAATGCGGACGTGCTGCCGTTCCAGGTGTTCGGCGACGACGGCAACGTGGCAGAGGATTTGAGACTGAAATACCGCTATATCGATTTGCGTCGTGAAACGCTGCACAAAAATATTTTGATGCGCAACCGCGTTATGAAATTCCTGCGCGACCAGATGTGGGACATGGGCTTTTCTGAATTCCAGACACCGATTTTGACCGTATCCAGTCCGGAAGGCGCGCGCGATTATCTGGTGCCGTCGCGTCATCATCACGGGATGTTTTACGCGCTGCCCCAGGCGCCGCAGCAGTTCAAGCAGCTGATTCAAATCGCGGGTTTTGACCGTTATTTCCAGATTGCGCCGTGTTTCCGCGACGAAGATTTGCGTGCAGACCGACTGTTGGAGTTTTATCAGCTGGATTTGGAAATGTCGTTTGTCGATTTGCGCGACATCCAGGCGGTTGGTGATGCGTTGATACCGGCGACGATTCGCGAATTTGTTCCGGATGCGAAAATTCATCCTGAAATTCCGCACATCCCGTTTGACGAGGCGATGATGAAATACGGATGCGACAAGCCTGATTTGCGCAACCCGATTATCATTCGCGACGCGACCGATATATTCCGTGGTTCTGATTTTGCAATCTTTGCGGGCGCAATAGAAAACGGCGCCGTCGTGCGTGCGATTCCGGCACCGAATTCCGCCGACCGTCCGCGCAGCTGGTTTGACAAGCTGGGCGATTACGCGGTCAAGGAACTGGGACTGGGGGGACTGGGATACATCGTCTTCGGGGACGAGGCCAAAGGCCCCGTCGCCAAAAAACTGGATGCGGCGCGGATTGAAAAACTGCGCGAGATGGCGGGTGATAATTCGTCGCTGTTCTTTGTCTGCGACAAGGCGGACGCCGCGGCCAAGGCGGCGGGCAAGCTGCGCATCAAGCTGGGCGAGGATTTGGGCCTGATTGATCCCAAGGAATTCCGTCTGTGCTGGATTGAAGATTTCCCGATGTACGAACTTAACGAGGAGACGGGAGCAATCGATTTCGGACATAACCCGTTTTCACTGCCCAAGGGAGAGCTGGACGGCGATCCGTTGAAGATAAAGGCGAACCAGTTCGACATGGTTCTTAACGGTGCGGAAATCTGCAGCGGCGGCCTGCGCAACTACAATCCCGAAACAATGGTCAAGGCGTTTGCAATCGCCGGATACGGCGAGGACGTGGTTCGCGAAAAGTTCGGCGGAATGTACGCGGCGTTCCAGTACGGTGCGCCCCCGCACGGCGGATGCGCGTTCGGAATCGACCGTCTGGTGCAGATTATGCTGGGCGAATCCAACCTGCGCGAGGTTGTGTTGTTCCCGACCAACCAGCGCGGCCAGGATTTGATGCTGGGCGCCCCGCGTGAGGTGAGCGAGCAGCAGCTGCGCGAAGTGCATATCCAGGTTCGTAAAAAGAACTAGGGCGCATATGTTTAGACCCGCGTTTTCGCGGGTCTTTTTTTATTTGGAAATCATACCTATTACAAACAATTTTTTCCCATATATAATTTTTTTAACAGGGAAAATCTCTATGTATGAAAATATAGACAAACTGGCCGACGTGCTGGGCCTGAGTGAATATCAGCGCGATGTTTTGAACGCGGGCCGTGCAACGTATAATCTGGGCCGGCTGCAGAAACGTGGCGGCGTTTTGTACGCGCCACATCGGGCCGTTGGTTTTGTCGCCGCAATGGCGCGCGTTTTGCGTGGTGCGCGCGCGGATTTAATCGGGCGGGACAAGATGCTGCTGCGTGCGCGGCGCGGAATAAGATTCTGTGCGGACGGGTATCACTGCGTTCGCGCGGGACGCTTTACGTATTATGCCGATGCGTCCGGCCAGGCCGTGTCCCGTGAAATGTACGAGAACGCAACACGCAACAAAACACGTTAAAACTTGTCGTGTGTTTTTACAAAGCTGCGCATGTAGGCGGCGTCAAAATCGCGCATAATCTGCGACAATGAATAATTCCGCACACCGTCCGCGATTTCAAAGTCAATCGGGGCTGGCGTCGGCGCCGTTGCGCGCATTACTATATACAGCTGGGCCGACATTTCACCGTCCCTGATTTGCAGCGCGCCCGTCGCGTCGGCATGCCGCACCGACAGCGTTATGGGCGACGTCGTGGCAAAGTTGCCGTCGCGGTACGCACCTGTCAGATGCATTTTCTTTATCCGTGTCTGCCCCCCGTCGAGCGCGGCGGCCAGCGCATATTCCGCGTTTAGTTTTGTTATTGTCTGGGCGGATGCGTAAAAATCGTCAATGCCAATCCCCATCAGGTATCCGCCGTCGAACGTCAAGTCAACGTCGCCCGCCATGTTGTATGCGATGTCGTGCGCGATTTGTCCCGATGTATGCATCCGGGCGTCGCCGGTGATTGACGTGTCGCGTATGTTCAGCGGCATCGCCGTCGACAGCAGCGCGCCGCCGATTGTGAACCGGTTCAGCTGCAGCGATATGTCGTATTCGGATTTTGATTTGCGCACAGATGCCAGCAGGCTGCCGCGGGAATTGTCCGTTATCGAGAATGTCTGATTGTCCGGCTTTAGCGAATAAACAAAGTTTTTATATTCGTCCCCGTTGTATATCAGCGTTCCCGCCGACAGCGACAACGACACCCCCGCATCAAACGGCAGCGTCAGCGGATGCGCCGTCAGGAATTCCAGTTCTTCGTAGTTGTCTATAAATTCCTGGTTGATGAATGTATCCAGGTCCAGCACGTCCGTATGCAGGGTTATCGAATTTCCCACCGCGGTTCCGGTAAACACGTGTCCCGCGATTTTGATTTCCAGATTGGAAACGGCGCCGTCGACATAAGTGCCGGATACAATATATTCCAAATCGTTGAGAACGCGCAAATCCATGTCGCCCATCAAATCCTTGAAATTGTCGCCAGACATATAGAAATTTCCGTCCAGAACCGACATGCGCCACCCGCCGTCGCGCGGCGCGAACGACAGCTGACGGCCGTTCCATTCGAAATCGCCCGGCGCGTTCAGCTGGGCATCTGTCATGAACGGCAGGCCCGCGCCCATCCGGGCCAGTGTTTTGCCGCGCGCAAATGTGAATGACGGGGTTGTCTTCTTTTCTGCCACGGCCAGTGTGCCGGCCGCGTCGGCAAACTGAAAGTTTATTGTTCCGCGCCGTCCCAGCCGCGCCGTGCGCGACCTGATTTCATCGACCGGCGGCATCAAACCGTCAGACATCACAAATATTTCAAATTTGTCGGAATCCACGGACAGGCTGCCGGAAATGTCGCCATACGTGAATTCGCGGCATCCCCACGCGTCGGGGCGACCGTAAAACAGACATGTCGCGCGCCGCCCGTCCAGCGGCATTTGTATCATTATGTCGCGCGCGCCGTCGGGGCCGATGGCGCCGCCGGTGATTGTTATGTCGTCTGCGACAATTGTGTCGATTTTTACTTCATCCGCACCGCCCGCCGCCCGGATTGCCAAGTGTTTAAATTCGCGGTTCCCGAATTTCAGATGTCCGCGAAAATCCAAATCAAAAGACGTGTCCCGGAATATTTTTGCGGGCCGCATCAGAAATGAAAAGTCATAGTCGATATCGCCGTGCAGTTTTATTACGCGCGCGCCGTCGGGGCGCAGTGTTATGTCGCCTGCAAATCCGTTGCCGCGAATGTCTGTGAATTCAAAACCATATCCGCCGTCCCAGGCAAAGTTCGTCGTCATGTCTATCCGGCGGTCGATTTTCGGTTCGGAAAATTCAAACCAGCGGTTTATGTTGTTCGTGTCTATGGACAGTTCGCCGCGCGCCGCGCCGTCTGAATACAGCCGTCCAGTTATTTCCAGTTTGTTGTCCTGGTTGCGGATAAAGAACTCGTCGTCTTCGAATTCGATGTCGTACTTGTGCTGGTTGGTGCGCACGGTTCCGAAAAATCGTCCCATGGCCAGGCGGCCGCGGATTATGTCATAGTCCTTGTCCATAAAACGCACGGTCGAATCATAAACCTGTACTTCGTGCGGGAAATCCACCGGGGCCAGGTCGCCGATTTCAAACCTGCCGCCGTATATCGTTATGCCGCCGTCGGGCGAGGCCGCGCGAATGTTGAAAATGTCGCGCAGCGGCACCGCAAACATCGCGGCGCGGACCCGTCCGTTTGGAACCGCCACGTCGTGCGCAACGATTGTTGCCCGCCCCAGCAGACTGAAATGAACGTCGCCCATGATACGCGCCGGAATCCCCGTACCGGCGGCGATTGCCGATTCCAGCCGCGGCTTCATCCCGTTAAGGGTTATCATCGGCGGAATGAACACGACGGCCAGCGCGGCGGCGGCCGCCACGCATACGCATGTCCAGAATATCCTGCGCTTGTATCTGGGTTTTAATGCCATTCTCTCTTTCCTTGTGTTTTGATTATAATGAATTATACTATTGTTTGTTAATTAAAAAATGAGCAAGTCCGTATTTCATCTTAAAAGCGATTACCAGCCCATGGGCGACCAGCCCACGGCGATTGCTGAATTGGTCGGCGGTGTGCAGGCCGGCCGGCGCAGCCAGGTTCTGCTGGGGGTGACGGGGTCGGGCAAGACGTTCACGATGGCAAACATCATTGCCGAACTGGGGCGGCCCGCGCTGATTATGGCGCCGAACAAGATTCTGGCCGCGCAGCTGTATACGGAAATGAAGGGATTTTTTCCCGACAACCACGTTGAATATTTCGTTTCATACTATGACTATTACCAGCCTGAGGCGTATATGCCGACAACTGACACGTACATCGACAAGGACGCGTCTATAAACGAGCAGCTGGACCGCATGCGACACAGCGCGACGCGCGCCATGCTGGAGGAACGGGATGTCGTGGTCGTGTCGTCCGTGTCGTCGATTTACGGAATGGGGTCGCCGGAACAGTATGCGGGGATGAAGCTGGTGCTGAACGCGGGCGACAAAATCGGGATAAAGGACGTGATGCGCGCACTGGTCGACATACAGTACAAGCGAAACGACACCGCGTTCGAACGCGGCGATTTTCGCGTGCGTGGCGATACACTGGACGTGTTTCCGTCGCATTCCCAGGACCGTGCATGGAAATTGTCGTTTTTCGGGGACGAGATTGATGAAATATGGGAATTTGATACCCTGACGGGGGCCAAGCTGCACAGGCTGGACCGCGTCGCGATTTATCCCAATACGCACTATGCCACGCCCATGCCCAGCATTCTGCAGGCAATCGGCCAGATAAAAACAGATTTGTCGCAGCGTCTGGAATACTTTCATGAAAACATGAAGTACATAGAAGAGCAGCGCCTGCGCGAGCGTGTGAATTTCGACATAGAGATGATGGAATCGACCGGAACATGCCGCGGGATTGAAAACTATTCGCGATATCTGTCAGGCCGTGCGCCGGGCCAGCCGCCGCCGACGCTGTTTGAATACCTGCCGCGCGACGCGGTTCTGTTCATTGACGAAAGCCATGTGACCGTGCCGCAGATTTCGGCCATGTCGCGCGGCGACCGCGCGCGCAAGGAAACGCTGTCGCAGTATGGATTCCGTCTGCCGGCGTGCATAGACAACCGTCCGCTGACGTTTGATGAATGGGACGCGCTGCGCCCCCAGACGATATTTGTTTCGGCCACGCCCGCGAATTGGGAACTGGAACAATCGGGTGGAATCGTATCCGAACAGGTCATACGTCCGACCGGCCTGCTGGACCCCGTGTGCGAGGTTCGGCCCACCCAGCACCAAGTCGACGACCTGCTGGGCGAGGTGAAAAAGACCAAGGGTCGTGTTTTGATAACGACGCTGACCAAGAAAATGGCCGAACAGCTGACCGATTATCTTAATGAAAACGGGGTGCGCGCAAAGTATCTGCACAGCGATATAGAAACGCTGGAACGCATCGAACTGCTGCGTGATTTGCGGCTGGGCAAATACGACGTTCTGGTCGGCATCAACCTGCTGCGCGAAGGGCTGGACGTGCCGGAATGCGAGTTGGTTGCGATTATGGATGCCGACAAGGAGGGATTTTTGCGCTCGACCCGTTCGCTGATTCAGACAATCGGCCGTGCGGCGCGAAACGCGAACGGGCGGGTAATCCTGTATGCGGACAGAATAACCGATTCAATGCGCGAAGCGCTGGACGAGACGGCGCGCCGCCGCGAAAAGCAGATGGCATACAATGCCGCGCACGGCATCACGCCGCGCACCGTGTCCAAGGCCGTATTTGCAGAGGTCGGGGAAAAACAGGACAAGACCGATAAAAAACGACGCTTTGTCTATGACAAGTCCGGCGGGGTTATGGATGCGGCGTCAATCAGAAAGGAAATCAAGGAACTGACCCGAAAGATGCGCGCGGCGGCCGAAAACCTGGAATTCGAACAGGCGGGCGAATATCGCGACGCAATCAGAAAACTGGAAGACGATTTGTTGTTGTTGGAATAACGCCGTCCCGACATTTAATTCTGACCAATACGGAACACACAAGATGAGCGAACAGATGCATATATTGAACAATGTGGATGAAATGCGGCGCTTTGCGGCGGAATTTGCGCGCACGCTGACGGCGCCGGCGTGTGTCGCGCTGCACGGGGATTTGGGTATGGGAAAGTCCGAGATTGCACGCACCGTCATCCAGACCCTGCGCGGCCGCGACACGGTGGTGCCCAGTCCGACATTTACGATAGTGCAAAGCTATGACGGCATATCACATTTCGACCTGTACCGGATAGAGGACGCGTCGGAATTGGCCGAAATCGGTCTGGCGCATGCGTTGGAAAACGACATAACGCTGATTGAATGGCCGGAAATTGCGGCGGGTTTGCTGCCGGCGGACGCGGTGCATCTGTATATAACGGCGCACGGCGACGGGCGAAAAGTCGTCGTTTCAAAATAAGTACTTTTATTCCATTTCATGTTTTGTTATAATAAAACCGTTGCGGAGTGTTTTCGCAACGGGGTGTCGTAACCCGTAAAACAGCGTCGAAACAGACGATAAATGTCCCTGCGAATTGGGCAGGGGGGCTGTGTCATATATTGAAAGCGCAGCACTATTTCCTGTTTTAATAGTTACGAACCTCCTGCCATCATGTTTTTTTGGTGGCCTTTTGTTTCGCATACAGGGGGACGCGATGAAGAAAATTTTTGTTGTCTTTGCTATAACGATGTTTTGTTTTGCTGCACATGCTGCCGTCATAGATATCGTTGATTTGGGCAATGGGACATACAACGTGTTTTCAGATGGAACGTCATACGGAAATTCCATGTCCCGTGAGGCGATGGAAAAGGTCGCAAAAAAATTGGAGAAAAACGGCAATTCAATTAACTGGAAAAAGGCTTCGAACACATCGGTCAATTCCGGTGGCCCCAAAGCAAGTATAAATTCCAATAGCAAAAATCTGCCGGCAACAACCACCAAACCTGGTAGTAATCTGCCGGCAACAACACCGAAGCCGGGTAGTAATTTGCCGGCAACTACAACGGGGGGCGGTGGAAATATTCCGCCAAAGTCGACGCCCAAACCGAAAGCCACAACAGGCGCCGGTGCGAACATTGCGTCCAAGGTCGGCGGGGTTTTATCTGTTGCTGGTGGTGCGTACATGTTGTATGACAGTACCAAGGCCAAAGAGGAAAAAACAACCTGGGGTGATATAGGAGAAGGTGCGGCCGCTGGCGCGGCGATCGGCAGCGGTCTTATCGCACTGAATGCGATTCCGCTTGCTGGTACGGTCGCATATGCGGTAGCAATAGCCGCATTCACGGTTGGTGGCGCATCGGGCGCAGGTGCAAAAATGTTTGCAGAAACCGACTGCGACTATGATCCGGTACGTCAAACCCAGGTATGTTGCAATGTGTCAAAGCTGACCAACCTGAAGGGTGTTTATGCAAACATCGGCGACAAGATGTTTTGGCAATTTCCTTATGTCCGCACATGTCTGCAGGGTGGAAAACCTTATGAATCAAATTGGTTCAAGGCACGTTTCCTGGATGACAAATGGTCCGACGGCGTAGAAACATATTGCGCCGGATGGGTTGCACCCGAAGCTGGCGACATGAAAATAAACCTGTTTGCCGATACTAATAATATATGCTGGCAGTGGGAATGCGCCGAGGAAGGAATGACGCGCCAGGGTAATACATGCGTGCCGGGTGAAATATTCGGCGGTGAATTGGAATCTGCGACCGTAATTGCTGATGCGTACAAGCCTGGCGACCCGTGTCCCCATAGCGATCTGCCGGAAAATGCCACCGCAGGTATTTACATCAAGGGCGGGCGCAATGGTGCGAATGCACTGACTTGTGCGGCGACCGAATGCGTTGACGGCGCATATCTGGTTAAAAATGATGACTGTGTTTCACAGGGCTGGTGCAAGATTGGCACAGAACCCGACGCTTGCAATGATAAGGGTATATTACTTCCGGTTGATATAGAATTGGATTTGGATGAAGATGAAAATATTGCCATCGACAACCAGTCTTTGATGGATGCGATGAAAGATACGCAGCTGAAAATATCCGCGATGGACGCGCCGGACAACTGTGCGCGCAATGTTGCGGGATATGTAATGTTCGAAGGCAGCTGTATCACAACCGCGCAGCAGCGTGCAATCCTTGACGAACGCGCCCGCGCGGCCGAGGCGGCCAGACAGGCAACGCGTCGGCGGGCCGCTGAAAATATAAGCAGCGCATTTAAAAATATCGAGGATTTGTCCGCGCAATTCAAGGTTTCCAAATGGAAGAATGAGGAGGGCAAGTTCAACACCGCGCGTCTGGTTTCGGATTCGGTGGCGGGCGTGGTGCTGGGGACGGCCGGTGGTCTGATAACCAGCAGCGTCATAAAAAAGAACCAGGTCAAAACCGGGTTCGAAGACATCCAGTGCGTCATCGGTGGACAGAATGTCGCGGAATACGGCGACCAGTTCACGGTCGGTGTGCAATAGGTGGCGGGGCAATAATGGGAAATAGTGCCTGTGGCGCGAATGTTGTAAATATCCGATAATTGGCGTGCGGATATACAAATTCGCGTTGCGAACACTGCACGACACAGGACTTTCTTGTTGTCCCGAACCCACATCCCTATGGATTTGATAAAAATCCGAAAGCGTTGTTTGCAAAAAAAATCCCGCATTACGCGGGATTTTTTACTGTCGCGGTGCCGGCAGCAGGCTTTGCACCGCCAGTGGGAAATCCGTGCTGCGCGCCAGATAAGAACCACTGACCAGCAGGTCGGCCCCCGCATCCCAGCACAGCTGGGCCGTTTTGTCATTCACGCCGCCATCGACCGATATTGTGAATTTTAAACCGTATTTTTTTCGTGTCGCGGCCAGCACGGATATTTTATGCAGGCATGCCGGATTGAACGCCTGGCCGGCGGCGCCGGGCATGACGGTCATTACCATAACCTCGTCCAGTTCACGCAGAATAGACGTTAGTATCGATGGCGGTGTTTCAGGGTTCAGCGCAACACCCGCACGTCTGCCGGCGCCGCGTACCGCGCGCACCGCGGCGCGCAGGCCGGATGTGTTCGTTGAAATAATGACCGTGTCCGCACCGGCCGCGACCGCGTCGGCCGCCCATACGGCGGGGCTTTCCGTCATCAGGTGAACGTGCAGATGCGCGCGCGTATGTGCGCGTATGAATTTTAATTCTTCTATTCCGCCGGCGATTTTATCCACATAGAAACCGTCCATCACGTCCACGTGTATCATGGATATGTCCGCCGACGCGAACAGCGTGTACGTTGACGGATTTTTCATGTCAAAGCACAGCGTGCTGGGCATTATGGGGACGAAACCGCGGCGTTTTTTGCGGTTGCGACGCAGCAGTGATTTTGCACGTTCCAGCCGCCGCGTCCATTTTTCGCGGCGCGCCAAAAAGGCCGTGCGGTGTGGTGCCTCTAATTCCCATATATGTTGCGACAGCGCGCGCAGCGTTGCGTCGCCCCCCATGTTTTCGCACGGCAGGCCGAACGCATTTTCCACAAAGTCCGTCGCGCCGTCGGTCGCCGCCCCCCCGCCAGAGAGAATTATTTTCGCCGGTCTGTATTTTTCCAGCGCGCCGCGCGCCGCGTCCTTTATCTGTGCGATTATGTCGGTCATGCGCGGAACCACGATGTCGTTGACGTCCGCGCGCGAAAAATCGTATGCGGTGTCGGCGGGTGTGAAACGGTCCATTTCCTTGGGTATCATGCTGGCGACCGCGCGCTTTATATTTTCGGCGGAATCAAAGTCAATGCCCAGTTTTTCCGATATTTCCTGTGAAATTCCGGTGCCGCCCGCGGCAATCTTGGCATGCCAGACAGGGCCGCGGTCGGTCCAGATGGATGCGGATGAAAACTGCGCCCCCAGGTCGATGAACAGTGTCGTTTGGCGCGGTGCGCGAAATGCCGCGTTTTGCAGAAACTGGGGGTCAAAGAAAGATGTCGCCTGGATGTGCGCGCGCCGCAGCAGGGAATGCATCGCCGCCATGCCTTCGTGTGAATAGAATATCGCACCGAATGCCGATATCAGCTGGCGGTCGGTATGGCCCGCGGGTGTCAGCATGTTGCGCGCGCCCGGCGCGTCATAGCGCAGCGGCACCACGTGCATTGAAAAGTATCCGGCCGGCGGCGTTATTTGCGCGATTTGCGCGCGTATGTCGGACGGGGTTATCTTATGCTCGCCCCCCCAGACGGTGTTCTTGGCCGTCATTTCAAACAGGGCGGGGCCGAAATTGCCGGTTATGTAGGCCGTGTCGAAATGGGCGCCTATTTGTCGTTCCAGTTCGTCCACAACCGATTTTATCGCAAATACCGTGTCGTATGAATCAACCGAAAAGACCGCCGACCGGTCCAGACGCGCCCCGCGCACGCGGTGCGCCATGCCGCGCACGGCGGACGTCCCGATGTCCAGACACAGAAAAGAGGAGTCAAACAGATTCATTGTGTTTTATTTGACCAGTATTCGCGCACTGTCGCGCATGTCTATGGTTTTTATGTCCCGCGACAGGATGCGGTGGCTGTTGTTCAGGACAATCAGACTGCCGATTGCGTCGGCCGGCCCGTCTTCGGGCAGCATCACCGTTATCCCGCCGGTCGTTATGATGTTCCAGCGGCGGTTTTCAATCCATTCCATATAGTCTATTTCGCCGGTCATGTTGTGGGCGGCGGCGGCGATTTCACCGATTGCGCGCGGAATGTCGCCCGCAAAAACCACGGCGTCGCCGCGTTCGGCGGTGGGCTTTTTAACAATTGTTCCGTCGGCCGATAGCGGATAAAACATAGTCCCGTCCGTCCACAGCGCAACCGCGCGGTACATACGCACCATTATGCGCAGGTTTCCGTTGGGCATGCGCCGCACCGCGGATTCACGAACGCCGGGTGTTGCCGCGATGCGGGCGTTCATTGCGTCCAAATCGACTGAATACGTGCGCGTTGCCGGCGCGACGGCCGCCGCGGCCGCAATCGCCGCCAGGTCTTTGTCGTTTTGGTCGGCTGATATGGATATGCCCCGCACGACGGACGCCGGACCCTGGCCCATTGCGGTCATGATTATGCGGGATGAAAAATAAACGGCCAGAATTATGGCGACAACAAAACTTATCCAAAACAAGATTGAGCGTTTCATGGATTTTATTATATCACAAAAAAACGGTTATGACAAAATTAAGTCGCGCGCAGCAGATAGCCGCGTCTGAACATGCACTTGCGGTATGCGCCGACGGATTTGGACGTCGTGTTGCGCGGAACGGACATCAGGCTGCGCTGTGCGACATCCCGGTATTCGTTGGATTGGAACGTCACCCACAATCCGTCCCAGTCGGGCATTATCCCGCTCTGGTTCGGGGCAATCAGCTTTGCTATGCGCGAACGCGGGGTATAGGGCGATGTTTTTATCCCCAGACACGCCTTGTGGTCGCGTACAAACTGTTCGTTGGTTACGGCCTCGTTCTCCCAGTTAAGGATTGTGGCGTTGTCGATGCTGCCGCGGTTGATGGACGCGCATCCGGCCACCAGCGCCAATAATGCAAGGTATTTTATTCTCATACTTTGTATTATAATTTAATTGCCAAAAGGTGGCAATAGTTTTTATAATGGGGAAAAAGGGAAAGGATGTAAGGCATGGCCCTGACGGTGCAGAATTTTATAAAGATGGCTAACTACTATAACCAGACGGCGATGATGATGTCGGCCATATGCGTGCAAAAGGGCGGAATTGCGCTGGAAAATTATGCGGGGCGTTTCTTTGCCGCCGACACGTTAGAGTTTGTAGCGGAATACGGGCGGCGCCTGGTCGATGCCGGCGGGGAACAAATCACGCCGCAGGTGCGCGAACTGGCCGAGCGGTTCCGTACCCAGTTCGAGGCGGTGCGTCATCTGGCGACCCCGTCGCAGAAGCCGATATATGAAATGACGCTGGCGGAATTTGAAAAGTTTATGAACATATAACACGGGACAAGGGGAACGGCATGAAGGTTTTGGATTTGTTTTTTTGCGGCGCGGTGTGCATGCTGCTGGCGGCGTGTCAGCAGACGGTCGACAACGCACCGCAGTTTGATACGATAACCGTTGTCAACAATATGGTGATTGATGAAAACTCGGTGCCGATTTTTCCGAAAAAGGCCGCGCTGACCACGGATACCGCGCGGCGGTTTTCAATCGAACTGCCAAAGCGCTGCACGGTCGACTGGAACAATCAGAATGTTGTTTCCGTCGTGCCAGAAGAAAGGATTGAAATCGTTCGTCTGGATACGGGCGACCCGCTGTCGGATTTGTACGTGTCGGATTATCAGTTCAAGGATTTGACCGTGCGCGCCGCGCTGGACAAACTGCTGGAAGGAACGGACATAGCCGTTGTCGAGGACGAGGAGCTGATTGAAAAAATATCGGGCGAGATATCGGCCGGAACACTGGCGGATGCGGTCGAACTGATGTCGAAAATGGGGCGCGCATATTATTCCTATGACGCGGATGCCGGTGAAATACATCTGACGCACCGGGCAAAGTGGATGATAAAGATGCCGCGCGATGAAACGATAATCATGGCGATGCTGGACGCGATGCACGGCGCGGACATGCGCAACCTGTTGGTCAACTGGCAGGACAAGACCGTCGTGTTCGAGGGAAATTATCAGACCGAGCG
This sequence comes from uncultured Alphaproteobacteria bacterium, assembly GCA_947054455.1. Classification (GTDB taxonomy): domain Bacteria; phylum Pseudomonadota; class Alphaproteobacteria; order Rs-D84; family Rs-D84; genus Enterousia. The sequence goes on from CAMRWN010000001.1 coordinate 306,231, forward strand.
CGAGGTGGCGCGCATGATTTCCGACATAGCGTCAAAGAAATACATGCTGGCGTGGGACATTGACGTGTATCGCGTGTATCCGCGCACCGACAATCCGATTATATGGATGAACATGCTGCCGGCCTTTGGTGAAAAAAATATCAAGATGTCCATCCCCGGCGTTGTCGGCCGCGCAATCGTGGTCAGTCCGGAAATAAACACCAAGACGCTGCAGGAATTCATGCAGCAGCAGGCGAACGTCGTACTGATTTCCCAGGGAACGTTTGCGATTCCCAACGGATGGCAGTCGCGGTTTGATATCGGCCAGTGCGGCAAAGAGGACCGCCTGGAAACCGATTTGATAGTCGGGGCGACCGGCAAATACGGCGATTACGGCGGATACAAAAAGATTGACGCGAAAATAGTTCTGCGCACCAGCCGGGGCGAACTGTCGTCGTTTAATATTCCGTCCAGCGTGGGCGACAACTATGTCATTGTCGGCATACCGACGCATTCGTTTGTAACCACGCCAGAGACGCTTATCAGTCCGTTTGCCGAACTGGTCGTGTTCATGTCGCCGCGAATAATATCGATTGTCGATCCGGCCGATGTGCCGGCCGGCGCGATGACACCGCTGGCGGGTGACGCGCTGCGCGCATTTTTAAGTGAATAGGTAGTAATATGTTTTCAAAACTGGAAAGAAAAATTGCATTCAGATACCTGGCCGCGAAAAAACGCGGTTTTGGTTCCGTCATATCGTGGGTGTCGCTGATTGGGATAATGCTGGGGGTGGCGACGCTGATTGTGGTGATGTCCGTCATGGGCGGATTTCACGACACGCTGCTGAACCGCATAATCGGGATGAACGGACACGTTGTCGTTTATCACCAGGACGGCGTGATAACCGACTATGACTTTCTGATTGACAAGATGCGCCAGAACAAGGTTGTGGCGGCGCGCACAACATCGATTGTCCCCATTGCCGAAGGACAGGCGATGGCGACGGCAAACGGCAATTCGTCGGGCGCCATGATACGCGGGATACGCATGTCCGATCTGGCCGCGAAAAGCGCCAGCGGCACCCGCATATACGGCAAGCAGTTGTCGCAGATACGCGACGGCGAACTGGTCGCGGGCAGCAGCCTGACACGCAGCCTGGGGGTGTCAATGGGCGACAATATATCGCTGGTGTCTGCGGCCGGTGCGACGCCGACGCCGTTCGGAACCATGCCGCGAATAATGGCGTATCCGGTGATGGCGTCATTTTTCATGGGAATGTACGAATATGATTCCGGATACATATTCATGCCGCTGGAAACGGCGCAGAAATATCTCAATATTGGCGGCGGTGCAACGCACATCGATTTGTTCCTGCGCAATCCCGAAGACACGTCGGCCGTGATGGCGGCGCTGGGGCGACTGCTGCCGGACGGGTTTGTGGTTCGCGACTGGCGCGATTTGAACCGCGGGTTTGTCGGCGCGCTGCAGGTGGAATCGAACGTGATGTTTCTGATACTGATGCTGATTGTTATCGTTGCGGCGTTCAACATCGTCTCTAGTCTGGTGATGCTGGTCAAGGACAAGAACAAGGACATCGCGGTTCTGCGAACGTTCGGCGTTTCGCGGCGCGCGATGATGAAGATATTTATACTGTCGGGTACCAGCATCGGCGTCATCGGGGCGTTTTTTGGAACCGTGCTGGGGGTGCTGATTGCGGTGTATGTGGAACCGATAAGAAAGTTTTTCCAGGTTTTGACCGGTCGCGACCTGTTCCCGGCGGAATTGTATTATCTGTCCGAACTGCCGTCAAAACTGGTGCCGGCAACCGTTGCGGGGATTGCGGTGCTGGCGGTTGCGCTGGCGTTTCTGGCGACGCTGTATCCCGCGTGGAAGGCCGCAAACACCGATCCGGTGGATGTGCTGAGGAATGAATAAGGGGGACGGCATGGCGAATATACTGAATTCTTTGTCAAAGGTTCCAAAGGGCGATGTCGTGCTGTCGGTGCGCGATATAAAAAAGACGTTTATGGAGGGCGGCCAGCCGCTGCATATTTTGCGCGGCGGCGGGTTTGATTTGCATCGTGGCGAAATCGTGGCAATGGTGGGCCAGTCGGGGTCGGGAAAATCGACGCTGCTGCAGTGCGTGGGACTGCTCGACCGGCCGACATCAGGCAGCATTTTAATCGACGGCGTTCCCGCCCAGAAAATGGACGAGGATGCACGCACAATCGTGCGGCGTAAAAAACTGGGGTTTGTATATCAGCGACACAACCTGCTGTCGGATTTCACGGCGCTGGAAAACGTAATGTTGCCGATGATGGCCGACGGTGCGGATACGGGCGCCGCGGCGGCGCGCGCAATGAAACTGTTGAAATCCGCGAATGTCGCACACCGGGCGTCCCATCTGCCGGGGGAAATGTCGGGCGGCGAACAGCAGCGTACCGCGGTCGCGCGCGCGCTGGCAAACGCGCCGGAAATCCTGTTGGCGGACGAACCGACGGGCAGCCTGGATCCGGCGCATGCGACGGCGGTCTTTGAACTGTTGCTGGATTTGGTACGCAGGAATAAAATGGCGCTGTTGTTTGTGACGCATGACATGAATCTGGCGGCGCGTGCCGACCGCACGATTACGATAAAAGACGGAATCGTTAAATAAGAAATAACAAAAGGAGAGAGAAAACATGAAAAAAGAAAATATGCATGCTGTGATTGTCCGGCATACGACCGGTCAGAAAATAGGCGGCGTTTTGGCATTAATCACATTGTTCGTGTGCGGTGTTATGGTTGGGGTGGCGATAAACGGTCGCAGTCGCGCATTTAAACCGCAGGAACCCCGGATTCAACAGGCGGCCGGCGACACATCCGACATGGAAACGTGCCAGGTGATAGAATCGATGATGCTTGAACGCTTAGCGCCCGAGGATGATTACAATCCTGAAAGTCATGATTCTAATATTGAAATATACACCAATCTGATTAAATACGGCTGTCCTGAAAACGGGGAAAAATATCGCGCGTTGATTCAGCGGGAACAGGATATTCTGACGGCCATGACAGACAGGGAAGCCGTTGTTGAAAAAACGTGCGAAGAAATCGAAGGCCTGTTAATAGGCAAGATGCCGTATGGTTCGGATGACAGCGGGATACGTATTGAACGCGCGAAAATATACGCCAATCTGTCCGAACGCGGATGTCCGGAAAATTCCGCGCACTATGTTGATTTGGCGGCCAAGGAATTGGAAATAGCCCGCGCGTTGGATGACGATAATTTCACCCAGAATGAAACGGTCGAAATCGTTGAAACATATAAGCGTCTGGAAATGAAGCAGGCCGCAATGGATGTCCTGAACAAGGTTCAACAGCTGACTGACCCGGCGATTGACTTTATAATCAGACTGCAACAAATCATTAACGAATAATCGGGGGAAAAAATGGCTAGATTGATTTGCCTGGCGGTTTTGCTGGCGTCGCTGTCGGTGCCGGCGTGGGCGGCCGACGCAGTTGCCGAACGCATGTCGTGCGATGAAATCAAGGCGGAAATGGACGCGCTGGCCAACGGTGATGACGCGGCGCGGTTGGAAACGCTGCAGATGGCGTACCGCCGGTCGTGTGCGCGCGCCGCCGCCGGGCGCCGCACCACGGCACGCACCGCGCCGGATGAAAGCCAACCGGTTGATAGGGATGAAAATATAGTTGATGCCATTGATGATTTCCTGACCAAGAAGCAGGATAACTGTAAAAAACTGGGCGATGAAATTGCAAAGCTGACGGACGTGGACGATGCCACAGCGGCCGAGACGAAAAAACGACTTCAGGCGCAGTTTGACGCGGATTGTGTCGATAAAACCGATGAGCAAGTGGTTGCGGCAACGCCGGAAATCAGCGAAGAACAACGCGCTGCGCAAATAGAGGCGAATATAGCGGCGGGACTGTGCGCGGACGGAACAAATCCGAACAAATACGGATGCTGTGCGGGCGAAACGTTCCGTGATATGGGCAATCTGGTTTTCGCATGCTGTCCGGATGCGGGCGGGGACTGCTTCCCGCCGATAAAATAGGGTGGGGCAATCGAATATTCGCTTGCTTTTGGTGAAATTTGGTATATAATCATTTCGCTTAACATTCGTGCGGGCATAGTACAAAGGCTAGTATGCAAGCCTTCCAAGCTTGAAATGCGGGTTCGATTCCCGCTGCCCGCACCAAGGTTCGCATTCTGCGGACTCAGGAGATTGGGCGTGCGCCGGAGTTGGAGAGCCGGGGCAGACTGTAAATCTGTTGGCTTAAGCCTGAGCTGGTTCGAATCCAGCCACTCCCACCAGACTGAACGACCGGACAAAATCCGGTCGTTTTTATTTGGATTTCTAAGTTTTTTCGCAGTTCGAAAGTGTTGCTGACATCAATGTGCCATTTTTTTACCAATTTTCGAACTTTTGTGATATAATTTATAAAAAGCTTTTATTATGAAACGACATTTTTATTTCTTTCGGCATGGTCAGACCGATGAAAATGCCACTGGTGTGCGCGAAGGGTTGGGGGATGCTGCACAGCTAACCGAAATGGGGCGCAAGCAGGCGCGTTCGTTGGCGGTTTTTTTGTCGGATAAAAAACTGGATGTGATTTATAGTAGTCCGTATGTTCGAGCTATGGACACTGCAGCGGCGGTTGTAACAGAATATTCAGATTTGAAAATTATTTTGTCGGATGCATTGAAAGAAGGGCCTTTTTACTTTTGGGGATTGGAAAATAAAGAGGCTAAAAAACGCGTAGATGATACATTGGCGCGTGTGCAGGCATTTTTAGACGATGTCATTGCAAATACAAGCGATGAACATATTGCCATATCATCGCATGGCGGTATTACGCGTGCGCTGTGTTTCTGTGCTGGACAAGAAGTTGGCTTGGTTAAAAATTGCGCCTGTTATCATTTTACTTATGAAGACGGTGTGTGGGGTTTTATTGGTGAATTTGACACAAGGATTGAAGTTAAAAACTATTCCGACAGACATTACGATAAAAGCTGATTGGGTGTGGATATTAGCCGCTTAAACTGCTTAATATCGTGTCCAATGCTAAGAAATCCAAGGAAATCGTGGCTAGAAAATTGCTTACCCACTGCCACCAGTAAAAAACACCCCGAACGGGGTGTTTTTATTTTGTTTTGAATGTCTTCGGGTATGTGTGTTCAATCTGTGATTGAAATTATTTATATTTTCGTGTTTTTGTTTGTGTGGGGTGCGGGAAAAATGTGATATGCATTAACCGGATATGACCCACATCCCGCCGGCGAAATATAAACATTGATGAAAAAAACATTCGGCATGAGAAGGCGGTTGGAACGGTTGTGTGAAATGTGATATAATGCCCGTGTCAGGCGGGTGTTTATATGTTAAGTATTTTTGTCTTTGTAATTTTTGGGTTGGTTGCGGTCGTGGATTTGCTGCTGATGTTCAAGACGGTGGAATATATTTACTGTGCGTTTTTGCGGTCTCAGCCGCCTTTTGTTCCCAGTAATAAAAATATGCGCCAAATGGTCGCACGCGAAATATCCCGGCATTATCCCCATTGCAAAAGCGTTTGTGAAATCGGGGCCGGGTACGGCGGGTTGGCGCGTTGTATTGCGCGATGCTGCGGCGTGCGTGTTGTTGCGCTGGAAAATATGCCGTTCACGGCGTTTGTTTCACGTATTGCGGATATGTTTTGCCGGGCTGATGTTCGTACGCACTGGTGCAACGCGTTGGGGTATCTGGGGACGACCAAGGAAAAATTTGATGTGGCCGTCGCATATATGGGCCCGAAAATTACGCCGGAACTGGTCAAATTCCGTGGGCGCTTTTCCGTGCTGATTTCATTGGATTTTGAAATCCCGGGCAGGCGTCCGGTGCGTATTATAGACTGCGGCCCGGGCAAAACCATTTACGACGGCCGCGTATATCCGCACAGGATTTTTGTTTACGAATTTTGACGCAATAAAAAACACCGGCGACGCCGGTGTTTTTTATTATGCGCGTCGGCGGATGTTATTCCTTGCGCATGGGGTATTTACCGTCAATCAGGTTTTGGCGCACGATGTGGTGTTTTACCTTTTGCGTGCTGGTTGTCGGCAAATCTTCGGTCGTCATTGCAAAATGCGTTACCCATTTGTATGACGCGACCTTTTTGTTCGCCGCGGCAACCGCCGCCGCCAGTTTGTCGAGCGTCATGTCATCTTCTACGCTGAAGACGCCGTATGTGACGGTTTTATTTTTCACCTTGTGTTCGAACACGGCGACGTTTTTGACGCCGGGGATTTCGATGAACAGACCCTCCAGCTCGTCGGGATACACGTTCTTGCCAGAATCCAGTACGATGACCTGTTTCTTGCGTCCCGCGAAGTGCAGTTCACCGTTCTTGTCCATCGACACCATGTCGCCGGTGTTAAAGAATCCGCGTTCGTCGAATACGACCTCGTTCGCGTCATGGTTGTTCAGGTATCCGCCGAACACCTGGTGGCCGCGCAGCCACAGAACGCCGACGCCGTCTTCGTTCTTGTCGCGGATTTCGCATTCGTTGTTGGATGTCGGCGCGCCGAACGCAAAGGGCAGACGCTTTTTATTATGCTTGGAAATGCATATCGGCCCCACCGTTTCCGTCAGACCGTATCCCTGGATAAAGCGCATTCCCAGGCGTTCATAGAATGTTTCCACCTCTGGCTTGGTTGCGGCGCCGCCCGCAATCAGCAGCGACACGCGACCGCCGAATATCGCGCGAACCGGGTCCTGAACCTTTTTAACCAGAAATCCCAGACCGATTTTGTTCAGCAGTTTGCCGTGCTTTAGCACAATCGAGGCCAACCACCATTTTTTCTGGGCCTTTATCTGGTCGATGATTCTGTTGCGTATCACTTCGAACAGGCGCGGAACGGCTGGAATGGCGTGCGGACGGTATTTTTTAAAGTCCTCCATTATTTCCTTGGGGTTTACCGTCGGCTGCAGCAGAACGCCGGAACCGTAGTGCAGTGTCGCCAGGATTTCCACCGCGAATCCGAATATGTGGTACATCGGCAGAAATCCGTACATGATTTCGCCGGAATGAAAATATTCGCGCATATCGTCGAGCGAGTTTGAACATTCAACCAAGTTGAAGTGTGTCAGGGGAACAACCTTTGGCTTGCCGGTTGAACCCGATGTGAACGACAGCGTCGCGACGTCCAGCGTTTCCAGCGGCGCCGGGGCCAGTTTCGGATTGGGGCCGTTGTCGGGCGACGTGATGTCATAAAACTTGAACTTGTCCGTTTTATAGAAGAAAGATTTTTCCGCGCATACAATGTGGCAGTCGGTCGTCGACGTCATGTTGTCGTATTCGAACGGCGTCAGGTTCGTATCCAGCAGCAGCACCGTGCCGCCCAGGTACCAGACAGCAAACAGTGTAATCGGAAATTCGGGTATGTTGTGCGACAACAGGCCGACAATATTCCCGCGGCGCACCCCGGCCGCATGCAGCGACGCCGCACGCGCCTTTACCAAATCCAGAAATCCTGAGAACGTGATGTTTTCGCGAACCAGAAACAAATTGTCCGGCCATGTCGCGACGGCGCGTTCCAGCAATTGATACATATTCATAACAAAAAATCCTTGTTGTTTTATATTGGACTATTGTTTATTATAATCCTAACACAGAGGAATGCAATCATGAAAATACTAACGCTGAATATCAATTCCATCCGTGCCCACGCACAGAGCTTTATAGACATTCTGCGCGCCGGCGAATACGACACGATAATGGTCCAGGAACTGAAGGTGGAAGATGCGGCGTTCCCGTACAACCTGTTTGACGAATACGGATACAACATAAAAGTATTTGGCCAGAAAAGCTGGAACGGCGTTGCGATTTTTTCAAAGCATTCAATCGAAGACACCGTCCGCGGCCTGCCGCCGTATGCGGACACGGCCGCGCGCTTTATCGAATGCGTCGTTGACGGGCGCGTGCGCCTGATAAACGTGTACATGCCAAACGGGGACACGGTGGATTCGCCAAAGTTTCCGTACAAGCTGGAATGGATGCGCGCATTTACCGATTATATTGCGCGGTATGCGGACTCTGAAGAACCTGTTATAATCGGCGGCGACTTTAATGTTGCGCTGGAAGACCGGGACGTGTGGAAGCCCGCCAATTATGTCGGCATAGCGATTGCCGCCCCCCAGGCGCGCGAGGCTATGCGGCGTTGGCTGGATGCGGGGTGGACTGATGCGTGGCGCGCGCTGCATCCCGACGCGGTGGGTTATACCTGGTACGGGTATCGCGGCCGCGACACGGTTGGCAACCGCCAGGGGCTGCGTCTGGATTATTTCCTGTGCAATCGGGCGGCGATGCGTCTGGTCGAAGGGTGCGAAATAGACATGGGACCGCGCCTGGCCGAAAAGCCGACAGATCACTGCGGTCTGGCGCTGCGGCTGAAATAAATTAATCTGAAAAAAGTTAATCCCGGACACGGGCCAAATCGTCGTATGCGCGGTATTTTTGGTCCGATGTTTCGCGGTATTCGTACGGCGCCGCACCCGCCGAATAAATATTGAACATTTCCGTTGTTTTATCGACCGCGGCGCGCATCATTTGCGCCGTTGTTTCCGCATCGTATTCTATTTGTCGGACGTCGTTGTTGCGCAGCTGCAGAAACATTATGACAGGTGTTGCGGTTCGCGGTGTGTGTGGAATTGGAAAACCGCCTGATTGCATGATGTAGGCTTCCAGCGGCAACTGCGGCATGTTTCCGTCCAGCAGCTGCTTTTTAGACGGTGCGGCACCCGTCTTGATATCCATGACGCCGCCGTCCCATACGCGGTCGGCGCGGGCTCGCACGTTGCGTCCCGCGATTTTGACGCATCCTGCGATTTCGGCGCGTCCGGCGGGCGTCGCGGCCAGCATGGCCGCCGCATGCGGCGCGATTTCGACAAACCGTTTGTGCCAGAAATGAAATATCACCCCGCCAGGCCCCAGCATTTCGCGCGCCGCCGCATCCATTTCACGCAGCAGTGCCGCAGCCGTCGCATTGCCGCGTGCGTGTTCAATGACGCCGTGCACCAGATTGCCGAAATCACGTGCGTCGGGCCCGGTCCAGTAATCGTCGCGCGGCCGCAGACGCAGTATATGCCGCACATAGAACGCGTATGGATTGTGCGTCAACAGTTCCAGTTCCGTTGCGAAAACATCGGACCAGTCCGCGGGTGGCGCGGGCGGTGCATAGGACAGGGGGCGTGGCGCAATGTCGTCGCGCGCCCGCACCGCGGCCAGTATTTCGCGCGCCCCATCGCGGTCAAATTCGCCGCGTCGTGCGGCGCAGCGGGATATAAAACGTGATTCCGTTGTCTGGACGCCGCCGGATGTTCGCGAACGCAGCCAATAAACCTCTGGCCCGCATGACAGATTCATAAAGTCCAGCGCCATAAGCGAAACCTTGCGGTCGCCCGGCGGCAGTCCTATCTTTTCGGACAGCGCGCGCGGCAGCCATGCGTTTTCATAGCCGCGGGCGGGAAACATTCCTTCGTTCAGGCCGGTCAGAATAACCACGTCGGCGGTCTGCATTCTGGATTCAATCGTTCCCAAAACGGCGATGCGTGCGGTGGTGTTCATTGCGTCGCGCATCGCCGCCCCGCCCAGCGCGTCGGCGACAAACGCGCGCGCGTCCGCCGCTGTCAGGCGGACATCGGCGTCCCGCAGGCAGTCTGAAACATCGCGCAGTGCGCGCCAAACGGGCATGTATGCGGTATCTGCCGGATTGAATGCGGGCGCCATCGCGTCGGCGCGTGCATCGACAATGCGCACAATGGTTTCGAACAAATCGAATCCGGCGTCGCGGTATAATTCGTCAAATGTGTCCGACGACGTTTCAATCCATGAATCAAACATGTTTAAAATCGCGCGGCCGGGTGCGGACATTGTGCCGGGCATTGCGCCGGAAAAGTCCGCATCGATTTCGCGTGCGGCGAACGCCGCCGCGATGCGCTGACCGCCGGCGGCATCGGGCGTTATGATAAGAACAGTTTTTCCCTGGGCGACGGCGCGTGCGGCAATGTGTGCGGCGGCGGCGGCCTCTTCAGCTTCACGTGCGCATTCAACCAGGCTGCAGTGGCGCACCGCGTCCGTGTCGGTGGTGTCTGGGCCGTTGCCGAATGCGCGGTTCATGAAATCAATTGCCGACGGGCCAACGTCGATTGGAATCACCTGGTCTGGTTCAACCGCGATGCGCCGCAGGAATTTGTATTCGGAATTATAAGGATTTGCGGCCAGTTCAAAGTCCGCCGTGCGGCCGTCTATTTTCCCGGGCAGTATTATGCGGCCCTGTGGCGACGCGGCAATCGCAGCCATCAGGTCGGCGGTTGCCGGAACGCTGGCGGTGGATGCGCAGACGATGAACAGTTTTTTGTCGGTTTGCCCGTCGGAAATGCGGCGCGCCCACCCGCGTATGTCCGCATTGCGCTGTGCGGTCTGGGTTCTGCGGCCGGCATGGTACGCGGGCATTACCGCCGACAGTATGTTCAGCAGGCGCGCCTTGTTTTGAAAATGTGCGGCGTATTTTTCATCGACCAGTTCGTCCCATTTTATTTGGGCGATGTCGACACCTTCGTTTTCCAGATAGTTGGTCATGCGCACCAGGTCGCGCGCCACCGGCAGCGCCCCGGCCAGTGTTCCTATTGTCGCGTCCGCCGCCAGCAGTCTGGCCAGTGCGACCACGCGCGCCGTGTCGGATATGGTGTCGGGTGATTCCGCATCGTCGGATAAATCGTCGTCGGCCCCCGTACCCAGCGGAACCAGCTGCGGCAGGATGCATGCGCCGCCGGCCGCCAGCCGTTTTTCAACCGTACGCACCGCGCGCCTGCTGGGCAGGAATATCAGCATGTCGGCCAGGTCAACGCCGGAATCGGCCATGACGCGAAGCAGCGCGTCCGTCATTCGGGCCGGATTGGTGGCGTAAAAAACGTTTCTATTTGATGCCAAGCGTCGCCCTTATCGGTTCCAGTCCCGTTTTCTTTTCCGCGGACGTTTCCAGTATTTCCGGAACCATGGCGCCGTGCGACTGGTGGGACAGGGCGGTTTGCGATTTTTCGCGCACACGCTTGTCCTTTTTCGTGAAAACAATCTGGTACGAGACGCCGTTCGCGTCGCAAAAATCCATCAGGTCCAGGTCCGCGTCGCGCGGTCCAATGCGCGAGTCTATCAGTATAAACAGGCGCGTCAGCTGGCGCCGCGTCAGCAAATATTCCTCCAACCGGCGCAGCCAACGCATTGCGTCGGTCTTTGACACGCGCGCGTACCCGTACCCGGGCAGGTCTGCAATCATCACCCGGTCGTCGATGTTGAACATGTTCAGCGACTGGGTCCGGCCCGGCGTGTTTGACGTGCGTGCGACCGGCGCGCCGACCACCGCGTTTATCAGCGACGACTTGCCCACGTTGCTGCGCCCGATGAATGCGTATTCGGGGAACTGTGTCCGCGGCAGGGCGGCAACCGTTTCAAAACTGCCTACGAATTTAATCATTTGCGCCCCCTTTATCCAGCATGCGGCGATAGGCCTCTTTCTTGGAAATTCCGGCCCGCGCCGCCAAATCCGCGGCGGCGGATTTTGTCGATGCGGCCGCGATGTCGTTGACGATGCCGGCGATTTCCGCGTCCGACATTTTCTTTTCCGGCGCCGGTTCGACGACAATGACGATTTCGCCGCGCGGCGCGTCAATATTCATCAGTTCCGCCGGATAGCCTATAATAGTTTCCTCGTGCAGCTTGGTTATTTCGCGCACGATTGCAATCCGTCGTTCCGGCATGACGCGCGCCATCGCCGCGATTGTGGCCAGGATGCGGTTCGGACTCTCGTAATAAATTATGGTGTGGCGGATTCTGTTGTCTTCGCGCAGTTTTTTTTCATCAAAAAATCCGCAGAATGTAAACCGGTCCGTCGGGAATCCGGACAGCACCAGCGCCGATATCGCCGCAACAGGGCCGGGGATGACATAGACCGGTATACCGGCCGCGCGCGCCGCCCGCACCAGGCGGAATCCGGGATCGCTGACGCCGGGCATGCCCGCATCCGAGACCGCGGCAACCGACATGCCGGATTGCAGTTTTTCAATCAGTTGTGGCACGACGTCGCGTTCGTTGTGTTCGTGGCACGAAACGCGCCGCGTTGTGATGTCAAAGTGCGCGGCCAGTTTCCCGAAAACGCGCGTGTCTTCGGCGGCGATGATGTCGACCGCGCGCAAAACCTCTATGGCGCGCGGGGACATGTCGGACAAATTTCCAATCGGCGTGCCGACAATGTAAAGCCCGGTTTGCATTCGTACTCCTTTTGTAGTAAAATGATACAGAATTAAATGGATTTTTCAATGTCTATGAACAGAATTTTTGGATTTTGCGCGTTATGCGCGATATTGGCGGGATGTGCGGGCGACGCCCCACGGGGCAAGTGGTCGGTCGATTACGGTGATGCGCCCATGGGGACGCCCGCCACGCTGCAGTACGGGGCGCCGGACGCGTCGACGGACGCACGGCGCATGGCGGTGATGCTGCCGCTGACGGGGGAAAACGCCGCGGCGGGCCGCGCGATAAGAACGTCGGTTGAAATGGCCGTTCTGCAGGGCGCGCCGCAAAATCTGGCCGTGTCGTTTTACGACATCGCGCAGAATCCGGCCGAAAAGATGTCGGCCGCGCTGGCATCCAATCCGGAGGTTGTTGTCGGCCCCGTGTTTTCCGGTGATGCGCGTCTGCTGCGTGAAATCAAGGGCGAGGATACGCCGGTATTGTCGTTTACGTCCGATGCGGCGTCCCTGGGGCGCGGGGTAATGACGATGGCGCTGATGCCCACCAACAGCGTAGAGGCGATTGTCCGCGAAATGCAGGCCGACCATGTGCGCGAATTTGTGATTCTGGCGCCGGATACGGCGTCGGGCAAACTGATGGCGGGGACGGCGCGCGCGGCGGCGTCGATGTACGATATCCCGGTCGCCGGCGTGTTCTTTTACACGGAAAAAGATTCAGATTCGATTAAAAACGCGACGGCGGCCGCATCCATGAATGCGGCGCGCGTGGCGGCGAACACACGTGCGCGTGAGATACTGTCGGACATCCTGACCAACGAGCGTCTGACCGCCGTTGAAAAATCGTCCCTGACGCGCCAGCTGGACAAGCTGTCCAAGACCGACACGCTGGGGGCGGTGCCGTATGACGCGGTATTGTTCCTGGGGACCGGCGACGATGCGCGCACGCTGGGGTCGTTTTTGCGGTATTTCGGTCTGGGGGCGCGCGACGCGCGGTTCTATGGCACGGCCATGTGGGACGGGTCTGATATCGCGTCCGATTTGACAATGTCGGGGGCAAAGTTTGCGGCGCTGCCGGAAATGAATGCGGAATTTGCGGGTGTCTACGAACGCGTTGCGGGCGCCGCGCCGTCGCGTCTGGCGTCGTTCGGGTATGACGCGGCCAACATGGCGATGGGAATGATTTATTCGGACAGGTCGAATGCGGCGTACCTGCTGGACCCCAGCGGTTATACCGGAACCGACGGGCTGGTTCGTCTGCGCCCCACCGGCGAGAGTGAACGCGCCCTGCGCATAATGGAACTGGACGGCAGCGGAACGCCCCGCGTGGCGCGCGGTGCCGCGGACAGCTTTATAACGCCGCTGTATAACATAGAGCAGCGGCATATAACACAGGCGCGCGCGATGGAACTGCACACGCCCGGCGTGAATCCGATGTCTTATATAACAATTCCCGACAGACTGCGCGAAAAGTATAAATCGCAGACCTTTGGCGCGAATATGACCGTGGCCCCTGCGCCTGTGCGCAAGGATGTAATAACAGTCCTGCCGGAAGATGACGGCGACATTGTTCCGGCGGCGGATTTCAAGCCGATAAAGCTGGAGGCCGTCGGTCGCACCTATATCGACAGCATAGAGATTGAGGAATAAAAAAACACCGGCATTTGCCGGCGTTTTTTTATGAAATTTTATTTGCCCAGACACAACTGTGAAAATGTTGCGTCCATGACGTCGGCCGCCGTTATTGTACCCAGAATCTTTCCAATCGCGTCGGCCGCGGTGCGCACGTTTTCCGCAAATATGTCATAGTTGCCGTCCGGAATTTTTGACGCCGCGTCCAGCGCCGCGGCCGCATCCGACAGCAGCGCGCGCGTACGCGCATTCAGCACCAGCGTGTTTTCCGCACCGTCCATTATCGCATGTATGCGGCGTGTTATCTCTTCCATCAGGCGGTCCGCGCCGTCGCCGGTTTTCGCCGACACGTACACGGCGTTCGCCGCGTCGCGCGATGCGGCCAAATCCGATTTATTCACGACGACGATTTCGTTTTCCGCCGCGGGCGCAATGTCGCCGTCGGATGCATATACGCGCAAAACCAGATCCGCGTTTTCAATTTCGGATTTGGTGCGTTCGATGCCGATTTTCTCTACCGTGTCGTCCGTTTCGCGCAGCCCGGCCGTATCCGACATGTTCACCATGTATCCGTCTATGTCCAGCTGTGCGTCCACGACGTCGCGCGTTGTGCCGGCAATGTCGGATACAATCGCGCGGTTCGAACCGACCAGGCGGTTGAACAATGATGACTTGCCCACGTTGGCCGGCCCGGCCAGCGCGATGTTAAAACCGCCGCGCATGGCGCGCGCCGCCGCATAGCGCGCAAGCGCCGCCGCGATTTCAGAATGCAGTTCGCGTGCGCGCGCGGTTATTTTTTCACCGATGTCGGCGGGCAGTTCATCTTCGGCATAATCCAAGATAGCCGCCCCGTATGCCGCGATTTCAATCATTTGCGCGCGCCACCGTTCGTATATTTCGCTGTCGTGGCCCAGCATTGAACGCAGCGCAGATTTCCGCTGGCGCTCCGTACGGGCGTCCAGCAGCGCGGCCAGACCGTCGACATCCGCCAAATCCATTTTCCCATTGTCGAACGCCCGCCGCGAGAATTCGCCGGGCTGTGCCATACGCATGCCAGAGGTCCCCAGAAATTGAAATATTTTTTCAATGACGGCCGGGGCCCCGTGCGAGTGTATTTCAATAACGTCTTGACCGGTAAAGGAATGCGGTGCCGCAAAGTATATTATTATGCATTGGTCAATCAGGTCGCCCGCCGCGTCGCGCAGGTTTGCAAAATATGCCCGCCGCGGTGTTATTTCATCGCGTCCAATCATTTTTTTGGCCGCCGCACGCAGGCTGTCGCCTGATATGCGAATGACCGCAACGCCCGATTTGCCAACGCCCGACGACAGGGCGAATATTGTGTCGTTGTTCATGATTATTTGCCCCCGCTTATTTCCTTTAGCGCCATCGGAACCAGTTTTGCGACGTCCGCGCCTGGATTGTCTGCGACCAGACGCTGGGCCATGTCGACGATGTCTAGTCTGCGGTATCCCAATGCCTCAAGTGCGGATAGCAAATCCGGCAGCGCGCCGCCCGCATCCGCCGCGCCCAAATCCGCGCCGACGGACCCGATTTTGGATTTCAGTTCAACGATGATTTTTTCTGCAACCTTTTTGCCGACGCCCGGCGTGGTTGCGATTGTTTTTGCGTCGCCCGTTGCAATCGCCGCGCTCAGCGTGTCGGGCGCCAGCGTCGCCAGTATCGCCAGTGCGACCTTGGGCCCGACGCCGGATACGCCGGTCAGCTGGTTGAACATGTTGTGCGCCGCGCGGCTGGAAAAGCCGAACAGGCGGATTGAATCATCGCGTACGACGGTTTCAATCCACAGCGTCGCCGTTGATTTCGGTGTCAGAAATTCCGGGGTATAGACCTTGTATCCGACCGGCCCCGCCATTATTATGACGAATCCGTCCCCGCAATAGTCAACAATGCCTTGCAATTTGCCAATCATTTGATATCCTTTTGACGTGATTTTAATCTAATTAAGTAAAAAGGTCAAATATGAGTGGACACAGCAAATGGCACAACATCCAGCACAAAAAGGGTGCGGTTGATGCGGCGCGCAGCGGTTTGTTTACAAAACTGGCGCGCGAAATAACAATGGCGGCGAAACTGGGGGACAAGAACCCGGACAATAATCCGCGCCTGAGACTGGCGATTTTGCAGGCACGCAAAAATTCCATGCCCAATGACAATATCAAGCGCGCAATCGAAAAGGCGTCGGGGGCAAACACTGAAAACTATGTCGCCGTCAGATACGAAGGATACGGCCCAGGCGCGGTTCCGGTGATAGTAGAGGCGCTGACCGACAATCCGCGTCGCACCGTGCCGGAAATTCGCAACATATTTGCGAAAAACGGCGGCAACATGGGCGAAGAAGGTTCGGTTGTTTTCATGTTTACGCGCGCGGGACAGATTATGTATCCGGCATCAGTTGGCAAGTCAGAGGATGAAATGATGGAAATCCTGATGGATGCGAACGCCGACAATCTGGAAACATCGCCAGAAGGATTTATCATCACAACCAAGCCGGATGATTTCATCAATGTGCAAAAGGCGCTGGCCGACAAACTGGGCGAGCCGGAAAATGCCGAACTGACATGGATTGCCAACATGCCGATGGACCTGGACGACGAGGCGTATGCCAAGATTGAAAAGTTGGTTGATGCGCTGGACGACAACGACGACGTTCAAAAGGTGTTCACCGCCGCAGCGTAAGATGTTCGTTGTGTTGTTTCAAATCCCCGCGTGCGGGGATTTTTTATAAAACGCCGCTGTGGTAGCATAAAGTGCTGTGGTCATCTGTGGAAAATACAAATGTTCCGGTTTCGTCTTGGTATGTATCGCTGTTTGTAATATTTATGCGGCAGCCAGTCAGTTTGAATTCATAATAGTCGCCGCGTGGATATATGGGAATGAGTGTGCCATTGGTGTTTATCATTTCGAAATCGGGAAACGGGCATTCAGCGCATTCGCCGTTGCTTTGTCTGTATGAATACCGGTCGCATTTTTCCAGGCTGCGTACCAATGTCCAGCCGGACCATCCGCAATCATATGTTGTGGTCGCCTTGGCGCTGTCGACGTCATAAGAGTGGTTGCCGGACATTGTGGACACGCCATCAGTGCAGCCGGCATAACCGGTGCTGCATGTGCCGGACGGCGTGGAACCCGCCGCGCCCTGGCACCAGACGCAGGAAAAGTCTTCCTTGTACAGGCAATATCCGTCAGAACTGATTGCACCGTTGATTACAACGGCGTGCGCGGAATTTATCGCGGACAATAAAATCACAATTGAAAATAATCGACCGTTTGGATTAGGCAAACGGGGACAGAAAAATTATGCGGATTTTCAGGAATTTTTTACGCCAAATAAAAACTAATCCAAACGGTGGTTTGGATTAGGCAGTGCTTTTTATTTGTTTTGTGTTATAATTATGACAAACAAACGATGTTTTTGCAATTCTTATTTATAAACAGGAAAGGGATATATGACGCGGATATTGGGCATTGACCCGGGATTGTTGCATACGGGATGGGCGGTGGTTGACACGGCGGGCGCATCCCGCAAATATATCGCCAGCGGCGTGATACTGCCGCCGGCGAAATTATCGCTGGCGCAGCGGCTGGCCTTCATATTTCGCGGCGTGTCCGATTTGTGCGAACAGTTTTCGCCCGACCAGTGCAGCATAGAGGTTATATTTGTAAACGTTAATCCAAAGACAACGCTGGTTCTGGGGCAGGCGCGCGCGGCGGCAATTGTCGCCGTTGCGGCGCGCGATATCCCGGTTTTTGAATACGAACCGAACAAGATAAAAAAGGCGCTGTGCGCGGCGGGACACGCGGACAAGGAGCAGGTGTATAAAATGGTGCGCATGCTGCTGCCGGCGGCGCGGCCCAAAACCCCGGACGAGAGCGACGCGATTGCAATCGCGCTGGCGCATAGCAACATGTCGCGTTTTTTATGATCGCGCGCATGCGATGCGTAAAAAGAAACGCCCCGCGGGGCGTTTTATTATTTTGCGTTCGCAGCCGCAGCCTGTTTCTGTTCGTATAATTTTTCGAAATCAACAGCCGGCATGACATAGGTCGGGAATCCGGATTCCGATGTCAGACGCGCAATCAGCGCGCGGACCGACGGGAACAACAGTGTGGGAACATCAATCAGCAGCGTGCGTTTCTTTGTTTCTTCGTCTTTTTCCTCTTCCATCTGGACCAGGCCCGAGAATGTGGATTCAATCATGAAAATGGACTTGTTGTCCGCTTCCAGCTTGGAATGCACGTTGGTTATCAGGTCGACCATGAACAGGTTGTTTTCCGCGGCCTTTATCTGGATGTCAATGTTGATTTCCAGTTTGGCCTGGCCGCTGTCCTGTTTAAAGAACAGTTCGGGGACGTTCGGGCTTTCGAAAGAGATGTCTTTTAGAAACTGTGATATGATGTTAAATTTTGCCATTGCGTTTGCTCCTTTTTTTACGCATCATTTTATGATAATATAGCATCAGAATACTTCTTTTACAAGTGGGGGGACAAAGAAAAATGGTACAAGTTGGAAAAAGCGGTTTGTTTCGTGCGGCGATGGGAATATTTTGCGCGTTCGCAATGGCGGCGTGCGACCTGTCCGCGCCGACGCGCAGCGACGACGCATCGGTCGTGCCGGGCAATCTGCGGCGCGTTTCTTATTCGGATTTGCCGGGATGGCGCGACGACGACGTGCGCTATGCGCTGCAG
Source organism: uncultured Alphaproteobacteria bacterium (assembly GCA_947054455.1). Taxonomy (GTDB): domain Bacteria; phylum Pseudomonadota; class Alphaproteobacteria; order Rs-D84; family Rs-D84; genus Enterousia. The sequence continues at coordinate 324,836 of CAMRWN010000001.1, forward strand.
GCGTTCAGAAATTCATGCAAGGCCAAGATTCAATACACGGGCCGCGTTGTGCCAGACCGCGAGCTGTTTGCGGAAAAATGCCGGATGCTGCCGTCGGCGTCGGCTGACACCGCGACCGTTCGCGCATGGTTTGAATCGAATTTCCAGCCATATCAGATTTTCTCCGACAACGGGGGCGAGACAGGGACGTATACCGGATATTATTCACCGATAATACCGGCGTGCAGAACCAAAACGGCGCAGTGCAACGAACCGCTGATGGGAATTCCGACCGACGGACGCAACTACAAGGGCGTGTCCAAGCGCGACATCGTAGACAAGCAGATAGGCCGCGTTTTGTACTGGGCCAACATTGTCGACGTGCAGAACATCCAGATTCAGGGCAGCGGGATGCTGCGGCTGGAGGACGGTACAAACGTAAAACTGAATTTTGCAGCCGTCAACGACATGCCGTTTAAATCAATCGGCGAAGAACTGCGCCGTCGCGGCATACGGCCGGCCGGCGGATATTCAGCCGACGCCGTGTGGTCGCATCTGAAGCAGCATCCGGAAATCGCCAAGGATGTGATTTACACAAATCCCCGCTATGTTTATTTCTATGAATCCGTTCCGCCGGATGTCATCGGGAAACTGGGGACGCCGCTGTCCAAGATACGTTCAATCGCGATGGACGACGACATATACACACTGGGGCTGCCGGTGTATATCAGCACCAGCCTGTCCGATGGGCGCCGGTTCCAGCGCCTGATGATAGCCCAGGACACGGGCAGCGCCATTCGCGGCTGGATACGCGCCGACATATTTTTCGGCAAGGGCGACGAGGCGTACAAATTTGCCCACGGCCAGCATGCGCAGGGAAAGATGTTCATCCTGATGCCGAAAGTGTACAGTTATGTCAAACCAACAAAATAAGATTTTAAACCGCACCGCGCGCCCGCAGACTATTGCCGGCGCGATGGGCGGCCTGATAAAAATTTTCGGCGTCCGCGCGTCCGACGCCGATTTGGCCGCACGTTGGGGTGAAATCATGGGGGCCGAAATCGGGGGATTGACGACGCTGGCGGCGATAAAGAAAACGCGCAGCGGCCGTTTTAACATCGTGGTGCGGCCGGTTAATCCGGCGTTTGCGCTGCAGCTGTCGTATATGTCGGATGAAATAACGCGGCGGATAAACCGTTATTTTGGGTACGACGCGGTTGAAAAAATAAGTTTCAGAAAATAAAAATGCCGGCGCCGCCGCGCCGCCAAGGGGTTTTTATGGCAAGGGACAGTTATATTTCTGTAAAAAAATCGGTCAGCGGTTTTTCTTTCGCGAACCTGGGGCTGTTTACCGGATTTGCGGACGGAATTTATAATGCGGTGTATTCGCTGGTCATATTAGAGATATTCAAAAACAGCGCGGTGGTCGGGTTGTATGTGGCGCTGTATTCCGCGTTTTGCATGGTGGTCGGGCTGTTTGCAAACGAACTGCTGCGCCAGTTTTCAAAGGCGCGGGTGTTTTATTTTTCTATGCTGGCGCTGGCCGTGTGCTATGCGATGATGAGTTTTTCAATCCTGCCGCGGACGTTTATCGCGCTGGATTTTGCGACCGGTGTGGCGATTACTATGGTCGGCGTTTTGATACCGTTGTTCATGTCTGATTTTGCGGGCCGGGCGGGTATGGCCCGGCTGAATGCGCGGTATCATTTGTGGCTGAACATCGGGGCGCTGTTCGCGCCGATGATAGCGGTTGCAATCGCGAATGTTTTCGGAAACCGCGCGGCGTTTTTTGCATCGGCCGTCATATATCTGGCGGGGTGGATGTTTTTCAAATATTTCCATATTGTCCAGCCGGACAAGCGTGCGCGTGCGGTCGACCCGCGCCGAACGTTTCGCGCGTTGTGGCGCAATGCGGCGGCGTTCTTTGGACGGCCGGGAATGGCGCGCGCGTATGCGGTCAATTTCGGGTATTATTCACTGCGGGCGATGCGGTATCTGTATGTGCCGATTGTCGTGATAGAGAACGGTTTTACCAAGGACGCGCTGGGGTGGGTTCTGACGCTGGGGATTGTTCCGTACCTGATGCTGAGCGAGGTTATGGGCCGCGCCGTGCGGCGCCACGGCAAGAAAATATGGCTGGTTCTGGGGTTTGGGTCGTTTGCGGCGCTGGCGGCGGGGGCGACTGTTTTGACGGGCTATCCGTTGCTGGCGGTGTTCGTTCTGTGGCAGATATCGGGCGCATTGATGGAGCCGGTTCATGACCTGCTGTTTTTCGACGGCATGAAAAAGACGGAACAGGCGCGGTTTTACGGTGTTTTTCGAACCAGCGTGAATCTGCCGAATGTGGTCGCGCCCGTCCTGGGGGCGGCGTGCATTGCACTGTTCGGCGCGACGTCGGCGGTATGGATTGTGTCGGCTGTGGTGGGCGTGGGCTCGGTGCTTGTGCTGCTGGGGCGGCGGTGATTTTATGCGTGCGTGGCCCGCATTTATTTTGATTGCGCGGGGGCTTTTTTCCTTGTATGATTCAGGTATAAAGAAAAGGGGAAATTTTATGGCAAAGAAAGAAGCAGTCAAAGAGGCGGCGGCCGGCGCAAAAAATCCGGCGTTGGAATCCGCACTGGCACAGATTCAAAAGCAGTTCGGCAAAGAAGCAATCATGAAAATGGGCGACGGTTCCCAGCAGAGCATAGAGGCGATATCGTCCGGGTCGCTGGGGCTGGATATTGCGCTGGGTATCGGGGGATATCCGCGTGGGCGCATTGTTGAAATTTATGGCCCGGAAAGCAGTGGAAAAACAACGCTGGCGCTGCATGCGGTGGCAGAGGCGCAGAAACTGGGCGGCACATGCGCGTATATCGACGCGGAAAACGCGCTGGATCCGTCGTATGCGAAAAAGCTGGGCGTGGATGTCGCGAACCTGATTATATCACAGCCCGATTCCGGGGAACAGGCACTGGAAATCACCGACACGCTGGTCAAATCCGGTGCGGTTGACGTTGTGGTTATCGATTCCGTGGCGGCGCTGGTACCCAAGGCCGAACTGGAAGGACAAATCGGTGATTCATTTGTCGGAACGACCGCGCGCCTGATGTCGCAGAGCTTGAAAAAACTGGCGGGGTCTGTTTCGCGCAGCAACACGCTGTTGATATTCATCAATCAAATCCGCATGAAAATCGGCGTCATGTTCGGCAATCCGGAAACGACGTCTGGTGGAAACGCGCTGAAGTTCTATGCGTCGGTGCGTCTGGATATACGCCGCACGGGCCAAATCAAGGACAAGGAAAACGTTGTTGGAAACGAAACGCGCGTCAAGGTTGTAAAGAACAAGGTCGCCCCGCCGTTCCGCACGGTTGATTTTAAAATCATGTACGGCGAGGGAATTTCCCGCATCAGCGAAATTCTGGACATGGGCGTGAAATACGATTTGATTGAAAAGGCCGGCAGCTTCTATTCCTATAACAGCGAACGCATGGGCCAGGGCGAGGCGAACGCGCGCCAGTGGCTGAAGGAGCGCGAGGATGTGCAGAAGGAACTGCTGGATAAAATCATGGCGCGTGCGTCCGGCATAGCCGAGGAAATGACCACGGGTCCGGCCGACGAAGAAGAAGGCGCCGAGACCGAAGAATAACGCCGTGTGCGGGATTTGCCGTGATGTAAATCCCGCATGTTTTTAATCCAACGCAAAAAGGGGAATAACATGAAACTTAGCAGAACATGGGCATTGACGGACATAGTGGTGCGCGCGCATATATTGAACCCGCTGTGGCGGTCGCGCGATGCGCGCCGCGAACACAGATGCAACGTGGCCAAGGTTGCGATTCCGCGCTATCTGAAAAGATACGTGCCGGCGCCGGGAACCATCCCGGAAACGACGCCGCTGCGCGATGACAAGAACGACAAGGTGTTCATGTTCTGGGGATTCAAACCCCAGCCCCCGTTGGTCGAAGCATGCATGCGCAGCGCGCAAAAGCATCTGACCCAGCCTGTTTTGCAACTAAACGAAAAAACGCTGTTTAACTATATCGACCTGCCGGGCGAGATTATGGACAAGCAGCGCCGCGGCCAAATCGCGATTGCGCATTTCCTGGATATATGCCGGGTGGAACTGTTGCATAATCACGGTGGATTTTGGCTGGATGCGACGGGATTTGTCGTCTCGCCGATACCACAGAACATCGTGGACCAGGATTTCTTTGTATATATGGCGGGCGACAATGTCGGCAGTCCGTACAGCTTTATCCAGAACTGCTTTATCCGTGGTCGCAAGGGTGCCTATCTGTTAGAGGCGTGGCGTCAAACGATACATAATTTCTGGTTGGCGGAACCGCGTGAATTCGACTATTTCATGCATCAGCTGATGTTCAAGGCGCTGGTTCAGAACGACCCGGTCGCCGCGAAATATTTCAATGAAATGCCGCACATAGACCAGGACCCGACGCACGCCGTTTGGTGGGATATCGCCAACAAACCGTTTTCACAGGAACTGTTCGACAAATACACATCCGGCGCGTTTTTCCAAAAGACGGCGTATAATGCGCCGTGGGCCAAGAATCCAATTCCCGGCAGTGTCGCGGACGTCATGATAAACAAAATGAACAAATAAGAAAAAAGAGGGGGACATATGCCCGCCATATCAATAATAATACCCGTATACAATGTTGAAAAGTATCTGCGCAGATGTTTGGACAGTGTCCTGGGCCAGACGTTTGCCGACTGGCAGGCGATATGCGTCAACGACGGCAGTCCCGACGGCAGCGCCGCGATTTTGGCCGAATACGCCGCCCGCGACAGTCGCTTTGTCATTGTGAACAAAGAAAACGGCGGTCTGTCGGATGCCCGAAACGCGGGGTTGCCGCATGCCACGGGCCAGTATGTCATGTATCTGGACAGCGACGATTTCATCCATCCCCAGACGATGGAGATTGCGCATTTTCTGGCGTCGCGCGACGACGCCGACATCGTGTCGTTCACATACGACCGCATATACCGTCCGCAACTGATGATACGGCACAAGCTGGGACTGGACACCGACGGTGTCGTGCCGCGTCGCATGCACAAGAAATACAATCTGGCGCGGATACCGACCCTGATAACGGACGACGTGTATGCGTATGCCACGGAACGCGCGCACAACGCGTTCAATCCGAAAAGAAAATGGCTTATCAAGCATTGCCAGGTATGGAAAAACATGTATCGGCGCGAACTGATTGCTGACACGCCGTTCATCAAGGGGATTCTGTTCGAAGATTTCCCGTGGTGGAGCGCGGTCATGCTGAAAAATCCGCGGGTGACAATTGCGCCGCTGCCGCTGTATTTCTATGTGCCGAATTTCGGGGGAATTGTTCTGTCGGCCAAGCAGCTGCGAATAATGCAGAGCCTGTGCGCCGGTCTGCAGAATGCATATGAAATCTATAGGCGACAGGCCGACCCGTACCAGATGCGCCAGTGGTCTGAAAATTTCAAATGGTATTTCATCAAGTGGGCGTTCCGCAAGGTGCGCTGGCTGGACAACCGCGACGACGTGGCGGTTGCCAGAAAATGTTTCTGCGATTTGAAAAAGGCGGGCGTCATGGATAATCCGACGCGTTCCTGGGAAAAGAAGATGCGTTGCGAAATATGCCAGTTTATAAAGGAATGTTAAATGCCAAAAAAGCCGGCCGTATCCGTTGTCATTCCGGTATATAATGTCGAGGCGACACTGCCGCGTTGTCTGGACAGTTTGCTGGCGCAGACTTTTACCGACTGGGAAGCGGTGTGCATCAACGACGGCAGTCCGGACGGCAGCGCGGCCATTTTGGAAAAATATGCCGCATCTGACGCGCGATTTCGCGTGATTGATAAAAAAAACGCCGGTGTTTCGGCGGCCCGCAATGACGGCGTGGCGGCGGCGCGCGGCGAATATGTGATGTATCTGGACAGCGATGATTTCATTCATCCCCAGACGTTGCAGATTGCGCATTTCCTGGCGCGGTCGTGCAATGCGGAAATCGTTTCATTTCGGCATGACAGGCGTTTGTATCGCGCATTACGCCGCGCAGGGCGGGGCGCGGGGGAAATCGCGCCGGACATGCGTGTTTATGACCCGTCGCGCGTGCGTTTCAAAAAGACAGACAATCTGCTGGGGCATGCGACGGAAAAATCGCACAGTCTTGGTTTTTGGCGGGTCAGACACTGTTATCCAGTGATGCATTTGATGCGTACGGAACTGGCGCGGGGCGTATGTTTTCCCACCGATATCAAGATATCAGAGGATTTTCCCTGGTGGTCGGATATATTGCTGCGCCGGCCGCGCGCGGTGATAACGCGCCTGCCGTTGTATTACTATATACCAAATCCTTCGTCCGCGCTGGGCGGTGCCGATTGCGTGCGGGTTTTCGAAAATGTGGCCCGTGCAATCACGCGCGCATATGACATGTATGCGTCCGCCGCGGACAGGGCGCAGATGCGGACATGGTCGCGCGAATTCCTGTGGCCGTTTGTGATAATCATGATGCGCGCCGCGCGTGGAATTTCAGACCCGGCCCGATTGGCCGCCGCCCGCGCCGTGGTGCGTGAAATGCTGGGGCGCGGCGTGTTTGACAATCCCGCGTCAATGCGTGCGTGCAAGTATCTGCGCAGAATCCGTGAATTTGTGAAATAAATCAGGTGGTCGGATTTTATTTCGGGCCGGGGCACCGCAACATATCCGACCATTGTCATGGCCGGCTATATGTTTTTATATTTATGTCAAAGCATATTTTAAACATACCCTGATGCGCCCCTAATATTGTGCGGGGCGGCTGGTTGTGTGGAGATGAGGGCCGCCCCATTAAAAAAACAACCACCGGTTTTTTAGGTGGCTGGAGGATAAGAACTATATCGACAATAGTCCAGTTTATTTATATATATCGCTGGCCTCCAGCCACAATGTTAGAGTTATTATCATAACGTATATGATAATTTGTATAAATAGGTTCTTACGCCAAGTCCTGACATCGCCAGAACGTAAATATTATACCTGAAAAATGCCCTTGTTCAAGGAATTTAATCAGTTTCATTACCATGCGCGGGTGCGGTGCGCGGGGATTTTATATCCCCGTTTTTTCAAACCGCGCCGGCAGTGTCGCCACCCATTTCAGCCCAAGCATCGCCGGCTTGTTCCAGTCGTATACGGGGCGCAGCATGCGCTGCATCATTCGGGCCAGGCGGCGCGGCATGTTGCGGTGGCGGGATTTAGTTATTATTTCAATTGTGCGCGCCCGCTTTTTCAAATGCTTGGCCCAGGATGGATTGCGGTCCCCGATTTTGTTTTTTATCATGTCGAAATCGACGCTGCCAAAGTGCAGCAGATACAAATTTTTATCTATGTGGAAATTGCGGCCCTTGACGCTGTGAAATCCGCTGCCCCAGGTGGCGGGGCGGAACAGCACGACGGGTTTTGTATAGCGCGTCGACATCAGGGCGTATTTACGCTGCGACAGGAACGGCGCATCGGCATCCAGCGGGCGTTCGGTTCGCAAATCCATACCAACGTCCATCCCCAGACCCGACAGCGTTGTTTTCGCGTTGCGTGTGGACAGATAGTCCGCCAGCGTTGTGCCAAGTTTCGGGTCCACAATCAGGAATTCGTCGCAGTCGCATCCGATGACGATTTCATAACCGTCGGCGAACAGTTTTTTCGCCAAATCCGACAGCAGCAGTATGCGCGTCTTGTCGCCTTTTTGGACGGCCTGATCCCGGTGGGGCAGTTTCGTTATGTTTGCACGTCCCGCCCGGGCCGGCGTTTTCTGGTCCAGCCCGTCAAGATATATGTACAGGTTTTCTTCGCCGATTTGCCCGCCGTAGTATTTTATCCAGCGGTTCAAAAAGAATTCATCGTTGCGCGCCATTGTGATTGCCGCGATGCGTTTGCGCGGGTGCAGGGTGTTTGTCATATTTCCTCCCCAAAAAGTTTGCGGACGCAGTGCCGCAGGTTTCTGATTAATATTTTTGCCGGGTTGCGCGTCAACAGGCGCTGTACATATTCGTCGCCGAATGTCTGGCGCGCACCGGATAAAATCGCGTCGCGCGCGGCCACCGGTATATGGCGCATAACGTATGATATCTGGCGCCCCAGCGCGCCGTTGTGGCGTGAAAACGCAACCTTTTTCATAAACGGCATGCCGCGCCGGTACAATTGTTTTACACGGTTATAGACACCGCGGTTGCGCACCGTCCACAGGCACGACCAGCACATTTGATGTTCGCGAACCAGTGCGGAAAACCTGTGTTCGTACATGCGGGTAATCAGTCCCTTGGATTCCAGTTTTTTTACCGACAGTATGAATTCGGCGAACCATTTCGACATGAACACGGCCGGCCGCATGCCGATAAACCATGACTGGATGTGCGGATGCGACGGCTTTGGATTGCAGACGATGCCGAACGCGTCGGTCTGCATCGATTCCATTTCCGCCAGCACCGGCCCCAAATCGCGCAGCGGGCCATAGACAGAATCGTTGACCATGTACACGAAATCATATTCGCCCAAAATTCCCGCATCCCGCGCGGCGGTGTATGCACGCTTGTAAGAGCCGAAATCGTATTCCCCGTGGCGTGCGGCCGCGGCGTATTTTACATGCGGTCTGATTTTTTTCATCTGGCCGTCGTCGCAGTCGCTGTCCATCACCAGAAACACGTCGCCCAGCCGCGCCAATGACCGGATATAATAGACCAGTGCGTCGTCAATGATGCCGCGTGGGTCGTATCCGGCGAACAAAAACAATCTTTTGTTTTTTTGCAAACTCATATTCCTATCCGTCCGATAACAACATCATATACGTTCGGCGCGCCGTTTGCAACACGATAAAAAAACCGGCACGGGGCCGGTGTTTTTATTCGACGTTTTTACGCGTTTTTTTGCGTGTATTGCTGTCGAGTTCCTTTTTGCGCAAACGTATTGTCGCCGGTGTTATCTCGACCAGTTCGTCGTCCTGGATATAGGACAGCGCCTCTTCCAGGGATATTCTGCGCGGCGGGGCCAGGAACAGTTTTTCGTCGGCCGTGACGCTGCGCATGTTGGTCAGCTCCTTGCCCTTAATCGGATTTACCTCCAAATCGTTTTCCTTGCTGTGTTCGCCGATAATCATTCCGGAATACACTTCGGTCTGGGGGCCGATGAACAGCGTTCCGCGTGGCTGCAGATTGAACAGGGCGTATGTCGCCGCAGCGCCGTTTTCCATCGAAACCAGCACGCCCGGACGGTACTGCGATATCGGGCCGCGGTATGCGCCGTATTCCGCGAACACGCGGTTCATTATGCCGGTGCCGCGCGTGTCGGTTCTGAATTCGGACAGGTATCCAATCAATCCGCGCGACGGGGCGGAAAATACGATGCGCGTCTTGCCGGCGCCCGATGCCTTCATTTCCGTGATGGTCGCCTTGCGCTTGGTCATTTTTTCAATGACCACGCCCGAGAATTCGTCGTCCACGTCGATGACAACGTCTTCTATCGGTTCCAGCTGCTGGCCGTTTTCATCAGTATGCATGACGACGCGGGGGCGCGACACGCTCAGTTCAAAGCCTTCGCGGCGCATCGTTTCAATCAGAATCCCCAGCTGCAGTTCGCCGCGGCCCGATACTTCGAACGCTTCGTTATTCTCGCTCTGCGATACGCGCAGTGCGATGTTTGTTTCGGCCTCCTTGAACAGTCTTTCGCCAATCATTCGCGATGTCAGTTTCTTGCCGGATTTTCCCGCCAGGGGCGATGTGTTAACAAAGAATGTCATTGTCAGGGTCGGCGGGTCAATCGGCATTGCGGGAATTGGTTCGACTACTTCGGGGGCGCACAGGGTGTCGGCCACGGTCGCCTTGGAAAAACCGGCAACGACGACGATGTCGCCGGCCGCCGCGCTGTCGCGGGATATTTTTTCAACACCGCGGTGTTCGATAATCTTGGTTATTTTTGCGTTTTCGACCAGTTCGCCCTTCATGTTTATTGCCTTGACGGTCTGGCCAACGCGAACCGTGCCGGATTCGATTTTACCTGTCAGAATGCGGCCGACGTAGGGGTCCGCCTCCAGCGTGGTGGCCAGCATCGTAAACGGTGCGTCCAGCTGGCAACGGCTGCCGTTGCAGTCGGGGGCCGGAACGTGGTCCACAATCAGCTGGAACAGCGGCGTCAAATCCTTTTTTTCGTCGTTCATGTCGCGCACCGCCCAACCGTCGCGGCCCACCGAATACAGGTACGGGAAATCCAGCTGGGAATCGGTCGCGCCCAGTTTGTCGAACAGGTCGAACGTTTCGGTCAACACTTCGTCGGGACGCGCGTCGGCGCGGTCCACCTTGTTTATGCAGACAATCGGGCGCAGCCCCAGTTTCAACGCCTTGCTCAGCACGAATTTTGTCTGGGGCAGGGGGCCTTCGGCGGAATCGACCAGCAAAACAACCCCGTCGACCATCGACAGAATGCGTTCAACTTCGCCGCCAAAATCCGCGTGCCCCGGTGTGTCGACGATATTGATTTTATATTCGCCCCACTGGATTGATGTGGGCTTTGCGGATATGGTGATGCCGCGTTCGCGTTCAATGTCGCCGCTGTCCATGACGCGGTCTTCGACCTTTTCATTTTCGCGGAATGTACCCGCCTGTTTCAACATGTTGTCGACCAGTGTCGTTTTTCCGTGGTCAACGTGCGCGATGATTGCGATATTGCGAATTTTCATTTATATGCCTTTGATTAATCTTTGAAAGGATATACCAAAAAATCAAATTTTCAAGGGTATTTGCGCTTTTTTTATGATAAAATATCAGCAGGAGGGCCGCGGCCATGATGCGCGTATTTATCTTTTTTATGATTCTGACGTGGGGTGGCGGGGCGCATGCGCTGAACACGACGGCAAACATGGTGCGCAGCTGTATCCGCATGAATATCGGCACCGATGACAACTATATATTGCAGTGTCCGCGCCGCGGTGATATTGCGGCGATGGCGGCCGATACCCGTTCGGCCCAGTTTTTTCATGCATCTGATTTTCATGACGTGCGGGGAACGATTGTGGGCCTGGTGCCGCGCGATAGCGACCATGTTTATGTGAATGTCGCCAGAAACGTTGCGGACACGCGCCACAAGAACCAGATTTGCTATCGCTTTATAACCGCCCTGGACGAGGTGCGCGACGGATTTTACGCGGTCGAGGTATGCGAATACGAACGTCCCGACTATTATTTGTGATTGACGGGCGTTTATTCCTGATATATTATCCGCCATTATTCAAATCCGGGGGATTAAAATGGATTATTGTCATGATGCGACATTGCGGCAGTTCTTTTGCGAGGTTGAAAAATACCTGGCGGGCCTGCACACATCGGCGTTTGATGCGTCGCGCGCCATTGAAATTGTGCGCCGCGTTGCGAAAAATCCCAGGGCGTGCGCGGATTACGACGTTCGCTGTGAAATTATAAATGAATCACTGGCGGCGGCGGACGCGTTCATTGACCGGCGCACGAAGGACTGCGCGGTATATCTGGCGTATATGGGTGTGATAAACCATATGGGCGATTTTTATCGCGGCGCGGATTCGTCGCGCGACGCCGCACAGCGGAATTTGCTGGTCGCTGTCAAGACGGTCAAATGCAAAAATTCCTGCGGATTCTTTCAGGATATAAAGCATCGTCTTATGCCGCCGGCGCGTTTCGCGGTAAAGCAGCAAAAGCATAGATGAAATCCGGCATAGCCGGATTTTTTTCCGCCCCGCGGGCCGCCTTATAAAATCTTGACACAAACGGGCGGGGCCATGTATTATCCATAGTCCAACAAAGGATATTTATGAATACCATTAAGAAAATAGATTACGAAGCGACAATTGCATCGTTTCTGGAATCGGCGTCAAAATATTTGCGCACCCGCGCATATTCGGTAAAAAACGTGGAACGCCGGCGCAATATTGAACGCAACATTTGCATTCTGCAAAAATACAAGTTGTTTCCAAACCCGTATCTGAATATGGACGACACGCAGATGTCGACGCACGGCATGCGTTGGGACGCGTTGGTTTTTGATGATAATAAAAACCAGGTCGGCCCCGTCGGCCAGGCGTTTGACAACGTGATGATTTTTGTGCGCAAATATTACACCTGCGACATGCCGCGCCGTGAATTTGACGCATTGGGTCGCACCGGAAACGGGCGCGCGATGCTGGATGCGATAAAGCAGTGGAATTATGCAAAGTCGCCGACACGACTGAAAGGCTGGCTGTATCCGATGTTAAATTCCCGTTATTTTGCACAAAAGCAACGTTAAAAAAACCGGCGAATGCCGGTTTTTTTTATTTGTGTGCGCCACCGATTTTTGTGCGGCCGCCCATCAGGGGCTGCAGCTTTTTTGGGATGTTGACGCTGCCGTCGGCGTTCTGGTGGTTTTCCAGCACCGGCACCAATGCGCGCGGCACCGCGATTCCCGTGTTGTTCAATGTCGCGCAGAACTGCAGCGTGCCGTCATTTGCGCGATAGCGCGTGTTTGTCCGCCGTGCCTGGAACGTGCCGATGGACGAACAGCTGCCCAGCTCCTTGTACGTGTTTTCGCTGGGGACCCACGCTTCGACATCGTTCATCTTTACCTTGTTGAATCCCATGTCGCCGGTGCAGTTTGCAATCACGCGGTACGGCAGTTCCAAATCCTGCATAATCTCGCACAGGTTGGATAGCAAATGTTCGTGCATTTCATCGCTTTGTTCCGGGGTGCAGAACACGTATTGTTCAACCTTGTTGAACTGATGCACGCGCACCAGTCCGCGCGTGTCGCGGCCGGCGGCGCCCGCCTCCTTGCGGAAGCAGGGTGAAAATCCCGCGTATTTTATCGGCAGGTCTTTTTCGTTCAGTATTTCCCCGGTGTGCAGTGAATTCATCACGATTTCCGACGTCCCCGCCAGACAGCGGTCCGTCCCGGTCAGCATGAATACGTCGTCGTTCATAACGGACATGTCCGCACCGATAAAGTGGCCCGCGTTGAAAATTGTTTCGGGCTTGGTCAGGGCCGGACATTCGACCAGTGTGAATCCCTTTTGAATCAGTTTTTGAATCACGTATGTTTCAATCGCCAGTTGCAGTTCGGCCGCCTCGCCCATCAGGGCGTATGTGCGCGTGCCGCACAGTTTTGCGATTTTTTCCGGCGCCCACCAGTTGTTCATATCCAACAAATCCCACTGCGCGCGCGGGGCAAAGTCGAATTCGCGCGGCGTGCCGACACGGCAAACCTCGATATTGTCGGCGTCGTCGCGGCCCAGTGGTGCGTTTGCGTCCGGAATCTGGGGGACGCGGTGCATCAGGTCGTTTAATTCATCCGACTTCTGGGCCAGTTCGGCCATGTCGGCGGCGATTTCCGCGCCGATTTCTTTGGAACGCGCAATCAGCGGCGCCTTGTCCGCGGCGGCGGGAATTTCACGCGTGATTCTGTTTTTTTCCGCCGTCATGTTTTGTGTGATTGTCTTGAGTTCACGCACCCGCGCGTCCAGCGCCAGTATCGCGTCGGTCGGGTCGTCAAATCCCTTGACCGCGCAGGCGTTTTTCACCACATCCGGGTTTTCGCGAATAAATTTTATATCCAGCATGGTTTTTTCAATCCTTTGATTAATGGTGAAAATATACCGCATCGGGCGGTGAAAATCAATCTTTATTAAATATTTGCGAACGCGCCGTCGCTGTGCTAAGCTGAAGCGTCATATTAATTATGGAAAAGGAGATTTTATCATGCTGGAAATGTATGATGTTATAATTTTAGGGTCGGGCCCGGCCGGGTTGACGGCGGCGCTGTACTGCGCGCGCGGCGGTAAAAAGACACTGGTTCTGGGGGGCGACCGCCTGGGCGGCCAGACGGCGGGAATTGCCAAATTGGAAAACTATCCCGGGTTTCTGGGGTCGGGCCAGGAACTGTCCGAATTTATGAAGCGTCAGGCGGAATCGTTCGGCGCGGAAATAGTTTTTGTTTCGGCGCGCAACATATCGGGCGACGCGGAATCAGGATTTAACATTCTGTGCGACGATGACAAGCGCTATGTCGGCCGCACGGTGATTGTCGCAACCGGCGCGTCCCCGCGCAAGCTGGATATCCAAGGCGCGCGCGAACTGATGGGCAAGGGCGTTTCATATTGCGCGACCTGCGACGGATTTTTCTATTACGGCAAGACCGTGATGGTCATGGGCGGCGGCAACAGCGCGCTGAACGATGCGCTGTATCTGGCCGACATCGCGCAAAAGGTTATTATTGTATACCGCAAGGGCGCCTTTACCCGGGCCGAGGCGGTATTGCGCAACCGCGTTGCGGAACGTGAAAACATCGAATGCATGTTTAACACCGATTTGCGGAAAATCGCGGCGGCGGGTGAAAAACTGGTCGCGACGACAACGGACGGCGCGGAAATAGAAATCGACGGTCTGTTTGTCGCCATCGGACACGAGGCGAATACCGATTACCTGTCCGAAGATGTGGCGCGCGACAATATGGGTCGTTTGGCGCCGGCGGCGATGCCGACGGGCATGTTTGTGGCCGGCGACGTCCACAGCGATATAAAAATGCAGATTGCAACCGCGGTCGGCACAGGGTGCGAGGCAGGCATGGATGCAATCGCATATCTGAATAAATTATAAGCGTCCGCATTTTCCCCCGCCGTCGTTGCGGGGGGGATTTTTATGGTTGGGGGCCGGTGTTATATATCGAAGGCATCGGACAATATACCTAAAACATTGTTGCTGACCCCCGGCCGCCAATAAACAGTTTTGCGTGTTTTTTATTTGCTTTTTCCGTTGTTTAGGATATAATATTAAGCGTAATGGGATTCCATTATGCGGGATTTACAACCCCGCACAACAGTCGCCTGTATGTGCGCAAGCATACCAGTCCGTTGGGACTGGATGGTGGTGAATAACCAATAAACCACTTGCATACTGTTGTGCAGTTGTAAACTCCAGTCCCGCTCTGTCTTTGACGGCGGGCTTTTTATTATTTGCATTTCGCAGATAATGGAATATAATAAATGCATAATTCGTACACCCATTGCGAATGTGAGGCTTCAAAACCTCTGAACTAGGTTGCGCCTGGGCAGGCGCAGGCACATACTTCAACCATATGGTTGGAGGCCGGTATCATATATTGAAAGTATCGGGCAATTACCTAGTTATTGTTTTGAACCTCCAACCACCTCGAAATAATTCCGGTGGTTTTTTGTTTTTTGGCAATGGGGGTGGGGATGACACTGCATCAAGAAATCGAAGAAATCCGTCGGGAACTTAATATCCCGAAGTATATAGTTTGCAACGCTTTTAATTTGGACGATGACAAGGAATACGACCGGTTGATTAACGGTCGGAAACCTTTGTCCGTATATCAGATGATAATGTTTATTGATTTAACGCACCGTGTGCCGGACGCGCTGACGGATGAATGCGTACGTCGCCTGCCACCCGGATTATAGCGGCGGGGATTAATTGACTGGATTGCCGCGGTCGCTGTTGCTCCCTCGCAATGACAAGTGTTATTAATTGCCAGGCTCTTAAACACTCTTGTCATTGCGAGCGCAGCGAAGCAATCCAGAAGCAAAGCGGCCAATTGCATTAATTGACTGGATTGCCGCGGTCGCTGTTGCTCCCTCGCAATGACAAGGGTTATTAATTGCCAGGCTCTTAAACACTCTTGTCATTGCGAGCGCAGCGAAGCAA
>CAMRWN010000002.1 GCA_947054455.1 uncultured Alphaproteobacteria bacterium
ACTGGATTGCCACGCTGCGCTCGCAATGACAAATGGGACGAATTGACTGGATTGCTTCGTGTATCACCCACGTGAACAGGTTCGCGCGGGGCCCGATATCGCTCGCAATGACAGGAGTGTTTAAGAGCCTGGCAATTAATAACCTTTGTCATTGCGAGGGAGCGTATGCGACCGCGGCAATCCAGAAGTAAAGCGGCAAAGCGCATCAATTGACTGGATCGCCACGCTGCGCTCGCGATGACAAAGGAAAAATGAGATAAAAGGAGCCGAAATGACAGATGATAAAAAGTTCTATGCCGATTTGGGTGAATTGTTTGTCGCCGCGCGCGTGCGACGCGGATATTCTGCGGCCGATATCGCCCGCATGGCGGATATTGGCGAACAACGATATCGCGCGATAGAGCGGGGCGCCCCCCACGCCGCCCATGAATTCATGCGCATATGGTTCGCGTTCCAGGGCCGATACGAACGGCCCGCAGCCCGGAAAAACAAATAAAAAGATGTGGTTATTCCAAAAAAACTATATATAATACCACACGTATCGGTGTGTTGCCGGTATGGGGCTTCTAAACCCGTATATAAAGGATGTCGTGCGGTATGTGCGGCATAGCTCTAGTGATTCTGGGGCTGGATGGCGATGAATAGATTGAATAAGTCGCGCTATAACCTTTATATAGTTTAGAACATCCCGCTCCACCCGTTTAACTAGAGAACCGTTTTTGCACAAATTTTTCCAATTGCGTTAATGTGGATATCCGCCTATAATTGACATGCACTATCGGTGATAGTGTGAGGCGTCTAAACCTCTCATAAAGGATGTCATGCCGGGGCATGACTTAAATCATACTCTGGTCGTTTCGACCGGGGTGCATGCACAGGACTTATGTTCGGGTGAATGGATGGTCTTTATGATATTTGGAACCTTCCGTCGGACCGGTGTTTCTGGGTATGGCGGGTGATTTATGTCCCGTGCGATATTTTTGTACGTTTTTAACTCCACTACCACAAAACAAACGTACGCCCGTCGCACGGGACGTCCTGTGTGAAAAAATTTTTTGATTTTATTTGCGTGTTGATTTAAACAGCGCCCACAGCCATCCGATAAGCGTCCAGCCCAGGGTCCAGCTGGCCAGGCGAACCATGCCCATGTTTGTCTTGTCTTTTTTGGTCTGGCGCGCCAGATACGCCGGCGCCATCACAATCAAAAACAGCAATGCCGCCGCCGCGGTGTATTTTAATACCATAGAAAGATAGAGCAACCATGTTTCCATTGTGTGGGCCTAAAACAATGGGGGCGTTTTTATCCGCCCCCCTTTTTTTTGCTGATACGGATTATATACCATACTTTGCGGATTTGTCCAGTTCTTCTTCGATGCGAATCAACTGGTTGTATTTGGCCATGCGGTCGGTGCGGGACATGGAACCGGTCTTTATCTGGCCGGCGTTTGTCGCCACCGCCAGGTCGGCGATTGTCGTGTCTTCGGTTTCGCCGCTGCGGTGTGAAATAACCACGCCATAGTTCGCGTCCTGGGCCATTTTGATTGCGCGCAGGGTTTCGGTCAGGCTGCCAATCTGGTTAACCTTAATCAGAATGGCGTTCGCAACGCCGGATTCGATTCCGCGTGCCAGACGCGTCGGGTTGGTCACAAACAGGTCGTCGCCAACCAGCTGGCATTTACCGCCGATTTTTTCCGTCAGTTTTTTCCAGCCCGCCCAGTCTTCTTCGGCCAGTGCGTCTTCGATAGAGATAATCGGGTACTGCGCAATCAGGTTTTCATAGAATTCAATCATCTGATCGGACGACAGCTTTTCGCCTTCGAAGTTATATACGCCGTCGGCATAGAATTCCGAAGATGCGACGTCCAGACCAATCGAAACCTGTTCACCCGGTACATAACCCGCGTCGCGGATTGCGGCGATGATTGTGTCCAGCGCTTCGCGGCACGAATGGAAATTCGGTGCAAAACCGCCTTCGTCGCCGACGTTGGTGGAATTGCCGCCTTTCTTCAGAATGGATTTCAGGTGGTGGAATATTTCACTGCCCATGCGAATCGCTTCGAATTCATTCTTGGCGCCGTTGGGGATAATCATGAATTCCTGGGCGTCCAGGCCGTTGTCGGCATGCGCGCCGCCGTTGATGATGTTCATCATCGGGCGCGGCAATACGCACGGGTTTTCGTTGCCGTATACAGACGCAATGTATTTATAAAGCGGTTCATGCCGCGCGGCCGCCGCCGCATGCGCCGCCGCCATGGACACGGCCAGAATCGCGTTCGCGCCCAGTTTGTCCTTGTTCGGTGTTCCGTCCAGCGCCAGCATCTTTTCGTCCAGCGCCGTCTGGTCGGACGCGTCCATGCCCAAAATCGCCGGGGCGATTATTTCGTTTACGTTGCGGACCGCGGTCATGACACCTTTGCCCATATAGGCCGTGCCGCCGTCGCGCAGTTCCAGTGCCTCGAAACTGCCGGTGGATGCGCCGCTGGGGACCGCCGCGCGGCCAAACGCACCGCCGTCCAGTTCAATATCGCATTCGATTGTAGGATTGCCGCGGCTGTCCATTATCTGGCGCGCGTGGACTTTTTTTATAGAATACATGTTTTTCTCCTTGTTCCTAAAAAATACGATTTCCGGGTAGATTTCTGTCTTGTCTCAGAAAACGAATTGTGCCATAATATAATCACAAATCGTGTTAGAGTAAATAGAAAATTATGATAAAAAAGCTAATTTCTTTCATTTGTTGCCTGGCACCGCTGGGGGCTGGCGCTGCCACTATCATTGAAAATCCGGGGACGGGGAACGCATATAACACGCCCGGGATGAATGCGACGACGGATACTTATGTCCTGGAATCTGGCAATGGAATAATTGCCGGCACGGGCGGCATCACGGTTGCAAACGACATGTATGTGGGGCTGGACAATCCGTCCGGGACGACCGGCGGGTACGTGTATGTTGAAACCGGGGCCGACAATCCCTATACGATACGCAGCGACGGCGATATATCAATCGGTTCCATATTGCAGGTGCTGGCCGGGCGCGCGCTGGGCATTGGGTCGCAGGCAATCGGCGGTCAGATTGAAAACGCCACGTTCGGTTCAATCCGGGCGGACGGCGCGCTGACGATTCAGGATGTGAAAAACTTTGTTTCCGGCGCGATTTCCAGTGCTGATAAGTTGTCTATTACCGCGGATAACATAACCGCGGGCGCCATTAATTCAACCGCGGGCGACACGACGCTCAGCGCGACCGGCGCGTTGGAAATGGGGCAGCTGATTGCGGACGGGAACGCCACGACTGTGGTCAATGCCGGGACGATACAGTCCGGCGACATCCAGAACATATCCGGCACAATGAATATAACGTCCGGTGGCGCGCTTACCGGAACGGGCAGCGTCCAGAACAACGGCGCCGCGATGACCATCACCGCCGGCGACATGACGGTTGCGGGGACTATGTCCAACACCGACCAGAACGGCGTGATGAATGTGAATGCGTCGTCCCTGACGGTTAATGGCGGCGACAGCAACAATCCTTCGCTGACGAACACGGGGACGATGACGATTAATGTTTCCGGCCAGACCAGTTTTGCCGGCGACCTGTATGTCAGCGGGCAGGGCGCTGCGACATCGCTGACGACCGGAACATTGGTTTTGGGCGGCGACCGTGATATTTTAAATGATTCTAATGCGTTTGAACTGACGGTTTCAAACGGGCCTTTGACGGCGGGCAAGATTGCTAACGGCGTAATTTCGCCGGATGCGAACATGAAACTGACCGCGCAGTCGGTTTCGGCCTCTTCGGTTGTAAATAATGCCGGAAACCTGAGCATAAAAACCATCGCCGGGTCTGGCGGTGCAATCAATATAGCGGGCGTTGTCGACGGTGCCGCGGCCAGTAATACCGAAATTGTGGCGGACGGCGTGCTGACGGTTGGTGGAAATGTTTCCAACAGCGGGACAATGACGCTTAACGGCGGCCAGGTTGAATTGGCAAACGTATCCAATAACGGCCAGACGTTGAACATACTGGCGCTGACGGATGCGACGGGCAAGATAACGATTGGTGGGGATTTGACCAATGCCAGCGGAACAACGCTGGTAAATTCGCGCGAAATCGATATAACCGGGGTTATAACAAATAACGGCGGTACTACGGAAATCCGTGGTTCGGACAGCAACGGCGGCAGTGTTAAAATCGGCGCTATTGATGTCGCGGGCGGACACGTTGATATAAACGCGCTGGCGGGCGGGGTTGATGTGTCCAATGCGCTGAATGTTTCGGGCGGTTCGCTGAATGTCGGGGCGGAAACCTATTCTTTTACCGCGGGCAGTGTAAATATCGCCGGAAATTTCACATTGGGCGCCACGCCGGCCACGGGGGCGGGCGACGTTAATGTTGCGGCGTCTGGCGTGCATGATTTCACGCTGACATCCAACAGCGGCGTTATGACGATTGAAGGAAACATATCGGCGCTGGCGGCGGATTATTCACGCCGTGCCACATTCGGGGCCACGACGATAACGGTCGGTACGGCAAACGGCGGCGGCAACATAACGGCCCAGAACAAGGGATACCTGGCATTTGGGGGCGCAAATTCCACCAAGCTGACCGCATTTGGCACAATCAGTGCCACAGACGGCGGCGTTGTTGAATTTTTCACCGACAGTGTCGAGGCCACCGGTCTGACAAATATCGAGCAAAACGGGGCGGCGGGAAAATTCATCGCGCACGGTACAAATATCACCGCGACGACGGATGCGATAAATATCGCCGGCGGCGTGTGGTTTGACGGTACAAATCCCAATTCGGGAATGGTTGTCGCGGATACGTCGCGGCTGACGCTGAAGACGGCGGCAAATTCCCAGAATATTAATATTGCGGGCGGCGCATCAATCGGTGCGGGCAAGACGCTGGCGCTGGATTCGGCGGGCAATGCAACGGTTGGCGGATTGGTAAATGTCGCCGGCGCACTGGACGTCGACGCGTCGGGTGCGGCGGTGTTTGACAATATGATTACGTCCACGGGACGCACGGATGTTTCGGCCGCATCGATTAATACGGCAGACGTTTCCAGTACGGGAACGGCGTCGTTTATCGCGAACGGCGGGGACATCAGGATGGGCAATGTTTCCAACAGCGGCGCGATGACACTGGCGGGCGATGCCGTGGCGTCTGGTGCGATGGAATCGACCGGCGGCGTTTTGTTCATAACCGCAACTGACGCCGTAAACGGCATCACTGCGGCCATGGTTGATATCACCGGCGGCCAGGCAAATTTGAATTCGGCGGCGATTAACGTCGCGGGCAGGCTGCGCACAACCGGCGACCTGTACAATGGTACGGCGCGTGCGGGTATGCTGAATATTGAACGCAATTCGGATGTTTCGGCGAATTCGTTGGTTGTCGGTGGAAACTTTGTCGCAGATGCGGGCAGCAGTGTTGACTACACCATTGCCGGCGGTGCGAACATAACTGGGAAAATCGATGTAAAAAGCGGCGCAACGTCATCCATTAACGCGGCTTCGCTGACGTCGGGTGATGTTGATAATTCGGGCGCCTTGTCCCTGATTGCACGCGACAGCATGACGCTGGGGGCGGTTGAGAACAATGCCCAGCTGACACTTAACAGTGGTTCGACGATTGCGGAATTGACAACGTTTATCAATAATGCAACGGGCAGCGCGACTCTTAGCGGGGCCGGAATGAAGGCGTCGACGGGCGGAAAATTCATCACGACGGGAACGTTGCATCAGAACTATGCGGATGCATTGGTCGCGGGCGATGTTAATGTTGCTGCGTCAAACTATGCCATCACCGCATCCAACATAGATGTTGCGTCAATCTCGCAGCAGTCTGGACGCATGGTTTTGAACACCGGCGACATTGATGTCGGCGGCAGCATTATTGCGCAAAATCTGCGTATTGCTGCAAATCCGGCGGGCAACTGGCTGAACGCGGATATTGCCGGCAATGTTTCTGGCGGGGTGCAGTTTATCGGTCTGGAACATATGTCGATTGGCGGGAATTATACCTTTACCGACAACAGCATAATTCATGCCGCAATTCTGCCGTATGCGGCCGGCGGCGGCAACGATACTACAACGTATAATTATTGGGCCACGGTCAGTCTGAAGGATGACAACACCCTGGGACAGATAACCAACGGTGCGAATGCGCAGCCGCTGATTTCTGTGGGCAAGAAGTTTATATCCGAGGTTGCAACCCTGAACCCGGGGGCAAACGGCGGCGCTTTGCATGACGGGCAGATTGGTATCGACGTCTTCAGCATTGTCGACCCGGGCCAGGCGATATGGTTGGTGCATGCGGACGAAGGTCTGACTGATTTGGCGACGAAAATACGTAATTTGAACGTTAATTTCTGCAATGCCGACGCGTCGCTGTGCTTTAATTATTTTGATTCCGTAAAACTGGGCAACGATTCCGGCACAGCCGACGGTACGCCGGCGTACATATCTGTGCGCGACACCAATGACGACGGCGACCCGGACAGCCTGTATATTGTGTTTGACCCGCGTTTCGGCGGCCCGGTCGAAGTGTTCAAGATTCAGCCCATTGTCGGCCGCGAGGTTTATCACACAACTGGCGAATATGTTTCGGCCGGGGCGTTGGATAATATGATTGCGGGACGTCTGCATGATGCCAAATTCTATAACCGCACACCGATAGAGGCAATTCCCCAAGTCTTTCGCGGCACGAATATGGAAACACTGGCCCAGGAACTTTACAACCGTATGGAACAGTACAATCTGGACAGAAACGGCGCCGGCCTGTCGCGTTTCAGCCGTCTGATGCAGGCCCGCGAAATAGAGCAGGTGGCGGGCGCGCTGGCGTTGAACGAACACACATCGTTCCGTGCGTTTGAAGACCATATGTTTGACGAATTCATATGGAACCGTCATCGCAGCCTGAAAAAGGCCTGGGCGGATGTGGATTTCGGAATGTTCAGCCAGGGTGTCAGTGATGACAAGAACGCGGACGGCAACCGTTTCAGTATCACCGGTGGCTATGACTGGCAAGATTCACCGACCCTGATATTGGGTGTTGCGGGGCGTGTGTCCCACATGTCTTCGGAAAATTCCGATGAAATGGATTTGGGCTATTTGCCGGGCCAGTCGATTGCGGGCCGCGTACACATGGATGTGTCGGACACAAATATCGGCGTGGGCGGATACTTGATGAAGACGCTGGGGCTGAAGACACGCGCATATGGAAATGCCTTTTTGGATTTGCATATATTCGACGTGTCGCGCGAACAGAATTATGTCGGCGCTATTGACGGTACCGGCACGGCGTTCAGCCTGATTTCCGAATGGGGGATGATGTATGACTGGCTGAACCAGTATGTTGTCGGAAATCTGTATGCGCGCATCGGGTATAATTTTGGATTCTCGGTCAAGGAAAAGGTCGGGGGCGAAGAATACATGCGCATGAAATCCGACGGGTATATGGTGCTGACGCCGGGTTATTCGCTGATTGCGCAAAAGCGTATATATCCGTCCGCCTGGTTCCAGATTCGTCCGTACGCGTCGATTGGCGTTGAATACGATGTTTTGGGCGCGCCGGACAATGCGAAATATAAATTTGCGTCGGCCAAGTCCTATACGAACTATGACATTGAAATCGACCCGATGTGGGCGAATATCGGCGGCGGTGTTGAATTGATTTCCGCAACCGGAATTCAGGTTGGATTGGATTATCGTTATCAGTATAACACTGATATCCAGCTGCATAACATCAGAGTGTCTGGTTCATACCGGTTCTAGGAAAAATCCCCCGGATTCGGGGGATTTTTATTGGCGTATATTTTAAAGACTATCCGGGCGTCGCGCTGGAATTTGGTGGGGCGCCATACCGGTTAAACAAAAAAATCCCGCATTTGCGGGATTTTTTGTTTCTTTATTCCTTAGAACGGGATATCGTCGCCGATTTCCGCAACGGAAATTTCTTCGCGCTGGGGGGCGGGATTTGCGGGTGCGCCGTAATCGCCCGACATCGCGCCGTCCATTGCCTTGGCGCCGCCCAAAATGACCATTTGACCGGCAAACGGGTTCAGCACAACTTCGGTCGTGTAAACATCCATTCCCTGCTGGTTCTGCCATTTGCGGGTTTTCAGTGCGCCTTCCAGGTACAGCTTTGTACCTTTCTGCAGCATGCGTTCCGCAACGTCAATCAAGTTCGGGTTGAATATAACGACGCGGTGCCATTCCGTTTGTTCTTTTTGTTCGCCTGTCTGGCGGTCGCGCCAGCGTTCGGATGTCGCCAGTGAAAAGCTGACCACTTTCTGTCCGCTTTGCATTGTGCGAATCTGCGGGTCCTGACCCACGTTTCCAACCAATATAACCTTGTTAATGCTGCCTGCCATTGTCGCTTCCTTTGCTTTGTTATTTATATGATAATTTGAGCAGGAAAATCTGCCGATTGCAAGTAAAAATCGCGCGCATGTCCCAGATACTTGACTTTTTTTGCCGTTTATATTATAATAAACGCATATTAATAAACCACGGGCGTGGTTCCATGGCCCGATATCTTCCTAAAAGGATTTTTAATGCATATTAATGAGTTAAAGGCAAAATCGCCGCAGCAACTGCTGAAAATGGCGGAAGACATGGGGATTGAGAATCCGTCCCAGCTGAATGTTCAGCAGCTGCGTTTTGCGGTTATGCGCGCGCATGCGGCGGATAAAAAGGTTGTTTTAATCGGCGACGGTGTATTGGAACGCATGCAGGACGGTTTTGGATTCCTGCGCGCCCCCGAAAGCAATTATCTGGCCGGCCCCGATGATTTGTACGTGTCGCCCAATTTAATCAAGAAATACGGGCTTAAGACCGGCGACTATGTCGAAGGTCAGATTCAGGCCCCCCAGAACGAGTCCGAGCGTTATTTCGCGCTGGAATCCATTGAGCGGGTAAACGGCGAATCCCCGGAAAAACTGCGTCATCGCGTTTCTTTTGACGACATGACACCGCTGTATCCGGATGAAATGCTGCGGATGGAGGTGCCTGATGACAAGGATCGCGGACGCAGTCTGTCGGCGCGTGTGATTGACTTGATATCGCCCACCGGCAAGGGCCAGCGCAGCCTGATTGTTGCGCCGCCGCGTACGGGTAAAACGGTTATGCTGCAAAACATTGCGCATTCAATCGCGACAAATTACCCGGATGTAAAACTTATCGTTTTGCTGATTGACGAACGCCCGGAAGAGGTTACGGATATGCAGCGCAGCGTCAAGGGGGAGGTTATATCCAGCACGTTCGACGAACCGGCCGCGCGCCACATTCAGGTTGCCGAAATGGTTATTGAAAAGGCCAAGCGCCTGGTAGAGGCCGGACAGGATGTTGTCATCCTGCTGGATTCCATTACGCGTCTGGGGCGTGCATACAATACCGTTGTCCCGTCCAGCGGCAAGGTTCTGACCGGTGGTGTGGACGCATATGCGTTGCAGCGGCCGAAACGTTTCTTTGGCGCGGCCCGAAATATCGAAGGCGGCGGCAGTCTGACAATTATCGCGACGGCTCTGGTCGACACAGGTTCCAAAATGGACGAAGTCATATTCGAAGAATTCAAGGGAACCGGCAACAGCGAAATAATTCTGGACCGCAAATTGTCGGACAAGCGCGTATATCCTGCGATTGACATCACCAAATCCGGCACACGCAAGGAAGATTTGCTGGTCGGGCGCGATATCTTGTCCAAGATGTATGTGCTGCGCCGCATAATCAATCCGATGGGCACGCTGGAAGCGATGGAATTCCTGTTGGATAAATTGCGTCTGACAAAGACGAATGCTGATTTCTTTTCTTCAATGAATCAGTAAAATATCATCGGCCCCGGATTCGGGGCCTTGTTTTTTTATGGGGGGAACAAATGCGTTTTTATCTTTTGGCGGCGGCAGCCGCCGTTGTTGTTTTGGCGTATTTTGCGGGAATGCGCATCGGGCGGCAGCAGTGCAGGCTGCGTGCTGCAGAAAACACCACCGCCACTGTTTGCAATATAATAAACCAGGAAAGGATTATAGATGCCAAAATTTTTAAGAGTGATACCAATCATATTCGTCGCATCCTGCGCGAAAAATACACCATTGAACAATAGCGATTGTGCCGCGGCGGTTATGGCTGTGTGTCGCCCGATTTACGGTCGTGCCGCGGATTGGGATGTTATTAGCGATGATTTGGCGCGCAATATTTATCGCCATAATCAAATATGTGCGGAATATGTAAAATAATATTGTTGACAGTAAATTATTTTTGTGCAATATATTTCGGTGTGAAAAAAGAAACGAATTTATCTTCCTGTGAGCGTTGCGAGGTTCTGTATAAACATGTATCTTTGGCGCATTGGATGCGCAGCAGTTGGCGGCGCAGCGGTGTTAAATCTGTTGTTTCCAAATGCCACGTTAACCCGAATGTTGGTGAATTGCCGCCAGAATTGCGCCGGTTGGTCCCGCGTGAGAAGCTGGGGGAATATACGGCCCGGTTTCATGAAATACTGTGGGATTTTGTCGTTGATAATTATTATACGATTAAAAATTCGCCGGCGGAAACGCTGGTACGGCTTGCGCCCGCGGCGGATTTGTTCGGAACGCATTGCACGGTTGAATATTGTGGAATTGATGATGCCGGCCGCAGAAAATGGCATGGCGCGCTGGGGATGGTGTGCCGCATTTCATTTCCAAAGATTAAAGCGGACTATGCGCTGAAGATATATTTCCCAAAGGTACAAAATTCAAGCGGACACGGAATCTGGTTTGAAGTTCCGACTGCATTTGCCGCCTCGCACAGCGAACCGCGCGATAATTCCCATGTTTATATGGCGTCTTTTCTGGGGGATGGATACATGTTGTCGAATTGGTGCTGGCAAACTTCCGCAGGCGGGAAGGTTGGCCGCCATAACGAAAATGAAATATTCAGCACTGACATTCGTGAAGCAGTGGCGCGAAACTATGGCCAAGGACGCAGGATTGATTATGGAAGAACTTATCCCACAGTATATGGCGCCGCACCATACCGGGTCAGAAAGTTGGTTCGTACGCTAATCAATCACGGCGCCTGCCAAGATTCCGCAGAAATAAACACATTATTTGCCAGAAATCGCGACAATTTTATTCGCCGCAAAGAATTGATTAATGCCGTTGAAATCGCATGCTTTATGTCGTCCTTGCGCAGCAAGTACGAAATTCAAAAATTTATAGTCGACCAGTTTCATAATCAAAAATAAATCCGGCATGCGCCGGATTTTAAATGTCTGTCGCCATTGATATCAGTTTTTTGACAATTGCGGCGGATGATTTGTCCCCGGACGGGGCATATTCCACAAATTCGAATCCGTGCGCATCCTTGAACGCATCGGTCAGCAATTCGGCCGCGGCCACGCTGATTCCGTTTGGTTCCGGCACCAGTACGTCTGGAAAGTATTGCGGGTCTATTGCGTCAAAATCAAATGACACCACAAACGGACGTCCGTCTATACGGGTACGAATTTCCGCGATGGCGCGCATAACGTCCGCGGTTGTCTGCAATTGTTCGGCTGTGCGCATGAATATGTTGTTGTCGCGCACGAATTCAATTTCCGCTGGCTCGTACGAGCGTGTCCCCAGATAAAACAGGTTTTCCGGTTTCAGTGCGGGAACGCGCCGCTGCAGCGCCAGCCACCGTTCGTCGCCTTCGCCGGTCAATGCACGCACGTTTGTCCCGTGCGGTGCGCCGGACGCCTGGTCGCGCGATGTTTGGGGCGTGTGCATGTCCAGATGTGCGTCGATATACACCAGGCACAAATCCTGGTCCGGCAACCTGTCGGCCAGTGCCGCAAAGTGTCCGAAATTCACCGAATGGTCGCCGCCGATTAATATATGGCGTTCGTGCGGTGTGGCCGCGAATATCTTTTTCTGAACGACGCAGCTGTCGCCAAAACGGTCGGCCATGCATTCGGCGTGCGTTGCCGGGTGCGCGACGATTGTCGTCCAGTCTGCATCTGGAAACATTTCCTTTACCGCGGCCGGTGCGCGCGCCGGTCCGTCGTCAACAATATTTGCGGTCGCGCCGCGTGCGTATTCAATACCCATCATGCATGTCATTTGTTTGCCTCTATGATGCTTTCGGCGGCGTTTTTCAAACGTATCAGCGACTGTTCATACGTCGCGCAGTCGCGCGCGATTTCGGAACGATATGCATCCCGCAGGTTTGCCGCCATATAATAACATCCCCGCAGGTGCTGAACGCAGTATTCATGCCCGGTTGCAAAAGCCTGCTGGCCGCGAACGCGGCTTTCCAGACCAGCCCAGTCAATGTCCAGTGCGTTGTCTATGTTTGTCCATGAATTGTCGCCGGTATATTTGCCGATTGTCGACATCCAGTATTCGTTGAATTCATCCGTCGACCATTGATTTTTGTTGCGCATGGTCAGTATCTGCTTTATCAGTGAATCTATGGTCGGCTGGTACTGCGCGTCAATCTGGCTAAGTTTTGCACTGCAATAGCATTTGTTGTATTTGGTGTTTTCCCGTTGGCAATATCCGTTCATGCATTCCGTATAGTCGGCCATGCAGCGTGTCGCGGATATGTTTGTCGCGGTTGTGTCCAGCGGGTCTGGGATGTTGTTTACGCGCTGGGTCGATGCGGATGCGTCGCCGCGGCCTGTGGCGCGTACGGCGCCGCCCTGGGGCGTTGCACTGCGGGCCACGACGCGTCTGGAAGATGACTGTGGCGCCGCCGCGCGTGCGGCCGTTGCTTGCGTCGCACTGCGTGCGGCAGATGATGCGACACCACGTGTTGCGCTGCGCGCGGTGGTGGATGTTGTCGCGCCGGTGGTTGCGGCCCGTGATACCACGCGGCGCACCCCGCCCATGTTTTCGGTTTTTACAACCGCGTTTATCGGGTTTAAACTTTGTGATGTGGTGATTCCAGGGTTCAATTCCGTACGCATCTGGTTGTTCAGATATGGATACATATAGTTGTATTTATAACCAGTGTCCGGTGTTGCCATGCGTGCGGCCGCGTTTGTCTGGGCGGCCCGGGTTGTTGCGGTTCGCGTGGCGGCAATGCACGGCGCCGTCGCCATAATGCCGATAAGAAAAATACGCAGAAACTTGTACATCACAGTCATTCTAGAAATTTTCACGGATATAGACAAGCACAAAATTATTCATAAAAATTTGCAATTGACGATTTAGCTGTTATAATTCCTGCTGTTTCGGGGCGTAGCTCAGTCTGGTAGAGTGCTTGCTTTGGGAGCAAGATGTCGCATGTTCGAATCATGTCGCCCCGACCAGGTTTAATAAAATGGACGCCGCATGGTGTCCATTTTATTAAATGTGGTCATGACAATCCTGAATTCAAACAACAATCCATTAGATTGAGTTCGAACAGGTCGCTTGGTTGCAATTGCAACCCGCGCGGCATTCGTAACGTTTCGAACGGCGCCCGATTGGGCTTGTTCTCAACTACTCATAGTCGCCCCGACCATATTTCATCCCCAATGCGGTTTTTGCTTCTGGCGCATAAAACCAAGCAGCGCTGAGCCGCCCGGCAATCGTTCCTATGTCATATTGCGTTTTTTTCGTGTTAAAATCCCGTTTGCAAGGGAGACTCCATGAAAAAAATATTCAGGTTTATTTTTGCCGTTATCGTTTCTTTTATTCCGGGCGTAATCGGCATGATGTTCACGCCGCGCGGTGCATCCGATGCATGGTACAACGCGCTTAACAAATCCGCGCTTACCCCGGACGGGTGGGTGTTTGCCGTGGTATGGCCGATGCTGTACCTGTTGCTGGGTATCGCGCTGTTCATGGTTATGAACAACGAGAAAACGCGCCTTAGCAAGACGCGCGCATATTCTTTGTTTGTGTTCCAGATGATATTGAACGCGCTGTGGACGTATTTGTTCTTTGGACTGCACATGGTCGGCGCGGCGATGATTGTTCTGCTGGTGCTGGTCTTGGTGTCGATATGGATGGCGCGCGCGTTTTATCCAATCAGCCGAAATGCGGCCTATCTTGTGTGGCCGTATATAATATGGTCGGTGTTTGCGATGTATTTGAACGGAACAATACTGTTCTTGAACTAGGGCCGTGTCAGATTTTTAATATTTTGGCCTTTGGATCGCCGATGTTCAGGTATTTCAGCCCCAGTTCTTCCACGTAATCGGGGCTGTATCCCTGCAGCAGTTCAATATGCCGCCGCAGCGAGTCGCGTTTTGCCGTCTGCAGTGCCAATTCCGCACGATCGTCGTTCAGGCGCCATATGTTTATGACGAATTTTTGAACATTTACTTCGCCCCAGAATATGCGGACGAACATAAATGCCGCAAAAAGTGTGAATATTATGCCCGCCTTGCCGCGGATTCCGCCCGACCAAGCGCGCCCCATAAAGCCAAAGAAATTTTTGATTTTTGTATTCATTGGTGGCATTATACCATAAATGTTTTGTGATAATCAAATTTTTGCTGCGCCGCTGGCCGGAATTACAGACCGGCCGTTTCGTCGCGTGATGCGGCAGTTTTCACCGAATTCGCCACTGCTGACGGAAATGATATCGTGTCATTCGCTGGTTGGGGCGCATAAAAATTGTCTGCGCAATTTTGACAGATACGATGACGAAGGCGCTGTCGGCGCCCAGATTTTCGGCGCCAATGTGAATCTGATGGCGGATGCCGCGAAAATACTGGCGGACGCCGGCGCCAGGTGGATTGATATAAATATGGGCTGTCCGGTGCCAAAGGTCGCCACACGCGCCGGGGCGGGCGCGCATTTGATGCGCGACCATGCATTGGCCGGGCGCATAATGTCTGCGGTTGTGCGTGCGGCCGGGGTTCCGGTTTCAATAAAAACACGCCTGGGGTGGGATGACGCGCATGCCGACTGGCGCGATTTGATAAATATTGCGGCCGATTGCGGGGTGCGGTTTGCCACGCTGCACGGACGTACGCGCGCCCAGTTGTATGTGGGGCCGGCGCTTTTGCCCGATGTGCATGGCGCGCCCATTCCGATAATCGCGAACGGCGACATCAGGACGGCGGACGACGCAAGGCGTGCGGAAAACCTGGGGTACGGGGGTGTCATGGTTGCGCGCGCCCTGATGGGGCGGCCGTGGGCTTTGCGGGAAATCACCGGCGGGGCGGCGCCTGAAAATATTGGCGAAGTGGTTCTGCGTCATTTGGAATATGCACTGGAATACTATGGCGCGCGCACGGCCGTGCCAATGTTTCGCAAGCATGCCGCGTGGTACAGCGCCGGAATGTCGAATTCGTCGGAATTTCGCATACGTGTGAATCAGATAACCGACCCGGACGATTTAAAATCCGCAATCCGCGAATTTTGGGGTTGCGTTGAGAATATATAGATTCTATTATGGGACAAAAGCAAGGGGACAAACAAATATGACAGAAACAACAGAAAACAACATTGTTGAACCGGTGGTGGAAATGACGGCGGCGGAAATGCTGCGACATGCGCGGACAACCGGCCGTCGCAAGCGTGAAATACCGACAATAGCCAAACAATTGTGCATTCGCGAGGAATTTTTGACCGCGCTGGAGGAAGGAAACTATACCTTTATCCCCGAAGTTGTTTATATTTTGGGCTTTGCGCGCAATTATGCAATGGAATTGGGGCTGAACCCGGACGAGGTTGTGGCCAAGATAAAGCGTGAAATAGGGCTGGTGCCGGACTGCCAGGCGGGCGGTGATGACGCCGCACAGGGTGATTCCGCATGCGCCATGCCGGATTCGGGCAGGGCGGCCGGAATGTTGGTGCGCGCCAAGAAAATCACGTTGAAATATTGGAAATTTGCCCTGGCGGCGGCGGTGGCGCTGGTGGCGATTGTATTGGTGGCGGTCATGCTGGGCCGTGGCGGCGATTCCGAAATTTCCGCGCCTGTTGACAATACGGCGGCATCCGCGGCCCAGGTGGCCAGTCTGGAACCTGCATATAATCACGCGGTTCGTGAAAGATTTGGAACAGAAAACCGCGACAATCATGACGTTGTTTTGCAGGCGGCCCAGGAATCGTGGGTTAAAATTGAAGACGGCCGCGGCAATACCGTGTTCAGCCGTGTTCTGGTGCCGGGCGATGTGTATTATGTTCCGCGCGGGGACAAGTACAAGGGTACGTTTGGCAATGCCGGTGGAATTGATGTATGGGTCGGCGGAAAATTGGCGCCCAAGGTCGGCGCGGACCATACCAGAAAGACCGGAATATCAATGTCGCCGGAAAAACTGTTGGCCGGTGCGCAGTAAACAATTTTCCCCTATTAAGGGGGACTTTTATAATCATTTTTATATTGACAAAAAGCGTCGAGTGTGTTAGGTTTGTCCCTTGGAATAATCAAAGGACCGACATATGCAGGATAAGGTTAAGACGCAGTCGACCGCATCAGCGTTCCTGCGTGGGGAAATGCCCGCCAGTCGTTATCATGAAGACGGGTCTATATACAGTGAAGATTACGGCATTTCATATGCCGAATACATTGCGGTGCGCCAAATTATGGAACATATTCATAACAGTGGCACGCAGCGCGTAAAATAGCCGGATTGCCGGGTGTTTCGTAAGTCAGGGGGCGAAAGAAATTTCGTCCTTTTGGTATTGAAATTTTTTATAAATTATCTATATTTGGTGATGTTATGGCTGGAACTATAAAAATTCGCGGTGCCCGCGAAAACAATCTTAAAAATGTTGATTTGGAACTGCCCAAGAACAAGTTGGTGGTGTTTACAGGCGTATCCGGGTCTGGAAAATCCTCGCTGGCGTTTAATACAATTTACGCCGAGGGTCAGCGTCGCTATGTCGAATCATTGTCGTCATATGCGCGCCAGTTTCTGGATATGCAGAAAAAGCCGGATGTGGACCTGATAGAAGGTCTGGCGCCGGCCATATCGATAGAGCAGAAGACCACGTCTAAAAATCCGCGTTCGACCGTGGGTACGGTTACGGAAATTTATGATTATTTCAGATTGTTGTGGGCGCGCATCGGCGTGCCGCATTCGCCGGTCACCGGGCTGCCGATTAAATCGCAGACGATTGCGGAAATGGTGGACTGGACTATGAAAATTCCGGCCGAAACCAAGATATATGTCATGGCGCCGCTGGTGCGCGAACGCAAGGGCGAATATAAAAAGGAAATCGCATTTCTGATAAAACAGGGCTATAGCCGCGCGATTATAGACGGCGAACTGTATGATCTGTCGTCGGTGCCGCCCTTGGACAAGAACAAAAAGCACAATATATTTGTAATCGTGGACCGTCTGCAGATGCCGGCCGCCGACGCGGATAACGAAGAATTTCGGTCGCGTCTGTATTCTTCGTTCGAAGGTTCGCTGCGGCTGGTGCCGGGTTCGGTGCTGGTGCGTCGTCTGGACACGGGCGAGGATACGCTGTATTCCCAGAATTATGCATGCCCGGTCAGCGGGTTTACCGTGCCGAAAATTGAACCGCGCCTGTTTACGTTCAATGCGCCGATGGGCGCATGCCAGTCGTGCGACGGATTGGGGGTTCAGTTAAACATGTCGCCGGATTTGGTGGTGCCGGATCCGTCAAAATCCATTTTGGACGGTGCAATTGCGCCTTGGTCCCGTGGGGGCATGCTGTCGCAGTTTGAACATCTGCTGACGGCGCTGCATAAAAAATACAAGATACCGATGACAAAGCCGTGGCATACGTTGACGCGGGAACAAAAAGATTTGATTCTTTATGGCAGCGGGGACGAGGCGATAAAGATAAACTGGAACGGTTTTGTTTATGAAAAGCCGTACGAGGGCGTTATTCCGAACATAGAACGACGCTGGCGCGAATCGGATTCCGAATCGATGCGCGCGGAACTGGCCAAGTACCAGTCGGAAACACCGTGTCCTGTCTGTCATGGAAAACGTTTGAATGTCCAGGCGCTGTGCGTCAAGGTATGCGGCATGGACATTATGGACGTGTCCGACATGGCGGTTGATGATTCTTTGCGCTGGTTCAATGATTTGCCAAATCATTTGGGTCAAAAGGACAACGATATTGCCCGCGTCATATTGCGTGAAATTACCAGCCGTCTGACATTCCTGCAGAATGTGGGGCTGGGGTATTTGACGTTGTCGCGCATGTCGGGAACGCTGTCGGGCGGCGAAGCGCAGCGAATAAGACTGGCCTCGCAGATTGGCAGCGGTCTGTCGGGGGTTTTGTATGTGTTGGACGAACCTTCCATCGGCCTGCACCAGAGTGATAATGACAAACTGCTGGATACGTTGAAGATGCTGCGCGACAAGGACAACACCGTTCTGGTTGTCGAACACGACGAAGATGCAATGCGTGCCGCCGATTATCTGGTGGATATCGGTCGCGGCGCGGGTATAAACGGCGGCAACGTAATCGCGTGCGGCACGCCGGCACAGGTTATCCGGAACAAGGATTCGCTGACCGGCCAGTATTTGTCCGGAAAACGCAAGATAGACGTGCCTAAAAAGCGTCGTGCCGGCAATGGCAAGTCAATAACCGTATGCGGTGCGCGTGGAAACAATTTAAAGAATGTCGACGTGGAATTCCCGCTGGGCAAGTTTGTGGCGCTGACCGGGGTTTCGGGGTCTGGAAAATCGACGCTGCTGCTGGACACGCTGT
Source organism: uncultured Alphaproteobacteria bacterium (assembly GCA_947054455.1). Lineage (GTDB taxonomy): Bacteria > Pseudomonadota > Alphaproteobacteria > Rs-D84 > Rs-D84 > Enterousia. Next base: position 18,605 of record CAMRWN010000002.1, read on the forward strand.
ATCCGTCGCTGATGCGCGCATTGTACAATTCCAAGATAGAGGCCGGCGCCCACGACATAATTCGCGGCATGGAAAATGTAGACAAGGTTGTTGACATAGACCAATCCCCGATTGGACGCACCCCGCGCAGCAATCCGGCGACATATACGGGCGTTTTCACGGATATTCGTGATTTCTTTGCAGCCTTGCCAGAGGCGAAAACACGCGGATATACGTCCGGACGCTTTTCTTTCAATGTAAAGGGCGGCCGGTGTGAGGCATGCCAGGGCGATGGTCAGATAAAGATAGAGATGAATTTCCTGGCCGATGTATATGTCGAATGCGACAAATGCCACGGCGCGCGCTATAATGATGAAACGCTGGCCGTCAAGTACAAGGGCAAGTCCATTGCCGACGTGCTGAACATGACGGTCGAAGAGGCGTATAGATACTTTGCAAATGTTCCGAAAATCGCACGTAAACTGGAATTGCTGCGCAGGGTCGGACTGGATTATATCAAGCTGGGGCAGAGTTCGCTGGACCTGTCCGGCGGCGAGGCGCAGCGTATAAAGCTGTCCAAGGAATTGGCGGCGCGCGGTACGGGCCAGACCATATATATTCTGGATGAGCCCACAACCGGACTGCATTTTGAAGATATCAAGATGTTGTTGTCGGTGCTGCACGAACTGGTCGAGCAGGGCAATACCGTTATTGTCATCGAACATAATCTGGAGGTTATCAAGACCGCGGACTGGATTATCGACCTGGGGCCGACGGGTGGTGCGAACGGCGGGCGTGTAATTGCATGCGGTACGCCGGAACAGGTTGCGGCCACACCGGAATCGCTGACCGGAAAATATTTAAAGAAGTATCTGGACAAAACGTCGCAGGTGAAATAAAGTTCAAAGAAAAGGAGTGAACGAATGTTTGGTTTTGGAAAAAAGAAAGATAAAAGCCTGGATACGGGTATCGTGTCTGAAAACGTGGAAGTTGTCGAAAACGCCAAGGCGGAAAAGATACCCAGCGGAATGAAGGAAACCGCAGAGCGTATGATGTCCGGACAGTTTGATATGAACGACATGCTGGCGCAGCTGAAACAGATTAAAAAGATGAGCAATTTCAGCGGATTGTTGAAAATGGTGCCGGGAATGTCTGGTGCGGTCGCCGCGATGAAGGAAAAAATAAAGGACGGCAGCGTTGACGCCCAGATTAAGATTCTGGAGGCGATGACCCCCCAAGAGCGCTCGAACCCAGAGAAGATTTTTGCGAACGCCAAGACGCGTATTGCGGAAACGGCCGGGTGCGGTGTGCGCGATGTGGAACACATGATAAAGCAGTACACCAAGATGAAGCAGCAGATGGCTATGCTGCAGCGTATGGGCGGAATGGAGGCTGTCATGCAGAAAATGCAGTCCGGCGCGCCGGCTGGGAATAAATAATACGGCCTTTGAAATCAGAAATGAAAATACTAAACAAGAAAATCGCCGCAAAGAAATCGTCCGTCGCGTGGATACAGCGCCAGGCGGCGGACCCGTATGTGGCGCGTGCGCAAAAGGACGGGTATCGCGCGCGGGCGGCATACAAACTGATTGAGATGAACGAGCGTTTTCATTTCCTGAAGAACGGCCAGGTGGTCGTTGATTTGGGCGCGGCGCCGGGGTCTTGGTCCCAGTATATTGCGCGTACATACCCAAAATCCAAGATTTTTGCCATGGACCTGTTGGAGATTAAGCCGATTGTCGGCGTCGATTTCTATCAGGGGGATTTCACCACGGACGAGGCGCTGCGCTGGCTGGAAGAAAAGCTGGGGATTGATGCGGACGCCCGCGGTCAGGGAACCGCCGATGTCATTGTGTCTGACATGGCGCCCAATACGGTCGGACACAAGAAAACCGATCATATCCGCCAGATGGTTCTGTTGGAATATGCGCTGGATTTTGCGCTGCGGGCGTTGAAACCCGGCGGGACGTTCGTCGCCAAATCCTTTACCGGCGGCACCACGAACGAGCTGTTAAAACAAATCAAAGAAAATTTTGAATCCGTGCATCATATAAAACCCCCATCCTCGCGCAAGGACAGTGTTGAAATGTTCATTGTCGCGACGGGTTTTCGCGGTTGATGCGGATATGTTGACCAAATTGTGAAACATCCGCCGGTTTGGCGGATGCGTTTTTTTATATCAGAATACTTTTTGCGTATTTTTTTTCAACAACATCAGCGAATCGTATTCAAGAAATCTGACGACCGATTCGATTATCTCCATCCTTAGTGCCGTGTCGGGTATTTGCTCCATTCTTTCTATCAGTTGGTGGAATAAAAAGACTGAATTTTTAGACAGGTTCCATGAATAATTCATAATGATGGTCCCGTTATCGTTCAGGTGGTTGCACATCGGGGTAAATACGTTTTTACAAAAAGAGTCTATTGTTTGTATTGCCTGGGAAAACAGCACGGCTGCCCCCAGCACGTTCGACATATGTATTATGTCATAGTTTGTTTTCAGTCCTTTTGCTACTGTCGCCGCATCCGCCAGTTCAAAATCAATTTCATCCGGCAGGCGCTTTTTCAATTTGTTGAAATTTTCCTCTGATTGAATATATTCGATTTTATTTGGTTTGTATTTCAGGCTGGCTGTGCAAAAAAACGGCGCCGGCTGGAAAAAGTAATTTTGATTTTTCGATGTATAAAACTTTTCGGTAAATTCCCGGGCCAGCGGCGAAAGCCGGTCTTCGAACGGCGCCAGTATTTTTCGGCTGTCGTCAATTTCATCTTGCATCAATGCATAGAAAAAATAAGTCGTGAACTGGCGGTATGACATATGGCGTATCAGGTCGAATTTCAACCGCATTACGCATTCCTGAAGTATGTTAAAGTCAAACAGGTCGACCCTGTGCGCCCCGTTTAGGTATGCGTCAAACGCATGGTCGCCGGAACCGCATACCGCCAGTATGTCTTTGCCGCGCGGCGGGATTGCATTATACGTGCCGGCCAGGTTTTCGGTGGAAAATAAAAATGCCGGCGTGTTGGTTGATATATGGTTATAACGCCAGCTTGTTGCCAGGTCTTCTATTGCTTGGTTCAGTTTTTCGGTTTTTTGTTTTATATTTTGTGCTGTCATGACAGCAATCATTTTGCACAAAAATATAAAGTTGTCAATGTTTATTTAAGCTTTTCTGCTTCGCTGCGCGCCAATGTGTCGCATATTTCGTTGAATTCTTCGCCGGCATGTCCCTTGACCCATACCCAGTGGATGTCCGTTTTTGCCGCCAGTTCATCCAACAGTACCCACAAGTCTTTGTTTTTTACCGGTTTTTTGTCCGCTGTGCGCCAATTGTTCCGTTTCCAGTTTTTCATCCACGACGTCATGCCGTTTTTTACATACTGGCTGTCGGTGTGGATTTCAACCGCATTGTGGCGTCGTGCGGCACTCAGCGCACGCAACACCGCCATCAGTTCCATGCGGTTGTTTGTGGTGTCGCATTCGCCGCCGGAACGGCGCGCGGTATTTATTCCGTCTGTGGCCACAAATGCCCATCCGCCGGGGCCCGGGTTGCCCAGGCAACTGCCGTCTGTCCAAATTTTTAACATTTTTCTTAACCTGTTTTTGTGATATAATAACATAAAATGACCTACAATGCCAAAGATTTGAAAGAAATGTCAAACGCCGTGCGCACGGATGCGTTGCGTGCGATACTGTCCGCCCGCAGCGGGCATGTCGGAATCGTACTGGGTGCGGCGGATATTATAACAACCGTGTATGCAAATTTCCTGCGCCGCGGGGTGGACAAGTTTGTGCTGTCCGCCGGACACGGCAGCGCGCTGCTGTATGCCACGCTTAATCTGGCTGGATACGGGGCAGGCGATTTGAATGAGTTTCGCAAAATAGGCGGTTTGCCCGGGCATCCGGAATTCGGAATATCAGGTGTTGACGCGACGACCGGGCCGCTGGGCCAGGGTGTCGGAAACGCGGTGGGGCTGGCGCTGGCGGAAAAAATGAAGAAATCCGGCGGCCGTACATACTGTCTGTGTTCCGACGGCGACTTGATGGAGGGTGTAGCCCAAGAGGCGGTCGCATTTGCAGGCCGGTATCGTTTGGACAATCTGGTGCTGATGTGGGATGACAACGGAATCAGCATAGACGGCGTGGCGCAGACTGATTTTGATATTCCTGCGCGAATGCGTGCGGCGGACTGGCACGTTTTGTCGGTGGATGGAAACGATTCTTACGAGGTTAATCGTGCGCTGAAAGACGCGTCAAAATCCACGCGCCCCGTTTTTATTCAATGCAGGACGAAAATCGGACTGGGGGCCAGCGTGGCCGGCACGCCGCGCGCGCACGGATACGGATTGGATGCGGATGAAATCGGCGAACTGATAAACAAACTGGCGTCTGCGCGCGGGGGTGAATTATGGCGCCAGGTACGCGAAGCATCACGCAATGTCGTTTTGTCGCGTCCGCGTTGCGATATGTCTGGTGTTCGCACGCCCGATGCGCCGGATATGATATCAACGCGTGAATTGTCCGGTCTGTTTATAAATGAAATGCTGCGCGCCGGCGTTCGGATTGTCGGGGGCAGTGCCGATTTGGGCGGCAGTACAAACGCCAAGGTTGCGTTGTCGCGGCCGATTGCGCCCGGCGATTTCAATGGCAATTATATTGACTATGGCGTGCGGGAACACGCGATGGGCGCAATAATGAACGGATTGGCGGCGGCGGGGTTGCGGCCGTACGGTGCGACATTTTTGGTGTTCAGTGATTATATGCGTCCCGCGATGCGTATTTCCGCGTTGTCGGGGCTGCCGGTTGTGTATGTGTTCACGCACGACAGTGTCGCCGTCGGCGAAGACGGCCCCACGCATCAGCCGGTGGAACAGCTGCCCGGGCTGCGCATGATTCCGGGAATGGATGTCTGGCGCCCCTGTAATATGGCAGAGGTTGCATTTGCCTGGCGCAGCGCGGTCGCGCTGGCGGGCGGGCCTTCGTGCATTGTTTTGTCGCGTCAAAAGGTCAGACAGATTCCAACGCCCGCGGATGCAGATATTGCCTGCGGCGGGTATGTTATACGTCCCGCCCGCGGCCGGCGCGTGCGCGCAACGATTGTCGCCACCGGGTCAGAGGTTTCTTTGGCTGCGGATATAGCGGACCGGCTGGGGGATGGCGTACAGGTTGTTTCAATGCCGTCTGTGGGCGCGTTTCGCGCACAGTCCGTGCAGTATAAACAGAAAATATTGCGCGGTACCGTCATTGCGATAGAGGCGGCCGCCACCGCGCCATGGTTTGAATTTGCAGACGCGGTTGTCGGCATCGACAGATTTGGCCTGTCGGGGGCGGGTGATGCGGTTTATTCGGCGCTGGGGTTTGATGCTGATGCGATTGCGGCCGATTTGCGCAAAAAAATAAAATAGTTTCGGAATATGTCTGAATATGTGTTTGTTTCATCTGTCGGCGAAGAGTTTCCCGTCATTATCACGACACGACGTGGGCTGCGCAATATAACGCTGCGGCCGAAAACATCGCCTGTGCGTGAAATTCATATGTCAAAGCCGTGGCTGGTTCGGGATGCGGACGCACTGCGATTCCTGGAATCAAAACGACGGTGGATAGAGCGAATATTTGCAAAAACGCCTGCAAAATCTGCGTTGGCGCCCGGCGATGAAATAGAATTTCTGGGGATGAATGTGGTTTTGCGTCATGACGGGGCGCGGCGTTCTAATGAAATTATACGTCATGACGACGCGCATGCGACGCTGATAATCGGGGGCGGGGCTGATATGTTCGAACGGCGCGTCCGTGATTTTATCCGCACGGAATTCCTGTGCGCGGTAAAGCGGATTATAAAGACCGCGCCGCGTGAATTTCACCCGCAAAGAATTGCCATCCGCGACACGTCGTCGCGATGGGGCAGCTGCTCGTCCAGCGGCGCAATGTCTTTTTCGTGGCGGCTGGCGTTCGCGCCGACCGATGTCATGCGTTATGTCATTATGCATGAATTGGCGCATGTGCGGCATATGAATCATTCCGCCGAATTTTGGGCAACAGTGTCTGAATTGTACGGTTTTGGTGTGGAACGCGCAAAACGCTGGTTGACGGTGCATGGCGGTGAATTGCATAGGTATTTTTAACGTAAAAAAGCTTGATTTTGCCTAAAAGACCGCTAAAATCAATACGTGTTTAATAATTTTGTTGTTTTTGCGGTTTTGCATCACGCCCATGCGGGCGAATGTTAGCGTTTACGATACACATATGATATAATATTGCATGAATATGCATAGGTTTTTGCGTAAAACATAGGAATAAAAAATGGATTTGAAACCAACAAAACCGCTGTCCGGATTTATAGAACTGCTGCCCGCGCAGCAGCGCTGCTTCGATGAATGTGCTGGTCGCATGCTGGATGTGCTGCGTACGGCCGGATTCTCAAATTTGGATTTGCCCGCCATAGAACGGGCCGAGGTTCTGACCGACAAAGACAACTGGGACGAAATAGAAACGCAGATGTTTTTGTTTAAAAAGGGCGATACAAAAATGGGGCTGCGCTATGACGGGACGGTCGGGTTGTCGCGTTATGTCGCGGGGCATTTGAATGATTTGACATTCCCATTCCGCGCCAGCCAGTTTTCCAAACGTTATCGCGGCGAGCGCGCGCAGCGTGGCAGATATCGTGAATTTTATCAGATGGACATGGATATTATGGGCATAAATTCGCTGTCTTCGAATTATGATGCCGAAATTATCTGTGTGATTCAACGTGCGCTGAATTCGGTTCGCGAATTTATTGGCGAAAACCGCGTTTTGGTCGGCAGTCGTCCGTTCTGGGATGCTCTTTTTGACTATTTGGAAATGTCTGACGCTCAGAAAAAATCTGTTTTTGTTTTAATTGATAAAAAAGACAAAATGGGCGACGACGATTTTGCCGAAGGCCTGTCCGAGGCATTGTCTGACGCGGACAAGGAAAATAAAATTAAATCGGTCTTTACAGACGGTTATCAGAATTTCTTAAACAAATCTGACAAGTTGGATTCCGCTGTTCGCGAATTGACTGATTTTATGAAAATATTGGATGAAATCGGTGTAAAAAACGCCGAAATCGACCTGGCTATTACGCGCGGATTGGCATATTATACCGGTCTGGTGTTTGAATTTAAATTAATCGAACATCCCGAACTGGGGACGGCGGCTGGCGGCGGCCGTTATGCCGACCTGGCTGGCAAATTCAGCAAGACCAAGATAATAGGTGTTGGCGCGGCGATTGGTTTTTCGCGCATGTTTGTCGCATTGTTGGAAAGCGGGCAGATTGATTTGTCGCGTTTTGAAAATCCGATTGATGCAGCCGTTCTGGTCATGGGTGCGGCAAACACGGGGTATGCAATGCGTGTTTTGAATGCGCTGCGTGATGAAAATATCGTTGCTGTCGCGTACTTGGATGCCGACAAGAAATTCAAAAACCAAATTGAATACGCCGATAAAATCAAGGCAAAATACAGTATAATAATTGGCGAAGATGAAGTAAAAAATCAGGCTTTGTCAGTTAAGAATATGACGACAGGACAGCAGTGTGCAATGTCTGTGGTCGATGCGGTAAAATTACTAAAGAACGTGTAAAATGATTATAGAACAGAAACTGAAAGATATTCAAAGCAGGGCCGCCGATATAGAGGCGCAGATGAATTCCGGTACAATTTCCGGCGAGGAGTTGACCAGACTGTCCAAGGAGTATTCAAGATTGTCGGAGATATTGCCACTGATATCGCAGTATTTTCAGATAGCACAGGGCATTGCCGACGCGACAGAGATGCAGCATGACCCAGAATTGCGCGCGCTGGCGTTGGAGCAGCTGAGCGAGTTGAATCACGCACTGCCGGATGTTGAACGCAGTTTGCAGATAGCGTTGCTGCCGCGCGATGATGCCGACGACAACAGTGTTATTATGGAAATCCGCGCAGGTGTCGGTGGCGAAGAATCCGCGCTGTTTGCCGGGGATTTGTTCAACCAGTATAAATCGTATGCCTTGCGCCAGGGCTGGAAGGTCGAGGTTATCGAAGAAAATGCAACGTCGTTGCGCGGCTACAAGGAAGTTGTCTTTAAAATAGACGGCGCGGGTGCGTATGGCCGCATGAAGTTTGAATCCGGCATTCACCGTGTTCAGCGTGTTCCTGAAACCGAGGCGGGCGGCCGTATTCATACCAGTGCGGCATCGGTCGCAGTCATGCCCGAGGCCAAGGATATAGACGTTGTCATAGAAGACAAGGATATAAGAATCGACGTGTTTCGCGCGTCTGGTGCCGGCGGCCAGCACGTTAACAAAACCGACAGTGCAATCCGAATAACGCACTTTCCGTCGGGATTGGTCGTTACATGCCAGAATGAGCGCAGTCAGTTCCAGAACAAGGCGGCGGCAATGGCTGTTTTGCGTTCGAAACTGTATGAAAAGCAGCGTATGGAGCAGATGAATGCGTCAAATGCCTCGCGAAAGTCGATGGTTGGCTCCGGCGACCGCAGCGAAAAAATACGTACCTATAATTTCCCGGAGCAGCGCGTGACCGACCACAGAATAAAGCTGACACTGTACAAGTTGGATGATATTCTGGCCGGCGGCGGCGGGCTGGACGAAATGATTGACGCGCTGATTGCAGCCGATCAATTGGAAAGATTGACCAGTATGGAATAAAAAATGCAACACCCGCGATTCTGGCGGGTGTTTTTATTCTTAAAACAATATTTTTTTATGCTTTTCTATTGTATGACGGCATGTTTTTGATAATATATTGCCGATATGGATAAAGAATTAATGAATTTGTTGGATAGGCCGATTGTTATGGTCGGACTTATGGGGGCAGGTAAAACCAGCATAGGTCGTGCGTTGGCGCGGCGGCTGGGGGTGTCGTTTGTTGACTCTGACAAGGAGATAGAAGCGGCGGCCGGATGCAGCGTGGTTGATATTTTTGCTATGTACGGCGAGGCGGAATTTCGCCGTGTGGAACAGCGTGTTATTTCGCGGCTGCTGGATGCGCCCCCGGCGCGCAAAGTTGTATCTACGGGCGAGGGGGCTTTTATAACCCCGGCGGTGCGTGAAATGGCTATGTCGCGCGCGTTGACAATCTGGTTAAAGGCTGACTTGGAACTGCTTGTTAAAAGAACGAATTTTAGAAACACGCGTCCTCAGCTGCTAAATGCAGATAGTCGTCAGATTCTGGCCCAGCTGATACGTGAACGCTATGATATTTATGCGATGGCGGACATCACTGTCGAGACGCGTGATGAAAGCCTGCGTAAAACATTGGACAAGGTTGTGGGTGCAATTAAAAGCTATATAAAAAAAGGAGAAGAAAATGGCGAAAAGTAATCTGTTTAAAGAATTCCGCAGTTTTATTGAGCGCGGCAGCGCAATTGATATGGCGGTCGGTATCATTGTCGGCAGTGTGATGACCAGTGTTGTTAATTCGCTGGTAAAGGATATCATTATGCCGCCGATAGGGTTGCTGATTGGCGGGGTAGATTTCTCGCAGTTGTTTATTGTTCTGGCCGGCGGCAAGGGGCAGCATTTCCCTACTGTCGAAGCGGCCCAGGCGGCCGGCGCGACAACGATGAATATCGGCGTCTTTATGAATTCCGTGGTCAGTTTCTTGATTACTATGTTCGCCATATTCCTGTTTGTTCGCACTGTTAATAAAATGCGTTCGAAAAAGCCTGCGACAACACGCGCGTGCCCTTATTGTACCAGCGCTATTAATATTGCGGCAACAAAATGCCCGTATTGTTGTTCGGCGGTTAAACCCGTTGCACAGGAGGCTGTCGATACAGACAGTGATTTAAAGAAATCTTTGAAAGATTTAACGAAAAAGGCGACAGGGCAGATTTCGAAAATAAAAAAGATTTCAAAGCGTTAAATACGATTAATAAGAATTTATTTTATGTTTAAACAGGTCGTATAGGCCTGTTTTTTAGTGGTGTGCAGGTGGGCGTGCGATATAGCCAGAAATCGGGCGCATTTGTATCGTATTTTTTTTTGTGTAAAGCGCGCAATAAAGGACGGGTATATATTCAGTATTTCCCGGATATTATTGTATTGTTTTTATAAAATAATTTATCACTACGTTTGCGACGTTATGTATAGTTTTTTTGCGGGCGGGGGCTTGTTTAGATGATTTTATTGATGGGGTGTGAATGTGGTTTTTTGGGGTTTGGTTCGGGGTTAAATTGGTGCTGTAAATGATGTGTTGTGTAAATATTGGCTGGTTGGGTTGTTTTTGTTTGTTGTGGGGATGGGGGGGCTTTTTTTATACTTCTCGGGGCGGTGTTCCGGTTTGGGGTTGTGTGTTTGGATTTTTTTTGATGAAAAACTGGTGAAAAAATATCGTAAGGGTGGTATATCAAAAAGGCGCATAATTTATATTATGTATAGTTTACAAAGTGTGCCCTATCGGGTTAATATTTGATTTTACGATATAAATCGCAAAACCGACTTTATACAGATATATTAAAGTCGTTTGTTAACTTTCCTATATCTAGTATCTTCTTTATACCATGCTCTTGCTCGAACACGAGAAAGAACGTACTCGAAAAACAAAGACAAAAACATAGCAAAAAAAACAGAAAATAAAATCAACAACATTTACTGCCTCCATGCGCCAACAGCGGCAAGAGCCAATTCAGAAGGCGATATATAAAGCCTATCCAAATTCTGAATATCACGACCAGTAGCACGCTTATAATCATCAGCTATCTTCATTCGTAACTGAGGACTTACAACATCACCATTAAGACCTATAGAACCATTCCTATAAGCATATTGCAAAGAAGACAAATAACCAGCATTATCAGAATCATTTTCTGTTACATCCTGATTAACCATCAATCGAGGGTCACCATTCAAGTCATATGCAATTCTAAATAACTGAGAATCTGTACCAATAGGAGGCTGTTCGGTATTACCAGAAGGCATACCAGGCTGACGCATAATATTAAGTTCAGCCCTCATTGTATCGTTACGGATACGCTTGGCCTCAAGGTCAAGATCCCTGCTCTCTTGCTCCTGACGATTAAAGATTTGCGAAATCCTATTAATAGCAGAAGATATCGCGCTACCTTTCTGATATCCAGCATCAGAATTGCCACCAGCACTCATGGTAGGACTAACATTTGAAGAAACACCCAAGGCGGCAAGAGGATTTATACCGGCCTTAAGGGCATCTCGAACTCGATACTGAGTCGCATTCTTCTGAAAGTCCATTTGCTCGTTAAATTGACGACGAGCCTCATGACGATTATGACGAGATTCTTTCTTACTAGAAGAAGAACCAAACAAACCACCAATTAAATCACCGACGGCACCAACACCGGCACCAATAAAAGAACCAAGTCCGGGGGAAATAGAAGTACCCAAAGTAGCACCAGTTGCAGTTAGTTCACCTGCCATTATTCACACCTTATTATTATTCCAGGGCGACGTGGTTTCTGTCCACCTTTTCCAGACTTTCCCTTAGCAAACAACACTTCACGACGCTCTCTACGCTGTACGCAAACTGGATGTTGCCTTGGTAAATCTACCTGAATTCTACCATACTGGCCAACAGAAATCAAGCCTATATTATTTTGGTCCTGTACCGCCAAACGATTAGCGCGCTTTATATCCCGGCGGGACATATTAAGACGGCGCATCCTTTCGGATGGTACAGGGGGTACAAAGGGCCGTGTCGGTCGTATTTGTTCTCGACTAGACGGCCCTAATACAGACCGCAAGCCCCGTAGACGAGGGTCTACGAGAATGGACCTCGCCATTCGGGTTGCGGGAGTTGTTAATTTATCAACTCGATTTTGTCTTCTTATTCGTCTTCTCAAACTCATAACAAAATCCTGTCAATACGCACATACATAGACAAGCCACTATGATGTATGTGCTCCGTCAGAAGCTTCTGGAGTATTGCTCGGCATGCCTGAGGGCTCTAAAGAGCCCGCAGGAACGGCCTCATCGGCCGATACTCCTGCTACAGGCATCAAAGGCTCTGCCGGCTTGCCGGCAGGCATTTTAGGCTCAGCAGCGGGGGATATCACTTCACCGAATTCATCTCGAACTTCGGTATTGTCCAACAGACTATCATCATTCGGGTCCTCTTCGGGGTCATTCGTGAACATTTCGCCAAGAGCGAACTGCATCGAAGCACGGGAAGCAGACACCGCGGCGGCCAATCTATCATAACGAGCGATACGCTCAGCAAGAGTTTCAGTCTTACGAATCCGGTCCACAAGCGGACCACGAACATGAACCTCATTACCATATTCATCCAGGTAAATCTTGGCCTTTTCATTCCTAGACTTACTCAACGATTTTGACAAACGTTCAAATTCAGCATTTGCCAGGTCATGGCCAATATTACGAGCACGGGCCAAAATAAATGATTCTTTACTTATTTTCATTTCATATTCCTTTATCTAAAACGAGGGTTACCATTCGGAGATACCATATTACGCTCGATAAACGTATTACGTATAGCCGCGGCCTCAACATGAGGCGAATTTTCCATATCATTAAAAATACGAGGTGATGGATTACACTCTAAAAAGTCAGAATTTAACTCAGGAGCAGTCGTAAAGACTCGACCTTGATGATATACCAGGTTAGTACTTTTCATAGATCCAGACACGTCATTAAGAGAACTACGATACTCATCGTAACGGTTATAGTAACCCCAACGCTGATTATCTTGCTCTTCATTACCAGTCGGGAACAAAATTCCTTTCTTCATTTCAGCCATACCAACATGGGCAAATTCCGGAGTATAAATATCCTCACGAACATCGAAAGCCCATTCCATAGGCTGAATATTAACATACAAGGGAGCCGGCCGGATACAAACCAAATGTATAACAGTCGATGGCTCTTCGAAGTATGTCTTATAAGAACATGAACCATAACCAGTAGCAGTTCCACCACGTTGTCCAACGTATGAACTGGTCCCGGGGGCTGTCTGCAAAACACCATTAACATCCATCATAGAACGACCATGAGCCAAGGTTTCAGGTAACTGCAAACGACGGTCGGAATACTTAATACCTAAATATGCCAACCAATCACGAAACCTCGAACCATACAGATTACGTTTTATCTTCCAGGCCTGTTGCGCCATCGCAAAATTAAAGTCAGAAGGCAATATGCCAGTCGATTGAGAAAGATCTGCAGTTAATCCTTCAATTACACCAGAAGACTGAGCACTATATGAGGTTTGATTAGTAACATCACCACCAGGATTAACAAAAGAACCATTTGGTAAACCTGTAACTACTTTTAAAGAACCTCTTGAAGTAGAAATCAAATTAGAATTACCAACAACAGGTGCAGAAGTTGCAAAAGGTATTACAACCTCATCACCAAGCTGTTCCTCGACCAAGGAAGTAGTAAAAATATCCTTGGGCCAATTCATATGCCACAACTGTGTATTAGTAACAGTATCAAGGCCAGAGGCAGTAGATACAGGCAATTTTTCCTGTATATTAGGATCTAATACATGCTCATTTATCCACATAGCATATAAACGGAACGGCAAAGCGTTACACTTAAGATTAGGAACACCAGTAGCAAAACCTAAATGGTCGGCCAAAGAACCAACAGGCCAACCGCCTTCAGCCGGGGCAAGTATATAAGGCGGAACCGGACGAGTATTACCGTCTTCACCACCTGTATAAAAATCCTCAGCATCATCCCATAAAATACGGTCATAGCCTGATATAGCAAACGTATCAACACGCATCTGGGTCAATGATTGACGAGCCAGGGAAGCCATTTGAAAGCCACCAGCAACACCTCCTCGAACAGTAGTACCAGCTATACAATGCCTGGCCGCAGTAGGAACCAATTCGGCCATATTAAAGCTTGTAATACGAGTATTCGAACGATTATGATTATATCTTTTTAATCGAACTACCATCTTTTTTTTCTCCAAAATTAAAAAACAATTGACGATAAACCATATAATCATATATGGTCATCTGCTTATATTCTCGATTTTTCATCAATTAAAACCAAAAAAAGCACCAACGGCACCAACAATAGCACCAACAATTCCCCAGGCAAATTTTACCCATTTCATAGTATTCATAAATACCTCCTATGTCTTAATTTATCAGATTTTTTATCAAGTTTTTCGCGCTCTTGCCATTTCGGCCGAAGAATATCAGAAATTTCTTTCCAACTTAACGGCACGCACGACACAGTTTCGCGAATCTTCTCTTTAACCAGAAAATCCTTGAACCTCTTCTGGTCGCTGAATTCTTGTTGTTCTTCCTCATTATATAATTTCCAAATATTACGAAGCTTATCGCGAATATACCGAGGCAAACGAATCCATTTACCACCAATACGAACGCTAAACGGAGGATAAGCATAATTCAAAACACGCTCACGAAATGACTCATCAGTAGCGAATTTCTCAAGTATATCATAAAGTAAACCATACCCTAAGGCAGGTTTCCTCGATGCCAAGAAAAATTCAGGTGTGCGACCGTCAAGACGAACATCACCTGATTTAGTCATTTTCTTTGTAACATAGCCAGATATATAATCACAACGACCATAAGTCATGTGGTCTATATCGACATTACCAAAACGCCAAGCCTTACGTAATGCATCAAAGCAATCACTATCGGCAAAGACAGCAACATGATAATGTGCACGCTCTGTATCATCACCATATTCACCAACTAAAAAAGTCCGGGGAGTATAGCCAAGAAAATATTCAAGACGTTTTTTGAACTTTTTAGCAGTTTCCTTGGACAAACAACCATCGGCCGGATAAAACTCCGGGGAGTAAGTCAATCCAACGAAATAATTATAATTATGGTAACGCATTTCTATTTTAAGCCTATCGGCCCACTCTTTCTTCTTATTCTTCAAACAACCTGGACACTTACCGCAAGAAGTGAAACCAAGTGAACTTGAATAATTTGGATTTGTACAATAAGCCATTAATACGTACGCGCACGACGACGGTACAAGCGGCGTGCACCAGTACGCATACGCAAACGACGACGTAAACGATAACGACGAAATCTCATGCCCTACTCCTATATATAGATGGATAAGGCGCACTATTTATATTATGTATAGTTTACAAAGTGTGCCCTATCGGGTTAATATTTGATTTTACGATATAAATCGCAAAACCGACTTTATACAGATATATTAAAGTCGTTTGTTAACTTTCCTATATCTAGTATCTTCTTTATACCATGCTCTTGCTCGAACACGAGAAAGAACGTACTCGAAAAACAAAGACAAAAACATAGCAAAAAAAACAGAAAATAAAATCAACAACATTTACTGCCTCCATGCGCCAACAGCGGCAAGAGCCAATTCAGAAGGCGATATATAAAGCCTATCCAAATTCTGAATATCACGACCAGTAGCACGCTTATAATCATCAGCTATCTTCATTCGTAACTGAGGACTTACAACATCACCATTAAGACCTATAGAACCATTCCTATAAGCATATTGCAAAGAAGACAAATAACCAGCATTATCAGAATCATTTTCTGTTACATCCTGATTAACCATCAATCGAGGGTCACCATTCAAGTCATATGCAATTCTAAATAACTGAGAATCTGTACCAATAGGAGGCTGTTCGGTATTACCAGAAGGCATACCAGGCTGACGCATAATATTAAGTTCAGCCCTCATTGTATCGTTACGGATACGCTTGGCCTCAAGGTCAAGATCCCTGCTCTCTTGCTCCTGACGATTAAAGATTTGCGAAATCCTATTAATAGCAGAAGATATCGCGCTACCTTTCTGATATCCAGCATCAGAATTGCCACCAGCACTCATGGTAGGACTAACATTTGAAGAAACACCCAAGGCGGCAAGAGGATTTATACCGGCCTTAAGGGCATCTCGAACTCGATACTGAGTCGCATTCTTCTGAAAGTCCATTTGCTCGTTAAATTGACGACGAGCCTCATGACGATTATGACGAGATTCTTTCTTACTAGAAGAAGAACCAAACAAACCACCAATTAAATCACCGACGGCACCAACACCGGCACCAATAAAAGAACCAAGTCCGGGGGAAATAGAAGTACCCAAAGTAGCACCAGTTGCAGTTAGTTCACCTGCCATTATTCACACCTTATTATTATTCCAGGGCGACGTGGTTTCTGTCCACCTTTTCCAGACTTTCCCTTAGCAAACAACACTTCACGACGCTCTCTACGCTGTACGCAAACTGGATGTTGCCTTGGTAAATCTACCTGAATTCTACCATACTGGCCAACAGAAATCAAGCCTATATTATTTTGGTCCTGTACCGCCAAACGATTAGCGCGCTTTATATCCCGGCGGGACATATTAAGACGGCGCATCCTTTCGGATGGTACAGGGGGTACAAAGGGCCGTGTCGGTCGTATTTGTTCTCGACTAGACGGCCCTAATACAGACCGCAAGCCCCGTAGACGAGGGTCTACGAGAATGGACCTCGCCATTCGGGTTGCGGGAGTTGTTAATTTATCAACTCGATTTTGTCTTCTTATTCGTCTTCTCAAACTCATAACAAAATCCTGTCAATACGCACATACATAGACAAGCCACTATGATGTATGTGCTCCGTCAGAAGCTTCTGGAGTATTGCTCGGCATGCCTGAGGGCTCTAAAGAGCCCGCAGGAACGGCCTCATCGGCCGATACTCCTGCTACAGGCATCAAAGGCTCTGCCGGCTTGCCGGCAGGCATTTTAGGCTCAGCAGCGGGGGATATCACTTCACCGAATTCATCTCGAACTTCGGTATTGTCCAACAGACTATCATCATTCGGGTCCTCTTCGGGGTCATTCGTGAACATTTCGCCAAGAGCGAACTGCATCGAAGCACGGGAAGCAGACACCGCGGCGGCCAATCTATCATAACGAGCGATACGCTCAGCAAGAGTTTCAGTCTTACGAATCCGGTCCACAAGCGGACCACGAACATGAACCTCATTACCATATTCATCCAGGTAAATCTTGGCCTTTTCATTCCTAGACTTACTCAACGATTTTGACAAACGTTCAAATTCAGCATTTGCCAGGTCATGGCCAATATTACGAGCACGGGCCAAAATAAATGATTCTTTACTTATTTTCATTTCATATTCCTTTATCTAAAACGAGGGTTACCATTCGGAGATACCATATTACGCTCGATAAACGTATTACGTATAGCCGCGGCCTCAACATGAGGCGAATTTTCCATATCATTAAAAATACGAGGTGATGGATTACACTCTAAAAAGTCAGAATTTAACTCAGGAGCAGTCGTAAAGACTCGACCTTGATGATATACCAGGTTAGTACTTTTCATAGATCCAGACACGTCATTAAGAGAACTACGATACTCATCGTAACGGTTATAGTAACCCCAACGCTGATTATCTTGCTCTTCATTACCAGTCGGGAACAAAATTCCTTTCTTCATTTCAGCCATACCAACATGGGCAAATTCCGGAGTATAAATATCCTCACGAACATCGAAAGCCCATTCCATAGGCTGAATATTAACATACAAGGGAGCCGGCCGGATACAAACCAAATGTATAACAGTCGATGGCTCTTCGAAGTATGTCTTATAAGAACATGAACCATAACCAGTAGCAGTTCCACCACGTTGTCCAACGTATGAACTGGTCCCGGGGGCTGTCTGCAAAACACCATTAACATCCATCATAGAACGACCATGAGCCAAGGTTTCAGGTAACTGCAAACGACGGTCGGAATACTTAATACCTAAATATGCCAACCAATCACGAAACCTCGAACCATACAGATTACGTTTTATCTTCCAGGCCTGTTGCGCCATCGCAAAATTAAAGTCAGAAGGCAATATGCCAGTCGATTGAGAAAGATCTGCAGTTAATCCTTCAATTACACCAGAAGACTGAGCACTATATGAGGTTTGATTAGTAACATCACCACCAGGATTAACAAAAGAACCATTTGGTAAACCTGTAACTACTTTTAAAGAACCTCTTGAAGTAGAAATCAAATTAGAATTACCAACAACAGGTGCAGAAGTTGCAAAAGGTATTACAACCTCATCACCAAGCTGTTCCTCGACCAAGGAAGTAGTAAAAATATCCTTGGGCCAATTCATATGCCACAACTGTGTATTAGTAACAGTATCAAGGCCAGAGGCAGTAGATACAGGCAATTTTTCCTGTATATTAGGATCTAATACATGCTCATTTATCCACATAGCATATAAACGGAACGGCAAAGCGTTACACTTAAGATTAGGAACACCAGTAGCAAAACCTAAATGGTCGGCCAAAGAACCAACAGGCCAACCGCCTTCAGCCGGGGCAAGTATATAAGGCGGAACCGGACGAGTATTACCGTCTTCACCACCTGTATAAAAATCCTCAGCATCATCCCATAAAATACGGTCATAGCCTGATATAGCAAACGTATCAACACGCATCTGGGTCAATGATTGACGAGCCAGGGAAGCCATTTGAAAGCCACCAGCAACACCTCCTCGAACAGTAGTACCAGCTATACAATGCCTGGCCGCAGTAGGAACCAATTCGGCCATATTAAAGCTTGTAATACGAGTATTCGAACGATTATGATTATATCTTTTTAATCGAACTACCATCTTTTTTTTCTCCAAAATTAAAAAACAATTGACGATAAACCATATAATCATATATGGTCATCTGCTTATATTCTCGATTTTTCATCAATTAAAACCAAAAAAAGCACCAACGGCACCAACAATAGCACCAACAATTCCCCAGGCAAATTTTACCCATTTCATAGTATTCATAAATACCTCCTATGTCTTAATTTATCAGATTTTTTATCAAGTTTTTCGCGCTCTTGCCATTTCGGCCGAAGAATATCAGAAATTTCTTTCCAACTTAACGGCACGCACGACACAGTTTCGCGAATCTTCTCTTTAACCAGAAAATCCTTGAACCTCTTCTGGTCGCTGAATTCTTGTTGTTCTTCCTCATTATATAATTTCCAAATATTACGAAGCTTATCGCGAATATACCGAGGCAAACGAATCCATTTACCACCAATACGAACGCTAAACGGAGGATAAGCATAATTCAAAACACGCTCACGAAATGACTCATCAGTAGCGAATTTCTCAAGTATATCATAAAGTAAACCATACCCTAAGGCAGGTTTCCTCGATGCCAAGAAAAATTCAGGTGTGCGACCGTCAAGACGAACATCACCTGATTTAGTCATTTTCTTTGTAACATAGCCAGATATATAATCACAACGACCATAAGTCATGTGGTCTATATCGACATTACCAAAACGCCAAGCCTTACGTAATGCATCAAAGCAATCACTATCGGCAAAGACAGCAACATGATAATGTGCACGCTCTGTATCATCACCATATTCACCAACTAAAAAAGTCCGGGGAGTATAGCCAAGAAAATATTCAAGACGTTTTTTGAACTTTTTAGCAGTTTCCTTGGACAAACAACCATCGGCCGGATAAAACTCCGGGGAGTAAGTCAATCCAACGAAATAATTATAATTATGGTAACGCATTTCTATTTTAAGCCTATCGGCCCACTCTTTCTTCTTATTCTTCAAACAACCTGGACACTTACCGCAAGAAGTGAAACCAAGTGAACTTGAATAATTTGGATTTGTACAATAAGCCATTAATACGTACGCGCACGACGACGGTACAAGCGGCGTGCACCAGTACGCATACGCAAACGACGACGTAAACGATAACGACGAAATCTCATGCCCTACTCCTATATATAGATGGATAAGGCGCACTATTTATATTATGTATAGTTTTGTGTTCTGGTGGGCGCGAAAATGGCTATTTGTGTATATTTGTATGACTTTAATAAATCGTGTGCGTGGGACTAATTGATTGCTATCTTTTTATGAGAGTTTATAACGATAAAATGTGTATAAAAATATCTGTTAGTTTTATTATGAAAAAAGTTAATAAATTATTTTTAATAATTAAAATAATTTGTTGAATATATGAATATAATTTAATTTATCTGTTCGTGTTAAACATACTCATGGTTTATGCTGTTTTTATTATATTTGATGCATATTTGGCATCTGTTATACGTTTTTGTGTTTTATCATGATTATTTTGTTGCGTGATTATGTGAAAATATGTGGATATCGTCTTGATTTTGGCGGATTTTAATGGATTTTTCGTAAAATAAGCCGTAAAAACCGTGAAAAACCGCAGAAATCCGGGATTTTTTGCGTTTTTTAATATGTTTTTTACAAATTTTGTGCTTAATTTACCTGATTTGCTGCGGTTTGCCCTATAAAATACTTGAATTTGATTGGTGCAACGGCTAAAATTTTAACTGTTTAAATTAAAATTTTACCATAGGCGATGAAAATGGCAGACAACATCAAAAAAATTCACGAGCGCGAAGCAAAATGGCAGCAGCGCTGGGCCCAGTCGGGCGTGTTTACGCCAAAAAACGACGGCAGCAAGCCGAAATACTATAATTTGATAGAATTCCCCTTCCCCAGCGGTTCCGGATTGCATGTTGGTCATATGCTGCCGTATACGGGGATGGACGTGCTGGCTCGTTTTCGTCGTATGCAGGGTTATGATGTTCTGTTTCCAATCGGATACGATTCCATGGGCATTTCATCAGAAAAGTACGCCACCAAGATTGGCAAGCATCCCAGCGAGTCGGTCGCGGAACTGATAAAGATTTTTGAACGCGACATATCAATTATGGGGCTGTCGTTCGACGAGAATTCAAAGTTGGCGACATCCGACCCGGATTTTATAAAGTGGACACAATGGATGTTTATACAGTTTTTCAAGGCGGGACTGGCGTATAAATCCGAACTGCCGATGAACTGGTGTCCGAACTGCCGCACCAATCTTACAAACGAAGAACTGGAAGATGGCAAATGCGAACGCTGCCATGGGCCGGTTGAAAAGAGGATGAAGCTGCAGTGGAATTTGGCGATTACCAAGTACGCCGACCGTCTGATTGATGATTTGTCGCTGGTGGATTATCCGTCGCGCGTCAAAACCGAACAGATAAACTGGATTGGGCGTTCGCATGGCGCGGACATCGACTTTATGGTTGGTGATGACAAGATGACGATTTATACGACGCGTCCGGACACGATATTTGGTGCGACATTCTGTGTTATCGCGCCCGAGCATGCGCTTGTTAAAAAATGGCTGGATGAGGGGCGTATTGAAAATGCCGACCATGTGCGTGAATACATTGCGGCCGCGCGCGCCAAAACAGAAATAGAACGTACCGACGCAACCAAGGAAAAAACGGGTGTGGAACTGCGCGGGATTCGTGCGACAAACCCGTTCAGCGGTGCGCAGATTCCTGTTTTTGTGGCGGATTATGTATTGGCGGATTACGGATTTGGCGCGATTATGGCGGTGCCGGCGCATGACGGCCGCGACTGGGATTTTGCGAAAAAATTTGGTCTGGATATAATTCCGGTTTTGGCCGGCGGGCGCCCGGACCAGGTGTGGGAAGGCGACGGCACGCACATAAATTCAGGATTTCTGGACGGCATGGACAAGGCCGATGCAATAGATGCCGCGATAAAGTTTGGCGCACAGCACGGTTTCGCACGCGGCACCACGAAGTATAAGTTAAAAGATTGGGGGTTTTCGCGTCAGATGTACTGGGGCGAACCGATCCCGCTGGTCTATTGCGAAAAATGCGGATGGGTTCCGGTTCCTGACGACCAGCTGCCGCTGATGCAGCCGTATATGTCTGACTACAGACCGACGGATGACGGGGAAAGCCCGCTGGCACGTGCGACGGAATGGGTAAATACAACCTGCCCCCATTGCGGCGGTGCGGCCCGTCGCGAGACGGATACAATGCCGCAGTGGGCCGGTTCTTCGTGGTATTTTATGCGCTATCTGGATTCTAAAAATGATAATGAATTCTGCAATCGCGCCCAGTTGGAAAAATGGATGCCTGTCGACCATTACAACGGCGGGATGGAACATACCACGCGCCATCTGCTGTATTCACGTTTTTGGTACAAGGCACTGTACGATTTGGGGTATGTCCCCGGTGTTGAACCGTATGTCAAGCGCACCAGCAGCGGCCTGCTGATGGCGGCGGACGGTACAAAGATGTCAAAATCGCGCGGAAACACCGTCCCCAGTTCCGATGTTGTTGAACGCAGCGGCGCAGACGCATGCCGTCTGACGATTTTGTATCTGGGGCCGTGGGAGCAAAATGTAAACTGGTCCGAGGACACGCTGCGCGGTGTTGAACGCTTTTTGCGCCGGATTGAGAACATGGCGGACAATTTGACCGATGATGCGATGACGACCGAACAGGAACGTTTGGTGCATCAGTTGATTGCGGACATGACCGAGCGTATTGCGGAAATGCGTCTGAATACCGCGATTTCTGCGATGATGGAATATCTGAACGCGTTTTCGGGCAAAATGCCCCGCCCCGCATATGAAACATTGCTGCAGATGTTGAACCCGTTCGCGCCCCATTTGACCGAAGAAATCTGGGAAAAATTGGGGCATTCGGAAATGCTGGTGTTTCATCCGTGGCCCGCGTATGACGCGTCCAAGCTTTCCCGTGCGGAAATGACGATTGTTGCATCCGTAAACGGCAAGCGCGCAGCTGATTTCAGCATGCCGGTTGGCGCCGCAGAGGCTGATATTATCGCTGCGGCCCGCACGGCGGCAGCGGCCAAGTTGGCCGGGGCCGAGATAATTAAAACAATTGTCGTTCCCAATAAATTGGTGAACTTTGTGGTGAAAAAGTAAAATAATCCCGCCATTTGGCGGGATTATTTTTTTATTCGGTATAATAGCATTTAGATGTGTATGTGAAATCACCTGTGTTATCGGAACTGTCGTTCGTCATATAACAGTCGGTTATTTCTGAATTTCTTCCCACGTCGGACAGTCCATATATTCCACCCGATGATGGACAGCGCGTGCAGCCCTTTAAATTGCCAATCATTTGTAGTTTGGGTGGCGTGCCGTAATACCCGGACGCACAGCGGTATTCTGTACTTTTTGTGCACAAGCATGTCTTGGTATTGCATGTTGCGTTGGTTCTTTGTTGATACCCGGTGCCGGCGGCTGTCCAAGTTGAAGAATCGCAGTCGCTGCATGTTCCGTTGCATATTATTGGGTCGATGTCGCCGCCAATATCGGCTTTGCAATAATAATATGTGATATTTCCGGTGCATGTGGTTAATGTTGTAGTTGTTTCGGTCAGGGTATATCCGCTGTCGCAGGTGTTGCATGTGCGAATTTTTGCGCCGGAATAGCAAGTGTCAGAATAACTGCTGCAATTGCGTATGTTATTTATCGGCCCTGAAGTATCCAAACCCGAACACGCGGCTGGCCGACATACCGGATTAATTGCTGTGGCAGCATTGAGTGGCAGTAATGGCGCCATCATGGCGCCGATTAAAATACTTTTTGATTTCATTGTTCAATCTCCTGATTTTTTTGAATAAAAAACCACCAAGATTTTGGTGGTCAGGAGGTTGAGAACAATCTAAAGAATTGCGCTGTGTATTTTTTATTTCACAGCCCTCCTGACCGAACAGCCAGGAGTTTAATTTTCGTCGTAATATTAAAACAGCGCAATTTACGCGCCATAAGTATATATTCCGACGCTTTAGAAGAGGTTCTCACGCCTCATCATTGGAATCCCCAATGACAAATAAAATTATATAACAGTTTGTGTAAAAACACAAGACATATAGTTATATTATACTGTATAATGGCTTATATAAAAAATCCCCCGAAACGGGGGATTTTTACGAGATTTTTTCAATTCTGCGAACGCGTCGCTCAATATTGTCAAACGGGCTTTCCAGAAATGTCTGGGCGCACATGAACGCCATTTCTATGTCGATGTCATCCGCCGCCAGCGCCAGCACGTTGATGTCATCGTGAAAACGGTCTTCGCGTGCCTGGGTCGGGTTGTCGCATCTTGATGCACGTATATGGCGATAGCGGTTGGCCGCAATCATCACCCCTGCCCCTGTGCCACAAATCAATATCCCGCGCGAATTGCGGTCGGCGGCCATGGCGTCGGCCATTGTCGCCGCAACATCCGGGTAATCCGCAGATACATTCGGGTCGTCTACGCCCAGATTAACCACGATGTATCCGGCCGCGGTCAGCATTTCTATCATGTATAATTTCAGGCCAACCCCGCGGTGGTCTGATGCGATGTATACCTTGGATACGGTTTTGTTCATTTTTCCTTGTCCTTTCGTTTTGTCAGCTTGCATTCCAGCGCGGTGTTGCCCGTGATGTTCAGCGTATTATAAGACAGCGTGCCGGTCATTTGCGCCGCGCTGTACATGTTTGCAATGTTTACCGTTGCAGGCCCGTCCAGCGTTCCGTGCAGGAACAGATTGGATGCGGTTATTTTCCCTGCAACCCGGCCGCCGCGGCCGATTACAACCGTTTCCGCGGTTATGTTTCCTACAACATGGCCGTGGATTTGAACGGTGTCATCGGTTTTTATATCCCCGGTCAGCTTGCAGCCCGCCCCGATAATTGTCGGGGATTGTTTTTCTTTCGCGTTTGTAAATGCCAGCATTTCTTTATTCCTTTACAAATTTTGTCGGGTCGAACGGCGCGCCCTTGTATCTGATTTCGTAATGCAGGTGCGGGCCGGTTGAACGGCCAGACGACCCGCCCAGACCAACCACGGTCCCGGGCCGCACCCAGTCGCCGCGTGAAACGGTTATCTGGGACAGATGCGCGTACAGCGTTGAAAAGCCCAGCCCGTGGTCAATTTCAACGGTTGTCCCGTATCCGACGCGTTCGCCCGCCGATACGACGCGCCCCGGTGCGACAGCCATCAGTTCGGTTCCTATCTTGCCGGCAAAATCAATGCCGCGATGTTTCTTGGGCTTGCCTGTAAAGGGGTCATTTCGCATGCCGAAATTTGATGTTATGCGAACACGGGACACAGGCGCCCCCAGCGGTAAAATATGGTTCAGTTTTGCCAGGCCGTTCCATAATTCCAGATTGTCGGCCAATTTTTGGTATTTGGGATCCAGCTCGCGCTCGATTTCTAGGGGGCTGAATGCGGCGCCGACCAGCGGATTTGAATATTTGTTCGCCTTGGCCACCAGATTCTTTTCAGACAGTCCCAAAACAGCAATTGTGCCGTTTATTTTCTTTATGTTTTTCCGCAGTTCTTCAATGTTTTCGGTGGTTATGCGCGACACGGTGTCCACAATCTGCATGTCGGCGTCGGCCACGGACTGCATTGTTTCGACGATTTGGCCGTTGCGTTTTTTCAGTTCTTCGTTCTCGGCGCGGGTCAATTCGTATTCAACGGACAGTTCGGCCAGTTTTGAATATTCCGGCGCATAGTCTTCGTTGGTGAACATTTCCGTCAGGCGCGTGCGCAGAAAATCCAGTTCACCCCATGTCTTGACGCGGCGGTTCATCAGTTCTTCTTTCTGGGCGTCGGTCAGTTTCTGGTCGTTTAATATTTTGTCGTCTATGACGTTCAGGTTGCGCGTCAATTCATTGTATTTGGCCAGATATGTCTGCAAATCCGTCATATGTCGCGCGTGCGCGGCGCGCGTTTCTTCCAATTGCTGGGTGCGTTTTTGCAGCATCGGGCGGTGATACACGAAAACATATGTCGACCATGCGGCCCAAACCAACAGCCCTATTTTTCCGCAAAATTTTGTAAAGCGCCAAAAACTGCTTTGCCGAAATGTGTAAACATTGCCGCGTGGCGTGTCCATAACGGTGAATTCGCGCGGCGGAAACATGCGCACTATGGCGCGCCAGACGGCCCGGAACGGCGACGTAATCAGCGACCACAGCGATGAAAAATATCTTGTTATAAAATTAATCATTATGCGTCCAGTCTAGCCAATGCGTCGGAAATAGTCAAGCCGCCTCTCAAAACATCCTCGCAGTTCATGGACAGGCCGCCGTGCAGAACGGTCGGGCCGCGGGTTCCGGCGCGTGCGCCTATCAGTACGCGTTCCGCGGTGCGTTTGGCCCCGAACAGTGGTATTATTGTTATGTCGCCGCATGTTTCGTTAATCGCCGATATCGCGTCGGCCGCGCATGCCGCGTCCACAATCATACAGAAATGCCCGCGCGGTTTCACGCGCCGCAGCGCGCAGCGCGTCCATCCGCGTATGTCCGCATTGTGATGGGCGTTGTGTGCGGCGGGCGTTCCCTTGAAATATGGCGGATTGGTCATGACCAAATCAAATGTCCTTTCCGTGCGCCATGACATTATGTCGCCCGGTATCAATTCTATTTCGCGGTTGTTCAGTGCGGCATTTTTGCGGCATTCGTCCATCATGTCGGGCGATATGTCCAGCCCGAAAACGCGCGCGTCCGGGTTGTGGTGCATCAGACACAATGCCGCCCCGCCCGTTCCGATGCCCGCGTCCAGAACGGTTTTTGCCTGCCGGGCGCCGGCAAACGCGGCCAGCCATACCGCATCCGACGTAGGATTATATATGCCCCGCCGTATCATGACGCGTTCGCCCATAAGTCCAAAAATAGCTTGTTTTTGAGTCATGCATATATAATAATTCAACAAAATCAAAAGGCAAGTTTATGTTTGATGATGCGGTTATAGTTCAAAGCGCGATGAGTGCGTTCAATAATGCGGCCCTGGCGGCGCCGGCATTTTTGTGGTGGGCGATTTTGGCGACGCCTTTGTTTGTAATGGTTTACTGGTGCGGCAATTCGTTCCGGGAAAAAATCGGATGGGCGCGTGATGTGCTGTTGAAAAAGGTGTCTGTGTGGACGGTTTTTCTGACGCTGGCCTGGATTGTGCTGTTTGGTGGAAATTATGGTGTTTTGCGTGATACGGCATCGACCCTGCCCTTTATGGTTGCTGCAATTGTGTTTGTCGCCGTGTTGTTTTTGTCGTCAAATACGCGGGACGTTAAATTGCCATCGTGGCGTGGCGGTTCCGTGCGCGGTCGCATAAAGATTGCTGCTGTGGTGCTTTTGGGTGTTGCGGCGCTGGGGCTGTCCGACATGCATGCATGGTGGGGGCCGTTGTTGCAGATAGGCGCGGCGGCGGCCGGCGCGGTGCTGGGGCGCATCGGACGCGGTGAAATGCGGTTGGTGCCGGGGGGCGTGCTGGTAATGCTGGCCGCGACAACTGCAATTTTGATGCAGCCGGAATTTTTCCGCTTTGGCCAATTGGGAACGCTGACGCTGGCGCATCTGGTTGGATTGATGTCAGTCGGTGTTGCCGCCGCCGCGGCAATCGCGCTGCGCAATGTGCGCCCGTGCGGACGGATTCACCGGTCCGCATATATAAAGCTTAAATGGATGATGCGGTTTGTGGCGCTGCTGGGGCTGGCGCTGTTCGGGCTGACGGAATCCGTTCCGGTGTTTTTGGGAACGACGGTTGTGTTTTTTGTGATGTTCGCAATGTCGGTATGGCATGCCAAGATTATTCCGGCCGCACTGGGCGACAAGATGTTTGCCGTCATGATGTGTGCGTTCGGTGTTATAACGACCATGCCGGCGATAACGGCGCTGGGGATATTGTATTGGATGTCCGTGCCGTCCGGCAACACATGGCGCGATGCCAAGTTCTTGTTATAATTGGTTATATTTATTTAATACCAATCATATGCTTTATAATGTATCCTGTACGCGATATTAACCAAAGCGAGATATATTATGAGCATACATCCAACTGCTATTATTCACGACGGTGCCGTTATTGGTGCCGATTGCAAAATCGGGCCGTACTGCATTATCGGGCCGAACGTTGTATTGGGCGAACGTGTGGAATTGATTTCCAATGTGGTTATTGACGGCAAGACATCCATCGGCGACGATTCAATCGTTTACCCGTTTGCGGTGCTGGGCGTGATGAGCCAGGATTTGAAATGGCAGGACGAGGCTGCAATGACCGGCCTGCGCATCGGAAAAAGATGCCGCATCCGCGAATATGCGACAATTCATTCGGGTACGCCGGCGTCGGATGGAACGGTTATTGGCGACGACTGCCAGATTATGGTAAACGCGCACGTCGGACACGACTGCAAGGTTGGAAACAGTGTCGTCATGTCCAACTTGGTTCAGGTTGCGGGGCACGTTGAAATCGAAGATTTTGCGATTTTGTCGGGCGGTGTCATGGTGCTGCAGTTTGCGCGCATCGGCCGAAATGCCTTTATTGGCGGAATGTCCGGGGTTGGCAATGACGTTTTGCCGTACGCAATTTATGACGGCGCGCGCGCGGTTTACCGTACAATCAACCGCGTTGGACTGATGCGCCACGGTTTTACAAACGAAGACATGCATGCCATTCATTCGGTATATTCGGCCGTATTCCGCGGCGGGGAAGGAACTGTTTCCGAACGCCTGGCCAAGGTTCGCAAGGAAGTGAAAAACAATAAATACGCGATGGATGCAATCGACTTTATCGAAAATCGTTCAAAGCGTGGAATCGGCACGTCCAAAGATGCGGAATAAGCGGTTAAAAATCTTTGTTATTGCGGGCGAGGTTTCAGGCGATGTTCTGGGCGCGCGCATAATGAATGAAATGCCTGACGCGGAATTTGTCGGCGTCGGTGGTGAAAATATGACGGCCGCCGGGTTGCGGCCGTTGTTTCCAATGTCTGATTTGGCAGTTATGGGCGTGATAGAGGTTCTGGCCCATGCAAGGACGCTGACGCGCAGGATACGCGAAACAGCGGCCGCCATTATTGACGCCCGGCCCGATATGGTTTTGACCATTGATGCGCCTGGGTTTGCAAAAAATGTTATCAAGACCGTTAAAAAATCCCCCGCCGGGCAAAAGCTGATTGCGGACGGATTGCGTTTTCATCATGTGGTCGCCCCCCAGGTGTGGGCGTGGCGTCCGGGGCGTGCAAAAAAATATGCGCGCACATTTGACAGGTTGTATGCCTTTTTTGATTTTGAAATACCGTATTTCACAAAATATGGACTGGATACGGTTGCCGTCGGCCATCCGATTGCGGACGGTTTGGTTGGTCGCGCGCGCGCGGCCGGGGGGGCGGAAAAAATAATAACTTTTGTTCCCGGCAGCCGCATGTCAGAGGTTAAAAGACTGCTGCCGGTTTTTCGCGATGTTGCGGATATGATGCACCGCTGCGGATACAGGGACTATAAATTCGCCATTCCAACGGTAGAGACCACAGCACAATACGTTGCAGAAAACACAGCTGACTGGGCTGTGCGGCCGGAACTGGTGCCGTCTGATGCGCGTTATGATCTGTATTCCAGAACATATGTTGCAATTGTGGCCAGTGGCACCGTATCGGCCGAATTGGCCATGCTGCATGTGCCGGCGATTGTTGTATACAAGATGAACCCGATAACCACTTGGCTGGTTCGACAGGTTATAAATGTTAAATGGGTTTCGTTGGTAAATATTTTGTTGAACCGGTGTGTTTATCCTGAATTTTTGGGCGGCGCGGCGCGTGCGGAATGCATAATGGATGCGTTTGGCCAGCTGACGATACCGTCGGTGCGGGAAAAAATGATTGCGAATCTGGCCACGGCCGACACTCTGTGGCGACGCGCCGGTGGTGCGCCGGCCGCATTGATTGCCGATGATATTCGACGTGCCGTGAAATAAATACGTTTATAAAAATTTGTGCCGCCATTGATTGGCGGCATGTTTTTTTTCGAATGGGCCGGATTTTCGATGCCTATAATCCATCCGGCAATGTGTCCAGAACAGTCGTTCCGGATTTGCAGAATCCCGTGTTCTTGTCGACACTGCCGCCCAGCGGGCAGACCTGGTTTTTATCTGACCACAGGTTCTGGGGCTGTGTACACCAGTCATCCGTTTGCGGGGCCGTATCCTGTGTGTCGTACGGCCATACGGTGTATCCCGACTGGCATTGTGCGTCTTTGGGCTTTACATCTTTGACCGGTATGGCCGGCGTGCATTTCGGACTTTTTCCGTCCTTGCTGCGGCGGGCGCCGTTTTCCCAGCACAGGCATGCGCCCCACGACTGTGTGTCGACCCCCAGACCGTAATCGCGCGGGCACATGTTTTCGCCCTGCTTTATTCCGTACAGCTGCATGAAATTGCCAGTTCCGGACATGGTGCTGTTGTATTCCTTGGAATTTTTGAACGTTGATTCGCAGAAATTATTCTGGTTATAGAGGCCCTCTTTTATGAACTGGGTTTCGACAAAACGGCCCTGCAGGTTGGTACACTGCGTCGACAGTATGTCGATGATTTGGTTGTATATTTCGGTGGCGACACCTGTGGGGCGCAGATTTCTGTCGGCCAATGTGTATTCTTCGGCGGTGTTGCCGTTGGCGTCGGTTATTGTTTGCTTTGTTTTGTTAAGCAGACCGTACTTTATATATTTTGTATTGTCGGTATTTGCATTCGAAGGCCAGTAGTAAATGGTTCCGCTGATGCTGGATTTGCCCTTGTTTGCGGTTATGGTATCGAATCCGCCGAATGCTTCCTCTATCATTTTTTCATCGCTGCACGACGGTATTTCAGACAGTTGCTTGGCGCATTCAGACTTGTATTTTTTTGTCGGGTTGGCCGGGTCGCCGCTCAGCTCGTACAGAGAGAACCAGTTTGCCGCCTGTTCCGTGGTAATCAGACCGCTATAGGGATAATAAAAGTTTTCGTATCCGCTGCCGCCGAACTTGTCAAAGCATTGTTTCGCGACTGCGCGGCATGCCGCCAACGTGTCCGTGTTTTCACGTTTTTCAATGTACTGCGATATAATGTCGCCGTCAAACATGTTGTTGCACGACTGTACGT
Source organism: uncultured Alphaproteobacteria bacterium (assembly GCA_947054455.1). Lineage (GTDB taxonomy): Bacteria > Pseudomonadota > Alphaproteobacteria > Rs-D84 > Rs-D84 > Enterousia. Next base: position 49,335 of record CAMRWN010000002.1, read on the forward strand.
AATCTTTGCACAACTGACCGTTCAATGCCACGCGGTCTGGCTGCAGTACGACGCTGCTGTCGCCAATAAGCTCCTTCATTGCTGCGGTCAGGGCCGCATCGCCGTTCATGTAGCATGTGGATACAAAATCAAAACATCCCTGCTTGATTTCCGAAACCTTGGCTTTTTGGGCATAGTATATGTCCAGCATAGCCTTGTCCAGGTATTCGTCCCACACGACATCCGCCTGCTCGCGGCATTTGTCCAGCGCCGGTTCTGCAAACTTTTTTACGCGCTTTTCAAAATTTTGAACAAATGTCCTGTTGTTTTTGATTTTTGACAGCTTTTGCGTGGCTATGTCCGTCCCGTCATTAAAGGTCAGCAATTCTTCCAATTCATAAAAACGTACCACGCCGGCGATTGGCGCGCCGGTCGACACGTCTATGAATTCGCCGTTGTCCAGACATTTGCGGTATCCTGGGCCGCAAACCTCGCTGCTCAGAACGGCCGCCTCGACATTGTTCAGGCATGTCGTGATGTCGTCAGAATTATGTTTCTGGCGATTTTCCACGCGTGCCAAATCCAACATTGCGCTGCCTTCGCGGACGGCGGATTTTATCTGTTTCTGCTTTTCTTCTATGGCGGTCTGGACTGTGTTGCAGTCCTGTTCAATCGCCATCAGATATGCGGTGATTGCACGCTGCAGCGATGCGTCGTTGCAGTCTGCCTTGACCGCCTGGCGGCACTGGGGATAGACAGCGCTGTACAAATTTTGCCCGTTATATGACGCCACCGCCTGCCCCGCGTCCAATGTGCCAAATGCGTTTGTCGTATCAAATGACAGATTTATGCTGTTCAAATCCGAATACTTGCCGCCGACGCTGGTGTCGCCGCCGCGTATGGAATTCATTATAGCCTGCAACAGCGCCTTGGATGCGGACGTGTCCGTGGTCAGGGCATTTTCCCCTTCGGACGCGTTGCGCATTGCCGTCGCCTGTGCGGCGGTCATTCCGACAACGTCCAGATTTTCTGTAAAAACGGTCAGCTGATTGCCGGCCTGTTGCATGACCGTGCGGATTTCCGACAGTTCGTTGACGCGGTTGCTGCAGGAACAACGTCTATAATCGTCGTTTTTGAATTGACAGAACTGGTCCATACATGTGAAATATGCGGTTTTACAGCGTTCGTATTCCGCGCCGGTCCGTGTTTCAGATGCGGCTGCAGTATTTGCTGTCGCCGCCGCGCGTGATGTCTGGACCCCCGACGGGCGTGATGACACGGTCTGGCGCGCAGTTGCGGTCGCCTGGGGCGTGGCGGCGCGTGAAGACACGCTTTGCACGGTGTTTGATGCAGCCCTTGTGGTTGTGGGGCTTACCGCGCGTCCAGCGGTTGCGCGTACGGACGCGCGCGACGCCGTGGCCGGTGCCAGCACGGTTTGACGTGCGGATCCGCGGTCAGACTTTGCCGTTGTGGAAATCCGGGTTTGCGTGTTTGTCCGCGATGTGGCATTACCATCACGCACGGCGGCATTGGCAACGCCCCCGGCCAGCATGATTGCGGCAAAAATCAGAATTTTCTTCATCTCTGTTGAAATCTTAGCAAAATTCGGAATTTCAGGGCAAGCAAAATATGATGCTTTGTTGCGGCGTTGACGGTGATTAATCCCTTGTTATTTTGTGCGTATTTATTCATAATAAATCATATATATACCAAGGGAATGGAAAATGGCGATAACATACGACAAGGGACGCAAGGATATAACTTTTTGCACAATGTTGTTCAAAATGCCGGCGCAGCAGGATTTGAACGCGCTGAAACATATGGAACGAAAGTTTGAAAACTTTTATTTGCCGTCCTTGCGAAAACTGGTGGAAACGTTTGGGCGTGTCGCACTGTGGTGCGATTGCCAGACGGCGCAATATCTGCGTGATGCGGGACTGGATTCCCAGATTCAGATGCGCGTCATGGATTTTTCAGATTTGCCCCACTATGCGGAACGGGACCAGTGGCTGCAGATTTTGGAATCCATGCGCGGGAAAACGGGATATCTGTTGCATCACAAGACGCCGGCCCAATGGGTTGACTATCTGATATTGATTGCAGCAAAGCCCGCGGTCATGAATTGGGCGGCGGAAAACAATCAGTTTAATTCGGAATATTTCATGTGGATTGATGCGGGTTCATTTCATCCGATGTATGCGCATTTTTGGAACAACTGGACCGGGCGTGTTGATGCAACACCGACGCGCGTGCGTATAACTGCGGCGCCCACACTGGGCAAAACGCGTCCGCGGTTTGTGCCGAAATTTATCCATAACATATACCGGCGCTGGCGCGGGCCGATTGGACCCGCCACCGCCCAGACCATGGCACGCCAGAATTTGACTGACATCGCAATGATAAACGCGGATTATGACATCCCGGCCAGTTCGTTTATGATGCCGCGTTCGTGGGTCGGCGAATTTTACAATACGTTTGAACGTACGCGTCGCATAATGAAGAAACACGGACTGGTTTCAACAGAACAGGCCGTTTTTCAGGCGATGATGAAATATGACGTTGACGGCATGTTCGAGGTTTCTTATATCCATGGATACGACGGAGTGTATGCGGCGGTTGCGGCCAAAAACGCCGATCATTTGATGTAGTTGATTGTAAACCGCCCAACCGGCGGTTTTTTGTTGAATTGAAAATAATTGATTTTTCTTGTTGCAAAACACAAACATTTGCGTTATTATTCACATCGCTTTGATAACAGAAGCGTTTTGATGGGCATATGGCGGAATTGGTAGACGCGCTAGTTTCAGGTACTAGTGGTAGCAATACCTTGGAAGTTCGAGTCTTCTTATGCCCACCAGTTTTGGGGTTGTAGCTCAGTTGATAGAGCGCTACGTTCGCATCGTAGAGGTCGTGGGTTTGAGTCCCATCAGCTCCACCAATATAACCGGCGGATTTCCGCCGGTTTTTGTTTACACCAATTGATATTTCTGATATAATTCCGTTTGAGTCCGATGGGAATTGGGTTCGGGTTTTCAAGCCCCATATTTCTTGTGGTGCACGGTGCGATGTATAAACGGATATTAGTTGTATTTTCAGTAATTTTGTTAAGCTGGCCGTTTAATTGTCGTGCGCGCATCAATTCGGGGCGCGCATTGACAGGACGGCAAAATGTTGTTCGCCAGCGTGAAACAGCATCGCGCGCCGTTGTTGCGCGCACGGCCGTGGGCGGCGTTGCAACGACCCGCGACGATATGGAACAGTTGGCGAATTTTACGGAGTATTGTCGCACGCAATATACGTCTTGTATGGATAATTTCTGCAATGTTCTGGATGAAGCCCAGGGCCGGTGCAGCTGCAGCGCAAATCTGAAAAACTATGCCAAAACCGAAGGCGCGCTGAAAAATGCAGCCGAAACTTTGCGGGATATTACGCAACAGATTCAGTATATTGGTCTGACGGCCGGCGAAATTGATGCCCTGTTTAAGCAGACCGAAGCCGAACAGGCCATTCAACAGAAGTCGGATAACACACAGTTAAAAAACAGTCTGGATAGTATCAGGAACATGATTGTTGATGTAAAATCTGGTACGGCCGCATCTGTCGAAACCGGGATTGGTGCTGATTTGTCCGGATTGTTGGACGTCGGTATCGGGGGCGTTTTTACCCCTGCCCCTGTCTTTGATTTCAGCGCCCCTGCCGCCGGCATCGGGAATCGGCGCGGCGCAGACTTGTACAAAACAGCGGCCGCACGATGCAAGGCCTCTGTCTTGAACAATTGCACGGCCCGTGGTGTTGATGCCGGTGTGTTAATTAATGCGTATGATTTGGAAATAGACAGACAATGCATCGCCTATGAACGCAGTTTGAAGGACAGGAACACGGAAATGGGCCAGATGGTGCGAAATGCGCAAAGCGTGCTGCAAAAGGCGCGTTTGTCGGTTGCGCGCCAAAAGAATGTATACGACCTGCGCGGGTGCATAAATGCACTGGATTCGTGCATGCAGGATGATTTTGTATGCGGGGCTGATTATAAAAACTGCCTGGATCCAACCGGCAAATACATTGTTTCCGGCCAGATAGTCGCAGGGGCTGATTTAGGACGCGCCCCGGTGCCGACAGAGGCCGAAATATCTAATTATCTGCGTTCAAAAATCGGTACACCCGATAGCGGGGGAATGTGCGCATCAGTAATGTTGAAATGTCAAAATTCTGTGATAAAGGATGGCAGGTATACCCCCGATAATCCGCTGATGACGCAATATCTGACGCGTACGGTGCCGCGGATAAAGATGTTTCGCGCAGACGTGGTGAACAATTATGCGGCATCGTGTGTTGCGGATGTTTCGGCATGTATCAATCAGAACGGATACAGCGGCCGCCCGGACATCGCAATCGGGGCGTGTATGGCGCCTATCCGTACCTGCAGAAGCCTGACTGATGAAAATGGCGGAAACGATATTGCCGCCATTCGTGAATGGCTGACGACAGTTTTAGGGAACAAGTTCACGGCGGACAATGAATCTGACAAGTGGCCGGGGGTGGCCGCATTTCCGGATGCAAATGTTGAAATTTCGGTCGGCGAAGACGAGCTGAATATAATGCGCCGGCAGGATATGGATGCCTGTCTGTCAATCGGTAATACCAAGGTTTCACAATCCGGCGCGATGTGTATCGTATACGGTAAAAACGGCCAGGAATCCGAAGCGTCCGTCCTGGCGCGTGCCAAACAGGCCGTATCCATGTATGGGGGCGTTGTAGCGTACAAGGTGTCCAAGGGTCAAGGCCAGTCGGAAGGTGTCGCCAAGATTTCAGATGTTCATGTGTATATGTATATGATGCGTTTTGCATATTATCAGGCAAAAAAGGAATGTGAATATTTGGGCGGTACTTTGCGAGCCGTGTTGGGGTCTCTGACAGAATGGCCCGCCTGCCAGAAAATTCCGGCGGATGATTTGGCGCAATGCAAAAAGTATGAACATTCGCGTTATCCCGCCAACGTGCCGGAACGTATCGGGCCGCTGGCCGTGGGTTCTCAATCTTTTTATGACGATGCGAACAAACTTTGCACCATTTCGGCACATGGCGCCTATTTCCTGGGCAAGGATATTATTGGCAAATGCCAGGAAAATATCGGCGCAATTGCAAATCCAAATGACCCGGGCGAGTGCATTGTGCCAAATCGTAAATAAAAACACCCCGGCTGGGGCGTATTCTTCTGGTGGGGATAGTGGGACTCGAACCCACACGGTTGCAATAACCAAAGGATTTTAAGTCCTCAGCGTCTACCATTCCGCCATATCCCCTAAAATTCATTGCATGTGCGGATAAAATCTTATCAGCATCATAAATGCCGCGCAACAAAAAAATACCCACGTGGCCGATGGCCGCGTGGCCATGTGAGATATAGAGGAATATAAATATGGTAAAATATGTGAATACTTATATGGGACTACAATTATCTGCATCAGAAAATAGTGTCGAATATATTTACAATGCTATTGTTGCTCCCCTTTTTGAATTTAAATTTGACATTCCCCGTCAAGATGTGCCGCTTTCTTTTGTTGGAAAGATAAGGGATGTGGGTATTGACAGCTTAGATTTTGTTGAATTTCAGATGGAGATCGATAAGGCGCTGTTTTCAGTAGGAGTCTATAGTAAAGTTATGGCCGACAAGATTAATGATATGGCTGCAGAAGGCAAATTTAGTATGCGTCGTCTATGTGAAATAATTTGCGATGTTCGTGCAAACCCGGGAAATTATGGATTAACAGAATCTGATTTTCGCGTTCCCTATATTAATGCGTCTTATACGCCGACCCAGAATTTACAGCAAAAGCCCTTGCATGTTGCGGCCCCGGTTGTCCATGCGGCCGCTTCAAAAGTCCCGGTTGTTGCGCCATCTAAACCCGCTGCTGCCCTTGCCGGAAAAGTGGCCGGTCGCAGTGTTGCAGATATAGAAAACGATATCAACATCACACACCAAGATATAAATATATTGCTGCAGAAATTAATAGTTTTGCAAAACGAATTGGTTGATGCCAGGGTTGCGCAGGCTGTTGCGGCGCACAGCGCGGCGGCCGCACCTGCACCTGTGGAAAAGACAATGGCCGCACCGGTAAAAAAGATATCCAAGGCCAAGGGTAAAGTTGTCGCAGATAATGCGGCGGCCGCACTGGAACAGGCAAAAACTGTATCCAAAGCACGCCTTGCTGCCAATAATGGCAAACAGCGCTAGATTTATACGGCATTTGAGAATTTGTCAAATGCCGTTTTTTATTGGTTTAAGTGGCATTTTTTAACAAAAATAATTGACATAATTTCAACCCGATGATAGCATATCTTCCTGATATATGGATGAGTAGCTCAGTTGGTTAGAGCACCACGTTCACATCGTGGGGGTCGCTGGTTCGAGTCCAGTCTCATCCACCAGAATTAAAAAATCGTCCATTCGGACGATTTTTATTTTTCATACCTATATACCGTGGTGTTTTAACGCAATCCCTTGGCACGGCAGCATGCGGCGGCCGCCGCCTTCCAGTCGGAATATTGTTTCGAAGGATTGCGCAGGTCTTTCCACGCCTGCCATCCGGCGCATTTCTTGTTGGTGCCCGTACCCGTGCATTTTGCATAGCGGCGCAGCGAGCATGTCTGATTTGAAACCTTACCTGTGTCGGTTGTGCATTTTACAACGACATTTTGGTTTTTGGCGTCGCCCTTGCCCAGTTCTTTGGACGACAAAACCTGGTATGCGTTCGCACCACCAATGCACATTGCAAAAACCAGTAATCCTGATAATAGTTTTTTCATGCCGTTCCCCCTTTGGTATATTTTGGTTTACATATTGATTATAAACGACGCGGACTGTAAAAACAATGGGTATTTTAACTGCGCGTCAGTGGGCGTTGCGGTTCTACATGACAACCGTTTTCGCGAAATAACTGGACTGAACGCATCCACCCTTTCAGAAATACCTTGTATTCAGGTTTTTTATCGGCCAGATTTACATAATATTGCTGCATGGTGTCCCAATATGCGTTATGCAAATCTTCTTGATAATTTTCCGCGGCGGCAATCAGTGTCTGGTCAACGGTGCCTGTTTCCGCCAGCCCCAGCGTTTTTTGCAGTTTTTTGACCCCATTGCCCGGACCCATGTTGAAATCACCGCGCAGAACATCCCCGCGCACCGAATCCGGCAGACGGTCTATGTCGCGGGCGGTGTAAAATTTCGTGTATGTAAGGTCTTCTGCACCGGCGGGTGTCAATTTTTTTACATCAATGTCGGGGTTATAGTTCTGTGCGAATCCATAGCATGTATATCCGCCACTGTCGGCCGGGTGGTCGCCGCATTCGCCTTCGACGCGGAATATTTGAATCATTGCTTTTTCAAATGCCGGATCCACGTTGGCATAGTCGCCGGTCGTCAAAATCTTGTTTGAAAACCAGTCGCTGGTTTCAGACGGCGTGCAGTTCCCGCCACGAGCCGTGTTGTCAAACGACTTTTTGGCTGTGGCGGCGACATCTGTTTTCTGGGTGGTGGGGGCGGCCTGTGTCCGTGTGGCAGGTTTTCTGTCGCCTATTGCAATAATTTGATTTTCCAATCCTTTGGATTGTGGGCAACGCTGCGCATCCAACGGATAGCGGTCGCAATATTGTTGCTGTGTCAATGTGGTGCTGTCTTCTGCCTGCCGGCTGCGCAGACGATTAATCTGCCTATCCAAATACTCTTCCTGTTTTTCTATATTGATAGTTTGGTAAACTTTTGCGTCTTTGAATGGTTCGTATCCCTGCGCCTTGTTCTGTGCGCGCTGTGTAAATGTATAGTCCGCCGCCGTTTCCGGAAAGTCCGCCAATGTAAGCGTCGGTTTTGACGCAGATGCATTTTCCATATCACGCAGCTGCTGCTGACGCGCTTTGATGTCGCGCTTCCAGTCTTCTTCCGCCGGCTGATACGGGTTTTGTATTTTAAACTGGGATCCACCCGCGTTTGTGTTCGGTGTTGTCGCATCAGGGAATGCCGCCCAGGCACTGGGGCCGGCGTTTGCATACTTGGATACAAAGGACGCGAATTCCGAATCGATAAATCCCGCACACGAAGATGCATAATTATGCCCCGGCATTCTGGACAGCTGGGTCATAATGGTCGGTCTGACATCCTTTAGATCCATCCCGATGCAGTTATTTTGAGCAGCGCAGAAGTTTGCGACCAATACAGATACCACCTGTATACAGTCGGCGGTGTTTAAATCCGCGCCCTGCAGATAAACAGGCTGCGGCATTCTTTGGTTGTACGGACTGCCAGGATTCCAAAAGGGGTTCGATGAATAGTTCTGTACGTTTTGTATCTGACCATAATTAGATACTACCCCGCCCTGGCCAACGGATGCCCCCCCGGCCCCACTGGACCAGGCCGCCATGACCGCAACAAAGATTATGCGCGCATTGTGTTTCATCATTGCGCCCCCCGTCCCGTGGACCACGGCTCGTCATTCATTATCAGATAGTACAGTTCCGCGTTCGATGTCCCAGGCTCGCGGATAACGGGACGCACCACGTATATGTCCACGTCGCACGGATATGAATTTTCCGCCGCCTGGGTTTCGGTCAGCATCATGTGGAATTTTGATGCGGTGTCCATTGCCTGCAGATACGCGGCATCGTCGTCGGCCGCACTGATTGTGTCGCCCTGCCACAGCAGCCACATTCCATAATTTACAACATTGTCCTGGCCGTCGGGCAAATCGTCCGCCGACAACAGCAGCAGCGGCTTGAATTCAATGCCGCTGGTGAATTCGCCCGTACTGGTTTCGGTATAGTCGTACATGTCGCCGGCAAATTTCAGCGCGCCGTACAACAGGCCGCCGGTCTGTTCCATACGGGCCAGTCGTGATATGTTGCGCATTGTCCAATGAAACAGCCGGTCCCGGATTTTACCGGATTTCATGCTGCTGCGTGCAATGCGGGCGCCGCGGTTCAGTGTTTTGCCACCGGTGTTTGCCGCCTTTATCGCGCGCAGGGACCGCGCCACGATATTGCCGCGCTGGGCCGCGTGTGCGGTGCGCATGCCGCGCAGCGCATGGCGGTATTCGTTTAGCTCGCGATATGTTTTTGACAGCTCGTTGTACTTTTTTATATCGTCTGTTTTCTCTAGCGTTCGCATTGCACTGGCGGCGTTTTCCAATTCCTGCGATTTCTTTGTATATGTGGCCATATCCTTTGCTTTGTCGATTTTTTTCAGGTCTTTGGCAATGGTTTCATAGCGCTGGGTTGCACGGACATAATCACGCACGGAATCAAGACGGCTTAGCTCGCGCAGCGGGCCGGATATATTTTTCAAAGACCGCGCCGCGCGTGCGGATTTTGCCGTACCCATGACTGCGGTTCCGGCACCCATTGTCGCAACCGTTAATACAACGTCCAGCGCGATTTCAGTGTATGAAATCCAACGCAGGTCGGCGTCGCCCGCAACATAATAGTCGTTGGTGTCCCCTTCTATGTCCACGACCTGGTGCATTACACGGTTAATCATGTCGCTGTCGTTTGCAATGGCCGTTTTGCTGGTGCATGTGAATCCCGACGGATACAGCGCGTCGATATTGTCTTCGATATATGCGGTGGAAATGGTGTTGTTTTTCCCCGGACCGACAAATTGCGACAGCGCGCCCGCCTGGGTTACCATTATCGCATACCATGCCGGGTCCGTGTTTGTCCATATGGATTGGTCATCCGGGCCACCGATGCGCGGACTGGGGGTGCCAGGCGCGGTTGGTTTATTCGCCAGCATCAAGCGCTGCTTTAGTATTTTGGGCTGCGTTTCATAATTTATTACAATCTGGCGGCCGGCCGGAAACGTGTATTCTATCGGCAGAAACTTTATGGATTCATCGTCGGCAACACCGGAAATTTCGGGACATGCCAGAACGTCGCGCAAAACGTCGCCGCGCGCAAACGTTTGGTATATCCATTGTTGAACCTCGGTCTCGTGCGCGGATTCGTCGGGTCTGGTGTCTGTGGATTGGGCCAATGCGCGCGCAAACACGGCCGTTGCGCACTGCGTGTCGTCCGCATCGCGGTACAGCAGTTCATCCACCGATACAAAACCCGGCGTGTCAATAATCGGATCGGCAATCATGTCCAGCCCGGAATCCGCCGCCCCCACCGTCGGAATAGCCACAAACAATGATAGCAAAATGACGCATATATGCCGCATGTCCCGTTTACAACCGTCAGTTTATATTATAAGGCCCCGCCATGATTTTTACCTGTTGAATGTCTTCAATTTGTGTCGGTATCATTGTGAGGAATCCCAGTGCGCCTGCGACTGCGTAGGAAAATGTCGCGACTTTGTCTTTATTTTCTGAATACCAGCTGCGCGCCGATGCAGGCCCCAGTTCAACCAGGTACACGGCCAGCGATTGGTTTGCGCAATATGAATTTTGCAGTGCCTCGGCAAACTGTTCCGCCACTTGCTTGCCGGTAATGAAATTTGTATATGATACGATATATTCATTAGAGGATCTGGTTTTGTCCATCAAAACCAAACCAGGAAACGCGCGGCGATTGTTTCCTTCTTCAAAATCCAGAAAAAATTCGTTGTCGCCGCCGCCGTATTGTGAAAACACACGCTGACCGGCGACATTTATGGCCGCATTGTTATTAAGGCCGTCCCATATTGCGTGATCAGAGCATTCGTTCGACCAATACAGTTTTGGAATATCCGATAATTTGATGACGTCAGGATAGCTTTTTGTGCGTTTGTTATATACCATTATACCCAGTCGCATATCAAGGTATTCAAACATTTCAGGGATGGAAAAATTAAACGCATAGTTTTGTCCGTCGTGAACAAACAGCAGGTTGGCCCGTTGTGTTTCTGCTATCTCTGGCAGTTCGGCTTGGCAGCTTTGCAGTACGTTTTTTGCAATCAGCGCCAATATTTTGGATTTGTTTTTTTGGGCGATTTCTTCGTTCAGCTGGGTCGACGAATTAAATATTTCTGAATACAGCGTGTTCTCGACCGACTGCGAAATTTTTTCCATACATTCGTCCAGTGGGGTGCATGTGGCCGCGCGTGTGAAAATTGACAGGGCCATAACCAGCAAAGATGTTTTTTTTGCGATTTTCATTCCCCACTCCGTTTATAATGTTATTATGATTGTATCTGCGGGCAGTTCCGTTGTCGTATCTGTGTCCGTTTTCGTTGGATTGGTCGCGTCGTATTTTCCTTCTTTCTTTTGGACGCTCTTTTTTGTATTCCCCACCGACGTGCTTTTTCTTTCCCTGTCATCGCGACGTGCGTCGTAGTCTTCCTGTTTTTCTATATTGATAGTTTGGTAAACTTTTGCGTCTTTGAATGGTTCGTATCCCTGCGCCTTGTTCTGTGCGCGCTGTGTAAATGTATAGTCCGCCGCCGTTTCCGGAAAGTCCGCCAATGTAAGCGTCGGTTTTGACGCAGATGCATTTTCCATATCACGCAGCTGCTGCTGACGCGCTTTGATGTCGCGCTTCCAGTCTTCTTCCGCCGGCTGATACGGGTTTTGTATTTTAAACTGGGATCCACCCGCGTTTGTGTTCGGTGTTGTCGCATCAGGGAATGCCGCCCAGGCACTGGGGCCGGCGTTTGCATACTTGGATACAAAGGACGCGAATTCCGAATCGATAAATCCCGCACACGAAGATGCATAATTATGCCCCGGCATTCTGGACAGCTGGGTCATAATGGTCGGTCTGACATCCTTTAGATCCATCCCGATGCAGTTATTTTGAGCAGCGCAGAAGTTTGCGACCAATACAGATACCACCTGTATACAGTCGGCGGTGTTTAAATCCGCGCCCTGCAGATAAACAGGCTGCGGCATTCTTTGGTTGTACGGACTGCCAGGATTCCAAAAGGGGTTCGATGAATAGTTCTGTACGTTTTGTATCTGACCATAATTAGATACTACCCCGCCCTGGCCAACACTGGCGGAATATGCAGCATCGGGCGCCTGCGCCAATAAAAAAATTCCAGCGAAAATAAAGCGAATTTTCACCCTCTGCTTCCCTTTGTTATATAGATTATAACAAAAAGGACATTGCAAGCAAAGTCAAAAGTGCGCCACCCAGAAAGAACGGTGCGAACGGTATGAAATTCTGTTTTTTGACCCGCGCCCATATCGCACCTGATATGCACGCCATGACCAGTGCCGCCGCCAGACCCGTCGGCCCCATCCATACGCCGCCCACCCCCAGCAGCTTTATGTCGCCCATGCCGATTGGTGTCGGTGCGTTCGGATTTTTACGCCGCATTGAATAGTCGAATGCAAATCCAGTTATCGCGCCAATGGCATACCCGAACGCTGCGCCAATCGCCGCACCGCGCGCGTCGCACACCCAGTTCGGAACGAATGCCGCCGCCAGCATTCCCGCCAGCATCAGCGGAAACAAATATGCGTCTGGAATTATGCGGCGTCGAAAATCAGCGACGGAAATACGCCACGCACACCACAATGACCCCGCCAACAGAGCAATAAAAAAGATGTAATCAATCATATTTTTCTCCCTTGCCTTTCGAATCGGAACTATGATACACTTATAGCATCATAAAGTGTAATAAGGATTTTGTAAAATGAGCAAGGGTTGGGACAACGCCACACTGAAAAAACTGAAGGCTCTGACGGGCAAGGGATTATCAACATCTGAAATTGGAAAGCGTCTTGGGATGTCCAAGAACGCTGTGGTAGGCAAATTAAACCGGCTGGGCTGGAATCTAAAGGCCGGCGGTGGTGCGGCCGCCGCGGAAAAGCCGGCGGCGCCGGCCAAAAAGGCCAAGACGACCGCTGTTAAAAAGGCGCCGGTTGCGGAAAAAGCAAAAGCCGCGGTGAAAAAGCCTGCCGCTGAGAAAAGCGTGCCAGCCAAAAAGGCGCCGGCCGCCAAGACGGTCGCAAAAAAGAAGGCCGAGACACCCAAAGCCGCGGCGCCGGCCGCGCCCAAGGCGGCAGCAACGCGGGGGGGCAAATCCCTGAACAAGAGTCTGGCGATGCATCAGCGTATAATCCAGCACTCTTTGGAGATGGCCAATCTGAAGCCTAATCAGTGCCGCTGGCCGATTGGCGACCCGGATTCGGAAAATTTCCATTTCTGCGGCGATACCGTTTTCGTCGGCAAGCCGTATTGTTATGAACACTGCAAACAGGCATATCAGTTCGCGCCGCCGAAAAAGAAATAAGACCGGTGCGCGGGGGGATAAAACAATGACACAGAGAGAGAATGATTTGTCGGTACTGACGGCGGCGGAATATGACATCGCCGGCAATAAAATACGCGCATATTATGATGCACGTCGTAAATTGGTTTTCGTCATTGATGAAACAATCAGCGATATAAAGCCAAACGTGTTGCTGGTTATTAATTCCGTTGGCGACCGCAAGTGGGATGACGTGCTGGCGAACGACTATGGCATTGATTTGGAGACGGTGCGCCCCAAAAAAGACAACAAATATCAAAAGCTGGATATCGAATACGATGGTCTGGATGTTTATGCAGACTTGATTGGTGCATTTGATGCGGGCGCGTCCATGACGGATGTGTTGCGCCGTCTGGACGTGTTTCGCGACACGTCGTCGCGCCGCGCCGCAACCGAAAGATTTTCCGCGGCTGAAATCACCGCCGCCAATGCGCGTGATACGATTTCAAAGACAAACGAAACAATTGGCGAACTGCAGACGCGTCTGCGCCAACTGCGTTCCAAACTTGGCGCGCAGAAAAAGGAAATCGGCCGCGAACCCACCAAGCAGTCCGCGTCAAAAATCCTGCGAACCGAAGCGCACATTGATACGACAAATGAAAAGCTGGCACGGGCAAAAAAACGTCTGGCCAGTGCGCAAAAGCGCCTGGTCGCCGCCGAAGAGGATGCAGAAATCGCACGTGAAATTTTGGCGCGCGCGCCGTTGCAGTCATCTGCTGCTGCGCAGCCCATGGCGGCCCTGCCCGCGGCACCTGCATTTAGGGAAATAACTTTTGCGGGCCCATCGTCCGATGATTTGCCGGCGGTTGTTCCAAACGATATTGATGTCGGCATCCCCGCGGACGCAAATAATAATTCAACAACACAAACCGAAGAAACAAAGGCGGAAATTATGGCCGATGAAGAAGTAAAACCATTATTTGACAAAGACCCGGAAATTTTGGACGAAGAAATTGCGTTCAAACCGATTGATTTCGGCAATATACCGGCGCCTGCCCCGCGTCAGCCACTGCAGGAAACCGCAATGGATATCAGTTCCGATACGATTGCGCCGGCCCCGTTGTCTTTTGTGCCACCGGTTCAGGAATATGATGCCGTCAATGAATCCGCGCCGCGTGATGCGTCGCCGGTTCTGGATGCCATTACATCAGTTAATGTTCCGTCAGAATCCGAAACGATAATCACCGAACGCATTATCCCCCAGCCCGTGGTTGAGCCGCAACCCGAACCGGTCAGCAATCCTGCGCCTGCGCCGATGAAAGACATTGTGCCGGCGCCCGCGCATTCTGAAATGCGCCCTGTTTCGCCGATTGCCGGACGTGCCGGGGATTCGAACGGCGGCGCGCAGAAAAAGCCGGCGTTGCTGTATTATATAATGTTGATAGCGTTGATTTTGATGTCCATCTTTACACTGTGGATTTATCAGAAATCAACAGGCGACACGGTTCCGGAATTGTCCGCACCGACGGCAGTTGCCGATTTGACGCAGACCGCCCCGACCGCGCCCCGCGACGTCGATGCAAATCCTTTTATCATTACGGAAACAGTTTCTGAAGCATCTGCGCCCGTACCGACTGATGATGCCGAACCCGTTGCGGAACCGGTTGTTGAACAAGTTGTTCCGATTGCCCCTGTCCAGGATACGGCGCCCGTCGCGGATGTGCCTGTCGATATCCCACAGCCGCAGCCCATGATGCCGGCGCCGGTTGATATCCCCGAACCTGCCGAGGTTGTACCGCAACCGATACCGGTGGTCGAAGCACAGCCTGAACCTGTTATCCAGCCGGTGCCGGTATCGACGCCCCAACCTGTGTCGCAGCCGGAAAAAACGATTCCCACCGAAGAGGAAATTATCGCCAGCAAGCCCGGCTATAACGTGTCGCAGCAAGAAAAGATGTTTGTTGCCGACAACGGGTATGAAACGGATGTGAAATATGTTGATGATACTTTGGTTGAAAACAATGTGGAAACATGTTCGGACGGCAAGGCGCCCGATATGTACGGATGTTGTTCCGGCGAAGAATATACCGACATCGGGGACGGATATGCCTGTTGCGCAGGTGATGAATGTTTCCCGCCGTTGTTTTGAAAATGAAAAAATCCCCCGATGCGGGGGATTTTTTTTATTCGTTTTTGGTTTTATATTTTTTCAATAACCACGATTGCAGCCGAATAATCGTCTTGGTCCGTGATGGACAGATGAACGCGCGCATCTTCCCCTGCCAGTTCTTTCAGTGCCGCACGTGCGCCGCCCGCAATCAGTAATTCGGGGCGACCGACCTCGTTATGAATGACCGACACGTCGGAAAACGCGATATCTTCGCCGAATCCGGTCCCCAGCGCCTTCAGGCACGCCTCGCGCGCGGCCCAGAAATTTGCCAGATGCTTTTCAACATTCGCATTGTCGTTGTCGGCATGCTCCAGCTCTTTTTTTGTAAATATACGCTGTTTTTTAAACGCGGACCAGTCCAAAAAGCGCCCGCATTCAACCAAATCAATTCCAATACCAACTATCATGGATAGACTCCCCTGCTTGGTTTAACATGATATGCGAATACTATTAACTTTTTCCCGATTCGTGCAAGCGGAAAATATGGTGGGATTTGGATAATAAAAAACACCGGACGCATCCGGTGTTCAGCGCGATTATTTGTCGCATGTTTTTTTATCGCAGCCCGGTTTTTTGTCGCATTTTTTTTCCGACAGGTTGTTGCAGTTTTTGCAGTTGCATTCTTTCTGGTTTGTTTTGGTCATTTTTTTAGCCTTTTGAGTTTGATTGTTTTACTTGGTCCGGACGTTTTGTATTGTACCGCACGGGCAGTTTTCAAACAATATGCATCTTTGCCTGTGGACATGATAAAAAAAGATTGAGTTTTATATATTTTTCAGTTATATTATGTCGGTTGTCGGGGCGTAGCTCAGCCTGGTAGAGTACTTGCATGGGGTGCAAGGGGTCGCAGGTTCGATTCCTGTCGCCCCGACCAGAAATAAATAAAAATGCCCAAATGGGCATTTTTATTTATTTGTAGTGGGTATAATGGATCGAGCATTGCATTATTGCAAAATAATGCCAGGTTCGTCTGCGGAGTTGGCGGGAACAAGCGTGTCGGCACGGTTCCCGCCTTACGAGCGGAAAGGGGCCCGCCACGCGCCTCGTGGCGGGAATTACATTCCTGTCGCCCCGACCATAAATTCAATCGGCCCGGGGCCGGTTTAATTTTTTTGACCGCAATTTTTTTCAATAGTATCGGCGATTTGTTGTTCTATGGCGTACTGGCGCGCCGATGCGGCCGCACACGGGTCGCACTCGCGGCGCCGCTGGCCCGGGCGGCATGTGAAAGACGTACCACCGCAGTCGCCCTGAATCCGTGTGGCGATAACCTCGTCCGTGTATTGCGTGGCCAGTGCGCGGTATTCCTGTGGAACTGCGCCGGGGTTGTATTCCCACATTTGTGTTATGCTTTCACGGGCGTGGCGTACACACGGGTCGGAATTGGTGATATGCATGACTGGTTCAATGTTGTTTTGCGGGTTCGGGTTTCCCGAATGTATAACTGTCCACGATATTATTCCAATCGACAGCACCACAACCGCAAACAGCAAAATATAGTGTGCAATTGTAAAAGAATTCGTCTGATACGCCATGTTATTCACCTGTTTTTAGACATTCATATGATACCACAGGCGCGCGTCGCGAAATACGGATTTTTATTCCTGTTTGCGTTGATTTTTCGTGCGTTCTGGGGTAAAATGATACGATATCGTAAATTGCTGTAAAATATGGGGGAATGAAATGTTTACAACAGAAAAATTAAAAACATTCTCTTGGGTCAACGTTGGGAACCCGGACCATGCTGATTTTGAAAAACTGCAGACTGAATATAAAATCGACGAAGACACAATATCCGACATTTTGGACCCGGATGAACAGCCGCGCTTGGAAATCGAAGACGATTACAAGGTTATTATTGTCCGTTTCCCCATTATAAACCGTGAAACCGACACATTATGGCATACCGAACCCCTGTCGATTATTTTCATGCCAAACCGTGTTATAACCGTCTGCAGAAAGCGGTGTGATTTGCTGGATAAATTGAAAAAGGACGAAAAAACCTCTCGCGAGGAGTTTATTCTAAACATTCTGTATTATATCGCGGAATCATACCTGCGGTTTTTAAAAGAATTGAACAAGCGTGTCTTGGAATCCAAAAAGGCGCTGCAGGAACGCATCCGCAAAAAGGAACTGATGGATTTGCTGGAGGTTGAAAACAGCTATACCCTTTATATGGCGGGAATCAAGGGGAATGTCGCGGTGCTGGACAAGTTGGAAAAGGTACGCGGCTTTGTCAAAACGGACGAGGCGCGCGAACTGGCCGAGGATGCCCGTATCGAGCTGTCCCAGGCGACCGAGGTTGTCGCCAGTTATAGCAAGATGCTGAAATCCATCAAGGAAACATTCGAAAGCGTCATCAACATGGATTCAAACACATATATTAACCGTTTGACGATGTGGAACATTGTTCTGATGGCGCCGACGGTGATTGTCGGATACTATGGGATGAACATGCGCCTGCCGTTTGCGCAGTACGACCAGGCCGCAATAACCATATTTGCATTGATAATGGCATTGCTGGTGGGGTATGCAATGTTTGTATCGCTGCGCCGGCGCGTTGTGTAAATTTGATTGTGAATTATAATCGCCTCATTACGGGGCGATGTTTTTTATTTGCGCAGTGCCTGTTCCGCTTCGTCTTAGGATACGTGCCAGTATATTCCATCCGACCAGAAATCCAGACCGAACATGAATATTTTAAGCAGCATGCTGGTCGGCATGCGCAGTTCGCCGGATTCAAATTTATGCAGAATCGATTGCGGCACGCCCATTTCTGCGGCCATCATTTGGCGCGATACGCCCAACAGGCGACGCGCCCGCGACAACAGCAACGACGGCGGCAACCCGTGCGAGAATTTTCGCCCTGCGAATTTTGAAACGTGTGGTTTTTGTACCGTTGTGCGTTCGGTTCGTTTGTTTAACTGCGTGTTCATGTTTTACTCCTTGCGTTTGTTATAAAAACAACGCCGTCTGGAATAACCAGACGGCTGGAGGTTAACAACTACCTACGATAGTCTCGCTTATTCATATATATCACGAGCCTCCAGCCATAGTGGAGTAAATGTTTATAGTCATTTCTGACTTCGTAGGAAGGGTTGTTATACCCTTGCTCCGGTTTCCCTTTGCATTAATTATTATATCATGAAAATTGTGATATGCAAATTTATTTTACATTAATCAGGCGGCCGGCGGGTAAGAACTTTCAACGAGTATCGTCTCGTTTATTTATATATATCACGAGCCACCGGCCATATACCATGTATATTATAACATGAATATTTGTGTTGTGCATTATAAAAATCCCCCAATCGGGGGGGATTTTTATTCGGCCAGTGCCGCCAGTATTCTGTCGAAATTATCGTTCAGTTCGCCCCTGACGTCGACGTCGGAAAACTGTATGCCATCCGCCGTGCGCAGCCATTCAATCGCCGGCATTGTCGTGTGCCAGAACGTATCCAGGCGGCGCCGAACCGCGGCGGCATCCGCATCGTCGGCGCGACCGCCGCCTTCGCTGATGCGCTTGTTAATGCGCGCAATCATGATTTCTTCGGGAACATCCAGATACAGTATGCGTACGTTGAACCGGTCTGCAAAATTTTCAACCAGCCATTGCGCCTGGGGCAATGTGCGCGGAAAACCGTCAACCAACAGGTCTTTGTCATCCGTTATTTTTGACGCAACCAGTTTGAACAGTTCGCTGTCCGGAACCAATTCGCCGCGCGCGATGATTTTTGCAATCTCGCTGTCCGCCGGCAGGCTGCGAAACATTGCGCCGGTTTCAATATAATTATAGTCATGGCGTTCGCGCAGCATTTTTGAAAATGTGCCCTTGCCTACGCCCTGGCCGCCCATTAAAACGATTATATCTTTTTTCATTTTTTTTATTCCCATGTTTTATTCACGGAATATTATAGAATATTTAAAAAAAAATTAAAAGGGGCGATGACGCCCCTTTTATTATTTTTTGCTGTTTTCAATCGCAGCGCCCAAGATGTCGCCCAAGACAGAGCCGCTGTCGGCCTGGTTGGCGTATTCTTTGACTGCCTGCTTTTCCAGCGTCACCTGCAGTGCGCGGATGGACAGTTTGACAGTGTTGTCTTCAACAGATACAACAGATGCTTCTACTGTGTCGCCCACTTTGAACTTGGATGTGTCCTGTTCCGCTTTTTCACGGGACAGGTCCGTGCGGCGGATAACGCCACGCGCATCGCCCGGCAGCGCCACGATCAGTTCATCCGGTGTGATTTCGGAAACTGTTCCGGAAACAACCGCGCCCTTCTTTACAGAAACGGTGTTGCTGTCCGCACTTTCCGTCAGCTGTTTGATGCCCAGGGTTATGCGTTCTTTTTCCGGATTGATGTCCAGAATCTTGGCTGTCACTTCCTGGCCGCGGACGAACTTTTTCAGTTCTTCTTCGTCCAGTTTGTTCCATGACAGGTCGGATATGTGAACCATTCCGTCCAGTTCCGGCGTCAATGCGACGAACAGACCGAATTCGGTTGTGTTCTTAATCGGGCCGCTGACAATGTCGCCGACGTTGTGTGTTTCCGCGAACTGTTTCCACGGATTCGGCTGCAGCTGTTTATAGCCCAGCGAAATGCGGCGTTTGTCCTGGTCGATACCCAGTACAACTACGTTTACATCCTGGCCGCCCTGCAGAACTTTGGACGGATGTATGTTCTTGTTTGTCCAAGACAGTTCGGACATGTGAACCAGGCCTTCGATATTGTTGCCCAGGTCGATGAACGCGCCGTAATCTGTCAGGGATGAAACCTTGCCCGATACGGTGTCGCCAACGTTGAATGCGCGCGACGCGGTATCCCACGGGTCGGCTTCCAACTGCTTTGCGCCCAGCGAAATGCGGTGCGATTCCGGATCAAACTGGATGACTTTGACTTTGATTTTTTCACCAACGTGAACCAGTTCGCGCGGGTGGTTTACGCGCTTCCATGACAAGTCCGTCACGTGCAGCAGACCGTCAATGCCGCCCAAATCAACAAACACGCCGTAATCGGTGATGTTCTTGACCGTACCTTCGATAACTGCGCCCAGTGTGATGTTCTTCATCGCTTCCTTTTGCGCGGCCGCGATGGAATCAGACTGAATCGCGCGGCGGGATACGATTGCGTTTGTACGCAGCGCATCCATCTTCAAAATACGGAATTTGTCTTTCAGACCAATCAGCGATTTTGCATCGCGAACCGGCTTGTGGTCAACCTGGGACGACGGCATGAATGCGAATACGCCGTTGATGTCAACGGTAAAGCCGCCGCGTACGACGTCGATAATTGTTCCTTCGGGGTCAATGCCTTCGGCCACTGTCTTTTCCAAATCTTTCCATGCCTTTTCAGCGCGGGCCTTGGTATATGACAGAATCGCCGTACCTTCGCGGGATTCATAGCGTTCAACGAAAACGTCGATGATGTCGCCGATTGCCGGAACGGACGCGCCGAATTCTTTCAGCGGAACGCGACCTTCGGATTTCAGGCCCACGTCAACCATCGCGAAATCACCGCGAATGTCTTTGACAGTACCCTTGGTTGCATAGCCCTGCAGTGTTTCCTGATTGCCATAGTTCGCATCGAACATCTGGACGAAATCTTCGCCTGACAGGGGGTTGAATAAATCTTTGGATAAATCTTTCATAAGAAATGTTATACAAAGCTTGCCGTCGCCAATCTTAGCATAAATAAAGCGAGGACTTGTGGGGTTAATCGGACTGATTTTGCGCCCACCCGCAAAATCATCTGAATTATATGGAAAAGTATTTGAAAAATCAAGGATTTTTAATAAAACATCCGCGCATTGCGCGGATGTTTAAATCAACGTGCGATTATTCGCGCGCGTTCGCCATAGTCGGCATCCAGAACATAGACTTTTTGCCCGACGGAAAAGCGGACATCGTCGCCCTGGGTCAGTGTTATTGCCTTGCCGGAATCCAGTTTTACAATGTATTCCATTCCGTTTTGCGCCGACAGGCCTTCTTGTGCCTTGGAACCCAAAAATCCGCCCAATACCGCACCGCCAACCGCGCCTATGACGTTTACCGCGGTGTTGCCGCCAATCATGGAACCGGCCGCGCCGCCGGCAACACCGCCGGCCAGACTGCCCACACCGCCGTTTTCAGTTGCAATACGAACCGGGCGCGCATTGATAATCACGCCCTCCTGGACAGAGTTAATCTGTCCTGCGGCCGATGTCTGATATCTGTCGTTGTTAAGGTTTGCCGCGCATGCGGTCAAAACCGCCGCCATGGCCAACGCAATCAATTTTTTCATGTTTGAATCTCCTTTGTCCTGTGATGTCAGTATACCGCCCGGCGCGCGGCATTGCAAGCGGGACAATATTCCACAAAAAATCCCGCCGTCGGGCGGGATTGAGTTTTAACGGACCTCGGCCTGTTTGAACAAATCTTCGGCCTTGACTTCTTTTTCCTTTTGCTTGACGTGTGTCAGCATTGCGTCCAAGGCTTTGCGTTCGAAAATCATCCCGCGCAGCATCGCCAAGGCGTTCTGATTTTTGTTATAGAACTCGAACACCTGTTTCGGGTCCGGATAGCGCGCCGCTTCGGCCCATACGGCTTGCTGCAGGTCGTCGCGCGATACTTCAACCTTGTTCGCGGTACCCCATTCCGCCAGAATCAGGCCCAGTTTAACGCGGCGTTCGGCATCCTTGCGTTCCTTTTTGTCGTCCCATTTGTGGTCATCGCATTTGGCGTCGCAATGGGCGTGGTGTGCATCGTGTTCGCGCTTTGCCATTTCCAATTCCTGGTCGACCAGCACATCCGGCAGTTCCAGTTTCACCTTGTCCGCCAGAATGTCCAGCAGTTCGTTGCGCATGTCGCGCTGGGCCGCTTCGGCGTATTGTTCGGTCAGAATTTTGCGGATGTGTTCGCGCAATGCGTCGACGCTTTCCTGACCGACTGTTTTTGCCAGCTCGTCTGTCATTTCGGGCAGAACATGCTTGCGGATTTCATGAACTTCCACTTCGAAACGGGCGTCTTTCCCGGCCAGGTTTTCCGCATGATATTCTTTCGGGAATTTTACGTTTACGTCAAACTTGTCGCCGGCTTTGTGTCCGATAATCTGGTCTTCGAAACCGGGGATGAACGCACCAGAACCCAAAATCAGATGATGTTTTTTAGCTTCGCCGCCTTCAAATGCCTCATCGCCGACAAAGCCCTTGAAATCAATGACCGCGGTGTCGCCGTTGGCAGCCTTGTATTCAGCGCCCTGCTTTTCCGCGACGCTGCGGCTTTTGCGGATGTTTTCCATGGATTTTTCAACTTCGGCTTCGTCCAGTTTGGCGACTTTTTTAACGACTGTGAATTTTTCCAGGTCAATTGCCGGCAATGTCGGCAAGATATCAAATTCCAAGCTGTATTCGACGTCCTGGCCTACTTCCCATTTGGACAGGTCCGCCTTTGGCGCGCCGGCCAGACGGATTTTCTTTTCCGCGACAAAGTCGTTCAAATCTTTGTTCATCAATTTATCAATTGCTTCGCTGAGTGCGGACGGGTTGAATTTCTGGCGCAGCACGGACATCGGGATATGGCCCGGACGAAATCCCGGCATTTTGGCCTTTTTGCCGTATTCGGTCAGTATTTCATCGGCAGCCGCCTGCAAATCAGCGGCGGAAATAAAACCGTTTACGGAGTAATGTAAATCTTTGATTTTTTCTTTTTTGAACATCAGATTCCCCTATGAAATGTGTATTGCGCAGTGATTATACACACTTTTTTACCAAACGCAATATAAAGTTGCCGCGGTTATGCGGCAATCATACATTAATTTATTTTTTATAAGTACAGGTTGAAATTTTTGGAACGCTGTTTCGCCGCCCTTTCACGCAGGTCTCGCAGTATCCCACACCGGCGTGCCATTCTAAACGCCATTGTTTCTGCCGTGATTGGCTGCATGAAATTTCCAGCATAGGATGCTTTGCGATTATGGGTCAGTCGCGCCAGAAAGGTTTCGATGAAATCTGGGGCCATTTTATCGCGTCGGATTTTTTTATACATTTTCTGTATTTTACGAAATTTGACACGCGCATCGCGTCGTATCTGTCGTACTTCATCCGGCTTCAACAATTCGGGTCGTCTAATCCATTCGTCGCGAGCCAAGGAATACGCGCTGCCAACTTTGTATATGTTTTCGCCGTATCGAGGACTTGAAACATCTGCTACTTCTATATCAACGCCGCGGCCGCAAATTTTTATTCTATAATTTCGCAACCAAGCACCTAATGCCGATTTCAGCAATGGATATATCTCTACGCCTGGGAAAGTTTCGCTCATCTTGCTTAAGTCCGCAACAATACAGATATCGATGTCGCTGGTGTCATCATAATAATAATTTGATGTTGAACCGTGTATAAAAATGTCATTAATCATGCTGTCCGGCAATGGGAAACCAACATGCTGAAGATATCTGATGTAATTCCATGCCACTAGTTGCAATGCGTTTGACGTCAATGTATTCATATTCCCGTCAGTATTCCAAATGCGCGGGTCCAATTTGGTGTTATAAATAAATTTTGCACGATGTTTAAATTTAAGCTTCTGTAGAACTGCTGCTAGATTCGTCATAGATGTTCCTTTTATATCCATTGCCGTTGTCAATATTGCAGCTGGCATAACATGTGTTGCCAACCATAATGTATCCGTTGGAACAGCCGCTTATAGAACATCCCAGTTCCCATTCCCCATACTTTTCATTGCATTTTTGTGTGCCCACAGCGCCGCCCGATGTGCATGTTCGTGTTTGGCCCTTGGTGCATTGAACCGTGCATGTCCCCTTTTTTGTTACCCAAGCGGGATATAAATCCCAGTCGCTTTTTATTTGGTTCCATATTCTGTCGACTTCGCATTCTATGTCATAATATATAGATGAATTGTTATCGCACATACATGTTATTCTGTCGCCTTCGAGATAGTCTACTTGGTCTCCTCCGTTTCGGCAATACGTCGATACCTTACCTACGCATTTCACAGTTGATGCCATTGCGATGCCGGAATTTTTCAAGCCAAGTGCAGAGCGTATAAAGTTTGAGAATGGCATGAAATACAGTGTTAAAAACATTGTTGCGATACGCATCCAAAAACATTTGATTTTCTTTGCCATTTTTGTTTGCTCCTTACTTATTGTTTATAATTGCAATTGCTTGTAAAGACATATTCGCCGCTGGCGTCAGAAAAAATTATATCTTTTGGTATATAACATCCGGTTATTTTAACGAGTGGTGTGTCCGGGTTTGTTTTACCGTTTTGGACACTGCCATCTGCTTTCAGCATTCCGGGACATTTGAGACATTTTGTAGAATAACTGCGGCTAGTTGCTGCGTCATAAACATCACTATCCCCATAATAGCCGATATCACACGATAGTGCGACGCATTTTGTTATATATGAGGCGGCGACATTGGATTGTGCAAATACAGATATTGATAATAATACAAGACAGAATATGAAATATTTGTTTCGCATTTTATAAAACTCCACCCTATTGCCTAATCCAAACCACCGTTTGGATTAGGCAGAATCAGGCGGATAAAAATCCCGGGGAACCGGGAAAACAAACAAATAAAAAAACACCACCACAAACGGTGGTTTGGATTAGGCAGGTCAAAAATGACCACAGGTTTGCAATTATATATTTTTGATAATCTTATGTCAAACGGTATAAATAAAAAATCCGCCCGTGGGGGGGCGGATTTTGGTTCCATATTCGAAACGGATTAACGTTTGCTGAACTGTGTGGAACGACGCGCCTTGCGAACACCATAGTGTTTGCGTTCGACAACGCGGCTGTCGCGTGTCAGGAATCCGGCGTCCTTCAGTGCCTTGCGCAATTCCGGTTCCGCCTTTTCCAGCGCTTTGGAAATACCGTGCTTTACCGCACCGGCCTGGCCGGACAGACCGCCGCCCATAACCATTACGATTGCGTCGTATGCGCCTTCGCGTTTCGCGACACCAAAAGGCTGGGCGATAATCATCTGCAATACCGGACGACGGAAATATTCGGCCATTGGTGTTTCATTTACGATGATGTTGCCCTTGCCCGGCATCAGGTATACGCGTGCAACGGAATCCTTGCGCTTGCCGGTCGCGTATGTCGCACCCGTCAGCTTTACAGATGTCGCCGGCGCTTTTTTCGCCGCGGCTTTCTTTGCGGGGGCCGCCTTTTTGGCGGTTGCTGTTTTCTTTGCTTCTGTCATTATTCACCCCTTTTATTTTTACGGTTCAAGCCCGCGAAATCAATAACAACCGGCTGCTGCGCGGCGTGCTTGTGTTCTGCACCCGCATAAACGTGCAGCTTGGTCAGGCGCTGGTTCGCCAATGCAACAGACGTGCGGCGACCCATCATGCGCTTTACCGCGTTGAAAACCAGTTTTTCGGGTTTTTCGCTGCGCATCTGGCCCAGTGTGCGTTCTTTCAAAGAACCTGTCCACAGCGAGTGCCAAAAGAATTTGGTCTTTTCCGCCTTGCGACCGGACAGTGCAACCTTGTCCGCATTGATGATGATTACATGGTCGCCGCAATCCATATTCGGTGTCCATGTCGGCTTGTTCTTGCCGCGCAGAATGTTTGCGGTGTATGCCGCCAAACGCCCCAGCGTGCAATCAGTCGCGTCAATCAGATACCATTTGGCATCCAATTCACACTTTTTTAACGATTTTGTCGCTGCCATTGTTGTTTTACCCTTGGTTTTAAATTTAAACGTGGTTATTATTGCGCAACCCCGCGGAAAAGTCAAGAAAAATCAGTACGGTATTATGATACCATATGTCTGCGGCGGCTGTGCATAAAAACACCGCCCCTGCGGGCGGTTTGGTTTTTACATTTCTTCGGGGATTCGCAGTCCCATCAAATCAATCGCCC
This sequence comes from uncultured Alphaproteobacteria bacterium, assembly GCA_947054455.1. Classification (GTDB taxonomy): domain Bacteria; phylum Pseudomonadota; class Alphaproteobacteria; order Rs-D84; family Rs-D84; genus Enterousia. The sequence goes on from CAMRWN010000002.1 coordinate 75,528, forward strand.
GGGCCAGCGTGTCGCGCGCGGCGCGTGCGATATATAAACGCTGGGCGCGGTCTTGGGGAGAAACGTCGTCGCGCAAAATCGGGCAGTTATGGTAAAACGTGTTTATCAGCTGGCACAAATCATATGCATAGTTCGCGACCATGTCCGTCGCCCGGTTTTCAAAAGCGCTGTGGACGGTGCGTTCAAAATCCAGAATGCCAATCAACAAATTGCGCTCATCCGGGGACAGTATGCTCATTTGTGCCGTGCCGGCGTCGGGCGCGCGCTTTAAAACGGAATTCAGACGCACCGCCGTGTACAGGATATATGGCCCGGTGCGACCTTCGAAACTGGTGACGGCGGTTGGGTCAAATACATAATCCGAACGCACGTCGTGCAGCAGGTCGTTGAATTTCAGCGCCGCCAGCGCAATCATGTCCACCGTGGCCTGGTCCAATGATTTTTCCGCGTCGCGTACGCGCGCGGCAACCGCTGCATTTACGGCGTCAATGATATCGTCCAGTCCGGCGGCATTGCCGTCGCGGGTTTTGAATGGTCGGCCATCGGCACCGTTTATCGTGCCGTATCCGATATGTTCAAAATTTGCGTAGTCAAATATTCCGGAAATGTCGGCTGCACGGAACAGCTGCTCGAAATGCAGGCTTTGGCGCATGTCGGTAAAGTAAATTATCTTGTCCGGGTTGTCTGTCAGTTTACGGCAGTAAACCGCCGCCAAATCGGTTGAATCGTACGTGTCCGCGCCGCGTGAATCCGTCCACATGTATGGGGGCATCGGGGCGTTATCGCTGTCTTTGCGGACAACGATTATCTGGGCGCCGTCGCTTTCTTGTATCAGATTTTGCTTTCGCAGAATTTCTTCGACCGCCGGCAGGTATTTTGCCGCGTTGCGTTCGCCCAAATCATAATCAAACGGCAGGATGTTCAGGCGGTTTACCGTATCGCGCATCATGTCCAACGATATCGCCAAAAACTTTTCATACAGTGCGAAGTATCCCGTGTGTCCGTCTTGGAAACGGGCCTTGATTTCCTGGGCGTGGGATTGAAATTCGGGATTTTCCTTGGCGTATTTACTGGCCGCGGGGTAATAAGTGTTTAATTCCGCAGGGTCAATTTCAAAGTCGACCGGTGTTTTCGGGTCAAAATCATCCCGGAAATAAGGCAGTTCCGGATGCATCCGTTCAATCCATGCAATAATAAGCGCCATCGGTTTTCCCCAGTCGCCCATATGGTTCCATGAATATGTCCGATGCCCCAGTAATTTGGCAATGCGGTTGAACGTATCGCCGACAATTGATGTGCGCAGATGTCCGATGTGCAGCGATTTTGCGACATTGTATGCGCCATAGTCCAAATCAATGGTCTGAGGTTTGCTGGACGGTTCGACTTGCGCCGCGTTTTCGGCCGCATTCCAAATGAATTCATCTTTTATTTTAATGTTGATAAATCCCGGGCCGGCGATTGATGTGTCGGATACAAACGGCAGCTCGGCCAGTTTTGACGCGATTTCCGTCGCCAGTTCCCGCGGGTTTTTGCCGGCAGACTTTGCCATTACCATCGCGGCGTTTGTTGAAAAATCGCCGAAATCACGGTTGCGCGGAACCTCCAGCTTCGCCGCGAAGCCCAGTTTGTCGTTTATCGCCTCTGATACATGTTTATACAAATTCATTTCTTGATGCCCGTATGGTTTTATAATTTTATATAGGTAGAACGACCCGCACGCGCAGCCCGCCCAAATCGCTGTTTTCCAGGAATATCTGGCCGCCGTGGTTTTCAATCGCCGTCTGCGCAATGGACAGCCCCAGGCCGGTTCCGCCGGTTTTGCTGCCGCGCGCTTCGTCCAGTCGAACAAACGGACGCATCGCATCACGCTTTTTGTCATCCGGAATCCCCGGGCCGTCGTCTTCGATTATAACCTCTACATGGTCTTCGTTGTCATGTTCGGTTATCCGTATCTTTTTGTCGGAATATCTGGCCGCGTTTTCAATGATGTTGCCGAACGCGCGCGCCAGCGCCATTGGACGCGCATAGAACTGCATGGGCGCGTCGGGAAAATCTGTTTCTATTTTTTTCGCGGGCGCCGCGTCGCGCGCAATGCGCACCAGCATCGCCGGCAGTTCGGTTGCCTGCTCTATCTCTGGCATTTCGCCGCGGGCGAACGCCAGGTATCCGTTCACCATTTCAGACATGCGGTCGATGTCGCGCAGCAGTTCTTCGCGGCTGGCGTCGCCTGTTTCCACCGACAGGCGCATGCGGGTCAGCGGTGCCTTTAAATCATGGCTGACGGCGTTAAGCATGTCCGTACGCGTACGGTTGTATCTGTTCAGACGCTCTTTCATTGTAATCATGGCTGTTGCCGCCTCGCGGATTTCCTTGGAACCGGTGGGTTCAAAGCCCGGCGCGTCCAGCCCGCGACCAAACCGGCCCGCGGCCTTGGCGATGCGGCGGATACTGCGCGAGTGCAGTATGATAAACGGTGCAATCAGTATTGATACGATTAATATTGAACCAACCAGCCATATAATGAAAACTTCGGTACTGGTGGAATAAATGCGGTACAGCGATGTTCCGAATGTTGCAATTCTGCCGTCGTTGGTCGGTACGTCTATGAACACCAGACGCTTTGACCTGTCCATGTATATGCTTGCAGGCCGTTGCAGCTTTTTTGACAGTTCGTGTGCCAGCGGGCCGGTTTCGTGCGCGTGGTTGTCATTATCCTTTGGACGGTTCAATTTGTCGTTTAGCGAAACGTTTATCCCGATTGCGCGCGCCATTGTCTGATATGCGTCGTCGTCACCGTTGTCAATAAAGCGCATCATTGTTGTTATTTCGCCCGACAGGCTGCGCGCCAAGGTCGCATGGACGCGTTCCCAATGGTTGCCAAAGAAAACGTTTGCGATAATGACCTGGGCCACAATCAGCGGAACCAGAACCATTAATATTGTTCGCCATAAAAATCTGCGTGGAATCAGTCTCATTGTTTGTCCTATGCGTTTTGTTTCGGTGCGGCGTTCAAATTGACCAATTTGTATCCGCGGCCGCGTATCGTCATGATATCTATGTTTGATAATACACTATTTAATTTCCCGCGCAAGCGTTTTGCGACCATGGGGGCGGCATGCACTATGTTGCCGACGGGCGATATAAGACGCAGCAGCAGTTTTTTTTCTTCCCCCGACAGCATTAACGCCCGCGGCGCGTCGGTATCAGATTTTACAAAGAACTCGTTGTCAATGAACATCAGACCGTGCGGTGTCTGGGGCGACGGGACGCCGCGGGTGCGTATGATATTGTTCAGACGCAGAACCAGTTCGCGCAGTTGGAACGGTTTGGCCAGATAATCGTCGGCGCCGCCCGCCAGTCCGTCGATTGCGTTTTCCGGCCCCGTCATTGCGGTCAGCATTATTACCGGTGTCGAATCTCCCGCATCGCGGATTCCGCGCAGGAACGTCAGGCCGTCCATTCCCTCCATCATACGGTCCAGAACAATTGCGTCGACACGCATTCGCTGCAGTATTTGGGTGGCCATTTCGGCGGATTGTGCGGTTAAGACATTGAATTCCTGTGCGCGCAGCCCCCGCCCCAGCGCCCTGCGCAACACTTCGTCATCATCAATAATCAGAATGGTTTTGTTCATTTGCCTGTTGGATGCGGGCGCGCCGCCGGCGCAAACGTGGCCGTGCGTGCCTTTATTTCTTTAACGGTTCCACGGCGTATTCACCCGGCTGTATCGTGCGCATGGCATTGTTGGCGCCGCGGGCGTCCGCTTCGATGTCAACGGTGGCGCGAAACTGCATTCCGCCGGTTGTAAATTCCGTCTTGAACAATGCGTACCCGGTTCCGCCGCCGGTTGTCGGTCCCTGCATCCCCAGCGAATAATATCCGCCCAGAATGCCGTAGTCCAAATCGATGTAGTCTATGCTGACCAGCAGCGAAACGTTGCTGAACCCGTCGCTGGTCATATTGCATGCGAATTCACGGTTCGACAGCGTGGCCTGGGAATTAATCGGAACCATGATGTCCATGACTGTCGGTTCGCACTTGCGGTCGATTCCATTTACCAAGAATTCATAGGTCATGCCAACCGTCGCCTTGGACAGGCCGGTTGATACATTGACCTGCGAAATTGTGGCCTTTGGTATTTTTACCATTGCGTTTGCAATGCCGCTGCGTACCGGGAATGATATGCCCGACTGCAGACAGTCGCGTGAAAACGGATCCGCCTCGCATATATACAGGCGCGAGTGCGCGTTCATCATGAACATGTTAGCCAGACTGTTGAACAGGAATGTGCGCGTTATCTTGTCGTTCAGCCGTGTGCATCCGAAATTACGGCATATAATCATCGGACGGTCGGCAAATATTACGCCGGGATGGCGTTGAACCTCGGCCTCGCGGGCGTTGACAATGTTCTGGTCATAATCCAGACTGTCCGCGCGTTCCATGAATTCCGTTTCCGGAATGAAATTCGGGTCGTCGGGATATGCATAGTACGACTGAACCGGCGTTTCTGTGTAAACGGTCTGAAAACTGTCGTAAAAAATTTCCTGGTCGGCGGCGTGCGCGTTTACGGCAATCAATGCGGTAAAAGCAGCCAATAAAACTAGTCTAGCCATGTCAAAGCCCTTTGTCTCTCTGGACAAATCTTAGAACAATCGCGTGCGTCGTGTCAAAGCAAAAATTTTCTATTGAAAATCGCCGCGTGTTTGTTCTATAAATGAATGCAAACAAACGCATAATATTTAAGTGAGGTGGATAAAATGGTCGATATCATAATAACCGGTGAATCCGGAAAGCTGCATGCCGTGTACCACAAATCCGCGACGGCGTCCGCGCCGTTGGCGGTGGTTTTGTCCGGAAATCCACGTCAAAAGTATCATATGAACGACCGCGTGTCGTATGCCATGTTTCGCGCGTTTATGGATGCCGGCTTTTCTGTGCTGCGTTTCAATTATCGCGGTGTAAACGATTCCGACGGTGCAATCGGGACGACATCTGAAAACATGCTGGACATTGCAACGGTAATCGACTGGATTCAAAATCACAACGAAGACAGCGACAAGATATGGCTGGCCGGCCATGGTCTGGGGGCGTGGTACGTTCTGCAGGCGATGATGCGCCGTCCCGAGGTTTCCGGCTTTGCCCTGGTTTCACCGGACCCGTCGGTTTCTGATTTTGCGTTTTTGTCGCCGCGGCCGAACCGCGGATTGCTGCTGCAGGGGGCGGCGGAAACGGATGACGCGAAAAGTTTTTCATCTTATCTGACCCAGGTTTTGAAAAAGCAGGCCCAGATTGATTTAGAGACAATACGTGTGAAAAACGCCGACGCGGCTTACAGCCAGCCGGCCGACCTGCGCCAGATGTATAATGATTTAAAGGCCTATATCGGTCGTGAAAATGCCGAAGACAAGTTGCTGTAAAATATGAATACAAACGAAAGATTTTTAGACGCGAACATACCGGATGAAATGGCCGCATCAATACGGCCAAAGTCTTTGTGTGATTTTATCGGCCACGAGGGTTTGAAACAAAACCTGTCCGTTTTTGTGTCCGGCGCCCGCGCCCGTGGCGAAGCGATGGATCACGTGCTGTTGTACGGGCCCCCGGGGCTGGGTAAGACAACACTGGCCCATATTGTTGCGAACGAACTGGGTACCAATTTCCGGGCGACTGCCGCACCAATGCTGACCAAACAGGGTGATTTGGCGGCGATACTGACATCACTGGAACCAATGGACGTTTTGTTTATCGACGAAATACACCGCCTGCCCACCGCGATAGAAGAGGTTTTGTATTCCGCGATGGAGGATTTTAAGCTGGATATAATGCTGGGCGAAGGCCCCAGCGCAAAAAGCGTGCGCATCGACCTGCCCCCGTTTACGCTGGTGGGTGCGACCACGCGCACGGGGCTGTTGTCAAATCCGTTGCGCGACCGTTTTGGAATTGATTTGCGTTTGTCGTTTTATTCACCCGAAGATTTGGCGAAAATCATCGCGCGCAGTGCGAACATCCTGGGGACGCCGATTGACGCGGATGCGGCATTGGCGCTGGCGCGCAGCGCGCGCGGAACGCCGCGTATTGCAAACCGTCTGTTGAAGCGGGCGCGTGATTTTGCGGGCGCGACCGGCGCGGGGCGCATAACGGCCAACACGATACGCACCACGCTGTTTCAGTTGCACATAGATGGGTGCGGTCTGGATGAAATCGACCGTGAATATATGTCGACGATTGTCCGTCATTATGCGGGCGGGCCTGTAGGAATCGACAATCTGGCGGCCGCGTTGTCCGAACCCGCCGACACCATAGAAGATGTTATCGAACCTTATCTGATGCAGTTGGGTTTTGTCCAGCGTACGCCCCGCGGCCGCGTTATAACGGATGCCGGATATGCGCATTTGGGTTTGGAAAAATAATTGTTCTATTCAAACCGAAGATATAAATTTTGGACAGAAAGATGAAGACATTTAAATTTCCATTTTCAATCGCATATGCGGACACCGACGCCGGCGGCATAGCGTATCACGGACGTTATATTGAAATCGCAGAGCGCGCGCGTATGGCAATGCTGCGCGGGGTTGTGTTCCCCGAAGGCGATTTGGGTTTTGTTGTGCGCGAGCTGCGGGCCAAATATATGCGGCCGCTGCGTCTGGGGGACGAATTTGTGGTTGAAACATCTTTGGCAAAGTCGGGCGGCGCATCGCTGACGCTGGAACAAAAGTTCGTGAAAGACGGCGATGTTTATGCTATACTGACGGTTGCCGCCGCGTATATCGGCGCGGGCATGCGGCCGCGGCCAATACCGGAAAATGTTTTCGCAATAATGACAGATTAAAAAAACAAGAAAAGGAAGGAACATGACGAATAATTTTTCGCTGCTTAATTTGTTTACGGGCGACATAATGACGGCGTTTATTTCACTGGCACTGGTTCTGGCCAGTGTGGTTTCGTGGTCTATAATAATTGAAAAAATCAGATTGTGGCGAATGAACCGCAAAAATCCGGCAAAGATAAAGCCGTCGGACAATTTGGATGTTGCGGTTGATCGTATACTGCGTCCGTTTGACCGGAATTTGTGGTTTCTGTCGATGGTATCGTACGTCGCGCCGTTTGTCGGCTTGTTCGGAACGATATGGGGCGTTATGGATGCGTTTGCCGCAATCGGTGTGAACCAGTCTGTTTCAATCGGCGTAATTGCCCCCGGGTTGGCGACCGCACTGGGGACGACGGCGCTGGGGTTGATTGCGGCGGTTCCTGCGGCGATTGCGTATCAGTACTTTACCAAAAAGGCGGATGATTTGTACGACCGGCTGGACGATGCGCGCAAAGAAATTAAATCAAAGAAATAACGGGGGATAAAATGTCGCGCAGCAGACGCAGAAATTCCGATGCCAGCATATCGTTGACGCCCATGATTGACATCATGACGGTTCTGTTGGCGGTTTTTATGGTTACGACCCCGATGATGACGAACGGCATCGATTTGGATTTGCCGAATGCTGGCCATTCCGTCCTGACGGGAAATGAGCATGCAATTCAGGTCAGTGTTGACGCCGCCGGCCGGTATTATCTGGGCGAAATGCAGATGTCCGCGGAAGATGTCGTACGTCGCGCGATTGCGATGCGTGGTGAAAATCCGCAGTTGATGATTATGATAAACGGCGACCGCAGCGCGGATTACGGCGCGGTCATGAATGTCATGGGCCGGCTAAAGGATGCTGGGTTCCAGCGCGTCGGCCTGCGCACGCAAATGGGTGGAAAATGAATCTGCGCACCAGATTTTCATCGGAAAACATGCTGATGTCGGTCGGCGGGCATTTGGCGCTGGTCGCCATCATGATAACTTCTTTTGCCATTGTGGTGGATCGTGCGCGCCTGGTTGCGCCGGACCGTGTCCAGATAACAGAAATTGATTTGAGCGCGGTAAACGTTTCCGGGGACGAAACGAAATTATACAACACAAATGCGCCCGCACCCCTGTCCGTGCCGGAAAAATCATCGCCACCGGTTCCGGCAAAGGCCCCGGCGCCCGTCGCCGATGTTGCCCCTGATACGGCAATAGACGCCCCGGCCCTGGTCGAAGAGAAAACAAATCCCGCGCCCGAAGACGCTGCGGATTCCGCACCGTCCGTTCCCGATGTGGCAAAGCCCGCGCCCGATGAAATCCCTGCGGCGCCGCGGAAAAAGACGGTCGTGCGCGTAAACCGAAATTCGGTTTCGTTGGACCGGACGCTGACAATATCCGTGGTGGACGCGTTGCGCGTTGCAATGACACGTTGCTGGGCGGTGGATACCACGCGCCCGGACATTGGGGACATTCGCGCGGTTGCGCATCTGGCCATGCGCAGAAACGGCACCGTTCGCGACGTTTGGTTTGAATCCGCGGCCCGTGCGGAAACCGACCCGGCGTTTGCATATGTTTTGGATACTATACGCGATGCCATAAACGCGTGCCAGCCGTTTAGAATGCTGCCGGAAAACGAATTTGCAAAGTGGGAAAAGATTCAGCTGACGTTTTATCCGACCCAGGGCAAGGTCATGTAATTCAATGAATTTTTGCAATAAAAACACCGCCCCCGCAGGGGCGGCTCGCAGATAAACGATAAGCCGGATTCTGTTCTGCCAAGGCCCAGTTTTTTCACAACCAAGCCAAGGTAGCGAGCATAATTAATCTGCATAATGTGTTGCCACAGAATGTCAAGCCTTCTACCCGTTCCTAAACCTGGGACTGGTAAGCGGAACCTATTTGAAGTTGCTGCGCATAGAGATTGCCCGTTTCACTCGAACTGAATCGATTCGTCTCTGTTGCTCTAATCGTCGGGTTGCCCCGCCCGGTCGTTAGCCGGTATGCTGTCCCATGCAGTCCGGACTTTCCTCCGCCCCCGGTTGGGGACGGCTATGCTCTGTTCATCTTGCGGGGGATATACTATCACTAAAATAGTTTAATTCAAACATTTTTTCGGCCGTATGTCAGATTTGTTGAAAAATCTTGTCTTTTTTTCTTGTATGCATGTTGGCTTTTTTTGTAGGATAACTAGCAAAAGAGAAAAAGAAGTGGGGAATATGGCTAAAATTTGGCGTTTTTGCGCGCTTTTATGCGTGTCGTTTTTTGTCGGCAATGCATTTGCCGCGGGGTATAGCTGTCCCAGTTATAAGAAATATACCAAATGTTCGACCGGTTATTATATGACGGCCAGTTCATCGTCTACCACATGCAATGCTACACCGGCGGCGGGAAACGCATGCCGTCCGTGTTCGGTTATGGGTTCGAATTATATTTGCGATGGCGGAACTGCATGTCCGAAATTGAACACCATAAATATAGCATTGGATAAAAACGGCGGAACAGGCACCGGTCCGGTGATGCGTTTATGCACGCCGGGGGCCACATGTGCGCTGCCGCAATGGGATGCAACGACCAATAATATAACCAAGGCCAACATGGTATTCAAAGGATGGGCGACATCCCGCACGGCGACAACCGGCGTGTTTTCAATAACCGCGCCGTCAAGCAGCACGACGTATTATGCGGTGTGGGGTGCATGTACGGCCTGTGCCCCGGGTGCCGGCGCCAACTGTACGATGTCTGTAAAGGACAACGTCTGTTCTTATTCGACCAGCTGTAAAACCGGATACAGCAGCCTTGCAAACAGTGGCAAGTACAACCCCAGCTGTACGCCGAATATTTATACAATCACGCTGAACGTCAACGGCGGAACCGGCGGTGATGCCACGGTATATGAAAAATATGCGACGGCATGGTCCAAGACGAACTTTGGCACAACCGTAACCAGTGTTGCAATTCCGACGAAATCAGGCAGTGTATTCAACGGTTATTTCAGCGCCAGCAGCGGTGGCACCAAATATATACAGGCGACAGGCGCCCTGCCGGCAAACACGACGTTTACCAATAATCAAACGCTGTTCGCGCAGTATAGTGCATGCACGGCCTGCAGCAAGGGAACGGGTGTCGCATCGTGCAACGTTTCGGTCAGTGCCAACAAATGTACGTACAGCGCGACCTGTAGCTCCGGATACAGCACTCCTACATGCACGGCGGCCGGTGCCTGCAGTTGTACGGCCAACAAATACACCGTTTCGTTTAATGTGAACGGTGGGTCTGGTGGACAGTCTGCGGCGGTCAGCGCGACATACGGTTCTGCTATGCCGACAATCAGCACGACGGCGCCTACCCGCACCGGATATACCTTTATGGGTTGGTACGACAATGCGACGTATACCAGTGGTACCCAGTACTATAATGCGGCTGGCGCATCCGCACGCACATGGAACAAGACGGCGGCGGCAACCCTGTATGCCGGATGGAAGGCAAATACATACAGCTGTGCCGCGGGCCAGTATTTGAACACGACCGCATGCAAGGACTGTGAGGCAGGATATAAGTGCAATGCCGCCAAGACATATACCTATAATGGTTCTGTCCAGGGCAGAACAGTGTGTTCCGGCACAAACGAATACCAAGATGCAACCAAGCAGACGACGTGTAAATCCGTGCCTGACGGTAAATATAAAAACGGCAATACCGCGGTTCAAAACTGTGGCGCCGGGTATTTCTGTAAATCCGGTGTGCGAACGCCGTGCAGCGGCCTGGGGACCGGATATACGACAACCGAAACAACTGCTGCAACAAATACGCGGTGCTATCTGCCTGTGGGTGCCGGCAAGGTACGCAGCGGAACCAGTGGTACGACCCTGACCACGTGCAATCCGGGAACATTCAAGGCCGCGCATAATGCGTATTACGGCACATCATATTCTTGTGAAAATTGCACAGGGCGTACAAAGTACAGCGGCGCCGGCGCCGGCGCCTGCAGCGATGTTGGGTCTGGATATTATACGACTGGATGCAACACCAGCGGAAATAATTGCACAGGACGCACCCAGTGTACCGGTTCGACATATTGCAGTGCTGGTATAAAAAATAACTGTCCCACGGCCGAGAGCGGATGGACACTTGGCACTGGCACGGGCTGGACGGCACGAACCAGCTGCTTTGAAACACGCGCGGCGACGGCGGTATCGACATACTGCAGCGCCGGTCAGTTGAAAAAGAACGCGCCGGCGTCCGGCGCATGGCCGACAGCGGCAACAATATCAACCTCATTCCAGGCCAAACCCGGATCCATAGTCAGCGGCCAGACATGTACGCAGTGCACATCTGGAAGCTATAGTGCCGGCGGAAACGCGACGTCATGTACGGTATGCCCAGCGGGTTCTTCTGGCGCTTCAATAGGAACATGGACAGAGGAAGGCACAACCGGCGCTACAAGGATAGGCCAATGTTTGGCGCACGGGGTGCCATTTACCGGCACGACCGGCAGCGGCACGCAACGTTGTTATTACACCAGTGGCAGCGGTACCTCTGCGGTCTATTCAACCGGGTGTCATTTCCAAAAATATGAAACATGCATAGCCGGTTATCAGATGACGTATAATGGTGCGTATGACGGCACGCCAAAGGAAAAAAATGCATGTACGGCATGCGCGGCTGGGACATATAAATCGGCCGCTGGTACAGTCAGCTGCAGTGCCTGCTCTGGTTCTTTGCAGTATCAGAACGAAACGGGAAAATCATCGTGCAAAAATGTTGACAGTGGATACTATAAATTGAGCAATTCCGCGCAGCAGCAATGCCCGGCGAATTATCGCAATGGTACTGCCGCCACCAGCGAGGCCGGCTGTCAGACAAAGTGTGCGGCGGGTTCGCGCGTAGCGACGGCCAAGGCGGCATGCGCTGCGATTACAACCGGGAATATATATATGTTGGCCCATTCCGTGAAATACGGCGCCACATCCCCGGCGGCGGCGACGTGTCCGAGCGGATATGCCATTGCCGGCACAACCCAGGCCGACCATGATCAGAAAAGCGACTGTAAGACAACCTGCAACGGTGGAAATCGTGTCGCATCGGTTGACGCGGCCTGCACCCAGACGCCAAAGGGTGTGTTTATTGCGCGGCACACGGTCAGCGCGGGCAGCACATCGCCTGCGGCCACACAATGCCCGGCCAATTCATATTGTCCGGCGGGTTCAGGGGCGGCGACGGCGTGTTCAACGCTGGGGCTGTATGTAAACAGTCCGGCCGGCTCGGGGGCGAATACGGATTGCTATCTGACGACAACGGCGGGTAAATATCTGGCGGCCAAAACGGATACGGCCCAAACGACATGCGGCATGTATGACTATTGCCCGGCGACCAAGCTGAATTATCCCAATGTCGGTGGCAATATTGCATGCCCGGATGCAAAAACGCATGCCCGCACAACATATCCTGCGGATTACTATAACCCGACTGTTGTTCCGGCACCAATCAATCAGAATTGGGGAACCGGAAAGAGCGCGATAACCCAGTGTGCTGCGCTTTATTACGGAATTAAAAATGCGCGTGGCTCGTTTAATGTTGAAACGACAACCTATAATACGGCAACGCAAAAATATGATATAGGCGGGAACAGACATTATGTGTCGGTAAATGCCGGGTATTATGTCAAGGACAGAATTTTGGATACGTATTGCAATAATAAATCTAAGAATATGTTGTATATAAATGCGGAACCGTGTCCGGCCGGATCGTATTGCCCGGGGTATTCATCAATGCCGTTATGTTCCAGCGGAACATATAATACATCGTTCGGTGCGACGACCTGTGTGGCGGGTTCGTACAGCGCCGCGGGCGCCAGCGTGTGTACGCCATGCGGCGCGGGTAAAACCGGTGCGGCCGGCGCCACCGCCGCCAGCGCATGCACCGCCTGTACGGCGATAACAAATCTGAGTACATGGGCCGCTCCGACGTGGAACACAAACAACACGATGAGCAATCTTTGCACCGTGGGTACATGCAACGGGTCTTCGTACAAGAATGGCAACACATGTCCGGGATGTCCCAACAATTACGGCGCAAATACCGCCACGGGTAAAACAGCCATATCCCAGTGTCAGACATCATGCAATGCCGGGTATGCGGTTCAGACCGCGAACAAAGCGTGCGAAATAGTCGCCAGCGGTTATCAGCCCGGCACGCACAAGGTTGCCTATGGTTCCAAGACGCCAACCGCCGCGGACAGCACCAGTCCGACCGCCGGTAAATGGTACAGTTGCCCGGCCAGTTATGCCGCCACCGGCGCCGCGGCCACGGACCATGATGCACGCACGGACTGCAAAATTTCGTGCAGTGCCGGCACGCAGGTCGCCACCGCAAATGCGGCATGTACAACGCCGAATACCGCTGATTGGTATACGAACGCCCACACGGTCAATGCAGGGTCCAAATCAACCGTTTCCAGTTGCCTTGCAGCCAAGGGTTATCACAACAGTGGCAACACGGCGGCAAACCATGCTGGCGTTGCATCGTGCAAGACGACGTGCAACGGCGGCCAGTATGTCGCCACCGCCGGTGCGGGATGTGTCGCGGTCGGAACGGGGTATTATTGCGCGGGCGGAACGGTTGCACAGAATGCAACGCTGGCGCGTACGGCGTGTACAAACGGCCCGGCGAATTCCGCGTACACCGGCGGCGCCGCGTCAAATGCATGTCCGTGGTCGTGCAATTCCGGATATGGACAGACGTCCGCAAACCTGTGCGCGCAGTACTGTGCGGCGGGCATCACCGAATTGCGTCTGGGCAACGGTGTTGTGGTTCCGCTGTATGCGGCCAAGCAGACCGAACATGCAATCCACGTCGGATACGACGGCAAGGTGTGCTATGGCAGTCTGGCTGGTGGCGCCGCCGCGTCGGCCCTGAATGTGAACATGGGCGGGACAACGTATCACACCATTAAATAATGCATGCCCCCAAACACGGGGGCATGTTTTTTATGCGGCGGCGGATATTCGGACCGCAATCAAAAAATCGTTTTTTTAGGAAATATATGGTTGCCCTGCCCGGTTGTTTTTTGCTATTGTGCGGGCATGGAAAATCAATTCGTTCATCTTCGTTTGCATTCTCGTTTTTCTGTTGGCGCCAGCACCCTGCGTGTAAAGGATATTCCGGCGTTGTGTACGGCGGCGGGCATGACGGCGTGCGCCCTGACCGACACCAATCTGATGTCCGGATGCGCCGAATTTTCCGATGTCATGCCAAAGGCCAAGGTGCAGCCGATTATCGGTGTGGAAATTTCACTGAATCATCATAATGTCGACCCGAAAATCCTGCGGGCCGGCACTTTGTCCAAGTTGGTGCTGCTGGCGCAGAATCACGATGGTTATCTGAATTTGTGCGAATTGAACCGAATCATGTACATGCGGCCGGACAACCATCATCTGGGGCCGTATATAACATTCGAAGAACTGGAATCGCATGCCGCGGGGCTGATTTGTCTGTCCGCGGCGCACACCGGCGCCGTCGGCATGGCCGTGCTGAACAATCAGGAATCCCAGGCGCAGATTTACGCCAGGCGTTTTTTGGATATATTCGGCGACCGTTTTTATATTGAAATTCAGCGCCACGGACTGGAAGATGAAATAAAGACCGAGCCGGCGTTTCTGAAAATTGCGCGTGAATTGGAAATTCCGATTGTCGCGACGAACGATGTGTGTTTCGCCGCCGGCAAAAATTACGAGGCGACAGACGCCTTGGGCTGTGTTCTGGGCCAGACGAAAATCATCGACCCGGAACGTCCGCGCAAATCGTCCGAGCAATATTTTAAATCAGGTGCGGAAATGGCCGAACTGTTTTCCGACCTGCCCGAGGCGATAGAAAACACCGTTGTCATTGCACAGCGCTGTGGATTTATGGTCAATGTCCATGAAAAGCCGCTGTTGCCGCGTTTCGGTCAGGATTTGGAAACCGAGTGCCAAATGCTGCGCGAAAACACGCTTAAAGGGCTGGCGGAACGTCTGCGCCGGCACAACATCACAGACACCGCGCCGTATTACGAACAGGCGGAATTTGAATTGCAGGTCATTATCGGGATGGGCTTTCCGGGATATTTCCTGATTGTTGCAGATTATATCGAATGGTGCCGCAATAATGATGTTCTGACAGGGCCGGGACGCGGTTCGGGTGCGGGTTCCATTGTGGCGTGGGCGCTGGGGATTACGCATGTGGACCCGCTGAAATACGGCCTGCTGTTCGAACGCTTTTTGAACCCGGACCGAATATCAATGCCCGACTTTGACGTTGACTTTGAACCCACCGGGATTGAACGCGTGCTGGCATACATATGTGAAAAGTACGGGGCGGATTCCGTTTGCAGAATCATCACATTCGGCAGTCTGCAGGCGCGCGGCGCGGTTCGTGATATTGGGCGCGTATACGGCATGCCCTATTCCAAGTCGGACCGCCTGTCAAAACTGATTCCCCAGGATGCAAAAACATTAAAGGATGCCGTTGACACTTCGGCGGAAATTCAGGTTATTTTGCAGTCCGACGAAGATATGAACAAAGTTGTCAATATTGCCGAGGAATTAGAAGGCAGTCTGCGAAATCTGGGACAGCATGCGTGTGGCGTCGTAATCGGCGACCGTCCCACGACAAATATTGCGCCCGTTTATCGCGACCCGGCCAACGCCCTGCCGTCGTGCCAGTATGACGGACATTATTTGGAATCGGCGGGGTTGATAAAGTTTGACTTTCTGGGGTTGGAAACGTTGGTCGTGCTGAAATATGCAACACGCCTGATTCAGCAGACGCGCGGTATAAACATAGACCTGGACAAGATACCGGTCGACGACGCCAAGACCATGGACTTGTGGCAGCGCGGATTGACCGAAGGCATATTCCAATTTGATGCCCCGTTTGTTCAGCAGACCCTGCGCAAGATGCACCCGACCAGCTTTTTGGAAATATCCGCGCTTAACGCCCTGAACCGGCCTGGGCCCATCGCATTTATTCCACAATTTATCGCCCGCATGCACGGCGAGGAGCCAATTGAATACGTTCATCCGCGCGCGGAATCGATTCTAAAAGAAACGTATGGCATCATCGTTTACCAGGAACAGGTTATGCAGCTGACGCGCGCGCTGGCCGGATTTACACGCGGCCAGTCTGACAACGTGCGCAAGGCCATGGGCAAAAAGATAATCAAGATGTTGGACGAGCTGGAGGGTAAGTTTTACGAGGGTTGTGAAAAGGAAGGCACCCTGGACCGCGCCACCGCCAAGGATTTGTGGGAAAAGTTCAAGGAGTTCGCAAAATACGCGTTTAACAAATCGCACGCAATCGCATATTCCATCGTTGCGAACCAGTGCGCCTATCTCAAGGCGAATTATACGCCGGAATTTTTGGCTGCATCGATGTCCAGCAATTTGAACGACACGGACCAGCTGGCGATATTTGTAGACGATGCTAAATCGAATTTCGGAATACAAATTGTCGCCCCGGATATAAACCAGAGTGAATCCCTGTTCACCGTCAAGGACGGCAAGATAATTTATGGCCTGGCCGCAATCAAGGGTGTCGGTGCGGTGGCGACCGACGCGATTGTCGCCGAACGGAATGCGAACGGCAAATTCAAAAATTTGACGGATTTTGCAAAACGCTGCGCAAATATAATGAACAAGCGCATATTGGAAGCCTTTGCAAAAGTCGGTGTTTTGGATTCGTTGGAACCAAACCGTGCGGCCGTCTTTATGAATGCGGACATGATACTGGCATATGCGTCCAAGTCGCGCGACGGTGCGAATGCGTTGTCGCTGTTTGCGAACACGGTCGAAGACGATGTGTCCGAAGACCGGCTGCGCAGAAACCTGCCGCGGACGGATTCATGGACATTCGGCCAGCGGTTGGAAAACGAACTGTCGGCGCTGGGGTTCTATATATCGGCGCATCCTTTGGACCAGTACAAGCATCTGATAGAACGCTCAAAGCTGGCGACCAGCGCGACGTTGGAAGTGCTGGGTGATAGAAAGCCGGTTCAGATTGCGGCCAATGTAAACTCGTTCGGGCGTCGTCGCACCAAGACCGGCAAGGATATGATAACAATAAATGCGTCGGACAGTTTCGGAAACATTGACGCTGTTGCGTTCGGGGATGCGGCGGCGGAATTCGCGCAGATTCTGTCCAATGAAAATATCGTTTTGATTTCCGGCAAAACGTCGAACCGCGACGACCGGGTTTCCGTGTTTGTCGATTCCATAATCCCGCTGGCGCAGTGGGTTGCGAAAATCGCCCGTCGAATCACGCTGAATATTTCAAATCCGTCAGTGCTGGCCGACGTGAAAAAGGCGTTGGCGGCATTGCCGCGCGGCACGACGCGCGTGGAATTGAACCTGCGTTCCGGGGACAAGGTGGCGACCCTGGCGCTTAAGGGCGGCGTTGAACTGGGGCGCACGACTGCCGCTGATTTGGGCGCCCTGGGGATAAAGGTGGAAATAGAATAATGAAACATGTACCGGTTTTATTAAATGCGGTGATGGGGACGCTGGGGGATGTGCGCGGCCGCACGATTATTGACGCAACATTTGGCGCGGGCGGATATACGCGCGCGTTTCTGGATGCGGGTGCGAATGTGGTTGCATTTGACCGCGATCCAAATGTCGCGGCGGACGCCGCGGCGGTCGGGGCGCAGTTCGGCGACCGTTTTACGTTTATCCCACGGCCGTTTTCAGTCATGTCGGAACTGGACGGGAAATATGACGCGGTGGTTTTTGATTTGGGCATTTCGTCCATGCAGATTGATGTTGCCGCGCGCGGATTTTCATTCCGCGGGGATGGGCCGTTGGACATGCGCATGTCCGGTTCGGGTTTGTCGGCGGCGGAATTAATCGCTCAAACGCCCGCGCCGGAATTGGCGCGCATTCTGCGCGATTATGGCGATGTGAAGAAAGCAGCGCCGATTGCAGCCGCGATGAAGGAAAAACTGCCCCAGACAACATTCGGGCTTAAGGAACTGATATTCAATCCAAAAGATGTCGCACCGGTGTTCCAGGCGCTGCGCATCGCGGTTAATGATGAAATGGGCGAAATAAGGCGCGCATTGGCGGCGGTTCCGGATTTGCTGGTACCGGGCGGAATGTGCATCTGCGTCAGTTTTCATTCGCTGGAAGACAGAATTGTAAAGAATATATTTCGCCAGTGGACGACCGCGCCCGGCGACCCGCGTCTGCCACAGACGGCGGCGGCACCGTTTGCGGCGCTGCGGACGTGTACACCGACGGATGCGGAACTGGTGGTGAATCCGCGCGCGCGCAGCGCGCACATGCGCGGCGTTATAAAATCATATTGACCCGCGTCCGGCGTTTTGTGTAGAATTCTGAGAGAATAAGGAAAGGAAGGCTTTATATCATGAAAACAATTGGAAAGACACTGTTGTTTGCACTTTGTGCGTTTGCGGCCCTGCCCGCTGCATGGGCGGTTTGCCCCGTTTGCACGGTGGCGGTTGGCGCCGGATTGGAAGGTGCGCGCCTGTTGGGTGTGGATGATGTTATAACCGGTATCTGGGCCGGCGGCCTGACATTGTCGCTGTTCTTTTGGACGGTTGGCTGGCTGAAAAAACGCGGGGTAAAAAACGTATGGCTGCAGGTGGTTTTACCGTTTGTCGCATATTACGCCCTGCTGGCGATGGTCTATGCCATGCCGGGTATGGTTTTCGGTGCCAACACGCTGTGGGGTATTGACAAGTTTTTACTGGGGGTTGTCGTCGGAACCATCGCGTTTTATTTCGGCGCCCGCTGGTATGTTCGGATAAAGCGTGAAAATGGCGGTCATGCGCAGTTCGCGTTCCAAAAAGTTGTGGTGCCGCTGTCGTTTCTGTTGGTGGCGACGGCCGTATTCTGGTTGATTACAAAATAATTACAAAACGAAGGATTTTTGAAATGAAACGTGAAAAGAAAATGACAATGGAAGAAATGATTCAGAAAGTTGACGCATCCAAAAAGGTCAACCCGCTGGACTTGTCATCAGATCAGGATTTGTCGATTGCCCTGATGAATCTGATTTCATTGGAGGAACATTTCTTCTTTAGCGGCGCCAAAACACAAAAGACCGGATTTTATGACATGATTAACACTGTCCGCGACATGCGCAAGGAATTGATGGAGCGCATCGTGAAAAAATCCACCGCCGAAAACGGCGAGGTATGGTGCATTTCAAAGCATCTGTTGGCGGCATCGATGCGCCTTATGGAGGTTGGAACCAAGGCCCTGGGCGCGGGTAATACAGAAGATGCCTATAATTTGTTTAACAAGGCATATGACCTGTATTCTCTGTTTTGGGGAATTAACATGGAACTGATTGACTTGGCGGGTGTAAAAAAAATTGCACCGGATGTTTATGAACGCGCCACCGCAGAATGTCCGTTAAAGGCCACCGCGTCTGCAAAAAACGCGACAAAGACGGCCGCGTCCAAGGCGTCTTCGACCGCTGAATCCGGTTCGACAGTGCGTCGTCTGGGCAACTGGGTAAAGAATGCGGTTAATTGCTGCATCGAATAATTCGGTGTTGATTCACAGTGATAAAAAATGGTATAATTCAATTCAAAGAGATGTGAGAGTTGAATATCTGCGGGAAAAATTTTTATAAATTTTTGCTTGTGGCGTCAGCCGTTGTTGGCATGAATGCCGCCGACGCCGCCCAGGCGCCGAATCCGCGCGCCGGTGCGACTGTTTCTACGGCACGCACCGATACCCGCGATGTTCGCCGTGATGCCACGTCTACCGTATCACGGGCCGCAACCACGTCGCGCGCCGCGACCGCACGGTCGGCCAACACAGTTTCCCGCAGCGCGGCAAACACCATAACTGCCGCCGTCGGCGCGCGCAGCGCCGTCCGTCAAAAGACCGCGGTCAGCCGACCGGATGCGACGACCGCCCGCGCGGCATCGTCCAGCGTGGTGCGCAGCGCAACATCAGCCGTGGCGCCGTCTGCTGCGCCGCGCGGCGCGGCGTCCGTATCGCGCGCGGGTACCGCGCGGGCAACCGCCGTATTTGAAGATGTTTCTAAAATCGGTGGCGGATATGCCGCCTGCCGCGAGGCGTATTCAACCTGTATGGACCAGTTCTGTGCCAAGGCGAACGAAACATATCGTCGTTGCTTTTGCAGTGCGAAATATACGGAATTCCGCGACCTAGAAAACGCCATGGACGAGGCGAAAATTTTGCTTCAGCGCTTCGAAGACAATAATTTGAATGCGGTTGACAAGACTGCGGACGAAGTTAATGCGATGTATACCGCCACGGTCGGCGAAGCCGCGATTAAAAGCGACGTCAGCGGTGCCACTGCAATGTTGACAGAAATAACGGATTTGTTGTCGGGGAAAAAGAGAACGCAGGAATCCGGATTCAGCAGCACATCACTGGGGCTGTTGTCTTTTGACCTGAATTCCGATATTGACGACATATGGGGCGCCGGCGGGACAAATTCGATTTTTTCCAATGGAAATGCCCGCGATTTGACCACGCTGGAAGGACAGCAGCTTTATAACGAAGCCAGTAAACAATGCTTGCAGTTGGTTGGTGATTCATGTGAAAACAACGCCGTTTTGACCATGGCGACCAGTTCGTACAGTATTCTGATAAGCCAGGATTGCAATGCGTATGAAAAGAAGGTAAACACCCAGAAAGAGGCGATTATGCAGACTGTCCGCACGGCGGAAAAGTATCTGCGCGAAGCCAGATTGGATGAATACCGCGCCCATAATTCGGCCGATGTGAACGAATGCATCGCCAAGGTGCGTACGGCGATGACCGCCGATACGGCATGCGGTGAAAATTACAAGCGCTGTATGGACTATACCGGTGCATATATCAACAGCTCTACCGGCGAACCCATTTACTCCCCGCGTTTGTTTGAGTTAAATTCTTTGATTCAATTGGGTGGTGTGAATTCAGGCATGGACGTGCTGCAGCAGAATCCGCAATTCAACAGTTTCCTGGAATCGCGCAAAATGTTTGCAACGTCGGCACTGGATACATGCCGCGATATCGCCCCCACAGTATGGGAAGAATTTAAACGCGCGGCGTTGATTGAAATATCTCAGGCCCAGGATGCCAAAATCGAAGAAGTTAAAATGTCGTGCGTCAGCACGATGACTGAATGCTATGACACGCAGTCGGCCGCGCTAAAGAATTTTGACAAATCCACATCCCAGGTTGCAGGCGCCCTGTCGATTCAGGCCGCGCGCCAGCTGTGCCAGGACAAGGTTTCGGCGTGTGCAGCATTGTATGGCGGCGGTTCGAACGAAGCGTGCCAGTTCGACAGAAATGGAAAAATTACAAATGCGAACCTCTGTGGCGCCCAGGCATTGATAAAATTTGTTGATACGGTTGATAATGTCCGCATTGCTGAAGGTTGCGCAACCGCGATTGATACATATGTCAAGGGGCTGTGCACGCCCACCAGCGGAGAAATTGGATTCCCTTGGAATTGCCGAACAAAGAAAATTGGCATGTTAAATGATGTTGCTGATGGTAAAAGCACGGCGTCCTTGGCGGCGAACATTCGCTGGTTCGCAGAGCAGAATTGCGCCGACCCCGCAACAGACTCAAAGCTAAGCCAACAGGTTGAACTGCAGATTGAAAAGTCGTTTAACAATATTAAAAGTGAAATGGAAATGCAGTTTTCCGATGTTTGTGAAACGTTGGGCGGATATTGGGTGGAATCTTCTGCCACAGATATAGGCGGGACGGAACTGTCGGCATTCAAACAACTGGCCTATAATGGCAACAGCAGGCCCGAAAACAGCGGTCGCTGCATGGAAAACAGCGCCAGGGTGCAATGTCTGGATTATAATTCTGACGCTATAACATATGCGACATTTAACAGTGCCACGAACGAATGCATATTCACAGATGAATGGTACAAGAATAAATGCCAGTCAATTGGCGGCTATTATGAAAACAGTGTTTGCTATGTGGCGGAATGAAATTGACGGACAACGGTGAAAAATTAAAATGGCAATAAAAAAATATGGATTTTTGTTTTTAACTGCATTGGCCGCTTTGAATTCCGAGGCTGCGTTCGCAAGCGGGATAAACGTGAGTAATATGCTGCAGTATTGGGGCAACCCGAGTATGCTTTATTGTGCGGAGTCTGATATGGGCGCGGCGTCAATTGGCAAAAACAAGGCGACGTGCACAGGAAACGATAACAACGTATGTCTTATGAAGAATGGCAAGCGTGAGAGCGGAGGCGTTTTGATGCTGGTTGCCCGCGAGGTGAACCAATATGGCGCAAAATTTTGTCCTACGACCGTATACGGTCAAAAAACCAATAATAAGTGCAGCAAAAGTATAACCCTGTATTCTGAATCAGACAAGGCGCCAAAATGCTTTTGGCTGTGCAAAAGTGGCCATTATGGCGAAGGTTGTCAGAACATAACCCCCAGCGGATGTGATTCATCATTGCTGCGTCGCAGCGATTTTGACAGTTATTCAATGTCAAATTCTTCGTATGTGGAAAATTCAGTTGCCATGTTCCATTGGGATCAGCGTGAAAAGTGCGATGGAAGAACATATAGCGATGAACACGATATGATTCTGGGGATTTCGGATTGGCTGCCGAATGGACACGGTGCGATAGCGCAACCTTTTGTAGTTCGTTCAACCTATCCAAAAAGTAAGGGATGTAAGACAAAAGCATTTGCTACGGTAAGAAAGGTTGGAACACCGACGATATTGTGCAAAAACGGTTATAAATTAAATGCGGCTGGAACCGATTGTGAGCCGGCCGATGCAACGGCATGTGCGCAAATAAACATGTGTGCCGGCTGGGACAGCACATTGTTTGATGCGGATGTTATGGTTATGCACTATAACGATAGCGGTAAATGCTGGGAATATCGCTGTACAACCGCCGGATATGGTTTTATATCCGAAACCCTTCGTACGTGTTCGGCGTGTCCGACCGGCATGCGCAACGGTGTTTCACCACAGACGGGCATGTGCATTCAGTGTGCAAATGATAAAATATTTGATGCGAATGCATCCAATACAAATTATTGCGGTAATACAATGGCACTCAGCAAGAGCGACATGATGTACGGCCGCGGGAAAACCATTGCGACACAGCCAAAGCTGCAGAATCAGTGCTGGCCCCTGTCCAACCCCAGCGAGTACAAAGATTGCGTGCAAAACGGTGGCAGAAAGCCGCAGACCTCGTCCGTGGGGGGCAATGATAATCCAGTTCAGCGCATTCCCAATATTGGTATAAATGACGGACTAGTTAAGCCGGTCGAACCTATAAAGATTTCGCCGGTAGCTCCAGTTGACAATGTGTATATTGCGAACCCATATTTGAAATAAAAAACGCCGGTTCCGGCGTTTTTTTAGCAACATAAACACAGTCGGCTTACTCCGCGCCGTTTAGTGTACGCAGCATCTTCATAACCATGGCGCGTTGTTCGTCGTTGGGCAATTTCCAGTACTGTTTTATCAGTTCCAATGATTCATTCTTACTCAGCGGGTCATCTTCGGCCTGTTCTGATACGCGTATGACGCGTCCCATGCGGGTTTCTTCGGGCAGATTGCCCGGCAGGCCCTTGAAAAAGAAGGAAACGGGCGTGGCCAATGCCGTGCTGAGTTCAAACAGACGCGATGCGGAAATGCGATTCCCGGCGGTTTCGTATTTTTGAATTTGCTGGAATGTGACCCCGCAAATTTTCGCCAAATCTTTTTGCGACAGCCCCATCATCGTTCGGCGCAGCTGTACGCGCTGTCCAATATGTTCGTCGACGGATGTCGGCATGAAAGGTTTACCGCTCATTTTTATCTCCAAATCAGTATGTTTTATGAATTGCTTCCTAACAGTTATAACTAATATATACAAGTTTTCTTTTTATTTTGCAATCAAAAAAGCCTTGTGCTATTGTTTTGAACGCTAATAAATATATGGGGGAAATTATAATGAAACCGTTGGTTTTGTGTATTATGGATGGTGTTGGAATTAATGCGTCGTCGCAGCATAATGCCGTGGCGATGGCAAAAATGCCGTATTTTCAGGAACTGCTGCGCAAATATCCGCATTCCGTACTGGATGCCAGCGGGCCCGCCGTGGGGCTGCCACAGGGAACCATGGGCAATTCAGAGGTTGGACATATCACAATGGGTGCCGGCCGCGTTGTAAACCAGTTCCTGCGCAGGTTCCAGCTGGAAAACTGGGACGAAAACGTTCCGTTGCGGGATTTTTTGGCGTCGGTCAAGGCGGATGGCGGAATTGTACATCTGGCCGGATTGATGTCCGACGGGCGTGTCCATGCCGATGTAGGCGATATTCTGGTTATTGCGCGGCGCGTGCTGGATGCGGGGCTGCGCCTGTGCATTCATTTTATTGCGGACGGGCGCGACACCCTGCCCCAGTCGGCACCGGAATATGCCGGGCTGATTCAGGAAAAACTGGCGGACGCGTTCGCGGCCGGTACGGCTTGGTGGGGAACGTTGTCGGGGCGCTATTATGCAATGGACCGCAACCATAATGACGACCGCACGCAATTGGCGTTTGACGCGATTGCACACGCCAAAGCAGACTATACGGCGGCGACAATGGACGATGCGCTGCAGATGGCGTACGCGCGTGGCGAAACGGACGAATTCATCCAGCCGACCGTGATTGAGGGCGATGTACCCGTATCACCACGCGACGGATTCCTGTTCGGGAATTATCGCAGCGACCGCGCGCGCCAGATTGTACGCGCAATGCATGGAACCGGTGCGCACATGCTGTGCTTTTCACAGTATGGCGAAGGCCTGAACGAGCTTTGCCCGGCCCTGTTGCCGGATATCGAGGTTCGCAATACGCTGGGCGATGTTCTGGCGGCGCACGGCATGAGCCAGTTGCGCATCGCAGAGACGGAAAAGTACAATCACGTAACATATTTCTTTGATGCGGAACGAAATGTTGATTTCCCGGGCGGGGACAAGGTTCTGGTGGCATCGCCGGATGTGGCGACGTTCGATATGAAGCCGGAAATGTCCGCGGCGGAAATCACGGATGCGTTGCTGCCGAAGCTGGCGCAGTTTGATGTTGTCATACTGAATTATGCCAATGGGGACATGGTCGGCCACACCGGTGTCGAAGATGCGGCCGTCCGCGCAATGGAATTTTTGGATGCCCAGCTGGCGCGTCTGGTGCCGGCGGTGTTGGAAATGGGGGGCGCGGTTCTGATTACTGCGGACCACGGTAATGCGGAAAAAATGTGGGATTTGGAAAACAATCTGCCTTGGACGGCGCATACGACCAATCCTGTGAACCTGATTGTTGTATCAGACCGCGATGTGGCGGTGGCGAACGGCGGATTGGCGGACATTGCACCGACAATGCTGCATATGCTGGGGTTGCCCCAGCCGGCGGATATGACCGGGCATAATCTGGTTTCGCAATAAATAATCCCCGCAGTGTCGCGGGGTTATTTTTTTCGCCGCTGGGCAAAGAATTCGCGCAGCATTGCAGCCGACGCGTCCGCGTATTCCGGCATCTGATGCACGCACGGGCGCCACAGGTGCCGGTCTGTTTCATATATGCGGGCGTTTGACATTATGCCCCCGCCCTTGGCGTCGGCGGCCGCGAAATAAACATTTTGTATGCGGGCAAATGATATTGCCGTCGCGCACATCGCGCACGGTTCCAGCGAAACATATATGTCGCACCCGTCCAGAAACTTTTTCCCGGTCTTTGCGCATGCGCGCCGAATTGCCACGATTTCCGCGTGCAGTGTGGGGTCCATGCGCTGTTGCACCCGGTTTTCGCCGCGTGCTATTATTTTACCGTCGCACACGATAACCGCGCCGATTGGAACGTCGTCGTGGGCGCGTGCGCGCGCAGCTGAAATTAATGCTTGTTTCATAAAATCCATACGATAAAGTATAAGACATGGATTCAAAATTGCAAATTATTTCGGGTGCATACCGCGGACGCAAGCTGCGTCTGCCGCCAAATGCGCGTCCGACCCAGAACCGCGCCCGCATCGCGTTGTTCAACATGCTGGATTCCGGCATATTGAACACGGCGGGCAAGTTCCGTGTTTGGGATGCGTTCGCGGGCAGCGGGGCCTTTGGCTTGGAATGTCTGTCGCGCTATGGCGGTGCGGATGTGTTTTTTACAGACACCGCACCGGATTCGATTAAAACCATTCGGGCGAATTTGGCCGCGCTGGGGGTTGATGCGCGCGCGTCCGTGTCCCAGCGCGATGCAATCGGGACCATTGGGACCCATGCCGCGACGGCTGATTTGATATTTGTTGACCCGCCATATGCGGATTCAGACCTGGGGGCGGCGTTTGTGCGCCGCGCGGCGGGTAATGTCCGCCCCGGGACGATTTTGATATGGGAACAGGATTCGCCGCGCGCCATGGCGCCGGATGAGAATGCCTGGGAAATACTGCGCGATAAAAAATACGGTCGGGCCCGTTTTTTGATTTTGCAGCGGCGTGCGCAATAAAAACCTTGATTTTTCAAATGTTTTAATTCATAATTGCACCTGCGCAACACCCTTGGAGGTTGTGCATAAATCAACAAATGCTATTAAAAGGATTATAAAATGGCAATCACACTGAAAGCAGATATTCGCAGCGTTGCCGGCAAGGGGGCCGCACGCAGCATCCGCAAAAATAAAAACATCCCCGCTGTCATCTATGGCGAAAAAAAGACGCCGGTCGCAATCGAATTGAACGGCCGTGATTTTGAAATGTTGCTGAAAACACCGGGTTTGCGGACAAAATTGTTCCAAATTGAAACAACCGGCGGCGTTGAAGACGCCATGCTGATGG
This sequence comes from uncultured Alphaproteobacteria bacterium, assembly GCA_947054455.1. Taxonomy (GTDB): domain Bacteria; phylum Pseudomonadota; class Alphaproteobacteria; order Rs-D84; family Rs-D84; genus Enterousia. Next base: position 102,179 of record CAMRWN010000002.1, read on the forward strand.
ACGTTCAGTATCATCCTGTGTCCGACGCGGTTGTTCATGTGGATTTCAAGCGCATTGATGTCAAGAGCCCGGTAAACGTTGTTGTTCCGGTAGAGGTTATCAATGCTGAAACATCCAAGGGCCTGAAACTGGGTGGTGTGTTGAACTTTGCGGTTCGCAAGGTTGCGCTGCGCGGTTTGGTCGATGTTATTCCGGAAAAAATCACAATTGATTTGACCGACATGACAATCGGCGACGCGGTTCACGGAACCGATTTGGTTCTGCCGGCGGGCGTTGAACTGGGCCTGCACCAGGCGGAATTGGCGTTTGCGACAATCGGCGGTAAAATGCCGGAAGAAGCGGACGCGGCCAAGGCGGCTTCTGCAGCGGCGGCGGCACCGGCCAAAAAATAATTTGGATTTCAAATTGTTTGTAAAAACCGCCCGTTGGGCGGTTTTTTGTATTATTTTTTTCCTGTGGTCTTGAAACGTGTTTTCGTGTTCACTATATGAGTGTCAAACAAGAGTTTCAAGGAGTGAAAAAAATGGGAAAAGTATTAGGCATCGATTTGGGCACAACTAACTCCGCCATGGCATTCATGGACGGATCCGACCCGAAAATCATTGAAAATTCCGAAGGACAGCGCACCACCCCGTCCGTTGTCGCACTGACGCCGAACGGCGAGCAGCTGGTCGGAATCACGGCCAAGAACCAGGCCGTAACCAATCCGGAAAATACCATATATGAAATTAAGCGTCTGATGGGACTGCGCTATGACAGCCCGGCGGTCAAAGAAATTGCCGCGCGCGTTCCGTATAAAATTGTTGCGGGCGACAACGGCGACGCATGGGTTGAAATGGACGGTAAAAAATACGCCCCTTCGCAGATTTCTGCAATGATTTTGGCCAAGTTGAAAAAAGACGCGGAAAGCTATCTGGGTGAAACCGTCAGCGACGCGGTTATAACTGTGCCTGCATACTTTAACGATTCCCAGCGCCAGGCGACCAAGGACGCCGGCCGCATTGCGGGATTGAATGTTTTGCGTATTGTCAATGAACCGACGGCGGCGGCGCTGGCGTATGGTTTGGAAAAGAACAAGAACGGCGTTATCGCGGTTTACGATTTGGGCGGCGGTACATTTGACGTGTCCATATTGGAAATAGTCGACGGCGTGTTCGAGGTAAAATCCACAAACGGTGATACAGCGTTGGGCGGTTCTGATTTTGACGCGCGTATTTTGGAATATCTGATTTCGGAATTCAAATCCCAGACGGGCATTGACTTGTCAAACGATAAACTGGCGCTGCAGCGCTTGAAAGAAGCGGCTGAAAAGGCAAAAATTGAACTGTCGTCGAAAACGTCGACGGATATCAACCTGCCCTTCTTGACGGCCGATGCGTCGGGTCCAAAGCACTTTAACACCACGCTGACCCGTGCCAAGCTGGAATCTTTGGTGGATGATTTGATTCAGCGCACAATTGAACCGTGCAAAAAGGCCTTGAAAGACGCTGGTTTGGACAAATCCCAGATTAACGAAGTTATTTTGGTCGGCGGTCAGACACGTATGCCAAAGGTTCAGGAAACCGTAAAGGAATTCTTTGGACGCGAACCGCACAAGGGCGTGAACCCGGACGAAGTTGTGTCCCTGGGGGCGGCGATTCAGGGCGGTGTTCTGAAGGGCGACGTCAAGGACGTATTGCTGCTGGACGTGACACCGCTGTCGTTGGGTATTGAAACATTGGGCGGCGTGTTTACCCGTCTGATTGACCGCAACACGACAATTCCGACCAAGAAATCACAGGTGTTCAGCACCGCCGAAGACAACCAGTCCGCGGTTACCATCCGCGTATTCCAAGGTGAACGCGACATGGCGGCCGACAACAAACTGCTGGGGCAGTTCAATCTGGAAGGTATCGCACCCGCCCCGCGCGGCATGCCGCAAATTGAAGTGTCGTTCGACATTGACGCCAACGGCATCGTACATGTTTCCGCCAAGGACAAGGGGACCGGCAAGGAACAGGCGATTTCGATTAAGTCCGACGGCGGCCTGTCCGAAGATGAAATCAAGCGCATGGTTGACGAAGCGGCCGCCAATGCCGACGCCGACAAGAAAAAGCGCGCCATGGCCGAAGCGAAAAATGTCGCCGAAACCGCCGTATTCAGCATTGAAAAATCGCTGAAGGAACACGGCGACAAAATCAGCGCCGATGAAAAGAAGGCGATAGAAGACGCCAAGCAGGAACTGGTCGATGAACTGGCCAAGGCCGATGCAACGGCGGAAAGCCTGAAGGCGAAAACCGATGCGCTGACTGAAAAAGCGATGAAACTGGGCGAAGCGGTCTATAAGGCGCAGCAGGAAGCCGCCGCGTCCGGCACCGATGCCGCCGCAGACCAGCCATCCGAAGATGGTACACGCGACGCGGATTTTTCGGAAAAGAAATAATTCGCATCAAACAAAACAGCCCCATATTTTGTGGGGCTGTATTTTTTATCTATTATACTTTAGGAAATAGAAATCTGGTGCTATCTGTCGCATACCAGATTTACAACTATGTCCGTTGTTGCGTATCGGATTGAGAATCCGGCATGCTGCATCAATATTGCGCCGATTGCGATGTTGATTATTATTCTTGATACTTTCATTTTTCTTTTTCCCTTTCTGTTTTTAATTAAACAAAAACCACCAAGTAAGGGTGGTCGGGAAGTTAGAAAAATCATAAATATGAATGATCCCACGGTTTTTAGTCAGTCTTTATGGCCGCGGCTTCCCAACCAATAAAAAGGTGGGATCGGAAAACACGTGGCGCGCCATTTTTTCGCTGGCATGTTTCATGTCGTGAATCAGTTGGTTCGCCACTGCATATTTATGGGATTTTCTAAGTCCCGAATCCGATATCCCTATCGAATTCAACGCCAATTATAAATGATGTTAAAAATAAAAACAAGTACTATTGTTAGATAAAAAATCCCCCGTTCGGGGGATGTGCGTCTACTTTGTTTCGCCGATATATATGCCCATGTCGTGCGCCACCCCCAGCAGCGGGTCGTCCGGCGACACGTACGCGCTGGACGTGCATAAATCCGGTATGTTCGGATCGTGCGCTGCGTCGCCCGCGGCATAGAAATCCGCCAGACTGACCGTTTTGCATACGCAGTCGTTGATTGCGGTCATGACATATGTTTCATTGTTTTCAATTGCATTCAAGGCGCAGTCGGCCATGCGCGCGGACAGTATGCGGTCGTCGGCCGTCGTGTCGCCGGAACGCTGGGTGTGTTCGGGGAATGCGGTTCTGTTTACTATTCCGGCCGCGGTCAGTTTTCTGGAAATCATGTCCGCTGGGCGGCCCGAATGACCGCGCAGCGATATTCCTTCTGATACCAGTATGATGCCATAGTCGGTCGGCGCCTGTTGAATGTGCCGTACCAATGCGTCAACATCAAATTTTATTTCCGGGATTAATATCGCGCCGGCACCGATTGCAACCCCCGCATTCAGGGCCAGCTGGCCGCAATCGCGCCCCATTGTTTGGACGACGAACCAGCGGTGATGGCTGCGCGCGGTCAGCATCAGCTGGTCGCAAAAACTTGTCAGCTGTTGCACCGCGGTGTTGAATCCGATTGTCCGGTCAGTCATTGGTATGTCCAGGTCGATGGTTTTCGGTATGCATATCAGCTGCAGGTCGGCATATATATCGCGATGCGCCCACGCCAGCGACAGGCTGCCGTTTCCGCCAACCAGAATCAGCGCGTCAAATTTTAATGAACGCAGCGATTGTTGTATTTTCTTGTTGAAATCCTTCAGGCTGCCTTCTTCGGCGGCGGTTTCGAAATTCAGGGCGCCCGCATGCCCGTTGTGCAGAAAACTTCCCGCCAAACGCGCGTTTTCAATTGGAATAACGCCCTCGTCCAATCTGATGACGCTGGGCGGTGTTGTCGACAGGCCGTCCGTTCCGTCCAATATGCCCCAAACCTGCCAACCACGCAGTGTGGCGCCGCGAACAATGCGCTGAATAACCGTGTTCAGGCCGCTGCAGTCGCCGCCTGTTGTCATTATCGCTATCTTCTTCATGAAATCTCCATATGTTTCCCTAAATTATATCATAAATAAGTTGACAAAGAAATATATTTTGCTTTAATTTGTCTATAATAATAATTCAGGAGTTATCGCATGTCCAAAAAGACCAGCAAATCCCGCAACGTTGGAAAAACAAAGCGTTCCACAGACGACTTGATAGACAGCGCCATCGCACAGCAGAATTCGTGGATGGAAAATCGTCGCAAGTTTGCGCGCAGTTTCCTAAAGACATTGAACATTTTTGCGCGTCCGAACCCGAAAAAGGAAAACCAGTCCGTGGATTCGGCCGCAATAGAGGTTGCACGCCAGCGCCGCAGTGGTCTGGGGGCGTACTGGTTCCCAATCTTGTGCGCGCTCGTGGTTGTATTCATTGCGATTTGGGTGGCGTTTGTGCGCACCGCCGCGCCACGGCATGTGGTTGTGGTTCCCCCGGTACCGGAACCCATTGTGCAAAACGTGGTTGATGCGGGTGTGCCCTCTTTTGACATTGTGCGCATAGAACCCGATGGCAATATTGTTGTCGCGGGACGCTGGGCGGCGGATAAAAATGTGTCGGTTGCAGTAAACGGACGTATTGTCGCGACCATTCGCACCGACCGCAACGGCGAATTCGTATATGCGCCCGCCAATCCCCTGGCGCCGGGTAATTACACGCTGTCCCTGGTGGGGGCGGATCCGGATACGCAATCCGCGGACAAGGTCTTTTTGTACATATCTGAACACGGATATCAGAATTCGGTGTCTCTGTTGATGACGCGCGACGGCAGCACCCTGCTCCAGGCGCCGGTGTTTTTGCGTGATGGTGATTTGACGGTTTCAAAAATTGATTATCTGGACAGCGGACGCATAGTGATTACGGGCGACGCATTGCCGCGTCTGCGCGTTTCTTTGTCGCTGGACGGGAAATACATGGGGTTTGCGCGCGTGTCCGACCATCGCCATTTCGGCCTGGGGGCGGATGTCGGCGAATTGCAGCCGGGGCGCGAATATGAACTGACGGTGCGTCTGCATGACGGCGACGGCCGGACGGTTTCAACTGTTTCGCACAGATTCGAGATGCCGGAAATGACGGGCGACGACGACACGTTCTATACAGTGCGCCGCGGCGACTGTCTGTGGATTATCGCGCGTAATTTTCTGCGCCGCGGAATATTGTTCAGCATTATCGCCGAACGCAACAACATACTGAATCCGGATTTGATTTTCCCGAAACAGGTTTTGCAGATTCCGGTCGGAAATTCAAAATAAAAAAACGCCCCTGGGCGTTTTTTATTTGATGCACAATTGTGCGCATTACCATCCCATGCGGTTTATAAATCTGGATATGGTTGTGTGTTTGACGCACATTATTTTTGCAATTCTGTATTTTGTAAAACCCATATCCCATAGTTCTTTGACTTTTTTGGTGTTGCTGGAAAGTTTTAACTTCTTTGACTGCGCGGAAAATGGCCTGCCCAATCGTTTGCCGGTCGCCCTTATGTTATCCAAAGATGCTTTCGTTCGTTGTGATATTAAATTTCTTTCAATTTCAGCAGAGAGACCGAACGCAAACGCCATAACTTTTGATTGTATATCGTTGCCCAGCCGATAGTTTTCTTTGATTGTCCAAACCCGGCAATTTTTATTCAGACAATTTTCCAGAATCCGCATTACCTCCAACAAAGAACGGCCAAGCCGTGAAATCTCGGCCGCAATTAAAATGTCATTCGGCTGCAGTTCATCCAGCAATTGGCTTAGTTGCCGTTTGTTTAGTGGTTTACGCGAAGAAATGGTTTCCTTGACCCACCTGTCCACTGTTATATTGTTTTGCTTTGCAAACTGTTCGATTTCAAAATACTGGTGTTCACAGGTCTGCTTGTTTGATGATACGCGAATATATCCGATAACCGACATTTTTAATCCTTTTGCTGTAATAAATTTAGTCCCTTTTAATAGAACGATTAAAAAAAGATTATCCGAATTCCAAGGGTATGGAATGGGACGATGATTTGGGTACGTGCATTTTGAAAGACGCCAAAATGGTTGGCCGTGTTCAAAAGGTGGCCGAAGTATCAGGCATGGTTGCGCTGACCTTGGTTGCGGCTGTCGGCGGCGGCCCGATTGTGTGGGCGTTGTCGATCGTGGAAGGCGCGGCCTTGATAACAGAAGCCACAACCGAAGAAAAAATATCCGATTGGGCGGAAGGGTTCCTGGCAGATGCGGTGCGCTGCAAAGACGACAGTTCAATTTGCGCCGACGGGGTTCTGAAAAAGCATATTGCAAGAATTGTTCGCGGTTCCGGAAAATTTAGTGATACGCAAAACAAAAAAATTGCGCAGCAAATGGAACGGCTGATGGGCATGTTGGATGCGGACAAAGTGCAGGAAATCATAGAAAAAGGAAACGTGGATGGTTATATAGGCGAAAATCGTGACCCTGATTTGGAAAAGGCGATTATGGGATACTATGGCACAAAGTTAACCAGTGCAGAAATAGCCTTGTTGGGTGCAAACTATGTTTCCACCGCCCTTACTTTTGCGACATTGGTCGGTGCGGGTGTGGCCGCGGGCCTGCGTCAGGCGGTAAAACGTAATTGGCTGCATATTTCTGAGGCACGTCAGGCCAAATGGATAAAATGGAAAATATTAAAGCCCGAGGATGTGGCGGCCTTGGCGCCAAAGACGGCGACACGTGAAATGACCGCGGCCCAGGCCAAAAAGCTGGATGAACTGAATGCCAAAATTGGTAAACTGGAATCAAAAACCAACCGAACGCACCAAGAAGCCGAAGAATTGAAAAAACTGCATCAGGAACGTAATACGCTGTTAAACAAGATTGGAACCAAGGATGCGGATGAACTGGCAAAGCTTTCTGGCGCAGCATATGATAAAAAGGCTGTTGACGAAGCCCGGGCGGAATATGATGCGGCCATCAAAAGACGCGATGCCATGGCGAAATATATGTCAGAGCATAATGGAAACCTGCCGCAGGGAACAACCAAATACGACATTCAAAAAATCAATAACGACGTTGCGAATGCTGAAAACAAACTGAAAGAATTGGGACAGCAGTTTACGCCCGCGGAAGCACTGCAGCCCGGCAGAAAACCAAGCGTAAACCCCGCAGATAGTGCGTCGGTGGAAGATGCCGCAAAGTCGGCGGAGGCAGCACCTGCGACCGACGCGAAAAAAACGGGTGAATCTGTCAATGATGCCGGCCGCGGTGCGCAAAAGGCGGCAAAATCCAAGTCTGAAAAAATTGCAGAGGCACGCGAAAGTGGTGATTTGGGCTATCACGGAACTGACGCTGATATTGCGACAGACGATATGATACGCGCATCGGCCAATTCATCCAATGATTTGGGTAGTGTGGGATACGGAATTGCAAAGGATTATGATGCGGCTGAAAAATATGCGGTAAAACGTCTGGTCGAAAGGCAGAATGTCGGCAAAGAAATACAGTTTTATAATGAAAACGGAGTATTGGTTATTGAAGCTGATGAGGCGTTAAATCTTGGCAACAAAACGGGATATGTTTACACCACCGCCAAGGAAACGTCTGTTAAATGGAATACACTGCGAAATGGGTATGTCGGCGTGTTTGATGCTGCACAAATGCCCCACTCTGTTGAGATATTGGACAAGAGAGCGTTTGATTTGGATGACCTGGTTCGTCAGGGACGTGTCAAAATTATTGAACCAAAGGCGTCCGGGGCGACGTCGGCGGCCAAAGCAAAAAATGCCGGCAAATCGGGCGGCGCGGCAAATGCAGCACAAAATTCGGCCCAATTGAATAAGTCAAATGTTGCAGCATTGCGTCAAACCGCCAGCAGAAATTTCGACCAATACTTGGCAGAGGTAAAAGTAAGTCCAACAGGAAAAGGCAGCAGGTTGCCCAAAAGTCGCCTGAATGATGCGCAATGGAATGCCATAAATGAATCATTGGCGCGTGAAAATGTGCAATTGGTTGATAACGGCCAAGGGTATATGGAGTTCGTGCGCGCAGATCATGCCGCCGGCAAGTTAAAAATTTTTGACGCGCGGAATTTGCGTGTATCAGACGGTACAGGGAAATTATATGTACGAAATTCAGCCCAAGAAATGCTGGGGGCCAAGGTAAATGAGTTTGCAGCAAATAATGAAATAGATAAATTGTACGGCATTATTAGACGCGGAATTGAATATCCAGTAGATGAAGCAAAGGTATCCAGGGCCATCAATGCAATGGAAAATCCTATAAATAATGCCATATCGTATACTGCGCCGAATGCTAGGTATAGCTGGCATGTTCACTCTTATAATGGCCCTCGCAGGTCCGCCCAGTATCATGTTTCATTGAATGTCAATGTTGATGATACTCTTATCAAAAAATTGGATGAAATTATGGTAAGAGATCAGGGACAAAATATTATAAACTTTAAGATTCCGCCCAAAGGCGAGCGTTGGAAAACAATGGCCGATCCGATAAGCATTTATATGCACAATACCAATCCTGAAATAGAACGCGCCATTGCAGAGGCTGCAAAACCTTATGTACGTACATCTTCGGACATAGGACTGTTTGGCCGAAAAATTGACAACGGTGTAGCGATAGCATATGAAACCTCAGATGCAAGAGCGGATATTGTTATGGACATTCTAAATCAGGTGGCAAAAAAAGATGCAGGCGTTGCATCAATGTTAAATAGCAGATATTCTGTAGGCGCGACAGAGGCATTGCGCCTGTGGGCCAGTGATTACCTGGGGTACGTAATAGCGCCAGTAGTGCCATGACGGGAATATAAACAGCGGTTTTATAAGCTGGGGAAATTTAAATTTTTGGTGCGGGCGAAGGGAATCGAACCCTCGTCTTCAGCTTGGGAAGCTGACGTGCTACCATTATACCACGCCCGCGTTTCAGACGGGGCAATTTTATACTTATTTTGACTAAATGTCCAGCATAAAACGAGCCGTGGTTTTTCCGTTTGCATTTTGCTTTTTTCCGTCCTACATTGTCCAGACCTAGACAAAAGGGAGAAAAAAATATGACTACAGAAAATTTGAATCCGTTGGTCGGTGCCCAGCATCGCGTTAAGGTAGCGTGCGATAAACTGGGGATGGGCCCGGACGTATATGAAATCTTAAAAAATCCGATGCGCATGCTGGAAGTGTCCATACCGGTAAAAATGGACGACGGCACCATTCGCGTATTCACCGGATTTCGCGCCCAGCACAATACCGCAATAGGCCCGTCCAAGGGGGGCGTGCGTTTCCATCCCGCCGTCAGCCGGGACGAGGTTGCAGCCCTGTCCATTTGGATGACTTTTAAATGCGCGGTTACGGGTATTCCGTACGGCGGCGGCAAAGGCGGCATCATCGTTGACCCCAAAGAATTGTCGGCCGGTGAACTGGAACGTTTGTGCCGCGGGTATGTTGATGCAATTTATCCGATATTGGGTGAAAAAAAGGACGTGCCCGCCCCCGATGTCAACACCAACGGCCAGATTATGTCGTGGATGATTGACGAATACATCAAACTATCCGGCGACGCGTCGTTCGGCACGTTTACAGGAAAGCCTGTTGAACTTAACGGTTCCAAGGGGCGCACCAAGGCAACCGGACTGGGAATTGCCATTGTTATCGCCGAGTCCCTGCGCACCATGGGCAAAGACATGCGCGGCGCCCGCATCGCAATCCAGGGTTTTGGAAACGTGGGTTCATTTACCGCCAAGTGCAGCCATGACATGGGCGCCAAGGTTGTGGCGATTGCCGAATGGAATACAACGCTGTATAACGAAAACGGGTTGGATATTGACGCACTGCTGAAATTCAAATCCGAAAACGACGGCAGCATCAAGGGCTTTGCGGGTGCGACTGAAATCACCGCACAACAGTTCTGGGCGCTGGACGTTGACGTATTGTCGCCGTGTGCCATGGAAAACACAATAAACAAGGACACTGCCCCGCTTATCCGCGCGCCACTGGTTGTCGAAGGTGCGAATGGGCCGACAACGCTGGACGGTGAACAGATTCTGGCGGACAAGGGAATTGTCGTTGTACCGGATATTCTGGCGAACGCCGGCGGTGTTACTGTTTCGTACTTTGAATGGGTGCAGAACAGATACGGATATTATTGGGAAGAAGCCGAGGTTGAACAGAAAGAGGAAATCGCGATGAAAAATGCGTTCAATGCGATTTACCAGATAAAGACCGAATATAACGTATCCATGCGCGAAGCGGCGTATATGCATTCGATAAAGCGCGTGGCCGCGGCGATGCAGCTGCGCGGATGGTGTTAAGAATCTGCCGCAATTTAAAATCCCCCGCACGGGGGATTTTTATTTTTGATTGTTAATAAATATTTGACATTTGACAAAAAACAGTACATAATATGCGGGCAAATCCCACAGATTGCCATTTCAAATAAACCAGTACGCGGTATGCGTGTGGAACATCAACCGGCGAGTGTTCGCTCTTGATGAATAATTTTGCGTTTGTGGCGTTTGAATAAAAAACAAAGAAGGCATTAATTATGATATACAAGTCTTATGATGCATATTGCAAAGATTTGGCGCGCATGTACTTTGAACCGATTGTTGTGCGCCCACAGGCTCAGAATAAAAATGAAGCCGAACTACATCAAAAATGGCAAAAACAGGCAAAAGAGTTTTTCCATTTGTTGAATAATCAGAAAACAAAATAAATAAAAAAAGGAGCAAAAAAATGGCAACAGTTATCAGATTGGCACGCTTTGGTGCGAAAAAACGCCCGTATTATCACGTGGTTGTGACGGATTCCCGCAATGCGCGTAATTCCGGTAATATTCTGGAAGTGGTTGGAAAATACGACCCGATGCAGCCGCGCGACAGCGAAAAGCGCGTTATCTTGAAATTGGATGAAGTAAAGGCATGGTTGGCCAAGGGCGCGAAACCGTCCGACCGTGTTTACAAATTCTTGGTAAAGGCGGGTCTGGCGACAGCGAAACCGATTCCGGTTCAGACCAAAAAGCACCTGCAGTCTGAAAAGACCCAGATGAAAATCAAGGACAAGGCCGACAAACTGGCGAAACAGGCGGAAGAAAAAGCTGCGGCCGAAGCCGCTGCCAAGGCAGCCGCGGAAGCGCCGGCAGAAGCTGCAGCCGAAACTGTTGCGGAATAATTTTTGCATTTGCCGCCCGGGGCGTCCCGGGCGGATATTATTTGGATAAAGTCAATGTCAGACAAATCTGAAATCTTGGTCGGAAAAATTGTTGCGCCCCAGGGAATCCGCGGCGAGGTGCGTGTCCAGACATACACCGCGTCCCCACTGGATTTTAAAAATCTGGATGTGCATGGTGCGGGTGTTGATTCAGGGGCGTTCAAATTTGTACGCAGACTGAATCCGACATCCAGTGTCATTGTTGCGCGTGTTGACGGTTTTGCCGACCGCACCGCCGCAGAGGCGCTGCGCGGAACAGACCTGTTCATATCGCGCGACACCCTGCCCGCGTTGGCGGACGGCGAATATTACCAATCGGATTTGATTGGATTCGACGTTGTGCGCAACGGTGAAAAAATCGGGCGTCTGGACGGATTTCAGAATTTCGGTGCCGGCGACATCATGGAACTGGACAACGGTGAACTGATATCATTTGCCGGCGTGGTTGTTGATATGGAAAACAAGGTGGTGAATATATGAGTATATTTTATATTATGCGTGGAATCCTGAAGGATGCCTTACTGGCTATGAGAATGCAGTTTTACAAGAGCCCGTCTGTAAAAAGCAAAACCGCTATTGCCGAGGAATACAACCGGATGCATAAACGGATTAATTATGCGGCCCGCCGTCGTCATCGGCATCAGTCCAGATAAACTAAGCGCAATAATCAAACATGCATTTCAACATACTGACCATTTTTCCGGAAATGTTTCCAGGCACGCTGGGCGGCGGTGTCGTCGGGCGGGCAATGGCGCGCGGGCTGTGGTCGTATGACGCGATAAATATCCGTGATTTTGCATACAATAACTATGGCAGTGTCGATGACGAGCAGTTCGGCGGCGGCGCGGGCATGGTAATGCGTGCGGATGTTTTGGGCGACGCGATTGATTCAATCAAAAATCCGGGAAAAATCATTTATTTTTCGCCGCGCGGACCGCGTTTGGACCAGAAAATGGTACGTGAATTTGCGGCCGTGCCGGATGCGACGTATACACTGTTATGTGGTCGGTACGAAGGAATTGATCAACGAATCATTGATGAATATGATATAATGGAATTGTCCATTGGCGACTATATATTGTCAGGCGGGGAAATCGCCGCACAAGTTTTAATTGACAGTTGCGTTCGCGTGATGGATAATGTCCTGGGTGGCGGCAATGACGCCACACAAAACGAAAGTTTCGAAATCGGGGGGCTGGAATGGCCGTTATACACCCGCCCGTCGGCATGGCGTGGACGCAATGTCCCAGAAGTCCTGCTGTCCGGCCACCACGGCAATATCGAACGGTGGCGGAAACAACAATCGGACGAAATAACCAAAGAACGTCGTCCGGATTTAATAAAGGAAAAGTAAAATGAGCATTATTAAAAAAATCGAAGAAGCCCAGGTTGCAAAGCTGAAGGGCGACAAAAACATCCCGAACTTCAAGTCCGGTGATACATTGAAGGTTCATGTCAAAATCAAGGATGGCGACAAGTTCCGTATCCAGATATTCGAAGGTGTTGTCATCGCACGCGACGGCGGCATGGGAAATAATGCATCCTTTACAGTACGCCGCGAATCATACGGTGTTGGCGTTGAACGCAAGTTCCCGCTTTACAGCCCTGCAATCGAAAAGATTGAAAAGGTCCGCATCGGTAAAGTTCGTCGTGCAAAGCTGTTCTTCCTGCGTGGTTTGTCCGGCAAAAAGGCTCGTATTGTCGAAGACCTGGCCGCGGCGTCCGCGGAAAAGAATGCAAACAAATAATTTGTTTGTGTTGCAGATATGGAATCCCGCGATGCGGGATTCTTTTTTTTTACAAAAAAGGAACAGCATCCGCCGCCATATTTAATGGTTTGACTTTGACCGGGTGTCGCATTAATATAACCCGTATGAAAAAACAAATTGTTAATTTAATGTTTTTTGCCGCCATGACCGGCGGCGCGTGCGGTGCGGCGGATGCCTATGTCGAACGCAACACGGCGGTTGTCGACATAATGAACAAGGCTGCCGGCAAGGTTCAGACCATACGTATCCCGGTTGGCGAAACGGCCCAGTTTGAAAAACTGCGCATGGTTGTTCGTTCATGCAAACAGGCCGACCCGTTCCAGGCCGAAGACTATTTCATGTTTATTGAAGTATTCAAAAACGGCGATGGGCAGATATTCGGCAATTGGATGAGTCGAAACGAACCAGGACGCGCCCCGCTGCAAAATGCGGATTATGACGTATGGCTGGTCAAATGTGAAAATTCGGAGGGATAAACAATGAAAATCATCAGAAAATATTTAAAGTTGATTATTGGAATTGGTGTTTTGATTCTGGCGGTGCTGGTGTTTTTCCGTGCCCAGCGTGCCGGTGATTTAGAAGCGGGAACATTAAAGAACTGGCAGTCGGCTTCGTTGGAACGCAGACAGACTGCGGCCAGAATTACAACCGCGTCGGATGAAAATACGGATTTGCTGGTCGCGTGTGTCGATAAAATGGCAACCCTGCCCGATGCAGGCGAAATGGCGGTGCGCGATGCAATCTCGCTGTGTCATACCGGAATTCAACTAAAAAGCAACCTGTGATTTATCGTATAATTGCGCTTTTGATGCTGGCCGGATGCAGGTGTGCCGCGCAACGGGATTACATTGGCGCACAATATGTCGGCGCGGCATATTTGGCCGACCCGCTGGGCGAAGCGGCGGACCCGGATTCAGACCCGCTGATGCGGTTTGATGCCTTTGACTGTACAACGTTTGTGGAAACAGTTCTGGCCGGCGGCGATGTTGACCGCCTTACACAGATAAGGTACAGAAACGGTGAAATCGGATTTTTAACCCGCAATCATTTTATTGAAACCGACTGGCTGAAAAACAACGCAGCGCGCGTTGAAAACGTCAGCGCAAATTACGGTCCAACCCGCGTGCGCAGGGTGGACGTGGACAAGTCTGGGTGGCTGCGCCGGGTGCATGGAATAGATGCGGCGTTTCCTGTGGTCTCGGCATCTGTTGAATACATACCCTATTCCCATGCCGCCGATATTCGTCCGGCTGCGCCGATGATTGTCTTATTTATTGCTGGCAATTCGGGAAAAAGTGCTACAATAGGCACCGACATCGCCGTTGTGCATATGGGTTTTTTACTGCCGGACGGGACACTGCGTCATGCGTCTTCGGCGGCGGGTCGTGTCGTGGATGTGAATTTTGCCGAATATGTTCACGCCAGAATGCAAAATAAAAATAATTTGGGAATAACATTGGTGGAAATAAAATGAGCGCGGAAGAAATAATTCGTTTGGATATGGGAAAAATGGACGGCGATACGGCAGCGGATGCGGCGGCGACGCTGTGTCTGGGTATTGAATCATCCTGCGACGAGACGTCTGCCGCCATTGTTGATTCAAATCGAAATATATTGTCGCATATAATTTATTCACAGATACCCGAACATCAAAAATATGGTGGCGTTGTGCCGGAATTGGCGGCGCGCGCGCATATTTTGGCCATTGACGAGGTAGTGCGCCAAACATTGGAACGCGCCGGCAAGACAATGGGGGACATAGATGTGGTCGCTGCGACCGCGGGCCCCGGACTGATTGGCGGCGTTTTGGTCGGATGGATGGCGGCGACCGGTATTGCACAGGCAACCGGCAAGCCGTTGGTTGCGGTCAATCATCTGGAGGGACACGCGCTGGTCCCGCGTCTGTGCGCAACGTCCGCATCCGGTGCGGCCGGCGGCAGCCATGTAGAATTTCCGTATCTGCTGATGCTGGCGTCTGGCGGACACTGCCAGATTCTGTTGGTGCGCGGTGTTGGCAAGTACGAGCTGATTGGCCAGACGCTTGACGACAGCGCCGGCGAGGCGTTTGACAAAGTTGCCAAGATGCTGGGGCTGGGATATCCGGGCGGCCCTGTTGTGGACACGCGCGCACGGGACGGAAATCCGACTGCATTCAAATTCCCGCGGCCATTGTGCGACAAACCTGGATGTGATTTTTCTTTCAGCGGTATCAAGACCGCCGCCAGAACATTTCTGGATAGAAATCCGGCGCCGCACACCGATGAATTTATCAACGATTTTTGCGCATCGTTCCAGGCGTCGGTCGTCGACTGCATAATAAACCGGCTGACGAACGCGATGTGCGATACGCGTGGCGCGGCGGCTGCGCCGCGTACGCTGGTTGTGGCCGGCGGCGTTGCCAAGAACAGCGCCATACGCGCCGCAATGGAAGAACTGGCGTCGCGCCATGGAATGATTTTTGCCGCCCCCCCGATGAATTTATGCACGGACAATGGCGCCATGATTGCGTGGGCGGGAATTGAAAACCACCGCTGTGGGAATATTGTACGCGAACCCGTCGCGCCGCGTCCCCGCTGGCCGCTGACGGAATTATAAAATTGCAAAAAATTGTATTTTTTGATACAATTCCGGCATGCCGAACAAATTAAAATCTTATGATGACGCAACAAACAAACTGATGCTGCAGGCGATGTCGCTGGATGTGCCGGACGGGAAAAATTTTTCGTTGCCCGAAATGGTTTATCTGCTGCGCCAGTCATATAAGTACAAATTGACCTACAGGCGTGTCTTTAATGAACTGCCGCCTGAAAATGCGGACCCGTCGACGGGTTTCTGCATTGTCAGCAGCTATTATATTTATGAACGCACCGGCGGCGCGGCCACATGGCAGATTATGCAGACACCACTGCACTGGTGGTTGCAGCACAAGCAGACCGGAATGCATTTTGATATAACCTATACCCAGTTTTCACAACCCTTTCCGTATGACATGGGGGTACCGGAAACAAAAATAAAAAACGATGCCGAGTTTGAGCGTATACTGCGTGAAAAGGCGTTGATTCTGGGGAAAAGCGCAGGAATGGAATAAAATGATGGAAAAGCCCGAACCGATTGTTCAACCGGATTCTATATTCAGCGTGTCTGACGCGTCCGCATTGCTAAAGGGTGTGGTTGAATCTGCGTTTGCGCGTATAAAAATACGCGGCGAACTGTCGCAGATAACGCGTGCTACGTCCGGCCACATGTACATGACGATAAAGGATGCGGGGGCGGCAATATCCGTCATAATCTGGCGTGGCACGCCCGTTTCATTCCGTCTGGAAGAAGGGATGGAGGTTATTATAACCGGCCGTTTTACCACATATCCGGCACGCAGCAATTACCAAGTTATTGTCAGCGAAATAGAAATGGCGGGCGTCGGCGCCATCCTTAAAATGCTAGAGGAACGCAAGCGCAAACTGGCGGCCGAGGGATTGTTTGACGCATCGCGGAAAAAGCCGCTGCCGCGTCTGCCACGGCGCATCGGTGTGGTAAGCAGTCCGACCGGCGCCGCGTTCCAAGACATTCAGAACAGATTGCGCGAACGCTTTCCCGTCCATGTGATTTTGTATCCTGCAACGGTTCAGGGTGCCACCGCCGCGGCCGAGGTTGCCGCCGGTATCGAATATTTTAACCGAATGAAAAACGTTGATGTCATCATCGTTGCGCGTGGCGGCGGCGCGTTGGAAGATTTGCTGCCCTTTTCCGAAGAAATTGTTGTCCGTGCCGCCGCGGCCAGTAAGATTCCGCTGATATCCGGCGTCGGGCATGAACCGGACTGGATGCTGATTGATTATGCGGCCGATTTTCGCGCGCCGACACCGACGGGCGCGGCGGAAACGGTTGTCCCGACCAAGCTGGCCTTGATTCAGGAATTGGATAATCTGTGGTACAGACTGTCCGGCAATTTCACGACCAGATTGGCGCATGCAAAACAACGCGTTGATGCAATTGTATTGAAAAGTCCGCGTCAGGTTCTGATGGAACAGACGCAGCGGCTGGACGACATCGGACGCACAATGACAATAATTATCAATTCCAAACTGCAGGCCGCGCATCAAAAGATGGACGCGCTGTCCGGGTTTCCAAACATATTGCGCAACCGCATGTCTTCAATGAACCAGGCCGTTGCGCATATGGGCCAGATGCTGGGGTCGCTTAGCTATAAAAGTGTTTTGGCGCGCGGATACGCGATTGCCCGTGATGATTCCGGAAATATAATCAGTCGTGCATCAGATGCACCGCGCGTCGCGTCCGTTGAATTCGCCGACGGCGTCGTTAATGTTCAATAGTATTTGACTTTGATTAATGGATAAGTGTTTTTGCCGTCGCCAGCGATTCCGGCGTTATTTCCGCACCGCTGATTATTCTGGCGATTTCATTGACGCGCGCGTCGCCGGATATTTCCGATACCGTTGTTGTCGTTTTTTCGTTTTCCACGTGTTTGGCAATTTTGAAATGACGGCGCGCGTATCCGGCCACCTGGGCGGAATGTGTTATGACGATTGCCTGGGACGCGGCTGCCAGCGTGTCCAGACGCTGTCCGACCGCACTGGCGGTCGCGCCGCTGATTCCGGTATCAACTTCGTCAAAGACAAATGTGGTGGCGGTGTCGTCCGCGGCCAGCACAACACGCATCGCCAGCATCAGTCGCGCCAGTTCGCCGCCAGACGCCGCCTTGTGCAGGGCCGCAAACGGCATTCCGGGATTTGTTTTTATCATGAACACTATGTCATCGATGCCGGCGGCGCATGCAGGCGCGTCGGTGCGCATGACGGCAAAATCCGCCTGCCCCAGTTTTAAATCCGGCAGCTCGGCCAACAGTGCAGCGCGCAGCGCAACGCCCGCCGCGGCGCGCGCATCGGACAATTTTGTCGCGCATTCGTCGAATATCTTGCGTTTTTTTGCGGCGTCCGCCGTCAGCTTTTTAAGTTCGGCATCGGAATTGTCCAGCGTTTCCAGCTGTGCCGACATCCGCGCCAGCAAATCCGGCAATTCATCCGCTGAAACACGGTGCTTGCGTGCCGCGGCGCGCAATGCGAACAGACGCTCTTCCACGGTGTCCAGACTGTCGGTATCAATGTCGTCCGGCGCCAGCTGGTCGGATATTTCCGCCGCAGCCTGCGCGATTTCATACAGCCGGTCAATTTGCGCGGCGTACGGATTTGGATCTGTCTTGATGCGCTGCAGAATATGCGCAACGGAATATATCTGTGATTCCAGCGACTGGCCGCGCGGGGACATTGCCTCGGCCGCTTCGGCCAGAATGGCGGCGTTTTTTTCAGTATTCATCATCGCGGCGCGACGCGCGGCCAGTTCTTCTTCCTCGCCAGGGGTGGCGTTCAGCGCCCGCAGTTCCGACACATTGTGTTCCAAGAAATCGCGTTCGCTCTCGCTGCGGGCCAAAGTTTCGTGCAGTCGGGCCAAACGAACCTCACATTCGTGATAGCTGGCGTATGCATCCCTGGCCGAATTCAGTAATTCGCGATATCCTGCCTGATGCGTGGCGGCAAACGCGTCCAGTGTGTCGCGGTGCGTGGCGGAATTCAGCAATGCGTGGTTGGCAAACTGGCCGTGTATTTCAACCAGACTGTCGCCAATTTGCTTTAAAATTTTGGCCGATACAGGGGTGTCGTTAACCCACGCCCTGCTTTTACCGTCGGCACCCAGTGTGCGGCGTAAAATCAGCCCATCATCACATTCTATTCCATTTTCGGTCAGCAGAATTTTTGCCGCCGCGGGTACGGTGTTAAATTCTGCAACCACATACGCCGTGTCGCATCCGCTTCGTACCAGTGCGGCGTCCGAACGCGCCCCCAGCGCCAGCGACAATGCGTCCAGCAAAATACTCTTGCCCGCACCGGTTTCGCCGGTCAGTATGTTCAGCCCGGCGCCGAATTCCAAATTCAGCTTTTCAATCAGTACAATATTAGAAATGCTTAAAGAAACCAACATTATGCGCTGATTATAATCGTTTTAGTTTCGTGATTTCAAGGCTTTTTAGACAGTGTCAGACAATTTTTTCCAACTGCCAGTCATGCGTCCATAAAATATACGCTGTTATTTCATATCCCGGATAAATCCGCTGCATCAGACGTTTATATTCTGTCAGTTGCAAAACGTATTTAGCGCGCATGGCATCGCGGCTGACATCGGATTTGTAATCCAGAATTCGAATTTTTTTACACTGATGCCCGACAATAATTCGGTCTATGCGGCGGCTCAGGAACCGGCCGTCCAATTCGCCGGCCACGGGAACCTCTGTCATGGCGTCGGGCGTGAAAAATTCGGCCAGCATCGGACAGGCCGCTATGCGCGCCGCCAGCTGTTCATCGCCACGGGCCGCGCCGCCGTCAATTACCACGGTGCGCAGACGCGCATGCATTTTTGTTCCGCATTCCGTGGCAAAAGAACGACTTTGTTCTTCCTGCAATAATTCGCGCAAACTATTCGCCATGCACAATCCTTATTGTTTCACCGTCAAATGTCGCACCGGGGATGTTTTGTAAATGCTGCCATAATTGCGCATGCCACGAAATATCTGGCGCGCTTGCATACGTTGTGTATCCATATATGTACAGGTGGTCGCGCGCACGCGTCATCGCGACATACAACAGGCGATAGTATTCCGCAATGCGAACGTTCATCAGCGCGTCAGCCGCCGCTGCGCGCCGCACGCTGTCGTCGCTGCGGGGCGACCACAGCCATACATTTTGCGCCGTGTCCGTCCCGTCGGATTTTCCGCGGCGCATTTCCGGCGTAATTGGCAGCACCTGCTCCGTCCCGGGTGTCCGCGCGGTATCAATCAGAAAGACAACCGGTGCCTCTAATCCCTTGCTGCCGTGCACGGTTGCGATGCGCACGCCGGACGCGGCATCCATGTCGCGTTTTATTTCGCTGCCACCGGTTATGAACCATTTAAGGAAATGCCGAAGTATTCCCGGCTGGGTGCGTTCGTACGCCAAGCAAATTGTTAAAAATTCCTCTAGCGGGTCAATCGCCTGGGCGCCCAGCGCGGCGATAATCTGCGCGCGTGCGCCGCCGTCCAGAATTCGCGTGAAGAATGAATACGGCGCCAATACGTCCGCCCACTGTAAAAACTGTTCCAGTTCTGCATGAATATCTGGATGCGTTTGACGTAAAACATTGAAAACCGTTTCCGGCAATGCGTCCGGTGATGTGGCACGGCGCGATTTTGTTTCTTCGTTTCTTGTTTTGCAGATATTAAAAATATCCGCTTCATTCAATCTAAAAATCGGACTTTTTAACACACAACACAAACTATAGTCGTCCGTTGTGTCCAGACAAAATCTGACCAGATTCATCAGGTCTCGTATTGCTGGAAAATTCGGCAGAACTATTCTGTCGCTGCCTGCGACGGGAACACTGCGCTTCTTTAATTCCGACACCAGCGGGGCCGTCATGGGATGACGGTTTTGCACAAGAACCATGATGTCATGCGGCATGAAACGGCCTGAATCGACCAGTGATTTTATCCGGTCGGCAATTGTTTTTATATATCCGCCGACATCTGTGCCGTCGGACGCGCGGGAAATCATTTTGTGAACTTCAACCATTCCGGCGTCGCCGCGACGGAAACATGCATGGCGGTTGTTTGCAAATCCGGTTGCCTGGGCGACGGTCGGATTGGAAAAGAAGCAGTCGACCGCATGCAGTATCGAAGACAGGGAACGAAAACTCTGCGCCAGCGGTATTTCACGTATCGTGCGCAGGTTGTTTTGTATTTGCGCGGCGATGTCCTGGCGGCTGGCGGCGAATGCGCGCGGGTCGGCGCCCTGGAATCCGTATATGGACTGCTTGGTGTCGCCGACAACAAAGATAGAATGCGGATTTTTCCCGGCATCGCCTTCGGCAAAAAAGTCGCCGGACAACATGCGCAGTATGTCCCATTGCAATGGCGATGTGTCCTGGGCCTCGTCCACCAGGATATGGGTCAGCGACAAATCCAACTGCGACAGCACCCATCCCATAGAATCCGGATTGGAAAACAGTTTTCGCGTGTATAGAATAAGGTCTTCGAAATCCAGCAGGCTGCGCTGACGTTTCATATCGCGGTATGTTTGTGCGAACGCCGCACCCAGGTCAAACAGTGCGACACTGTCGTCAAAAACGCGACGGCTGGCATGCTGCTGATTCAGGCGATAGACGCGCTCTTGCTCGTCCGCCAAATAATCCTTTTTAGAGACAACAGAAATCTTGCCACCGTCGGCTTTTAGGTATATTTCTTTGTATTTTTCAAAATCTATAGTTTTATCAATGTATTGTTTTGTTATATTAACAATATCAAACAGGTATTTTGCCGGCTTTTTTGATGCATTTATATCAGATGTTGCCATATTAATGATATCTAACAGCTTTTCTGACGAAAAATCATATGAAATCGGTGTATTCAATTCTAAAAAATATTCAATTGTATCAATGAAATATTTACGATACTTATCAATATCAGACGCTTGGAAAAAGTACTTGTAAAGTCCGCTTAATATATCCATTAAATCGGCCAGATAGTTTTCAGATACTCTGCCGACGATGTGTGCGAACGCATCTTTGACACGTTCAAAGTTTTGGATTGATTCGTCCCGTGCATTTATCAGTTTGTCGAACGCATCGTTCATCAATACACGCTGGTTTGCATCCGATACCAGCGTCCATGCAGGTGGCAATCCGGCCTCTATTGGAAAGCGGCGCAAAATCTCTTCGCAGAATCCGTGGATTGTTTTGATTTTCAAAACGTCCGGGTTGTCTATGTATTGGAAAAATATTTCACGGGCATGTGCGATGTCGTCCGCTGTTGCTGGATTGTTTATCGCCACCCCGTCCAGCAATTCACGCAATTGCGCGTCCGTGGCCATCGCCCATCCACGCAACGCGGCCAGAATTCTGTTTCGCATTTCGCCCGCGCCCGCGTTTGTATACGTCAGGCACAATATGCCACCCGCCCCGATGTTGGGTGCACGAAACAATATGCGCAGCAGGCGTCGCACCAAAACACTGGTTTTGCCTGTGCCTGCGTTTGCCTGGACCCATATGTTTTCCAACGGGTTGGCCGCCGTGTCCTGGGCGGGGGAAAGGATGCTTTTTTGTGCCATTTATGCCCTTGCTTTATGCCAGAGATTCTAGTATAAATTTCATAGAACATCAAGAACCTTATAAAAACCGGGGATTCTCATTTCTTAGGGGGAGATTATGGAAGCCAACCATACACTTTTTATTACAAATCATATACTGATGATTCTTGGCGGGGGGCTGGGATTTCTGCTGATTTTGGCACTGGGGGTTTTGTTTTTCGTGTCCAGACGCTCGCAAAAGGTTATGCAGTCGCTGCTGACGCTGATGACACAGCCACAGCGTGCCAAGGTTCAGGACGCGGCACGCGTTTTGCAGACAATACTGGCGGATGAAATTGCAAAAATTGAATCTGGGTTCCAAAACATGCGCGACACGTTGAACGCGCAGATTGCATCTGCCGTGGAATTAAAACAGGAATTGACCGTGCAGAATGACAAACTGGTGGATACCGCCCAGAATGCGACAAAAAAATTGGTTCAAATGTCCCAGCGTTTGGATAACACCCTGTCGGGGTTGCAGGGGGTTGTGGATTCCGATTCCTGGCGCGATGTTCAGCAGTCTACGGACAGGTTTGGCGCGACCGTCAACGATTTGTTGGAAAAAATTAATGCAACCGCCGGCGACGCTGAACAACAAACGGCCCGCATCCAGCAACAAATTGAAGGCTGGATTTCAGCGTCTGATGAAATGGCGCAAAAATTGCATAATGAATTCGATTCTAATGCCAAAAACATGCATGCGGCATCTGACGAGGCTGCCACCCTGCAGCAGCAGTTATCGGCCCTGGCCCAGTCGACGGCCGAAGGGTTTAACAATGTAAAGGGGGCATCCGCGGATTATGCGGTCGTTATGGAACAAAACAACAAGATGTTGGACGGACACTTGAACAGGCTGGATTCGTTCGGCAAGCAGTCGAAAAAACAGCTGACCAGCCAGATGAATACACTGACCAATACGGCAAATGT
The DNA here is from genome assembly GCA_947054455.1 of uncultured Alphaproteobacteria bacterium. Taxonomy (GTDB): domain Bacteria; phylum Pseudomonadota; class Alphaproteobacteria; order Rs-D84; family Rs-D84; genus Enterousia. Next base: position 125,250 of record CAMRWN010000002.1, read on the forward strand.
TGTCGCAGGACAGGTTCGGTTGACGGAATCCTCTATTGAAAAGCAGATTCGAAAACTGACCGATGCGGTCGAGGCATTGATGTCGTCCGCCGGCACGACCGAGGCCGCCGTCCGTGGAATTTCGACAGAACTGGCGACATTGACCAATCGTTTTGACAGCGAAATCAAGGAATTTGCAACCGGCGTTGTTTCAGAATTGAAAACGGTTTCCGGTGTTGCAAACATCACACTGGAAAACACCAAGACGGCGGCCGGCGCGTTTTCGGAATCTGTCAAGGCAATGGCGACCGGCGTGCGTGAAACACTGATTGAAATGAATACTGCCCATACCCAGCTGTCGGGCCAGTCGGCCAATCTTATAAAGATGTCCGCGGAAACAACCGCCCAGCTGCAGCCGCTGTCGGAATTGATTGAAAAGTATTATGCAGCCCTGCCCGACTTGTCGCGCGGTTCCGTTGAGACGGGTGCGAATCTGGAAAAAACCGTGGCATCGCTGAACGAAAAAATTGCATTGATGAAATCAACTGTTTCCGAATCCACGGCCACAATCAGCGAGTCTGCCATAAAGCTGGAGGATTTGGCCGGCCAGTCGCGCCAGCAAATGATTGATTTGATGTCGGATTACGCCAAGGCTGTAAATACCATGCAGACACTGAACAAGCAAATGATGGTCGCGCGCGCAACCGCACCCATGGATGCAATCAGTGCCACGCCGGCGGCATACGGTCGCGTAAGCAGTGCCGACTTTTTACAGCAGAGCGAACGCATGTTTGAAAAAATGCATGAACAGTCGCTGGATTTGACGCGTGCCGCCGGTGCGGAAATACCGGATGTAGTGTGGAAGAAATACCATGGCGGCGATAAAACCATTTTCTCGAAATGGTTGGCCAAGATGATGTCGGCGGCCGACAAGAAACGCGTGCGGGAAATGCTGAAATCGGACGCCGTGTTCCGTTCCCAGGCGACCCAATTCGTGCGCAGCTTTGACAAGATTCTGGCCGGTGCGCGTAATGCCGACAATGCGGACAAACTGGCCGCGACATTAATTAAAACCGATTTGGGCCAAATATATATAGCACTGAAAGGAGACATCTGATACGAACAATGACAAACCCTTGAATATTGTAAATGCACAAGACCTGACCGAATGGTTCAAAGGACTGACGTGGGGCGATACTGTCGTTGCGATAAGATATGCGGACACAAAAAACCGCGACTTTGTGGCGGCCAATTCTGACGCCGTGGCCAAGATGATGACCCATGCCTATATCAAGCGTCATATGACGTATTATCTGAACGATTTTGTTGGAACCGATGCGTTGCAGCCGGTAAAGGATACTGAAAATTTATCGGAATGTGTTCGCGCGGCGATTGCCGACGGATATCCCGCATACCAGTTTGATGCATCACGGCTGCCGCCGGAATTTCTGCGACTTGTCGGTAATCTGAATAAATTTCTGCATAATGCGGCGATAAAGCATATAGATTCCAAAACACGGTCGAACGAAGGGGAATTTGCCATTGACCTGCAGTTCCTGAACAAGGAGTTTGCAGATTATCGCAATGCGATGACCCAGGCAAAATGGCTGGCAAACGCACCGATGCGCGACGGCAAAAAAAATGATGAATTCTCAATGAACGCCGTGCTGAATGCAAAATCAAAAGATTTGGGGCTTTAATAAAAAAGCCGCAAAAACAAAAGCCCGTTGTTATCAACGGGCTTTGTTTTTAATCCTCCAAGAAGCTTTTTAATTTACGCGCGCGCGTCGGATGCTTCAGTTTATTCAGCGCCTTTTGCTCAATCTGGCGTATGCGTTCACGCGTCACGCCGATGTATTCGCCCACCTCTTCCAATGTGCTGGTTTTGTTGGTAGACATTCCGAAACGCTGGCGCAGAACGGTTTCCTCTTTGGGATCCAGTTCCGACAGAATCTGTGTGACGATTTTACGCAGATTTTTCTGGGCCGCGGATGTAAACGGATTTTTGGCCGTTTCGTCGGCGATAATCTCCAAACGCGAACTGTCGTCTTCGCTGCCGACAGGCGCTTCCAGTGAAATTGGCTTCAGATTCACCTTCATCGCCTTGTGAATCTTGTCGACCGGCAAATAAATCATCTTGGATAATTCTTCGGCGGTCGGCTGGCGGCCGTATTTGTGCATAAACTGGCGCGATGCACGCTGAATCTTGTGTATATTATCAATCATATGAACCGGTATGCGAATTGTGCGGGCCTGGTCTGCGATGCTGCGCGATATGCCCTGCTGAATCCAGTTGGTCGCATATGTTGAAAACTTGTTCCCCAAACGATAGTCGAATTTATCCACCGCCTTCATCAGACCGATGTTGCCGTCCTGAACCAAGTCCGAGAAATCCAACCCCAATCCGCGGTTGCTGGATTTTTTCGCAAATTTGATAACCAGACGCAGGTTGGCTTCTATCATTTCGCGCTTGGCGCGGGCCGCTTCGGTTTGACCGCGACGCACCAGTTCCACCACCTTTTTATATTCGGCGGTCGGCTGTCCTGTTTCGTTCGCGATGGCGGTTATATCCTCTTGAATTTTCAGGATGTCTTTTTCATGCTTTTTGGCAAAATTGACCCACGCAGGATTTTTGTGCTTCGCCATTTTCTTGACCCAGTTTCGGTTCAGTTCGTTGCCCGCGTATTCGGCCAGAAAATCTTCGCGCTTTATTTTGTTCGCCAACGCCAGACGCAGCAGTTTACCCTCCAGCCCCATCAGCAACTGGTCCCGCTTGGTCAGTTGTTCCAAAATTTCGGCGTTTCTGTCGTCGTTAAGGCGTATCTTGCTGACGTGTTCAAACAGTTCCAGACGCATCTTGGTATATTTCTTTTCCAGCGCGTCGTCTGGTTTGGCGGATGTCAGCAAATTCTCCAGTCGTTTTGCCTGCAGCTTTTGCATGCTGTTGAATATGCGTTTGATTTTTGTAAACAGTTCCGTAATCATGGGCATCAGCGCTTCTTCCATGACCGGAATTGGCACGCCGGATGTGCCGCGTGCTGTATCTTCCTTTTTTACGCCGTCTTCTTCGTCGGCATCCTCTTCATCGTCTTCTTCGGCGGTGCTTTCCTCTAAATCATCCAAATCGTCGTCATCCAGTTCGTCAACGTGTTCCACACCCTTGGATTTCAATGCCTCGGACAAGGCGGCCAGTGATTTTTGCTCGGCCTCGCTGGAATACATTACTTCCAGATTCACGATATAACGCAGTCTGATGTCGTCATTAAGCAGCTGCTGATACCAATCCAGCATTGCCTGGATGGTCATGGGACTTTCACACAGGCCGTACACCATCAGGCGCGATGCCGCTTCTATACGCTGGGCAATGGCAACCTCGCCGGCGGCAGTCAACAACTGAACTGTTCCGATTTGCTTCAGATAAGATTGAACGGAATCTTGCACGCCCAGCACCAGATTTCCGGTCTGACTGCGTTCCAGCTGTTTTGCAAAGTGTTCGTAATCATCGTCGTTGACATCGACCTGCTCTGCATCGGCATTGAGCAAATTGCGAGTCTTGTCCAACGGTTCTTCATCTGGGTCGTCATAATATTTATCCATGTTTTTGGAAAAATCACCGGTTTCCAAAAACTCCAGCCCCAAATCCTGCTGAAAGAAATCCAACACTTCGTCTTTTTCGGCGTCAGGCACCTCGTCCGCTTCGGTCGCAGTATCAAAATCCAACTGAGACAGATAGCCGACCTCTATCGCACTGGATGCCAGTCTTTGCAGGTTTTCCGGCAATGAATCCATCAGCAACTTGGTTGCTTCATCAAGTTTTTTAGCCATGAGACGCCCTTTGCGCTGTTATACGAATGTATGTTTATTATTTGCTTTTCTTTGCCTTGGCAATCGCTTCGTGCAATGCGGATTCGGAAACCAGCCCCAAAACAATCGGGCTTTGAATCTGAATCAGCGAATAAGAACTGTGTGTTTTATTGCGTACGGACGCGACGGTCGGATTGGTGCTGCGCATCAGGCGTGCCACCTGTCCGTCGGACAGTTCCGGATAATTCTTCAGAATCCACAAAATGCCGCCCAGACGGTTCTGGCGGTGCAATTTCGGCGTATATCCAACACCCTTTTTGTTCTGTGCCTTTTGTGCGACAACTATTTCATCACGCAGTGTCAGGCGGGCGTTCGGGTCGGCTTCGCACGCGGCGATGTCTTCACGTGTCAGCTGGCCGTTTAAAATCGGATTTAAACCCTGAATCTTGTATGTTTCGGCATCGGCGATATTTTTAATTTCCAATTCATGCAGACCGCAGAAATCAGCGATTTGTTCAAATGTCAGTGCGGTGTTTTCAATCAACCAAAGCGCGGTTGATTTCGGCATATACGGGTAATTCATGAACGTTCCTCTTTTTACTGGGGGCAATATACACCAAAACACGCCCATTTTCAAGCCATTTTTTCCAAAAAACATGTCCGGCAACGCCGGACATTAACATTCTCAAGCTTTCTTTATGATTTTCATTCCGTCGCGTGTGTCTACCACGGACCAGCCGGCGGCATCAATCTGATTGCGCAGATTGTCGGCCGCGGCCCAATCACGCGCCGCCTTGGCCGCCGCGCGCGCATCTGCCAGGCTTTGTATTTCCGCCGGCACATCGGTGTTTTCCAGTGCCAGCATTTTGCGCGCCCGGTCAATAAACTGCAGCCCCAGCAGACGGTCTGCAAATTCAAACAGCGCAATCTTGGTCGCGGCATTGATATCAGAATCTTTGGACATTTCTTGAATGCGGACCAGAGTTTCTGCGGTTTTCATGTTGTCCGATACCGGCGCCAGGATTTTTTTACGCCACTGGTCAAAGCGCGCATTGTCAAGGGCCTCGGGCGCTGTTTTCAGCAAATCCACCACGCGGCGAACAATATTCTTATATCCGGCCGCCGCCGCGTCCATTGCTTCCCACGAAAACGCCAGTTGTGTCTGATAATGCCCCAACAGTATCAGATACCGGTACGCCATCGGGTCATAACCGCGCCGGCGCAGCGCATCAAGCCCCAGAAATTCACCCTTGGATTTGCTCATTTTTTCCCCGGACTTGTCGACCAGGAAACTGAAATGTACCCAATAGTTGACCCATGGTTTTCCGGTTATCGGCTCAGACTGTGCGATTTCGTTTGTATGATGCACGCGGGACAAATCTTCGCCGCCGGTATGTATGTCGAAATGCGCCCCCAGCAATTTCATGCTCATCGCGCTGCATTCCGCGTGCCAGCCCGGAAATCCGACGCCCCACGGACTGTCCCATTCCATTTGACGCCGAACATCGCGCGGCGAAAATTTCCATAATGCAAAGTCTGTTGGATTGCGCTTTGCCTGATTGAACTGCACACGGGCGCCGGCGCGGTTTCCGTCAATCGCCCCGCCCGTCAGCGCACCGTATGCCGAAAATTTCGACGTGTCATAATAAATTCCGTCCCCCTGGATTTCGTATGTATAACCCAGCTGTTCCAATTTCTGAACCAATTCGATTTGTTCGGGGATATAATCCGTTGCATGCGGCATTTCGGTCGGGCGTATAATGTTCAAGTCGTCATAATCATGCAGGAATTCTTCTTTATAAAATTTGGCGATATCCCATACGGATTTGTTTTCACGGGCGGCACCCTTTTCCATTTTGTCTTCGCCGGAATCATCCGCATCGCTGGTCAGATGCCCCACGTCTGTGATGTTCATTACATGACGCACATCGTACCCGTTTTCGATAAACATGCGCTTTAATATGTCGCTGTGAATCATTGTGCGCAAATTGCCGATATGGGCATAATGGTACACCGTCGGTCCGCAAGAATAAAACCCGACGCGTCCCGGCGTCAGCGGTTTGAATTCTTCTATTTTTCTGGACATTGTATTGAATAATCTGATGGTCATGACGGTTTTTCCTTTGATATCGTAAAAATGATAATCAAACCGCCGCCATTTTGCAAATGAAAAACTGACCAGCTTTTCCGTGCCGCCAAACACATCGCCACAAAACAACATGCTTGGACGAAGCAAATTCAATATTCACGGTGGGAAAGAATTAGGTTCATTAGGCTGTATTGACCTAACATCTCAAATGGATGATTTTACAAAATGGTTTTAAATTTGCATTTTTGGAAATTCGGGCTATAACATGGACGAGTTATATAAAAAGCCCTCGGATTCGGAGGCAAAAAAAAACATCCCACAGGTATTCCATGGGATGAGTTATATATCTGGCGGAGCGTATAGGACTCGAACCTATGGAGGACTAATACGCCCTCACAGATTAGCAATCTGCTGCATTACCACTCTGCCAACGCTCCGTGTGTGGGTATTATATAGGAACCCTTTGGCGAATGCAAGTATGAAAATAACAATTTAAAAAAGAAAACGCCCGCAAGGGCGTTTTTTATTGTTCGGCGTTATGTTCCGGACTATAGATTTCAACATCCCGGGTCATGGCAATAAACTTGTCCGCACGACGCGCCGGCAGTTCAGATGCCGGAACCTGCTGCAATTCCGTTATAGCGTCTGCAACGGCCGTCGACAACAGTTCCATCGTTGTCTGCCAATCGGTGTGTGCACCACCCGCCGGTTCGTTTATGATTTTGTCGATAACATTCAAGTCCGCCATGTCGCGCGCAGTCAGTTTCATTGCTTGGGCTGCGGTGGCCTTGAATTTGTTGTCCTTCCATAAAATACTGGCGCAGGATTCAGGTGCAATAACCGAATAAATCGCATTTTCCAGCATCAAGACCTTGTCCCCGGTGCCGATTGCAATCGCACCGCCCGAACCGCCCTGGCCAACATTTACCGCAACGTACGGCGTCTTGACCCGCAGCCCGGTTGCAATTGATTCCGCAACCGCCTGCGACTGGCCACGTTCTTCACCTTCGCGACCGGCAAACGCGCCCGCTGTGTCAAACAACGATATTATCGGCAGATTGAATTTTTCCGCCAGACGCATCATGCGCTGCGCCTTGCGATATCCATCCGGATTAACCATGCCGAAACGATGCTTTTGCCGTGTTTCAATGTTGCGGCCCTGTTCCTGGCCGATTATCACGGCCGGGATACCGCGCCAGAAACCGATTCCGCTGCCCATGGCGGCATCTTCGGCAAACGTTCTGTCGCCGGCCAGATATGTCCAATCATCCACAATTCCGGCAATATAGTCCAGAAAGTGGGGACGATTTTCATGGCGTGCCAGCAAAACCTTGTCATAGGCGTCGGTTTCGCCCATGCCGCGAATCTTTTTTGACGCATCCATCGCCGGTGTCGCGACATTAATCTGCTTTGGCGCGCGTTCCTGTCGCGTCAACACGGCCAATATCTTGACCAGCGCGTCGTGCATTCCGGCGCGCGGCACAACCATGTCAACCATGCCGTGTTCATACAGATAGTCCGCTGTTTGAAAGTTCGACGGCAGTTTTTCGCGAATGTTTTGTTCGATTACGCGACGGCCGGCAAAACCAATGCGCGCGCCCTGTTCCGCGATGTGAATATCACCCAGCATTCCAAATGACGCCGTAACGCCGCCATATGTCGGGTCTGTCAGAATCACGATGTATGGAATTCCATTCGCGTTCAACTTGTTTACAGCAACCGTGGTGCGCGCCATTTGCATCAATGACAATATGTTTTCCTGCATGCGGGCGCCGCCACTGCAAGTCACCATTATGAACGGCTGCTTTTTTTCGATGGCATGCTCCATACTGGCAACTATGCCGTCGCCGGCCGCGCGTCCCATGGACCCCATCATGAAATCACCGTTCAGCACGCATACCGTCGCCGGCACGCCACCGATAACGCCGTCGGCAGTTGTAATCGCATCGTTCGCACCTGTGTCGGCACGCGCCGCGGCCAGACGTTCCTTGTACGGCATGCGGTCTACGAAATTCAGCGGATCGTCGGAAACCGTGGGCAGTGTGATTTTTTCCCATTCGGTGTTATCAAACAACAGGTCGAAACGCTGTTTCGGTGTCATGATGAACGCACGTCCGCATCGCGGGCATATATAATGATTGTCTTTGTAATCCTTGTAATAGACCAGGCGTCCACAGGATTCGCATTTTATCCACATCAGCCGGCGAACACGGTCATAGCGTTCGCGGTTGCGGTTTTTAATTCCGGATTTTTTACCAAACAACATTTTTTATCCATTCATTTTTTTTGTTAACTCGCGGCTGGGCTTGAACAGGATTGTCGTGCTGGCCTGCAACGGCATCGGTTTTCCCGTCGCCGGGTTATATCCGATTTTTGTTGCGCGCGCGCGCGGCTGAAACGTGCCAAATCCGCGGATTTCTATTCTGTGGCCATCGGCGACGGATTCAATCATATGGTCTGATACCGTATCCAATATCGCGGCCGCATCCGACGCGCGCATGTGTTTAAACATAACCTGAATAGAGCGTACTATGTCCGAACGTTTCATATTTTCTTTCCTTTTTCTTGCCCTCAATTATTTATATCTTAGCATATTTTATCAAGAGTAAAGTTTTTTTTGATTTATGAATATGTTCTTGGTGTCGCCCGACGCAACGCGTGATAGCCTGAAATCCGGACAAAGCAAAGGAGAAAGTTATGCACGATTTATTCGACATATGCGACTGCGGTGCGGACGAATGCACCGAAAACACGGCGCCTACAATGCCACTGATTGGCGACCCGGCACCGGCATTTCATGCAATGACCACCAATGGCCCCGTTGATTTCCCGGCAGATTATGCGGGCAAATGGGTGGTATTGTTTTCGCATCCGGCGGACTTTACACCGGTTTGCACATCTGAATTCATGGCGTTTCAGGCCATGGGCGAAGAACTGCGCGACCTTAATACCGAACTTATCGGTCTGTCCGTCGGCAGCATCTCGTCCCATTTGGCGTGGATTGACGCCATCCGCGGGATAAAATACCGCGACTGGACCGATATGGAGATAACATTCCCCGTCATCGATGACGCCGCCATGCGCGTTGCCAAACAATACGGAATGATTCATCCCAACGCGTCTGAAACCCATGCCGTGCGCGCGGTTTTTATAATCGACCCCAAGGGAATAATACGCGCAATACTATATTATCCCGCATCAACCGGACGCAATTTTGATGAAATCAAGCGAATGCTGGTTGCGCTGCAGACAACCGACGCGTTCAAGGTGTCCACGCCGGCCGACTGGCTGCCGGGGGACGACGTGCTGGTGGCATCACCCGCAACCGCCGAAGACATGCGCCGCATGATGAACGGCATGCGCACCCCGGGCGGAAAAATCGACAGCCGTGCCTGGTTTTTCAGCTTCCGCGCCCTGCCGGCAGAGGAAATAGCAAACAAATTGCAAAAAAAGCCATCGCGGTCGACGAACGGCGCAAAAAACAAAAAGAAATAAAAAACGGGGCGTAGACCCCGTTTTTTTTAATTAAAACACCAGCGGAAAATCACGAATATCCATCGGCACCCCGTCGCGGTCGGGATCCCATTGAAACTGCTCTATCAAAACTTTTTTATCTTTTGTGAATTTCACGCCTTCGGCCTTTAACGCCTTGTACTGTTGTTCAAAAAATCCGGCGCCGCACAAACTGCCGTCCTTGAAGACAACCCGATGCCACGGCAGATGCCACGAGGCCTTGTTATTCGACGCATATCCGACAAAACGCGCCATTCGCGGTCGGCCAATCATACGTGCAATCTGCCCGAATGTGGCCACCCGCCCGACTGGGATGCGGGCAACAATGTCATAAACCTGTTCATTAAACGTTTTCATGACATATATTTTATATCGCCCACAAGAAATGTCAAATAAGCTATTAATCCCTTGCAAAAGAATTTCAAATATGTATAATCCCATCCACAGGAGACGTGGCAGAGTGGTCGAATGCGCGCGACTCGAAATCGTGTATACCGGCAACGGTATCAAGGGTTCGAATCCCTTCGTCTCCGCCAGGAATATAGAGCATCCCACGGTAAACCGTCGGGATGTTTCTTTTGCCCCGGAATCCGGGGATTTTTATCAGCAACGGTACCAGTGTATGTTCTCTGTCGCGGCCAATTGCACCAAAATCCGTCGCGCAGCATACCTTGCCCAAAACATCGATGCCAGTTTATATTGCTTTTTATCGTAATTTGTGGTATAATCTCTAGCAAGAACAAAGGCGACATTTGTCGCCGTTTTTTATTGTCCCGCCGCCCGCGGGGCTTTTTTTTATAACACAGGAAAAAATAATATGGCTACAAATTGGGGAGATGTTACTTGGAATGAATATGGGGAATTAGTATTGGATATCTATAAACAACCTCCGGAAACAAAAGATGATACAACTAATAAACCGAAACATACATATAAAGAAATAGATTGTGGTGGTGAATGTGGCGGGTGTGTTGCGTTGGTTGTTGATGGCAAGGTTGTGTCTGGGCCGCCGTTCCACCCGAACTGTAAATGTTCTTTGTCGGGAAAAGATATTGAGGAAGCGCCTGAACATGAATCTAATTTAGGTAATCCGGTTGGACGCGACAGAAATTCTGAACCAAGGGACGTTAAATGGTTGAAAGATGCTCTAAATAAACTTGGGTTTTATGATCCCGATACCAGAGCCGGTGAAACACCAGATGATTTAAATGAATATCCTAACCAGAATTTGTTTGATGCGATTAATAAATTCCAACGCGAACATGGATTGCCCGAACGTGGCATTGTGAAACCCGGTTATCAAACCGAAGCCAAAATAAATAATGAATTGCAACATCAAACAAAAGAACCAAAAGCAGATTTTGAATACAATGGCTCAACCTTTAAAGGACCAGTCAATGCAAAAGATAACCAATATGCAGTCTTTGATGGCAAAACATTGGCTGTTTATGATGGTGGTGAAAAAGTTGCTGAATTTGCCGGGGTGTCCGGCAAGCCAGGATATCAATCTCCAGAATATCAAAATAAAACAGATACTGGGCCGATTCCACAAGGAACATATGTTGCGAGAAAAAAAGATTTTCAAAATAGAGATGATTATGGCCCTATAAAAAAATATACTTCGTGGCCTGGTGGTGAACATGGTTGGGGAAAACATAGAGTATGGTTGGAACCCTCTAAAGAAACAAATACGTTTGGTCGAGGTGGTTTCAGTATTCATGGTGGCGACGAGCCCGGTTCTGCGGGTTGTATTGATCTAACAAATGAAATGCCAGGATTTGCAACTTGGTTCAAAAATAATGGAAAAGATTTAATTATTAAAGTAAAATACTAAAAAACAAAGGCACAAAATGAAAAAAACATTAAACATAACAAGTTATGTCGCGACAATATGTTTGTTTTGTGCCTTGTATGTTTTTATATTTGATATTGCGTGTATAGGTAGAATTTCAAAATTTAATCATATTTGGGCAAATGCATGTCAGTTTGATATTGATGGTACGCATTTGAATTGTATGATAAATAATGATATTACATGCATTGTATTGCTGTTGCCTATCTTAGCTGTTATGTCGTTTCGTTTGGCAAAGATATATCGCGAACGCGTCCTGTTGGCTCCGATTTTGGGCTTTTTACTGTTTGTTTTGTCGATTATAACATATTGGGGCCTTGTGTAAAATGTTGGATTGTTTCAAGAACTCTTGAACGCTTTTTTCCTGTTATATTGTATGCAATTGACCGTAGAATTATCTACCTCCGCCAGGATAAAAAAATGCCCCGGATGGGGCGATTTTTTTATTCCCCTGTTTAACAAACGGGAAAACACTTTAATAAATAGGTTGCATGCAGTGTCTTAAACATGCTATAATTCTTAATGATACGGGTGTTCCGTATTTGGACTTAGAAATCCATTAGCTGCGTCAGAAAAAGACGTTCAAACTCCAACCACCAATTTTGGTGGATTTTTGTTTGCACCCCGCCGGGGGGGGTGCAACGGGCGGGAAAATGGAGTAAAGAATGAAAAAGAACCTGTGTGTAATGTGCATTATTCTGTCTACAGTAAACACGGCGAATGCAGAAACGTTCTTTAGTAAAAACCAGAACGCAATAACCGACACTTCGCAGAGTTCAATATACTGGGCCGTCCCCAACACCATGTCTTCATCCGTGGCAGAGGCAACCGCAATCAGCAACTGCCGTGAACAATACTGCGACGTACATGTTCCAACGGATAGCAGTAGTGGTGCGCCAGATTCTGCCTTTGCACAAACATTTGCCATAACCGCAGCGACGAAGGAATATGTATCAAGCGTCGGTTCATCCGGCGACGAGACCGAAACATCGCAAACATACCCCATCGCAACATGTCCGGCCGGCTGACATCGTTTCCAATCAATGCATGCAAGATAAATTGCGACGGCGACGAATGCCAGGCCAAAGATGATACCGGCACATGGCACTACACCAATACATGTCTGTATTAAAAATGCGGCGGGAAATTCCGCCGCATTTTATACATCAAAATTATAATTTTTTACTGATTTTACAATTGCGTTAACCAGCTTGTTCTGGTGGTTGTCGGATTTCAGCAAACGCTCTTCGGCCGCATTTGACAAATGCCCCAGTTCAATCAACGCGCTGGGGACCGCGCAACGCAAAACCGCGAACGGCGCATGACGAACGCCCGGGCCGGGCTGCGCCTCTATCCCGCCGCTGCGAAACGCGCGCGAACATCCGTTGGCATACTCTTCGCTCATTTCGGCCAAGGCATGCTGCTGCAGCGCAGACAACGCGACACGTATGTCTTTTTCAAAGTCAGAGAAATCGGACACCCCTATTCTATCGGCCGCGTTTTCGGATTCGGCCAATTTTTTCGCTTCTTCGTCGGACGCCTTTTCGGACAATGTGTAAATCGAGAAGCCCTTCATTGCACGGCTGGGGTTTGCGTTCGCATGCAGTGATAAAAACAAGTCCGCCTTGCGCTGTTCGCCGATTTCGGCACGCTGGGCCAATTTAAGATATCGGTCATCGCTGCGTGTCATATAAGTTTTGAATCCCGCCGCATCCAATTTCGTCCGCAGCTTTTTCGCCACCGCCAGAACGATATCCTTTTCACGGGTTCCGCCCTTGCCTATGCAGCCGGGATCCTTGCCGCCGTGTCCCGCATCAATGACGATAACATATTTATGCGCGGGCGCCGTTTTCGTTCCCGTTGATGCAGCGGCCGTTGCAGTTCTGGCCGGCGCAGTGCCGGCGGCAAAATCCAAAACCAGACGATATCCGTAATCGCCGTTCGGTTCCAAAACCATGATTTGATTTTTCGGAATCTGGCCGACAGGTTTGCGCAGGTTTGCCGCAATCTGCAGGCGGTCGCCAACCTGGGTTTGGGAAACAGAAGATATCAGCGTTCCCGACGCCAGCGACGGCGACAGCGATTGATTTGCGGCCGTATTTGCCAAACTTATTATCAAACGGTTTTCAGGATACGACAGCATATAGCTGGGGCGCATGGATGTTTCAATCACCAGGCGGGTTTTGTTTCCCGGCTGAACACCGGTTCGCAGCGAGCGCAACGAATTTCGTGCCGCCAGCGCCATCTTGGGCGCGATAGCCACCGCCGCGACTGAAAAACCGGTTATTTTCAAAAGAGTACGTCTGGATACTTTCATTTGAGTGAAATTATATCAAATTTTTAAAAACTGCACAAGTCCCGCGTCCGAAAAAATCCCCCAAGGCGGGGGATTTTAAAATTACTTGCTGACGCAGTTTGCAAATATTTGCGCAATCAGGGACGATTCCTCGCCGGTCATTGATGCGACCGGCACGACATAGCAGCGCGCACTGTCGCGCATAATGAACACCTTAGTTCCGCGCTTGTATGCGTTTTTCATATTGTCAATCTGGGCCGAAGACAGAAACGCGTTCTGGGTTGTCGCCGGCAACGACATCGCGGCGTTTACCACCTGATGCGCGGTGCCATAGCTCCACAATTCCGACATGGATGTGATTTCCATATAAACCGGCCAGTTTTCATACGGGTTTTCTTTTGCCTCTTCCACGGTCGGGAACGCAACCCCGGTGATAAGCGCCGCCGCCGTCTGCAGTGCGGTCGGCTGAGATGCGCCGGAAGATGTGTGCGAAACCGTATTAAGCTGCATATTATCGCCGCACGCCAAATTCATTCGGTTTGTATACCCGGCCAGCACCGCGTCAACCGCATTCTGCCAGTCGGCGCCCTTTTTATTTAAATCCAAACTGACGATTTTTTCCGCCCATCCCCAAACACTGGCGCCGACATTGCCCGCGTTTGCAAAACGGGTGACCATTTCCGCACTGCCCCCCGGAACGCCTGCACCGCAATAGTCCGTCAGTTGCGATGTCAGCATGCTGGTCGTTTCGTTCCCGTACGCCAGCGAAACCGAATGACATGCCATGGCGGCTTCCAATTCCTGGCGACGCTGCAGGCACAAATCGGAATGAGACTTGCTCAGCTGTGTGGCCATGTTTGACATCGCCAGATAAGACATCAATTCCTGTTGCACATACGACGGACACAGACGCGCCGCGGTGTTCATGCCACCAACGCCCGTACGTGTGTTCGTATCGTACTGCGGCAGCAGGATAGATGTGTCCTTTTGCAGGCACAGCAATGTATAATTGTACAGTTCGCTTTCGGTCGCATACTGGCAACGGCCGTCGCGCTGGCCCGGGATGACGGAAACGTCCCCGCAATAATCCGACAGACACTTGTAAATGCGTTCACGGCACGCGGTGTCGACATCGGGCTGGGTTATCATATAATATGTATTGCGCTGATTTGCCTTGTACGCATTTGCCAGACCCTGGTTCCCGCGCGCGCCGCCCGTTCCGGACGCAGACGACGATACCCCGCGCACGGTGTTTGACGCCCCCACGGTACCCGCAGACAGTGCATATGCCCCACCGCCCCAGCAGCATAATCCGACCAAACCAAACAATGCAAAGATGTTTTTCATTGAAAATCCCTCTCGTTATCAGAAATTTTAACACATCGGGATTCAAAAGGCAAACATTCATTTAACACGGCATGCAACAAATCGATTGATTTGCACTGACAAATCTATAATAATTCGGGCATGATTATACCAAATGAAATTTTAACCCGAATTTCCGACGACATTTCCGCCGTCAGGGGGTTTCTTTGACCCGGCAAAGCTGGAATCTGAAATAAGCGAACTGACCCGCCAGACCGAAAATCCCGAATTTTGGGATAATCCGGACGCCGCGCGTACTGTAATGCAGAAAAAATCATCCAAGGAAAAGGCGTTAAGCGAACTGCGCGCAATGGAATCCGAATATGCCAACCTGCGTGATTTATATGAAATCGCCCCGGATGACGCGGATGTTGTCGCAGCGATTGAAAATTTGGCGGATACGGCGCACCGCGCGAAATTTATCACCCTGTTCAAAGACCCGGCGGACAATAACGGCGCATTCTTGTTCATCCAGGCCGGCGCCGGCGGAACCGAGGCCCAAGACTGGGCCCAGATGCTGTCGCGGATGTACGCCCGCTGGGCCGAGCGGCACGGATTTTCAACAGAGGTCATAGAAGAACACGAAGGCGACACCGCGGGAATAAAAAACATTACATACCGCATATCTGGCGAACGCGCGTACGGTTGGCTAAAGAATGAAATCGGTGTGCATCGTCTGGTGCGTATATCACCCTTTAACGCCAATGGCAAACGCCAGACCAGCTTCGCATCCGTCGACGTATGGCCCGACATCGACGACACCATAGAAATAGAAATAAACGACAAAGACCTGCGGATTGATACATACCGTTCGTCCGGCGCGGGTGGCCAGCATGTTAACAAAACCGACAGCGCGGTGCGCATAACCCACCTGCCTACGAATACGGTGGTAACATGCCAGAACGAACGCAGCCAGATTCAAAACAAGGAAATGGCGATGAAAATGCTGCGTTCGCGCCTGTATGAACTGGAACTGCAGAAACGCGCCGAGGAGGAAAATGCCGCCAAGGCCGCGCAAAAGAAAATCGAATGGGGCAGCCAGATTCGCAACTATGTACTGTACCCATACCAGCTGGTCAAGGATGTGCGCACCGGGGTCGAAAAAACTGATTCCGATGCGGTTCTGGACGGGGATTTGGACGAATTTATGCTAAGCCTGCTGCAGCGCGGATAAAAAAACAAACCGGCTTAGGCCGGTTTTTATTCTGGTGCACCCGGCGCGATTCACTCGGCATAAATGCCTGCGTGGCATTCCTGACGTCTCGACTGCGCGAATGCTTGTCTCGACTAGTCATTGTCGAACGCGCGTTCTAATCGCGGCATATAAAATAAAAAACAAACCGGCTTATGCCGGTTTTTATTCTGGTGCACCCGGCGCGATTCGAACGCGCAATCCCCGCCTTCGGAGGGCGATGCTCTATCCAGTTGAGCCACGGGTGCAAGTATTCCTGATTGTACCGCTTTTTATAAAAAATGCAAGCAGTGCTTTCACATATTTAAACGCCGCGCACACGTTCGGCAAAAATACGATTGCAACAGGAAATAATTCCCGCTACAGTTCATACATAATATAAATAGGAGGGAATTCATATGTTCAGATTTTTGTTAATTGCACTGGCACTGGCGGGTTGCAACAGTATTTATGTAAAGCCCGGTACACTGGATACCACCAAAACATTTTACGCGGACCGCGGCGGATACACAATGCGCCGCAGCATCAAGCAACAGATGGAGGCACGTGGATATAACGTGGTTGTCGGCATCGCCAAATCAGCCACACATTTGAACGACGGCGCCGAAGGAATAGAAATTGATTCCGCTGGCGTTCCAAACGATGCGCGCTATATTGTCAAAGTAAATGAACGCCGTGAAATGTTCAATCCGTTTTGGTGTCCGCTGAATGGTTTTTGGTGGTGGAATTTCAACGTATCCATTGCCGACCAGAAAACGGGACAAGAACTGATGACATGGCGCGGGCGCGGATGCTCGCACAGTTCGCTGCGCAAGCTGAACAAAATTTTGGAACAAATGGAAATTAAATGACGTCAGACGAAAATATCGCGGCAATTTTAGAAATAGTCAGGGCGTGCGACGCCCTGCAATTGTGTACGTGCGGCGCGACCGAATACCCAGAAACACGACACGTATCCAATGCAATGAACCGTGATGCGAATGATTTGACACTGATGTTCATGACCGGCGCAAAAACGCCAAAGGCGGCACAACTGCGCGCTAATCCTAAATGCTGTCTGTACTATTTCAACGACGCAAACCGTCATGCGGTGCGACTGTTCGGCGAAATCGAATTTATTGCGGACATGGCGTTGCGACGCGTGCACTGGCGACCGGAATTTGCAAAATTCGGATACAACGGCCCAGACGACCCGGATTTCGCGCTTATGCGTTTTATACCACGAAAATACAAATTTTATGTCGCATCCGAGTTAAAATCAGGAACACTGTGAAAATAACAATAAAAAAAGGGGCCGAAAAAACGGCCCCTTTTAAACAACTTGTGATATTATTCATCAATGTTTGTGTATTCGCAAAAACCTTCGTTTGTATCGCAGCGGGAAATTGTGCCTTCGCTGATGAAATATCCGCGTTCATGCAGACATGCCGCGCACATTTCCGGGGCCTCGGTTCCGATGTGCCAGTTGCCACAGTTTGTGCAGCGCCACATGACAACCTTGTCCTGTTTGAACAATGTGCCGTTTTCAATGGCTTCGGCCAGTGCGCGATAACGCGATTCATGATAACGTTCGGCATAACCGATGTTTTTCAAAACTTCCGCAATCGCCGGGAAGCCTTCCTGGGCCGCAATCTGGGCAAATTTCGGATACATTTCGGTATTTTCTTCGTGTTCACCGTATGCCGCCGCCTTCAGATTTTCCAATGTAGTTCCGATTTTGCCGGCCGGGAAAGACGCGGTAATTTCCAAATCACCGCCTTCCAAAAACTTGAACAGACGAGACGCGTGTTCCTTTTCCTGGTCCGCAGTTTCCAAAAAGATTTTCGCAATTGCCTGATAGCCTTCCTTTTTCGCCTTGGATGCAAAGAAGGTATAACGGTTGCGCGCCTGGGATTCGCCGGCAAATGCCATCAGCAAATTCTTTTCGGTCTGCGTTCCTTTTAGTGTTGCCATGATTTTCTCCTTTATGTAGTTTAGCTTGTGCATAAAATCCTAGCACATGGTAATTGAAAAATCAAAAAAATTATTATGCCGCTTATAACGACCGAGGCTTTTTTTTGCATGCAAAATTATGTATCAAATCCATGTATTCGTCATACAATTTGATACCCAGAAATGCGCGCGCATCGGCCACGCTGTCGCCATATGCCCAGAACACGCCGCGATCGGTCGTATACTTGGCCACAACCTTGTCAAAAACCAGTCCCCCTATGGGGCCATAGCAATTGTATTGCGGCGGCAGCGCAGCCCGATAAAATTCGAAATAATTCTTTTCCTGCAGGTTTATTTTATCCCCCAGAACCATCGGGCATTTTCTGATGACATCCACCCGATATGCCAGACGTGTCTGCACGCGCCACATTCCACCGATAAATTCAACATCTGCAACACTGACTTCCCGCAGCGGCACAGACGTCCCATCGGCGCGCTGCGCCATGGCGGCAGAATCACAATCGTGCAAATAGGCGCGGTATTTTTCCGACATTTTCATATCCGGCGCCAGCGGGTTTTTATTATTCATGATTTTCTATGTCCAAAAACTTTTTTTCAACAGCCGCAATCAATGTATCAATACCCAGACGGCCGGCAGCGCTGATTGTTAATATTTCCGGGCGTTTTTTTCGTCCGAACGATTTTTTGAATTCCGACATGCGTGCGTCCAATTCATCCGCATCCAGCGCGTCAATCTTGTTTATCACAACCATTTCCGGCTTGGACAGCAAGTCGCCCCCATAAGAATCCATTTCATGACGGATTGCGCGATAACGTCCGCCCCAATCCTGTTCCGTACCGTCAATCACGTGAATTATCATCTTGGTGCGTTCGGCATGCCCCAGGAATCTGTCGCCCAGCCCGACACCGGTATGGGCGCCTTCTATCAATCCGGGCAAGTCTACCATGACAAATTCGCGATTGTGCGCATACATGACCCCCAATTGCGGATTCAGGGTGGTAAACGGATAGTTCGCAATTTTCGGCCTTGCCGCCGTCAGCGCGGACAACAATGTGGACTTGCCGGCATTGGGGAATCCGACCAATCCGATGTCCGCAATCAGCTTCAGCCGCAGGACCAGCGTGCGTTCTTCCCCGGGCAGGCCGTCGTTGGCCTGGCGCGGGGCGCGGTTTGTCGGGCTTTTGAAATGCAGGTTGCCCCATCCGCCGTTTCCGCCGCGCGCCGCGCGGTATTCCATTCCGTCGGCATTCAGGTCGGCGTATTCTATTTCCTCGTTCTCGGACAGGATGACGGTACCCGTCGGCACCGGCAGAACCAGCGTCTCGCCGGAATAGCCGGTGCGCATCTTGCCCATTCCGTTCTGGCCCCGCTGGGCGGCAAAATGTGTCTTGTACCGATAATCAATCAGCGTGTTTACATTTGGCACCGCACGAAACACCACGTCGCCGCCACGGCCACCGTCGCCGCCGTTCGGCCCGCCGAATTCTATGTATTTTTCGCGACGGAAACTGGCCGCGCCGTTGCCGCCGTCGCCCGCCTTGATGTGAATTTTTGCCTTGTCCAAGAATTTCATTGTCAGTGCCCTTTTTTCGGCATTATAACTTAAAAACTTGCAATTTCCACTGTAAAGATTTATAATTGTCGCATCGCGCAAGCGGTGATGATTCTGAATCCATTGTGAAATAGTCATTTTGGACCCGGGGGCGGTACCCGGCACCTCCACCAATAAAAAATACGGGGGTGTAATAGCTTCGACAGATGATGAAAGACAAATCGGGTGAATCCGACGTGGCGTCGTAAAAAGCCGAATAAAAACTGAATGGCGATAGAATCGCTGCGAACGACAATGTTCGCTTTGCAATGGCTGCCTAATATGGCGTTGAATGCCGCCGGCGATTGTTGGCCGCATTCGTTTTAGCAATTGCGGGGCCGCCGGGTGCCTGGCACCAGAAACCCGGCATTAAACACATTAAAAATAAAAAGGCAAAAAAATGTTTGGAAAAGTAAAAAAAGTATTCTTTACCGGTGTGTTTGGGATTTTGTATGTTTCGTTTATTGCACAGTTGGTATATATTCTGGGCTGGACACACGGATTTGAAAACAAACTGATTCAGCTGGCGTTGCTGTCGCTGGAATGGCTGGTTCTGATTGCGGCACGTTATCTGTCAAAGCGCAGCAGCGGTGCCGCCCAGCATAACGGCTATAACAACCGCCGTCGTTAATATTGCGACAACGCATAAAAAATCCCCGCAATCGGGGATTTTTTTATATTCGTTTTGCCCGGCGAAGAATCCGCCCCCCCAACATATCCCGCACTATAAAAGTTCATTTTATTCTTGTCCATATTGCTCTTGAAAATCAATAAAAATGCCTTATTATTAGTTTTACCATGAAAGAATATATTTTACCTTTTCGAAATCTTGTCGTCAGCCCGGGATTAACCGTGCCGCTGTACATAGACAATCCATTATCTATCGCCTGCATAGAAGCCGCGATGAAAAACAGCCGCCGCATCGTCCTGACGCCGCAGCACAGCTGGGGCTATCCGGCCGAGGCCGGGGATGTATATGATGCGGGGACAATCGGCGACATCGCCCAGGTTTTACGCATGCCGGACGGTTCGGTTCACGCAATAGTACGCACGACGGGCGTTGTAAAGATATCGGACATTTCCGTTGAAAACGGATTGTTTACCGGCGAAATGACGCCGCTGGAAATTCTGGACGACATGGAAACGGAACGCGTCGTTGCATTGCGCGACAAGATAACCGCAAATCTGCAGTCGCTATATGCATCGCGCAAGGCCAAGACGGACAAGCTGCGCGCTGTTGCACAAAATTATCCGCTGCCGGCGTTCATAGACTCGGTCGTGCAAATGCTGGACGTTGAAACGGACATATCCGTCCAGATTCTGTGCGCAAACACTTGGCTGGAAAAACTGATTATTCTGCTGGGCCAGGTCAACCTGCTGGGCGAGACGATGAAAATAGAAGATTCCATCAACCGCCGCATAAACCAGCAAATGGAAAACGGCCGCCGCGACGCATTTCTGCAGGAAAAGCTGCGTGCGATTCAAAAAGAACTGGGCGACGACAGCGAGGAAATGGATGCGGAAAACATGCGCCGCCGCATAGAAAAAGCCCCCCTGCCCGCGGATGCCCGCGACAAGGCCATGTCGGAATGGCGCCGCATGCGCAGTCTGTCGCCAATGTCGAACGAAGGCGGCCTGCTGAAGACATATCTGGATGAACTGCTGGCGATGCCATGGACAAAATCTTCGTCTGCGCCGATTGATTTGAAAAATGCACGCGCCACATTGGATTCGTGCCACAGCGGCATGCCCGGCGTCAAGGAACGCATTCTGGAACACATTGCAGTCATGAAAAAAACGGGCCGCAACCAAGGCAGCATTTTATGTCTGGTCGGGGCGCCGGGTGTCGGCAAGACATCCCTGTGCAAGTCAATTGCAGACGCACTGGGCCGCAAGTATCAGCGCATATCGCTGGGTGGAATATCGGACGAGTCGCATTTCCGCGGCCACCGCAAAACCTATATAGGTGCGCAAACCGGGCGAATAATGGACGCACTGAAACGCTGCAAGGTGAACAATCCTGTCATTGTTTTGGACGAAATCGACAAAATGGGCCGCGATTGGCGCGGGGATCCGGAATCGGCGCTGCTGGAAATACTGGACCCGGAACAGAACAAGACGTTCCGCGACCATTATCTGGAGGTTGATTTCGACCTGTCCAACGTATTGTTCATCGCAACCGCGAACAGTCTGAACATGTCCAGCGCGCTAAAAGACAGAATGGAAATTATCGAAATCCCCGGATATGACACCGCGGAAAAGATAAAAATCGCACGCGACCATCTGATTGCGCGCGCCGCCCGCGACACGGGTTGGGACATGGACAACATCGTCATATCAGACGACGCCATACGGCATGTTATTCAAAATCATACGTCGGAACAAGGCGTGCGCCAGTTGCAGCGCGAACTGACCGCGATTCTGCGGCGCACCCTGCTGGAAAACGACGGCGAAGATGCAAAAACCGAATTTACACCGGCGACGATAGACAGACTGCTGTCCGTGCGTCAGTCGGCCGGATTCGCAAAAAAAATCGGGTTCGGGATACGGGCCTAGCAAATAAACAAAAGGACATAATATGAAAATCCTGCATGCATACGAAATTGTAAAGACCATCGAAAAATCCAATGCCAAAATCCGCTTTCTAGAAGGTGCATATTCGGAACAATACATCTTGGACGACGTCAATCATTTCATAATCGCAACCAAACTGGGACCAGTAGCGGGCAAACAACTGATATACACAGCCAGCACAGAGGTGGCACACCCCTGCAATGATACTGATTTCCATGGACGCCCCGCGCAGATAATATTTGATGCCCTGCGCAAAAAAATGTGTCAAAATAATCAAAATCGGACGCGTTAAAAATGATTTTGATAATAAATACATCAGGGGCCGGGCTGGAATTCGCAATGGGCGAACATTATGCGCACATTGATGCGGAAAAGCAGTCCGCCGCCCTGCCCGCCGCAACGCAAAAATTTTTAAACGAATGCGGCGCTGCATGGTCAGATTTGCACGCAATCGGCGTTGTCGTTGGCCCCGGCAGTTTTACCGGCATTCGTCTGGGCATTGCATATGCCAAAGGACTGGCCATGGGATTGAACATTCCCGTCGTGCCAATCAGCGCATTTGAATTATACCTGGCGGCGACGCCGGACGCGTTTGTTGCAATTGATTCCGGACGCGGCGATTTCTTTGTCGCCGCACCGGGACTGACGCCGTGTACAATGTCAATTGATGACGTTGAAACACGCCAGATGGAATGGCCCCGCACGGTCGGTCATCGTCCGTTCAACCTGGGGCTGGGGACGCATATTGTGCAACAGAAACTGGATTCCGGCGCCATTGAACCTGCGGTTCCGATGTATCTGCGTCCCAGCTATGCGGAGCAAAACAACAAATGTTCGACGAAATAGCAAATCTTCACGCGAAATGCTTTCCGGCAAAACCCTGGGCGGCGGGTGATTTTGCAGATTTGAAAAAATCCGGCTGCGAAATAATTGCCAGCCAAAACGGTTTCATTGTTTATCGCACCGTCCTGGACGAAGCCGAAATAATAACAATCGGCGTTGCACCCGACGCGCGGCGCGGCGGAATCGCGGCCGCCATGCTGGGGATTGTCGAAGGTGAACTGAAAAAATCCGGCGTAAAAAAAATATTTTTGGAAGTGGCCGAAGATAATGCCGCCGCGCGCGCACTGTACGCCCGCAACGGATACGTTGAATCGGGGCGCCGGCCGAAATATTACGACGGCGTTGACGCCATTTTAATGGAGAAGAACATATGACCGAAGAAAATGTAGAAATTCATCTGACGCCATCCACGCCGGTTCCCGGCGACACGGTTGCAGTCGTGGCAATCGGCGGCGAGTTGACGAATACAGAAGACAAGGCGGATTCATATGCCAAAATGCTGCGACGTTTAATGGCTGAAAATGACATTGAGGGCGTTTCGGTATATTCGGTTTATTATTTGTTTGGCAATCATAACACGACAAATGAACGCATTGAACTGTTCTGCCGCGCGGGTCGCCGAGTTTTATGCCGTCAAAAGAGTCCTCAAAAAATCCCGGACTATGTCGCAAAAATATATGACGCTGTTTTGCGGCCGCGCATTTCCAGCGCGGACGGAAAGCGGATTCCAACGCCAGAGGCCGACGCGCGCATCGGGCGACTGACGCTGTACGCGCACTGCCACGGTGCGGCGGTTATCGTGCAAATGGCGAATCTTATGCGGCGCGACATGGCCAAAATGGGATACACCAACGCAGAGATAGATAAAATTCAGAAAAACCTGCTGGTGGTGCAGTACAGCCCGATTGCCCCGCTGGAACATCCGCGCTTTACAACACTGTCGTTTGCATCGGCCGAAGACACGCAGATGGACCACTATAACACCGTATCGGAATATATCGCGGAACATTCCGCAGATATTCTGCCCAGCTATTTGTCGTTCATGGGCGAAAATCTGTTCGTCGCGTCAAAATTGAAATCCACATTCGGCAAAGAACACGACCACCGTGGAATGCTGCGCGATGACGATACGCGCCACAATCTGACACCAGACGGGAAAATTATATTCGCCGCCCAGCGAAACGCACTGATTAACGGCGTACGACGGTCGCAGGCCGGCGCTTCAATGCCGCCGGTTTCGAAACTGGTGTCGGATGACCGTATTGTGAATTTTGATGATTTGAATACAAACGGCGAATTTCTGAAACGAATTATGACGTTTGATTTGCAGCAACAAAATCTAGAACGCGGGCGTCAAAAATAACATCGCGCGGACGCAGCGGCCCAGACACATGCATGTCCGCCGCCGTCCGCGTACGGGACAGCGCGACATACGTCTGGCCGTGTGCAAACGCACCGCGGGAAATATCAACCACAACCGAATCCAGTGTTTTTCCCTGGGCCTTGTGTATTGTCATGGCATAGCCCAGATTCAGCGGGAACTGTTTATAGGCGCCGACCTCGTTTTCCACCAGACGGTCATTCTCGTCGCGCGAATATTCTATCTTCTGCCATTTTTCCGGTTTTACCACAACCGTGTCGCCCGTTCGATTAAGCAGACGCACCAATATTTCGCGGGCCGACATTGCCTGCACGACACCCATGGAACCGTTGTGCCACTTGTCCCCGTTTTTCACAAACACAACCAACGCACCAACCTTTAGCGTCAGTTTCAGCGGCGCCGGCACGTCGCGTTCCTGGAACGTTCCGGTCAGTTCCCCGTTGTACGTGATTTCAGGCGCCCCGATTTGATTCAGCCGGTCTGCGTTTATGCGTTCGGCCACAGCACGAAACGGCGTGATTATAACCGCCGTGGCGCGCGCGCTATCATCCGAAATTTTGCAATTGTTAAAGAATTCCAGCGCCGACATGTCATTGTTGCGCAAACGCATCAGATTATCCAGCAATGCACCGTCGTTCTGGCGATAAACGCATTCAAAATTAAACATCCTGAAATCCGCGCGCTTATAGGCGTGGCTGTCGAAAAAATACGCGTTTGGATGCATGTATTCGGCACTGTACTGCGCGACGGCCGACGCGGTTATAACGGGCGGCAATTGAAACAGGTCGCCAATCGCCACCACCTGCAGGCCGCCGAACGGCGCATTATTATGCCGCGCGGCGCGCGCCAGATAATCCATCGCATCCAGCAAATCCGGCGCAACCATCGATATTTCATCAATAATCAGAACATCGGCCGCATTCAGTATGTTTCGCGGTTTTGCCTTCAGCTTCAACAATTCCATCATTATAAAATCGCGTGGCTGAATCTGGAACAGCGAATGTATCGTCTGGCCGCCGATGTTAAGTGCCGACACAGCCGTGGGGCATGCGCATATGATGCGCTTTTTCGATGCCGATTTCAGATAATTGACAAAGGTTGACTTGCCGGTGCCGGCCTGGCCCATAATCAGCAGGTTTGCATTAGAACGCTCTATCGCGTCAAAGGCGGCCATCTGTGTTTCATTCAAAATCGGCGCAATACATGTCATATCGGCCTTATATTTGCACACCGCGCACAAAAAATAAAGCGGATATTAAAATTATCTTTATTTTTGGCTTGCAACAAAATGTAAATCATAATATAATGGCCGCCGTGGGTTAGTAGCTCAGTTGGTTAGAGCGGAGCGCTCATAACGCTTTGGTCGTGGGTTCAAGTCCTACCTAACCCACCAAAGAATCTTTACAGGCACGCGTGGCGCGCCTGTTTTTTTATTATGTTTATTTTTCTCTTGCGCCATATGTTTGATTTTTTCTAGAATGACATATAAAAGAGAGGAAAATATGAGGAAAAAGCGCTGTTTCCTAGTTTTTTTAACGTCTTTGTGTCTTGCATTTTTTACCGCCGGCGCAATGGCGGCTGGCTATATTTGCCCGGATTTAAAGCAATATACATCCTGCAACACGGGGTATTATCTTAACTCGGCCGAGATAGGAAACGCGTGTGTTCTGTGCAGCACGGCGGCCAATAGAACATCCACCCAATCATGCACGCGTACATGCACAACAACGGAACTGACCAACCTGCATGCGACAGCGGGAACCGTGTCCGGCGCAACGCAGACATGCGCGGGTAATTTCCAGACGGGAACTGGCGGCGAGACCGTGGGAACGGGTTCGTGTAGCGGGTGTTCCACATGGGGAACATGCGGCGGCGGCACATGCGCGGCCACGTCGTGCGTCGCCGGCTATTATTTCGGCAGCAATACATGTTCGGCCTGTTCGGCGCTGAATAATACAGCAGTATTGTCAAACACGACAATAACGGGCGGCGGAACACGCACAAACAAATGTACCGGCAAATACACCGGCGGTGCCGGCGGCACCAAGGGCAGCAGTGAATGTACAGGATGCAGCGCATCCACATGGTCATGCACATGTCCGGCGGGCTTCCACGCTGTAAATCAGGGTACCAGCACATGCAACTGCGAAGCGGACACAGTCAGCGTTTCTTATAATCTGAACGGCGGCGCCGGCACGACGCCGACGGCGACAACATGCACACTGAACGCATCTTGCACGCTGCAGTCGGGCGACACCACGTCTTTCTATCGCGCAGGCTATGTGTTTACCGGCTGGTCCACGTCGACAACCGGCACAGGTTCGTCATCCGGCACGTTCAGCGCAAATACGACCGTTTATGCAATATGGACGCCGTGCGGCACCGGAAAATACAAGGGTGCCGGCACAAAAGCCGCCGCGGCATGCTCGGCATGTCCTGTGGCATATCCCAACACAACGGCAACGACATCGACCCTAATCACACAATGCTACAGCGGGACCAAGAAACGCTCGTCGACTGGCGCACACTTGGAAAAACTGCCCCAGGGCTGTAAAAGCGCAACATACACGGACTGCACCCCGGCGACATGCGATTACGTAGCATATTCAAACAGCGCAGGCACCGGCGACGGCGAATTAAAAAGCGGCTGTGCGACAAACACCAATACATGCGACAAGCCTGTTAAAACCGTTATCGCTGATGTGAACCACTGGGCGTCTTCGACGGCAACCAGCTGTACGGCATGCGATGCGTCCTATCCGTATTCACCCGCCGGAACAACGGCCGCGGGCAAATGCTATCGCAACTGTACAACTGCCGACGTAAACGGCGCAACCGCGGTGTCCGGAACCGTCCTGCAGGAAGGAACACGCTCATGCCGCGCCACAACATGCGACAGCAGTCATTGTATCGCCAGTGGCGGCGTCTGTATGACAAAGCCGACATATGGCACATGCAGTGGCAATCCTGACAACCCCCTTACCTGCAATACCGGGTATGAATTGTCTGCGGACAAACTGAACTGCGAAGCAAAAACATTCACCGTTTCATATTCGTGCGGCGACGGCACGGGAACAAAACCGTCCAACGCCAATATCAAATACAACCAGTCTTTTACCCCGGCAAACAACACGTGCACCCGTGCATCGTGGCAGTTTGGCGGATGGACAGTATCCGGCACGTCGGACGTCAAACAGGCGGGCGCCGCATTCAAATGGCTTTATACCGAAAATAAAACATTCACCGCAAAATGGATTCAGACGGCGGGCAACTGCACCGCGGGCCAGTATTACAACGGCACCGTGTGCCAGTCATGTCCGTCCGGATACACATCAAATGCCGGCGCGACCGCACAATCCGACTGCTACAAGGATTCCACAACCGCGTGTACCAATCCGGGCGTAAACAAAAACTGCCCGTCGAACGCAAACGCGTGTGATTACGACACCAGCGTCAAGGTACCCTGCCGCCAGCAATACGGCAGCAGCACCTGCACCCCAACCGGAACCGCCACGTGTCCCATCAAAACAGGCAGTGTTTCGTGCAACGCCAATTATTACCAGGACAGCGACAACTGCCTATCATGCGCCGATCTGGGTGGGAACTACACATATTCCGGCGGTGGCGACGGCGGCAGTGAAATCTGCTATGAAAAGTGCAAATTTGCATGCGACGCGTCCCTGTTGTGTCCGGCCAACGCCACCTGCACCAACGTCAGCGACACCATAAACGGTGGTAAATTCTATCCGTCAAAAACGTGTACGCCATTTGCAGGAAACACATGTCAAATAACATTCACATGCAATACCGGATATTCAAAAAATAACAACTCATGCCAGGCAAACGTTTACGCAATCACGCTGGATGACAACGGCGGCAGCGGCGGCAGCGGAACCGTCTATGAAAAATACAACACGGGATGGTCGCTGACAAACTTTGGCACGACGGTATCAAAGGTGCGTATCCCCACGCGCAGCAACTATACTTTCCTGGGATACTTTGAGGCCCGCACAGGCGGCACCGCGGTGATTGCCGCGAACGGCACGCTGCCGGCCAACACCAAGTACGTGTCTACAAAAACACTGTACGCGCAATGGTCCCAGGACAATTTCTATTGCACCGCCGGGAAAAGCGCATCGGGCGCAGCGTGCGCGGCTGGTTCTTACTGTCCGGGTGGAACAGTGCCGGCCGGTACGGAAAACAATACCACAACCGGGTGTCAGCGCACATGTCCCGCGGACGCCAAGGGCGGCAATGTTTCATCACCCACAGGTGCGACATCCCGCGACCAGTGTTCTGCGACACGCACAAACTATTCGGATGCCAGCATGCACGGGCGCGCGAATCAAACATGCCTGTACGGAACGTCGGAATACAACCGCAGCTGTACCATTGAAATAACCAGCTGCGAGGCCGGATATTACCGCGCATCCGAAGCGGATACGACATGTACCAGCACCGATATCGGAACATACAGTCCGGCAAACGACCTGCGGGCGTATTCATGCCGCGACCTGAACGGGGCGAACGCCACCACCACCACCGAAAACAGAAACGCGGCGGCGGCAACCCAGTGCTACAATACATGCTCTAATATCAAGATTGACAACGGAACGCGCGTCCCGGAAAATTCCAAAGAATACTATACGGGTACGACCATACCGGCGTGCCGCTATACAACGCAATGCACGACCGGATATCAGGCATCGGGCGACACATGCGTGCCAAGCGTCTATAAAATCACCCTGAACCATGACGGCGGAACATCCGCAACGGCGGAAATCTTCCTGAAATACAACACCGGCTGGTATTCTGATTCCGCCGCAACGCGCGTGCTGACATCCATCGTGCTGCCGACGAAGCCGGGTGGATTTACATGCTATGGATACACATACGGAAACACAATCGTAGTTGATCAGGACGGTGCGCTGACATCTGATTACAAACTGTTCACGGCACCGGCGACAATTCGCGCAAACTGGGAACAAAACCCGCAGATAACATGCGCGGCCGGCACATATTATACAGGGACCGGAACAACATGCACGAAATGTCCGGCGGGTTCATATTGCACGGGAACAACCACATTCCAGGACATCGGCACCAGCACGGGAATTGCAACATGCGCGTCCCTGAACGGAACATATACCAGCGCCGTAAACGCGTCCGGTCAGACATTGACCACTGAAATCGGGTCAAATGCGGGCGCAACCGGGCCGGGATTGTGCTTTGCCACAAACGTCGCATACCGCCCCGCCAGCAATTCCGGAACGGGCAAGCAAACATGTTATTACAACACGTCCACCAGAAGCTATATAGCAAACTGTGAATCCCAGCAGATTCTGACCTGTGTCGAAGGATATTATCTGGCCAGAAACACCGACACTGACTGCAGCGTTGCCGGACACGGATACTACAGTGCGGCCAAAACACTGGAACGCACGGCGTGTCCGAATCTGGGTGAAACCGCGGGTGTAACAACCAAAAGCGAAACATCCGGTGATATTACAAAATGCTATCTGGGCAACATATGGTACGAACCGGCCGGCGGCCACAGCGGCCACAGACGCAGCTGCTATCATATAAACGACGCATCGATTACAGATGTTTCGGCCGGATATAGCTATAACTGCGATGTATCCGTGATTGTCAGCTGCGATGCCGGATACTATGACAACGGTGCGTATAAAAACGACAACGGCGAACGCGACTGTATCGCGGTGGAAAAGAACTACTACAGCCCTGAACAGGCGTTCTATACGCCCGGCAATGATCGTCCGGACCAGAACAACCCGGGTATGTCTACAAAAAGATACGCATGTCCGGATTCGGGTCTGACCGACACGCGTTATGGCGCACGCGACAGCGAATGCTATAAGCAGTGCCGTGAAATCGCAATTGATAACGGAACAGGCATTGTACCGGTCGGAATGGAAAAAGTATTCTATGAAAACACGGCGTATCCTGTATGCTTGTACACGGCGCAATGCGACGAAGGATTCACCCCGGCCAGCACCGAACCGACGGCCAATCCGTCCTGCGGCGTATGTCCTGAAAACCATTATTGCGGCGACGGCGGCACCCAGAACAGCTGTCCGGCATCACATCCTTATTCGGATGCGGGCGCAACAGACCGCAGCGCATGTTATAAAAACTGCGAACTGGCGCAAAACGCACAGGAAATGTCCGGTCGCGAATACGCCAACGGCACCAGCACGTGTAAAATAACCGCGTGCGTTGCGGGGACATACCTGACCGGGGACAGATGCGTCGCCTGCCCGGCCGGTAAAATCTGCACGGGCGGAACAACACCGCCGACAGACTGTCCGGAAAACTCCTATTGTCCGTCCGGTTCCGACGAGCCGATGGCATGCCCGGCGGAATTCCCGCTGTCCGCGGCAAACACGACAAGCATAAGTGCATGTTATAGAAACTGCACGATTGACGACGTCGAAAATTCCGACAGCGTCAGCGGCACCATAACGCAGGCTGGGGTTAACACCTGCGTGGCAACATCGTGCAAACCGGGTGCATATATGACGGGTCAACACTGCACCATTTGTCCGGCGGGCAGCATATGCGACGGTGGAATCACGCCACCGACAGACTGTCCGGCAGACTCATACTGTCCGTCCGGTTCGTCCGACCCCATCGCGTGTCCGGCAACGCACCCCAATTCACCCGCGGGGACAACGGATGCACACGGATGCTATCAAACATGCGAAGAATACGCACTGGACGGCGGTACGGCCATACCCGATGCAGACAAGGCGTTCTGGGAAAAAGTATGCCAGTACCATGGTATTTCCGACACGGAAAATCCGTGTGAAATTATCGGCGACAGATGTGTGGAAAAATCATGCCACAGTAATTTTGAGCTGATTGACGGTAAATGCCGCCTGTGCAACCGTGAAAACGTGATGTCATACAAACCCACAGGCAACTGCATACCGCAGACATGCGTGCTGGGCTGGCACCCAAGCGGCCTGTATTGCGAAGAGGATGTACGGGAATGCACCGCCCCCAACGCAACATATGCCGAACAGACATGGAACCCGAAACTGGGGGCATTTGGAATATGCACCGTACGCGAATGCGATGCGGGATATCATCTGGCGTCGAATGCATGCGTGCCGGACGAACAGGCCTGTACGGTTGAAAACGGCGTCGGAATACGCGAATGGGACCAGGTCGCCAACAAATGGGGTGCGTGCCAGGCGACATCATGTAATCCGGGATACACAAACGACCCGTCTGAAACCAACGAGCACAGCAAACCGTGCGGCCAGTGCAAGAACAAATTCAGCGTTCTGGGCGAACAGGCGGCCAGCAGTTATGTGCGCGGATGCGAAATCGCGTCATGCATGTACCAAGGCGAGATATATAATCTGGATAACAACGAATGCGTGCCGATTTGCATAGACGACAGCGACGACACCGGAACAATACGCCGCGTCGGCAATAAATGTATCCGAACATGCAACGAAGGATATACGGCATGGTGATAAAAAAATCCCCCGAAAAATCGGGGGATTTTTATCAGTAATAGCAAGGCCGGTCGCCATCGACATCAGTTTGGAGGCTTCGACGCCTCAACATGGTAATTCCCATGTCAGATTCAGTGTACACCAATTCCCATAGATTAACAATAGATTTTTTATATCGTTATGATTATCATTGCCGTATGAAGAAATACGATGTTATCATAATCGGCGCTGGGGCGGCCGGCCTGACGGCGGCGCGGCACGCATTGGAAAACGGACGTCGCACGGCTGTGTTTGACATTGGCGACAACCCCGCGCGCAAGGTTGCGCTGTCGGGGGGCGGCCGATGCAATTTCACAAATGCGGCGGCAGCTCACAACCGATATTTCGGACGCAACCAGGATTTTGTTCGCGGCGCAATCGCACGCATCTGCCCGGACGACATGCTGCAATGGGCGCGGGAACGACATAATTTAAGCTTTGTGGAAAAATCGCCGGGACAGTATTTCTGTGTCCAGGGCGCCGGCGCGGTTGTGGATGCACTGATGGCGGATTGCAACGACGCTGATTTTTATTTCAATGCGTCCGTACGTGATGTTGCCAAAACATCCGACGGATTTCTGGTCCAGGCTGGCCGGATTCAGGCGCAGTGTCAATCCATTATAATCGCAACAGGCGGAATATCGTTCCCAGCGGCCGGTGTGTCCGATGCCGGATATGTTATTGCAAAAAATTTCGGTCATAAAATCGTACCGGTTCGCCCCGCCCTGTGTGCGATTGCGACCAAGCGTTTTTCAGATGAACTGGCGGGTGTATCGGTGCCGGTGGAAATCCGTATCGCAGGCGAAACAATTCGCGACGACATGCTGTTCACGCATTTTGGAATCGGCGGTCCAGCGGCATACCGCGCAACGGTTCGCGACATGTCCGGCGGCATGGAAATCAACCTGGCCCCAGGCATGGATGTTGCCGCAATAATGCGAATGGCAAAACAAAACAGCGGCCGCAAATCCGCAGCAGGCGTACTGGGCGCGATATTGCCCGCGCGCGTTGCGAAATGGGCCGCGCCGAACGCCGGTAAAAACATTGCCGATTACAAGGATTGCGAGATTGACGCAATCTGCGACCGTATATGCCGCATACGTCTAGACGCGGACGAAATCAAACTGCATGGCATGCAGTCCGCGGAAATTGTCCGGGGCGGGATTGATACGGACGGCGTGTCTTCAAAGACCATGGAATCAAAAATTTGTCCCGGGATGTTTTTCGCGGGCGAAGTGCTGGATATCGCCGGCGATTTGGGTGGATTTAATCTGCACTGGGCATGGGCCAGCGGCGCCGTCGCCGGGAAAAATGCATAAAATATACGGACGGAAAACGTACCTATAAAACAAAAGCGCGCAAACCTGTATAATTTCCTGCGACAGGGTTTAGTATCATGAGAGAAGAAAAATTCATTGCGCGCGACGGCAAGCGTCTGGTTTGCACTGTATGGGACAAAGTTTCCAATCCAATAGGCGTGGTACAAATAATTCACGGCATGGACGAACATGTCCGTCGTTATGACAGATTTGCCAAATTCTTGAACCTGCACGGATACATAGTATTCGGCGACGACCACCGCGGCCACGGGAAAACGGCGTCGGCCATTTCAAAAATCGGACAACCGGACGGCGACAAGGATATGTTTGCCGCAACCGTATCCGACGAAATGGAAATAATGAAATATCTGAAACGTAAATATAATCTGCCGGTGTTTTTATTTGGCCACAGTTATGGCAGCTTTATAACGCAGTCAATAATGCAACAGACGGATATTCCGGCCGCGGGCGTATGCCTGTCCGGTTCGGCGCGCTATCCGGAATGGATTCTGGGGCTGGCGCGCGGGGTGGCATGGATGGGCCGCGCGTTGTGGGGTGCGGACGCACCGGCGCGCCTGCTGGAACTGATTTCACCAATCAGGGGAAAAACAAACGGGACCAGCCGCCTTACGCGCGACGCGCATCAGGCAGCGCTGCACGATGCGGATCCGCTGCGGGCAAAATATTTCTCGTACGGATTTTATTTTTCATTGTTCAAAAATCTGATGACACTGCACCAGGAAAGCA
This sequence comes from uncultured Alphaproteobacteria bacterium, assembly GCA_947054455.1. Classification (GTDB taxonomy): domain Bacteria; phylum Pseudomonadota; class Alphaproteobacteria; order Rs-D84; family Rs-D84; genus Enterousia. The sequence continues at coordinate 159,275 of CAMRWN010000002.1, forward strand.
AATTTCCAACCCCGCTGCTGATTATCAGCGGCGCGCGCGATATGGTCAGCTTGAACAGCCGTTTCAGCAAATCGCTGTACAATGCATATCAAAATCATGACATGTCGAACCTGACGCTGATTATATATCCGGATGCACGGCACGAATTGCTGATGGAACTGAACCACGAAGAAGTCCAGCATGACATACTGCAGTTTTTTAATTCAGCGATGAAACGCTGATTAAGATGCGTGCGTTCGTTTTTAAATCAAATAAAATGTAAAATACATAATAATTATAATTTTTAATGATTTTTGTTTACATGATAGGAAAACTTTACTATAATATTCCGAAATGGAATAAAAATGCTGGTAAAGAAAAAGTTTAAACAAAATCCAGTGGAACGCGCACTGGGCGCGCACGGGCGCCGGCGCAATACAATACCGGACGCCAAGGCGGCATTTTGCCGCTTTCTGGAAACTCAATACGGATTCACCGACATACGTCCAGTCATTGGCATAGTATGCAATACTTTTTTCACGGCACGCGACGGCAACGGCCAGCGGCTGTTTATCAAAACCGGCACACATCGCGGAATATATGAAAACGAATTTTTAATGACGCGCGCCCTATACGCCAAAGACAATCGTCATTTTTTGGAACCACTGTATTATAACGACCACTGCGAATTTAATTTTGTCGCAACCAAATACGTCCGCGCCACCAGTTTGGCAACCGTCATAAACCGCGGTACGCTGACAGCGATGCAAAAACTAAGACTGATACGCGACCTGCACCGAATATTTATTGCACTGCGGGAATCCGACGTGGTACACCGCGACATCCGTCCCGATAATTTCATGATTTACCGCGGCCGCCTGATTCTGATTGATTTTCAGTTGGCGGTATCGAAATCGAATTATATCGAATTGGAATACATGCGTGAACATCCGCGACGGCTGCGGAATCTGGGCGGTGCAGATTTCCAATCAGGGCATTTTGAATGGGACGATGCATATTCTTTGCTGCAGGTATTGAAATATATTGGGCGCATGCGTGAATACGGCGCCGAATATGATGCAATTTATCATGAAATCAAACGGCACATCGGCAAAGATAAAATCAAAAGCGCCGTACGCGAAGGCGGCATGCACCGTCTGATGCGACATATGCACGCCGCCTGGGCGCGGGCATAGCGCGCCGCCCCTTAGGCGCGGATTCTGACGCGCTGGAAATCACGATTTACACTTATTTCATTCGAGCCGACGACGCGGCCAAAGGAATCGGCAACCTCTATCCTATAGACGCCGTACTTTATGCCGTCAAATATAAATCCCCCTGACGCGTCCGGACGCCGCGTGGCCACAATGTCGCCGTTCAAATCGCGCATATAAACGGTATATCGCGCACCAGGGGCGCAATCTGCAAACTGGCCTTCAACCGCACCCAGATGATTAAACACCACATCTATGGGCCGTACGACACCGGGACGCAGCACCAGCTTTTTCTGGGTCCATTGCGGCACCAGCGATAAATCCGCAACATTCTGTTCGTCGACGATTATGGACGCCTTTTGATACGGGGCCAGATTAGTGATAATCAAATCACCGGACGCATCGGTTATGGACGGTGCTTCGCGGCCATTTACAATCAACGCCACATCGGGAACCGGTGCGCCGCGGTCATCGCGCACGCGCGCGTATATGGTTCCGTAATCAATCATCTGGTTTTCCGAATTCGAGAACAAACGCGCAGTATCCGGAACGCGGCCGAAACTGATGTTATAAGTCAACCCCAACGACAAATTCCGGTCGGTGTCGGTTCCGACACTAAGATTTATGCCGCCGAATTTAAACAGCCGCCCCAGTCCAACGCCGAAAGTATCCAAATCCGCCCCACCCCCATAGCCGGAACGACAGTCGTGCGTCCATGTTGCGGTTGCAAAAGTATTTTTGTCCCAGCGATATTCGGCAAAGGCACCATATTCGCGCAAACCACTGTCGGGCGCCGTCTGATATCGCACGCGACCGTTTGCACGAATGCGTCCGTATGTGGCCTGGAACATCGCATCCATCTGATTTTCAGTCTGGTCGAATTCGCGGCGCCATATGTTTTCAAGCGTAAAATTGTAATAGCGCATAAAGTTCGGCGACAAGCGCGCGGACACTTCGCGTGATGTTTGGCCATCATGATATTCGCGCGACGTATAAGATATATAGTAAGGCGTTCTTATCCACGGCAGCGAACCCGTCAGGCGCCCTTCGAACAAATCACGCAGATACCCGTCGCGATAGTACGATACGGGCGACATGGTGTCGCCATAGTATTCATAGCGCCCGAACAGCGTCCCGATATATATGTCGCCCTGGGCGTCTATGTGGTGGCCGATTGCGGATTTATTAATGTTATAATTAAGATTGTACTGAACCGACAGTCCGTTCAACGCCAGCTGCGCACCCAGCGTGGAAAACTGCGACACGTCAAAAGGATTCCGGACATCCTGCGCATTGGTCAGTCCGCCAATCAATGTTATATAATCGCCCAGCCCGTAATAAAAAGTTGCATCGGCGGAAACCTTGTCCGATGGATTCAGGTTCGGTTCGTTCGCTTCGAACACATACCGGTTTGGCTGAAACGCGGAAATATTGTATCCAAACTGGCCCGCCCCCACAGGCGACGTCCCGGAATAATAACGGCGCGGGATTTCGCGAACCTCGCCATAGGGACCGTATAATACAACCCTGAAATCATTTAGACCGTAATTTACCGGAATATTTCTAAATTCATACCGGCCGGCGGCGCCAGATTGGCGAAATCCTATCAGCTGGTTGTTCAGGTACAATTCGGCTTCCCAACCGCCCGGCATCGGCCCGGTGATGTCAATTGTCTTGTCTGCGGAAACAACCAAGTCTTTGAACGAACTGGCCAACACCCCACGACCATTGGCGGCGCCATAGAACATATTGCCCTGGATGCCCGTGATGTCGCCGGCGGCGAAACGCACCAGATTAAACCTGTTTCCCGGTTCGTCCAACAGTGTTCGGCCCGCGGTTATTCTTGCGCGCGCATCAGACAGGCGCGAATTGCCGGCATCATCACCAAACAGCGTCAGACGCGTGTCCAGTCCCGCAAAAACAAACCCCAAATTCGCCTGGTAATAATTCGAATAGGCATGCCCATAATTGTCCCGGTTTATGTTTCTGAAATTATGGTTGTACCTGTAAATCAAATCCGCAACGGGAAAGGTGAACTTTCTGTTGTCGAATTCATAGTCGGCAAATGTATCATATGACGGCGCACGCGGCATGTTTCTGCGACGCGCGGCGTTTCTGTTTTCCATTTCAACCGGCAAAACAAATTCTGATGAAACATCCAGACGCATTTCCGACAAGTCCACGCCCAGCTTAATCGGCAACAGGCTTTCATAAACCGCCACGGAATAAAAATCACGCTCGTCAAACGTACGAACCGGAACGTTGTCATCAATGCGAAACGGTCGTCCCGCCAATTCACCGCGACGACGCGCGTCGTCAAATTTTATGCGCATTGCGGAAACCATGTCGCCCCAGTCTAAAAAATAAACACCCGACACATCAACGGCATGCACGATATCGCCCGCCGGGAATCCGCCCACGCTGGGTTCCAGCAGCAGCATTTCACCGGCATTGGCGGATGCAACAACACCTGCGCCGCAAATCAGGCTATATAGTCCACTGGTCCACGGTTTCATTGGTGTTCTCGTCAATTAATGTGATAAGGGCGCCCGCGGTCGGCCTTTGCAGCAACGGTATTTTCAGAACACGGGCCGACGTGGTCATGAATATGCGAAATTTGGACACCCGGCCGATTTCACGGCCATCTTCGCTGACGACCAACGTGCCGTAAAATGAACGGTTGCCGCCCCTGCGCACCATGACTGCGGCCAACGGTTTGCCGCCCGCATTGTAAATTTCCACGCTGCTTATCGCGGCGGTGGCGCGCGGATCGCCTTTTTCTATCATGACCGGAATGGAAACGCCATATAATGCGCGCAAATTGATTTTCAATCCGTCCCCGCCGCGCGACGTTGTATCTGCCGGTTCGTTCGGTGCGGTTTCACGTATCATTAAATGCGAAACATATTCCCCGTCGGGCGCCGCGGCCATCGGACGACGCGCCACACGTACGACCTGGGACTGCATTGGCGCCAACGTTATACGGCGCGGCGACCAGTCCAAATAAGGTTCCGCAAACGGATTGCCTGCAGACGGCGTGTCTATTTCCTTGTATTCTCCGTCCGAATTTTGAGAAAAATTAACCATGCGGATATCATATGTCTGGGTTTTGTCCGACGTGTTGGTAAAGCGCAACTGGCCGGTGCGGCGTGCGCTGTCCGCGTCGAATTCCATAAAAAATGTCGCCAGTGATATGTTCGCCCGAACAGCGGCCGGTATCATAAGCATAATTGCGACACAAAAAATACGTATCATTGAATTTCTCTCCGCATGCTAGTAATTGACAACAACGGTGTACGTGCCGTTGTACGTTCCCGTCGCCTGGTTTGAATTAATGTTCAGCGACGCCCCTACGTTCAGCGTCAAATTTCCCGACGCATCCAGTGTCGCGGTGCCGGCCGCAGGCGAACTGACAAAGTTTTCCAGCCTCATCACGGCGCCCGGCCCGGACAGCGTAGTCGTCGACGGCAGCGATATTGAAATGGATGTGTTTGGATTTCCGGTTATTGCAAAAGCCCCCGACGTCCCCGGCATTGATGGAATCAGCCGCACACCGCCCGCCCCAGACGTGATTGTTCGCGTTCCAGACGGGGCGACCGTGATAAGGGAATTGCCGCCTGTGGCCTCTACCCCGCCAAAATTCAAGGCGCGCGTCTGACTGACCCCCAGCGTCCGCCACAATGTCAGCGTTATCGGCAGCGTAACCGTCGCCGTTCCGCCCAACGCTGAATCGCCGCGAATCTGGACGCTGCCGGTATAGTTGCCGGGTGTCGATGCGGACGAAAACGTCATCGTCGCGCCGATATTGGCCACCGCGGTCGGATTCAGCAATGAAATCTGTAGATTGGGGGTTATGGTGAAATTGCTTACTGAAACAGTGCCGCCTGCACCGTTGCTAAGCACCACCGAAGAATTTAAAAACGTCATATTGACGACATTGGCGACCGTCCCCAAACCGGTGCCTGTAAAACTGACCTGTCCGGCGTAGTGGGTTGTGCCGCTGGGGGCGGCGGTTAACCCGGTTCGAGTTATATTGCCGTTCAACGCAACAACCGCGCTGCCGGATGTAGCTGTGGGAACCTGGGTCCCAAAGGACAGGTTTTTTACCACCGTAAACGTGGCCGCCCGAACCGGCGCCGCAGCAAACACACACAACACAAACCCACAAACAACACGCATCAATAATTAACCGTAACAGTATATGTCCCGTTATAGGTACCGGGCGCCTGGTTGGCGCCGACATTCAGATTCGCACCAACATTCAGCGTCAGATTTCCGGACGCGTCGGTGGTGTTGCTGGTCGGTGTGGTTGTTGACGTGAAAGTGTCAATCGTCATGGAATTTGAACCGCTGGTGACCGTGCCATTTGAAAACGTTATGGTCAGTGCAGTCGACGGCGCCGCCGTTATGTCAAAATGCCCCGCAGCCGCCGTGCCATACGTGGTCAACGTCGCAGATGTGGCAGCCCCCGCCGGCGACAGTGTCACGACCCCCGCCGTGGCCCCCGGATTGACGGTACCAAAGTTCATTTGTTGTGTCTGGGTTGCGGTAATCGCGCGTTGAATGACAACAGACGCGTTTCCCGTGGCGTTGACAGCATGCGCCGCGCCCCCCAGTCCCGCGAACAATATCGCGGCAGTCAGTATTTTATTCATTTGATGTGCCCTCCTGTATACTTATTGTATTGCAGGTGCGCATATATTGCCATTGGCGCATATTCCCAAACAAACCGAGACTTAGGCCGCAACAGAATCAACCATAGATTGAATTTTTAAACAAATAAGCCATATTCATTGCATTTGCAAGCATACGAACACTATGCGCCAAAATTGCACAATATTCCTACCGCTGTTTAATTGTGAATAATTCAGGCTCTTCTTCAATGGGACGCTTGCGCAACAAGCACCTTATAAATGACAGATATTTATGGTTTTCATTGAAAATTTGCAATATTTCCATCCATCGCTGTCTTATTGCAACTAAATCCTCTAAGGGCAATGATTTTATATGCGGCTTTGACATAAAATAATCCACATATTCAGCCAGTCTTTCATCGGACTGTGAAGCCAATGGAACAGTCTCCAGTTTATATACCTCAAAAACCTTATTATTCGTATAAATTTGCATCCAGTCATCTGCTGTCATGTAATTAATTTTTACCCCGATAATTTCTGATACTTTATCTAACAACTGACGCGGTGGACGGGAATGATAAAAAAGATTGCAAACAGAACAAAATCCCCAATTACTTAAAACGCGATGCATTTCAGATACGGCCCTAGACTTGTCATCCATAAAAGATGTTGCCCCACCAGATATTATTAAATCAATCGACTGATCAGCACATGGAATATCATATGCTGACGCAACAACAAATTTTACTAACTGTTGAATCTGGGGCGTATCACGCAACAACTCTTGATTAGCAACAGACACCGCGGCTTCAGACACATCTATTCCCAACACATTAGCTCGAATTAATCTTGCCACCTCCAATGAAGAAAAACCTGTATTTGAGCCTATTTCCAATACACGACTGTTTTGATTTGCAAAAGAATTTTGCAAAATCCAATTTATTGTATCTTTGCCACCCGGGCAACGATTTGTTTCCCGCAACAGAGAAATGAAATCCACATATGGCATTTTATAGTATTTGTCCGAAGACATATAATTCCTCCTTATGGCATTGATACATTATCATAATCGCGTAGTAAAATTGCACAATCACGTATGTCATCATGTCTTAAAATCCACAAAATAAAGCGCTCTATTCCCAATCCAAAGCCACTTGTTTGTAATGGACATATTTCACGCATATGCCTATACCACTGATATTCAGAACCATCAACATTGTGCGCAATCAAGGATTCATCCAAATCTGCCACAGTCTTGACACGTTGACCACATCCCAGTATTTCTCCGATACCTGCCAATAAGTCTGAAGCAACCGCAGCACCGTCTGTCGTACCGCGCGCCTGATAGAATGGAACCAGCAGCCACGGTAAATCCGTTAACCAAATAAAATCCCCATATTGTTTTAGCAAATGCTGTTCTCCAATTTTGGTTATATTATACAAGCAATCAGATATTTGTGTGGTTGAATTGGGAATATCTTTTAATATTTCAACAGCATCGCCATATGCCAAGCGGCTAAAACCACGCTCTAATGCAGCTTGCAAATGTTCCACACCACCAGCGACCTGACATATACCATCAGCATTATGTTCCAGCAAATACTGTATCATATACTTTATATAACGTTCTGCCAAATCCATTACATCATCTATTGTCCCCGGTATTTCAGCCTCAGAATGGATAAATTCATTCAAATGACGCTCATCAGTTTGTTCCCCTCGAAAAGTTGGCATTATATAATACGCCCCACGCCCCGACAAACGTGCCCCGATTTCTAGAGAAAATTGCATCGAGTCTGCCAAATAAACTTTATTTCCACGAATATTTACAGCCACTGGCACAGAGTCGCTGCCCAGTCCCATTGGACTACTAATCGAACCTGTTGTAATAGGAAACATCATGGGGCATATATTTTCTTTATGATAGAACCGATGCGTGGCCTCAAATATGCTTTTATATATATTGCACAATATGCGATACCAAGGATCTTTTAATAGAACATCTATGTGGTTGTTTGGAGTTTTCCATGATTTAGGAGCAGATATTTTACTCATTTTACCACCTATCTCATTTTCACAAAATAACTAGCATATATATTTCATAAAATCAACTGATATTAACGCGTTATTATGTGTTGTAATATTTTTATAATAACGGTATACTAATAATTATAATAAACCAAATGGAGTTAACATGAAAGAGCTTATAAAGCCAAACGCGTTGAAACCCGGTGATATAGTTGCAACCGTATCTTTGTCATGGGGCGGTGCAGGTTTATTGCCAGAACGTTATAATCATGGAAAACAACAAATTGAAGACACATTTGGAGTCAAAATTATTGAAATGCCCAACTCTATGAAAACAGATGAGTTATACGATAACCCTGAATTAAGACTTGGCGATTTAATGGATGCATTTAAAAATCCCGACATCAAAGCAATTCTGACAAATATCGGTGGCAGCGATACTATACGACTGCTTCGCCATATGACCGACGAACACTGGGAAATAATGCGCAAAAATCCAAAAATATTCTTAGGCATGTCAGATACAACGGCAAACCATTTTATGTGTATGAAAGCTGGGATATCTTCTTTCTACAGCCCATCAACAATGTTTGGATTTGGTGAAAATTGCGGTATTTGCGATATAACAATCAAAAGTGTAAAAAAAACTCTGTTTCAGAATAATCCAATCGGTGTATTGCCACAATCGGATACATTCATTGTTGATAAGATTCGTTGGGATGATAAAAATAACACTTATCGTGAACGCACACAAACCGATGGTTGGCATTTTATCCAAGGCACAAATATAGCCCAGGGCCGCCTAATTGGCGGATGCATGGAAGTTTTACAAATGATAAATGGCAGCCGTCTATGGCCATCGCTTGATGAATGGGATAACACAATACTGTTTATTGAGACAAGTGAAGATATGCCTTCTCCTTCTACATTCTCATATTTTTTACGCAACCTTGGCGCCCAAGGTATTTTAGACAAAATTAATGGCATTTTATTCGGGCGTCCCGGTGGCGAATTTACAAAAGCCCAAGAGGAAGCAAAAGAAAAATGGCTGAATAAATATAAAGATTTTGATAAATATTTGTTAAAGGTTTGCAAAGAATACAACCGAACAGATTTACCGATTGTAAGCAACATGGATTTTGGTCATACAGTACCGCAGATATTATTACCTTATGGTGCAATGGCTCAGATTAATCCGATACAGAAGACAGTGTCAATAATAGAATCTGCGGTAAAATAAAGAACATTCCCTGATAACACAGGGAATGTTATCGGGACAGCATATCTTTATACTTAAAATACAGCGGATATAGCTCGGCTAGGCGACGCTGAACACTTGACTCTTCTGTACCCAATCTATATTGATTTTTTATAAAAGCATCCGCATGTACAAGCTGTTGACTCAGTCTGTATTGTTCCGCGGAAAAATCTTTCATTAATGTTGATATATTGTTTGTATTATTAAATTCAACATTCATATAATCTGATAATATTCCAGCTATTTGGTAATCATTTAAATGATTGCGCATTTTTAACAAAGCTAAATTTACCAGCATTTTCTGCAATAATCTTTTATAACCTATACCGGGATGTTCTTTTAAAGACATGCCTGTTGAATACGCACTAGCCACAGTGGAAAAAATATGTGAATTAGTAAAATTGGTATCAAAACCATATTTCTTCAGAACCGGCGCAATAGCAAAGGCATCGTATTCATTTTGATATTGTTCTGTTCTAGCCAGCAACACTTCAATACCCACACCATATTCAGCCCCTATCATGCGCCCGTCATTAAATATTGCTATATATTGTCCGATACGCTTGTACTCCCCCGTATCCTGACGCAAATAAAAAGTTATTCCACGCCCTTTGACTTTATCACCCATGCCATAAGTCCAGTTGTATGACTTTTCTGGCCTAGTATCATATTCAACATCATAATAATGCCGAAAGTGTTCAATTAATATTTTATCCTGTCTTGACGCATTAACTTTGACTTTATTCGCTGATATACCCTGATCCGATATAAGATCGGCGACAACATCTTGAAAATCAACAACAGCATCTGCTGGAACCAAAGTTCCAAGCATATTAAAATAACCAGGATAGCGCACTTTTAATCCGGAATAAAACGGATCTGTCATTGATTGCAAACGCAGACACGGCTGATGCAAATAAACGCCACGGTCATTTATTTTCTCATCTAACAACATATTTTTGAGCGGCGTTATGGTAGCGCTAGCAAAATATACCGTTTTATCGTATGTTAATAGCGGCGAAGGCTGATGCCACGTCAAACCATATCGCTGACATGATTGAAAAAATTTATCTTTGATAATTGAATGACGTAAGTCCATTATGGCAATGATAATAGATTAAAATTTCGTAAAATCAATCAAATTTGATAATTTTTTGATGTTATTACTGCGGACAATCTTATACGAGACTCCTGCTTTATCCAGTTTGTTTTTCAATATCGGCCAATAGATTGTATCATATTTATGATCCCAGCACAATAAATCCCACAAAGCACGAATAGACATTGTACGCAAAGACTCATTATAAAAAGCACGTTTAATGCAGCGATAATGACGCCGCCAACGTCCCACCCGTAAAACAATGACAAAATCTACATTTTCTAAAATTGCGTCTATCCAATCATGGTAATAAACACCATCACAAATCCATTCAGAATTCTTGGAAATAAACCCAGCAATTATTTCTTTACGCTCGCTGACGGTACGACTATCAATAAATCTTTTACCAGCATCATTAATCCATTTTACTGCATCTAAATCCAAATAAGAAACACCCTTTCGTGTTGCAACCGCTTTGGCCAGCGTGGTCTTTCCGCTGCCGGAACCGCCCGTAATATAAATTCTCATGCAACATAGGATATCTTTATTTTTACTAAAAACAAGCATTTTTACTTGTGATATTTTATAGTTATTGTACAGTTTGTCCAGAGGTCTTATATGAAACAGGTCCTAATAATTGGTGTTGGCAGTCGTGATAATTTCAAAGACAGATATATTTTATCTGAACTATCAAGGTTGCCTCATAATATATTTATTGCCAAAAGCACATACGATGACTATTGGTTCAAAGAATATATAAAAACCACAAATGTATTATCCCTAGATTTTTCAGATATTACTAATTGTATTGCCCAGATTTCATATTGGTGTGAAACAAATAATATATATTTTGATGCCATATTCTCATTCAAAGAACACATGGTCGCCCAAGCATCTATAATCGCCCAAGCATTCGGGTGTATTCATACAAGTCTAGATAACATTTTTAGGGCGTCAAACAGTAAATTACTGTTTCGCAAACACTACAATACCATTGACAACCAAGATGTTATAAAGTCAGAAATAATACTTCTGGACAACTTCGATAACTTCGAAAAGTTGCCAGAAATAAAGTCTGCCATGGTTATAAAACCACTTTTTGGTTCCAGCAGCTGCGGCGTACGGCAAGTTTTACCGGGCGATGATATTGCAAGTATAATCGCAGACTCTAAACAGGCTATATCCGATAAATTCAACACCGCACATAATCGTGGCTTTTTATTAGAAAATTATATAAAAGGTCCCGCATTTAGTATTGACGGTATTATTCAAAATAACACCATTCATTTTGCCGGTATAAACGAATACATGTATGGCCCTTTGCCATATTTTGTTCAGACAGGAAATATAATACCGGCTTCGCTTTCAACAGACCAAACGAATTTTTGCAAAAATGCCCTGCAGAATCTTATACATCACTTTGGATTTAACAACACCCCTTTTCATGCAGAAATTATTATCAACAGAGACAAAATATATTTGATAGAAATTGCATGTCGCATGCCGGGCGGCAAGATACCACGCGGATATGAGTTGGCCTATGGATTTCACTTTGTCGAACAAGTGGTAAACCTATATCTTGGACTGCCTGTAAACTTTGAACACAAAACAAATTTCCAGATAATCCAAAAAGGGAAACATATATTTAACGATTGTGTAATTGAGTCTATCTGCATACCTGAAGATATAGGTACTATAACAGATTTTTCATTACTAACACAGGAAGGCGAAAAAAATCAATATCCTTCACACAATAAGCCAATTTATTTTTATACGGTACGAGCAAATAGTTTGGATAAAGCACATATAAAATCTCATAAGATTGAAAAATCCATAAAGATTAAAACCAAGCTTAATAATTAAAACGAAACCGCCGCCAGAACTGCGCTCCAATACATAAAGACGTGTTTTTTTGATTTCACAGTCAATCCATTTTTTAGTATTACACACCCACTATTAAATCTTTACCCACAGACTTAAACAACGCAACAAAATTTTTAATATTTCTTGTAATATCAATACACCCGGCTGAACTAGAAAACCATCCCCCGTGAATACTAAATCTATCACGGTCGTATGTGTTTGTCTCTTTGGATGGTTCCAGTCAGACACAAAAATTACCGGACGATATTGTATTGACTAAGTATGCGAAAATGGTTAGAATTTTTTGCATGAGAATAGGTTTTTTCGTATTTTTTATGGCAGTTATAAACTTTTCGAGTGGTTTTGCCGCATCGTTTCAGACAGAAATTGTATTATGTGATGAAGTGTACGAAAAACAGTCCAAAAAATCCGATTCTACCATATCCATTATACAATCTTTAAACGAGTATACCGACTGTTATCAAAAAATTGTCTTTAAGATTATTGAAACGGAATACACGCAAAATGCGGATAAAATGAAACAAAATTTCATAGCATATATAAATACGGCCGGTGAAATGACCGGTTTCATTGACCGACCGGATTCCTGCTATCCGCAATGCGGAACGACTGCTGGTATAAATGCTGCGACTGCGCGTAATCATGCCGCAAAGCAGTATTTGAATTTGATTCTGAATAGTAGGACAGAAATGTAAAATTTATCTATACCCACTATAATCTGCATTTTGAAACAATCGCCATTCTGCATCCCGACGTCTATCTAAATCTCCATGGTTTCTAAATGCTCTCCAAGCGGATTCTGGTGTTGGATATGTATTACTGCGATAATTTTTATCATTTATATATTTACGAATAGTTGATTGATATAGCCCCCTATTCACATTTGCTGGCGCACCAGAACCTGGACCAATATTGAACACCAATGCAACAAGCGCATCATATTGATGTTGAGGCATTGCCGCTAAAACATCATGATTTATTTGTTTAGCTATTGTGTCATATGTAGACTGTAAATCTCGATGGAATAACTCTGTCGCCTCTTTTTCGGTCAAACCTTTACTAAAATCGTCACCAGTTTTTATCAAGTGTCCATAACCAATTGTCGCACCAGGCGGTAGGGGGGCACCGGCCGAAACAGGCAGCCCAGTTGCATCATTGTAGATAACGTGTTTTCCATCTATTTTCACACATCCTTCTAATGATTTCAGCCATTCTATTCCTTTGTCGCTTATTTTCATATTTCTGATATCCTTTTCTATTTCATTCTTTTTTTCTTTTGATGAATACGGCTTGCTACTGATAGTACGACCGTCAGTGCCAATAACGTCCTCTGTGATACTGCAGCGACAATTGGGATGTAGCGGGATTTGCGGGATATCATCTTCGTTGTCATATATTTCACCATCACGTAATGCGCATTCTTCACAGGTGTCATCCTCTTCTTCGGCATGCCAGCGCCACACACGACGCGTTTTGCCGTTTGGTATATTGTCATTCTCCGGCAAATCAAGACTATAAAACTCTAACTGTTTATTTTCGATACGGCCATCCGGCAGCAGAACGCGAACGTCTATGTTTTCTTCCAATTCTACATAGTCTTCAACATCTATCTGCTGACCGGATTCTTCATATTCTGCCTCGGCCTGTGCGATGGCTTCCCCAAGTTCGGCATCCAGCTTCGCCTGAGCTGAATTAAACTGTTGCAATGTCATATCGTATTCCGGCGCAGCCATGCGTCCCGTGGCATCTGTTTTTGCCATGCCGGGATACAGCATTTTCATATACCGCTCCACCATGGCATACGTCTTGCTGTTTTTATCCATATATGCGGGCGACGACATTAGTTGTCGTAAAAATTCTGGTGTTTTCATTTGTGATTCCTTTAGGTAAATAAAAAAAAGATCCCACAGAACTGCGGGGGATGAGTTATATTCCTGGCGGAGACGAAGGGATTGTATATTCCCACCGCTGTTGCGGCGGGCCCCTTTCGCTACGTAAGGCTCAAACTTCGTCATTGAACTGACTCGTTTTCGCCAACTGACGCCCCGAACCCTGCAACTTGCGTTGCGAATGTTTCGTCCACGCTTCTTCCGGGATAAAAAAAAATCGCCCCATCTGGGGCATTTTTTTATCCTGGCGGAGACGAAGGGATTCGAACCCTTGATACCGTTGCCGGTATACTACATTTCCAATGTAGCGCACTAGACCAACTATGCGACGTCTCCGGATTCTGGGACGGCCGATTATTCGGCTGCCTCTTGCGCGGTTTCAACAGTTTCTTCTGCGTCAACCGGGTCTTCGACCAATACGTTTTCCAATTCCGCGTCAATTTCACGCAAAACCGGATCTTCACCGCCGATTTCCAATGTTTCTTCGCCAGAAGCGACAATCGGCGAGTCCTTGTAGGACTGTACAAATTCATGACGAACATTTGCAACGTCCAACTTGCCGCTGGCAATTTCACGCAAGGCGACGACCGTCAGTTTATCTTTCGTCTTTTCAATAACAGGTTCCGCACCGCCATTCAAATCGCGAACACGCTGAGACGCCAGCATCCCCAGTTCATAACGGCTTTCTACAAATGGTAATGTATCAGAATTTGTTGTACGGGCCATCATTAAATCCTTTGTTGAAATCGTTTTTAACCACGCTATAATGCCCCAAGGTTGGTAAAAATGCAAGCAGAAAATAAAAAAAACAACATTAAAACGTTATCTTTTGGATGCCGGCTGAATTCTTTGGAATCGGAAAAGATTCAAAATATGCTGTTTGGCCACATAAACACGGCTATATTGGTAAACACGTGCGCCGTCACGGCAGAGGCAGAACGCCAATCCGGTCAGACAGTAAGAAAACTGGCAAGGGAAAACCCTGATGCACCGATATTCATAACCGGATGCGCTGCAACCAGAAATCCGGGGCTGTTTTCAAATATTCCGCACACATTCGTCGTTGCAAACCGCGATAAACTGCGTCTGCAAGCATATATGGATGCAATGGCAAGCGCGCCCTGCCACATTGAAAATCCAAAAATTGCTGTATTTAAAAACTCGGACCCAAAACTGTCAAAACAGTTTGTACAGGTTCAAAACGGCTGCAACCACAAATGCGCATACTGCATAACACGCGCACTGCGCGGACCCGCGGAATCGTTTGAATATGCGTCCATTGTTGCAGATGCGCGCGCCGCGGTGGCCAACGGATTTAATGAAATCGTGCTGACCGGGGTCGACATCGCATCATACGCACGGCGCGATGCGGACGGCGTAATTCTGATATCAGACCTGTGCCGCAGACTGCTGGACGATGTGCCACAGATACGCAGACTGCGTCTGTCGTCAATGGATCCGGCGTCGCCAGAAATATTAAAAATAATAGACCTTATGCACCAAGAACCGCGAATGATGCCGCACATGCATCTGTCGATGCAATCGGGTTCTGATTCGGTTTTGCGCGCAATGCGCAGACGCCATACCGCCGCGGATATACGAAATCTGGTTGCGCGTGCGAACGGAATAACATTCAGCTGGGATATAATATGCGGATTTCCCGGCGAAACGGCCGAACTGTTTGCCCAAACCATGCAACTGGTGCAAGAAACGCGTCCAATTCGTATTCATGCATTCCCGTTTTCACCGCGCCCCGGCACCGAGGCTGCGAACATGCCGAATCAAATAGAGCGCGCAGAATCCAAACGCCGCGTAAAAATCATCGCGGATGCGGCCGACGCCATTCGCATCGAATTCATGCAGTCTCAAATCGGGAAAAAAGTTCAGATACTGGCCGAAGAAAACAATATCGCGCGGGACCCGCATGATATTGCTGTAAAAATATTGGGCGAACCTATCGCCCCACGAACCATATGCGATGTCGAAATAACAGGATACAATGCCGATGGGCTTATTGGCACATATAATCATTGACAAAATCGTTATATCGTACTACAATAAATTAAATAAAGAGGTAAACATATGCAAAAATTTGACAAAAGACACGACAATATAATTTCATTTTTCGTTATTGTATTGGTATTAAGCGGATTTATCGGTGCCAGCGAATTGGCGTCCAGAAGACAGAAGCACGCCGGCTATGAACCCGGCAAAAGCCTGAATCGCAAAGAACGCACGGAAGTTAACGCGATGAATGATTCCACACTGAACAGTCGGATTGCCGCATATAACCTGATGCGCCGCGACTATAATCAAATGTTGAATAACTCACATGAGCGCAACAAAGAAAAATTCAATTCATTTGAATTGAACAAGGCGGGTTTACCGAGATTCTTTAATGACAACGACACAATCCGCAAACAGGACGAAATGATGCGAAAGTTCGAACGCGACAGCATAGAAGCACGTTATCAGCAGCTGCAGCGTCAGATTGCGCAAAAACGTCAAAAACAAAAATAAAATCACCCCGCCATGCGCGGGGTATTTTTTAAAAAAATCTGTTGGCAAAAACCGTTTATAACTGCTATTATCCAACAGCTATGAAAAAGAAAATATTTACACTGCTGATTTTATTGATTTCAACCGCCGCGCGCGCTGATTTTTCGACCAAGGCCAGGTCCGCATTTTTAATCGACTATGATTCTGGCACGGAAATTGTGGCAAAAAACGCGGATACGCTGATGCCGCCCTCCTCTATGGTAAAGCTGATGACGCTGGCGCTGCTGTTTGACGAGGTAAAGGCGGGCCGTTTGACGCTGGACGACAGGCTGCCGGTCAGTGAAAATGCCGACTATAATCAGCCACAGTGGTACCCGGCCAGCAAAATTTGCCTGGTTGCGGGACAAACACTGACGGTGCGCGACGCAATATTGGGACTGATTGTGCTGTCCGGTGGCGACGCGTCGGTTGTTGTCGCGGAAAAACTGGCGGGAAGCGAGTCCGCATTCACCGACATGATGACAAAAAAGGCGCGCGCAATCGGCATGCCCAAATCAACATTTGGAAACGCCAGCGGCCTGCCAAATCCGAACAACCTGATGACCAGTCGCGAATTGGCGACACTGGCGACGCATATTATTTCGGAACATTCCGCC
Source organism: uncultured Alphaproteobacteria bacterium (assembly GCA_947054455.1). Taxonomy (GTDB): domain Bacteria; phylum Pseudomonadota; class Alphaproteobacteria; order Rs-D84; family Rs-D84; genus Enterousia. Next base: position 176,415 of record CAMRWN010000002.1, read on the forward strand.
ATTTTCCCAATGTTCGCAACCAAGCGGTTTGAGTTCGGCGAACACAAAACAGAATGGTGCCGTGAATGGGGGCGCACACATACGGTGAATTACAACAAACTGCTGTTTATAATGCCCGGCGCAGAAGGAATGAAGACAGGCCACACCGACGACGGCGGATACGGCATGGTGGCCAGCAGCATGGTCGGCGGACGCCGTCTGGTCGGCATCATAAACGGCTTTGACGGCAAGGGACACGATGCACTGGCCGCGGAAATGAAAAAGCTGCTGAACTATGGATATTCCACCACCACCGGCAAAGTGTTCTTTCGCCCGGGCGACACGGTTGCAAAAATCCCGGTATGGTACGGCCGCGCCGACAGTGTCGACGCCACGGTTGCCCGACCGTTTGCAATAACGCTGCCGAAATCGGCGGGCATGTCGGGGCTGCGCGTTCTGGCGCGATATGACGACCCGGTGGCGGCCCCTGTGGCGGCGGGCGACGTCATCGGCGAAATCATCGCCGAACAAAACGGCCGCGTGATTGCGCGCGCACCGCTGGTTGCACGCGAACGCGTTTCCAAGATTCAGTTTCTGGGGCGCGTAATAAAAAATATCCGCGTATTATTCGGAGGCAGATAAAATGGCGCCACGCAAAAACGCACCGCTTTACAACTTTCCCGACCCGATTGACAACGACAGCTTGGTCGGACATGCGGACACACTGCGGGCGTTCACGAACGCATGGGCGGCACGCGACACACACCCGATACATCCGGTATGGATGCTGACCGGGCCGCGTGGAATCGGCAAGGCGACGCTGGCGTATAAAATTGCAAAAATGGTTTTTGGAAACGTCGGCGACTTTTTTATCGTTGATTTGGCGCGCAACATTGACAAGGACGGGAAATCCAAACCCGACGGCAAGATCATATCCGTATACACCGTGCGCGCAATGATTGAAAAGATGCAGATGTCGTCAATGTCGGGCGACTGGCGTGTTATTCTGATTGATTCAGTCGACGAACTGAACACCGCCGCATCAAACGCAATTTTGAAATTGTTAGAAGAACCGCCGGCAAAAACACTGTTTCTGTTGGTGGTGCATCAATTGGCGAACGTATTGCCCACCGTGCGGTCGCGCGCGCGCGTTGAAAAGATGCGGCCGTTGACGATATCCCAACTGCGCGAGCTGTGCGCAAAGTTCATGCCCGAAGACGACATCAGCACCGATACACTGAAACTGTCCAGCGGCAGTTTTGGAAAAATTGCCGGCATAAAAAAATCCGGCGGCGACGCTGTTTATGCCCAATTGATAGACGTTCTGGAAAACCCGCGCGCCACGGCGTCGGACATGATGAACATCGCAAAAAAAATCGCGGCCGACCCGGCGCTGCACACGATACTGCTGGACGCGGTGGCGCGGTTTGGCCTGGCCGAACTGTACCCGGTGGCAACCCATGCGATTGCGGACATAAACAAAATATATCTGGAACCGGAAATCGGCATATTCAAAATCATCACGGAAATCAAAAAATGTTTATAGACACCCACTGTCATTTGACCGACAATTACGTCGCGGGCGATTTGAACGCGGTGATTGCGCGCGCCGCCGCTGCAGGCGTCGACACAATAATATGTCCCACCGCCAATCCGGCCGACATCCCCGCCGCATTGAAAATCGCCGCGACACATGATAATATCTTTGCAACAATCGGCATTCACCCGGAATACGCGGACACCGATGCGACGGCATGCCTGACCGACACTGTTTTAAAACATCCGCGCGTTGTCGGTATTGGCGAAATCGGGCTGGATTATCATTTCGGACGCGAAAACCGCGACAAACAGATAAAACTTTTCGAAAGTCAGCTGCATATTGCAAGGCGTGCCAACCTGCCCGTGGCGATTCACACACGCGACGCCGAAGACGACACAGCCGCAATTTTAACGGGCGATGTGTGCGGCGTTATGCACTGCTTTACCAGCTCTTGGGATTTGGCGAAAAAGATGTTGGACCGCGGGTTTTATTTTTCGGCATCCGGAATACTGACATTCAAAAATGCGGATGAAATAAGGGAAACATTTGCAAAAATTCCAAACGACCGCATTGTTATTGAAACAGACAGTCCATATTGCGCCCCGGTTCCGCACCGCGGCACCACGTGCGAACCGGCTTTTGTTGTCGATACGGCGCGCGTGCTGGCAGACATAAAGGGAATGCAGCTGAACGACATGGAAAAATTGTTGACAACAAACACATGCAACTTGTATCCAAAAATCAAAAAACAATAAAATTTGCAAAAATTATTTACCTGTTGTAAAATAAGGGCATTATGCCACGTCAAATAATAAAATCAGGCCAAGTTTCCGAAAACCGCAAGGCGCGGTTCAACTACTCTATTGACGACACCATAGAGGCCGGCATTTCATTGACCGGTGCGGAAATAAAATCAATCCGATACGGCCTGGTCAGCATTGTCGACGGATTTGTGCAGCGGCGCGGGGACAACCTGTTTCTGGCCGGTGTGGAAATTCAGAAACTGCCGACGGCGGCGCGTTATGTTAATTTTGACGAACGCCGGCCGCGCCAGTTGCTGCTGCATCGGGCACAAATAAACAGAATGATTGGCAAATTGCAGGAAAAAGGCGCGACGATTGTACCGCTGAAGCTGTATTTCAACAATCGCGGCCGTCTGAAGGTATTGCTGGGCGTCGGATACGGGAAAAACAAAGTGGACAAGCGTGAAACAATAAAACGTCGCGAATGGGATAAAAACAAATCTCGAATATTAAAGGGGCGCTGATAAAACGCCTGACGGAAACAAAAAAAACGCCCCGCGGGGCGTTTAATTATTTCTTCCAGAACGCGAATCCGCGACGCGTGGATTTTTCCTCGCGCTGTTTTCTGTCTTCGGCGGCGCGGCGGTGTTCCGCACGGCGTTCCTGGAAACGGCGGGCGGCTTCCTCGTCCCGCTGAATCAACTTGATGGATACAACCGACAATTTTCCATTGCGCGGTTCTTCGTCAAATTCAACTATGTCGTTTTCGTTCAAAAATCTGATGCCGGCATCCCTTAATGCACTGGAGTGAACAAACACATCGTCCGTATTACCATTTTCATTCGGCGCATCCGGCGTAATAAAGCCGAAACATTTCTTGCCGTTGTACCATTTTACTTTCCCTTGGCGCATAATCTTGTCCTTATGTTATGCTTGTTATGATTCCACGAAACCCGGGAACCTGTTTTTATTGTGTATTATTCGCACGCACAACGCAAGAAAATAACAAACCCCGGCCCATAGTTTGATTTCCTAGGAACCGGGGCAACGCGTCATTTTTTATAATATCGCTGCACTTCCTTCATAACGAAATTAAACAATTTTCCCGCCATGGTGTCGGACGGCACCTGCCAATCGGTTCGGGGATATGGCATTGCGGCCACCAATATAAACCGCGCCATGAAATGAAAGATTTCGCTGGTCTGGGCAGGCGTCAGCGGGGCCGGTGTATGTGTTATGTAAAACACTTCGTTTTCAATCGCATTGTCCAGCTTTTCCATAATGGTGTCAACGACCTTGTCCGGATAATGCATTGTGCATTCTTTTGGGAAACCTTCGAACAATGATATGTTCAGACCACGGCTGTATGCGATATTCCAGCCCACGCGTTCAAACAAATCATCCAGACAGCGACAAACCAGCAAATTGTATTTCTTGGTCCCGGCGTCATGCATTGCCGCCGCGTAATTATCGCCCGGCGCCGCGTTCTTGCCACGAACACTTTCATACTTAACGTGGGTCTGCTTTTCAAACTCAAAAAATGTACGAACCTGGCATATAATCTCCATCGGGACAACCTCTTTCTGTGTGCCAATATTTATGACCAGTTTCGCATCACGATAATTTCGCGGATTTTCTATATTATAAAAATCATCGCGCACCGACAATATTCGTTCCGGCATCATCTGCTGAATGCGCTCGATAAAAGTGCGCGCCTGCGGCACCAAATCAAACAGGCATTTTACGCGCCACACGTCCTGCAGTCGCATGCGCGGCTTTTTTACCATATCCAGCGCGCGCACTAAATCGGCGGCAATCTTTTCATGTCCGCCGCCCAATACAGCCAAAGCCGCCTCGGCCGGGGTGGAAACATATTTCTCCATCAGTTTTGCCCGCACCTTTTCCGATACGGCACGCGCGGATGCATCGTTATTGGTTTTTATGATGACATCATAAACTGCGTCGCATACATCGCTAACATATTTTGAATAATATTTTCCGGTTATTTTTTCCAATGCACGGTCAATATTTTTCTCTGCACCGATTATAACCGTTACAATCGATGAAACATTCAAAACAATTTTATGCCCCGCCCCACTGGTAAAGAACTGGTTCCGCATCGGATCCATGTCCAGACGATGGTTCACTATGTACGGCAGCAGCGGATGAATATCCGAAATCAACACGGGTTCGGAAACGGCGGAATCAGTTTCATAGTCATAACGCATAACTGGCGCCTTGGGGGCGCCCAGACAGCGCCCCAGGAAATAAAACACCTCGCGGAACCAGTGCATTCCATCGCCGTATAATACACGCAGATAGTCGGCGGCCTCTTCATTAATGCGACCGTCGGCCACCGCACGGTCAATCGCCGCCAAGTTTTTGCGGTCGTGCGCGATGGTCAACGCATCTGCGTTAAATTCAACCTTTGGTTCGGTCATATCATCGTCCTGTTATTTCATTATTGGGAACAGTATCACGTCGCGCAATGTCGGCGCGTCCGCAATAATTGAAAAGAATCTGTCAATCCCCAGCCCCAGTCCTGAAATCGGCGGCATGCCGTGTTCCATCGCGCGCAGGAAATCCTCGTCCAGATCGAACGCTTCGTCATCGCCGGCCGCTTTGTTTTTCGCCTGTTCTTCAAACGCGGCGCGCTGGACAATCGGGTCAACCAGTTCGGAATACGCCTTTATCAGTTCGGCACCGCATACGATAAATTGGAATATATCGATTCTGCGACCGTCCGCATCATTGCGACGCGCCAGCGGTATCAGATACGCGGGATAATTGTGGACAACAGACGGCTGTACAATCTGGTCGCGAATTTTGCGCTTGAACACATAATCCACAATCGCCGGAACAGATTTCAACGGTTCCAGTTCGTCGGCGGGGAACATTCCCTTGGCCACCAATTGTTTCTTTAGAGCGTCGGTATCGCGGAATTCCAAAATATCCACGCCCAGCAATTCGTTCATGCGCGCGGTGTAGTCTATTTCATCGTACTTGGAGAAATCCAGTTTCGTCCCCTGATATTCAATCTGCAGGCTGCCGCGCAAATCCATCAGAATCTTTTGAATCAGATTCCAGGAAAATTCAACATTCTGTTTATAGTCCCAATATGCCGCGTACCATTCCAGCATGGTAAATTCCTGCAGATGCATGGCGTCCATGCCTTCGTTGCGGAAATTTTTGCCCAGTTCGTAAACACGGTCAAATCCGGCCGCAATCGTCTGCTTCAGAAATAATTCCGGTGCAATACGCAGATAGAAATCGGCATCCAACGCATTGTGGTGCGTAATAAACGGCCGCGCCGCCGCACCAGAGGCCACAACCTGCATTATGGGGGTTTCAACCTCTACAAATCCGTTGTTGTTCAGATAATCGCGTATCAGGCGCAGCATCTGGAAACGCATCTTCATTGTGCGGCGCGTATCTTCGTTGGCGATTATATCCAGATAACGCTGGCGATATCTGGTTTCCATGTCCGTCAGACCGTGAAACTTTTCCGGCAGCGGACGCAGTGCCTTGGACAGAATTTCATATTGCGCGACCTTTACCGTCAATTCGCCGGCGGTGGTATGATATAATTCCCCGGTTATGCCGATGAAATCACCCAAGTCGACGTTGGCCTTCATAAATTTATAGTTTTCTTCGCCCAGTTCTTCACGCGACATTGAAAATTGTATTTCGCCGTCAATATCGTAAATACGTCCAAACATCAGCTTGCCCAGCCAACGCAGCGCCGTCACGCGCCCAGCCAGTTTAACCGCCGTGCCGTCCGCCAAATCACGCGCGGCGCAAATCGTGTGCGTGCGGTCAAATTTATCCTTCCATACCACGCCGTCCCGCGCACGGATATTTTCAGCCTTTTGCAGACGCGCGGTCAATTCGTTGGTGGACATTGCTGTGTTTTCTGCCATTTTTATTTTCCTTTTTGAACTATAAATTTAAAAAACGGACGCAGAAAAGTGCGCCCGTCATGAAATCTGATGGTCGCACCCCGATTAAAAAAATTTTTTCAAATTTAACTTCATCTTGTCTTTGACCAATTTGGTGATTTATATTATTGCCAATTTCCTGTCAAAAGTAAAGAAATATTTACAATTTGCAAACCTATACTTGACAAACATAGTTATTGTATTATATTTTAAGTATGAAAAGACCTGACTTATCTATCATCATTCCAATGTACAACGCATCCAAATATATTGGCGGATGCATGGAAAGCATCCTGGCCCAGCAAGGCATTAAATCACATGAAATAATTGTGGTTAATGATGGTTCCCGCGATGGTTGCGATAAAATTGTGGCGGAATACGCCCGCCGTTTTCCAGAGGTAAGATTGATATCCCAAGAAAATGCCGGGGTATCAACCGCACGAAATCTGGGCATAGACAACGCGTCGGGCGAATATATCACATTTGTTGATGCAGACGACCAGGTCGGCATTAATTATGCCAGTGTCGCACCATATTTTTCCAGCCCACAGGCCCAGAGTAAAAAAATCGGCAACATGCTGTATTCCATTGTACAGCCATATAATATGTCAGATTTGAAATATGATTTTGACGACCGCTATTTCTCTCGGATGTTGGAATGCGCACGGGCAAACGACGCCGATGTCGCACTGGCCGGAAAATTCACGGTAAACCATGACATGAACAGTATCAAGCAGCACGTTTACCACACAGAACACACATATTCCGTATCACCCGATGAAACAGCCGTACTGCTTAAACAGGCCACCGGCCGCGAAAACGCAAACTTTGCGCTGTATCGCACAGAAATGCTGAACCGCAAGGATCTAAGATTTATTCCGGAAATTCATCTGGACGAAGATATTCTGTTTTGCATGCAGGCAATATTGAATTCAAAAAAGGTTTCGACCGTACCCGGCGCAACATATCTGTACAACAGACATATGGGCACGCTGTCAAATTTCACAGACGCAATTCAAACGGAAATGAAATACGCAATCGCAAACATTCAGCGTTATTCTGTATTACTGCATGATTTAAATGAAAAAATGCCGGATTCGCCCGCATTCAACAATCTTATGCGCGAATTTTCAACCAAGGGAATCGCGTCGCCACTATCATACGAATTTCCATCCATGTGCTATGATTGTCCACACGAAAGATGCACGGGCTGCTATATGCGCGAAAACAAAATGGCAAAGGTAAAAAAGAATCTGGAAATATACGTCCCATCCGTACTGAAATCCAAACAGAGATAAACAGTGATGAGCCTCGCAACCCTGCGAGTTCTCGCCCCTTTGCTTACTATCATATAAAAAACCACCTAATGGTGGTTTTAAAACTTTGGTGCGAGCAAAGTACTTCGGGCTTCGCCCTCGCCTCGCAACCCTGCGGGTTCTCGCCCCTTTGCTTACTATCATATAAAAAACCACCTAATGGTGGTTTTAAA
>CAMRWN010000003.1 GCA_947054455.1 uncultured Alphaproteobacteria bacterium
CTCTTACAAAAATAATAATGGTGATGTCGTTATAGATGGGTTGATTAATTTTGGAAATCTGAAGCTGAATAAAAATGCAATGATGGCCGGCCATGAAAAAGACAATCTTAATAAAAAGATTGTGAATGTCGATGAATATATGGCCGGATTGAACGAGCCTGACAGTGATTCCAAAACCCGCGTCGAGGCGACGTTGAGCGCCATTTCCGCAGATGTTCAGCGTCGGGTTGATTTACTGGCGTCGTCGCCTGTGGTGGAAATGTGCATGACCGGGCGTGATATGACAAACCTAAGGGCTGCCAAGGGCACGCGCACTGAATCCGCCACGCGTGAGCGTGCGGCGCCCAGATATCCGAATTTGTTGGTGTCCTATGCCCAGGCCATTGCGAATACGGCGTTGCTGGCGGCACAGAGAAATTATGACCAAAAATATGCCGAACTGTTTTCCATGGCCAGTTCCGAATCAGAAAGGTATCAGAATCAAATCTATTGCAATGCGATGGCGCTGACCGACCGTTATGTCAGATTGAGCGGCGGACAGTCCGAGACCGGGATAAAAAGCATGGACCAGCTGAAGGTTGTGATTAACGGGGCGACCAATAACAAGATGCTGGATGCATTGACCCAGAATAACGCCCGCGATGATGTGTTGCTGGACACGGATGGGCGCATGATTGCAAAGCGCGAAATTCGTGCGCTTTACGAACCCGGGGATAAAACCTGCATTATCACGACGACAACTTATCCGTGTACAGGATTTGCCGGGGTGTATGAATCGCACAGCAGTTCCTTTGGGGTAGGGGCGAATGTAAGTGTGATGGGTAGCGGTGGTGGCGCATCATATGAACAGGCCCAGGCGGCCACAGACTATAGGGGGAACTATTGTTCGTCCTATAGCGAACCGATTATCACCGAGCAGCTGATAAACGTTGACACCAAGGCGCGTGAAACACGTCAATCCACAATCAGCCGCAGCAATTTGCAGAGCTATTATAATGATAATTCGACCACGAACAATGTAAGCAATGAAAGCCGCGGATTTAATATGAGTCTGGGACTGGAAGCAGGAAATGTACACAACAGTGGCAATATGGGTGATGTGAACAATATGTCCGGCAACACCAGCAACAAGACAAACATAGGTTCGAACAACAAGACGAGCAGCAAGTCGAGCAATAGCTCCGGAGGTAAAAAGAAATAATAAATGTCGCCCATATAAAAACACCGCCAAACGGCGGTGTTTGAATTTTTGCCCCGATTATTTTGGCAGGTCGGCCGGGTCTGTTATTACATGCACGCCTTGGGCGGCCCATTCGGCGCGGCGCGCATCCAAGTCCATTATGTTTTGCTGTTCCAGGTACAGGACCGGCCGCAGGTTGTTCGATGTTGCGATTGCAATCACCGCCCCGACGGGGGACGGGCGCGACTTGCCCGTGGCGAACCATGTTTCATCATCCGCTATCCAGAAATCGGGGTCGGTGTGCAATGCAATCGCCATGTCTTTGGTCAGGATTATATCGTCTTGGGTTGAAAATTCAATTCCGGCGGATTCCAGATACTGTTCAATGGCGTTTTTAGACGTAGGTGCCGCTTTTTCATCATGCGTGGTGTCGAAATTTATTTCGGTGAATGTCGGGGCGAAAACTGGTGCGGCTTCGTCGGGGGCGGGGATGTCCACGTCGAAATCGGTCGGCAGCGGGAATTGATATTCTTCGCCGTCCGATTGGGCGGGCGCGACTGGTGCGGCGTCTTGCGCGACGGACGGACGGTGCGTCATATTATTGCGTGCACGGATGAAATTGGCACGCAGTTCCGCAGGTATTTGCGCAGACAGCGCGTCTTGCGACAACGCGTCGTTTTCTTCTTTGGCGGCATCGTTGCCGGGTTCGGTTGCGGGCGGCGTGTCTTGGGCCGATTGTGCCGGTTTGGGTTGTTCGTCTTCGATTTTAGGCGGGGCGGAAAACAGCTGCGATATTTGGGTGGGGATTTTTATCGTGAACAAAGGTGATTTTGTGCGTATTATAATTGTCGTTGTCGCAATATAGAGGGGCAGCGCCGCCAGAATAAGTATTGCAAACACAAATCCGCCGAAACCGTACAGTTGGGCATGAAACAGGCGCGACCACTGGGCGGCGGAAAATATGTTGAAATTAAACATGCCTTTTAAAACGGCCCACATGAATATTGCATAGCCGATTGTCCAGAAAATGGCATATTTGTTTGTTGAAAAGAAATCTTTCATCTTTGTCATTTGATACAACGATAGACAAATATTTGCCGTTTGTCAATAATTTGTTTACTGTGAAAAAGGGCTTTTTTTTATGTGATTTTTATGGCATAATTATACAGATTATAAGAGGGGGCTTTTATGCATAATTTGCTGAAACTGTTTGGCGCTTCGTTTGCCGTCCTAGGGATGTTTGTGTCGTTTGGGGACGCACGCGGCGCGGAATCTATGGGACGCAGCGCGGTTTCAATGGGGCGGGCCGGTCGTTCGGCCACGGCGGCGGCAACATCCGCACGCATGCCAACGATGCCTTCGCTGCCCAACGGTGGCATTGGCAACATGTCGCCCGATATTCCGTCCGGCGGAAATAACGGTGGTGGCAACAACGGTGGTGATAAACCTGCGCCTTCGGTTTGTCCGGACGGCGGTGTGCGCGATTCCGAATACAACGTTGAAAAATGCATGAACGATATTTTTGCATGTGTGAACAATGGCGGCCTGCCGAACGGGATAAACGACCTGTTTAACGAAGATTTGCGCAACGCGATTGAAAACGGAATGGGTTTGTGCTCTATCCAGGTGGAAAAGTGCGTGGCCCAGGTGCGTCGTGATTGTCGCAATGTTTATCGTTCGACGTCGGATGTCTGGATTGATTTCAATGCCCGCAAGATTCAGCCGGAATATTATAATTTTGTTCTGCGCAAGACCGGTTTGACCCCGAACCAGGCGGAAAATACATGCATGCTGCTGGACAAGAATACGTACGGTTCGTCGTTTAATGCCGTTTCCAGCGGCGGTATTGTCACGGCCGAATATAATAATCCCGTCGGCGCATACAACAGTCAGAACGGAAATATTCTTATCAAAAACAATCCGCAGGGTGTTGCGGTAAACAACAATAATCCCGGTGTCGACGGTCAGCGCGGTCATTACGCGCGCTGGGATGCGACGAATGCGGAATGCTATATCCGTGTCGCGGCCTATAACAAGGACGACCATATCAAGAACAGCTGGCTGTTCGGTGCGATTGGCAACGACCAACCTGCCGAAGTATGGAAAGCCGCGGGCGATACGTTCAGCTGCAACAAGGATTTATTCGGATTTTCACTGATGAAGGATACCAGCACGGTTGCCGTTGTTGGTGTCGGCGGCGGAACATTGCTGGGGGCGGGCGTTGGTGCGCTGGCCGGACACGGGGCGCGTGCGTTTGATTGCGGCAACGCGAAGCATCGTGAAATGCTGGTGGAACAATTGCGTGCCAATGGGACAATTGGAACGCTGAACGAATATTTGTCGGGGCGCGTGTCGCTGTTGGACGGTGAAATGTCGCGCAGCGTGTGTACGGAAATTGTCGACCTGTATGAAAGATACGGCCAGGTTAAGACCGCCTTGGATGCATGTGATACAATCGAAGTGATTACTGATGATTATATATATGTGGCCAGCGATATCAATTGCGGGACGCAAAATCTTGAAGATTGCTTTAAGAATAGCAATATCGCAGCCACATGTGCAGGCAAAGGCTTTACCAGCGTTGACCAATGCGTAAATTATTTGAATGAACAGACCAAGAACTCTGTCATTGCAAATCTGGATGCCAATGGCACCGCTGCGCAGCAGGGATTCTGTTCGTTCAATCCGTTAAAGGGTTATACCCCTGGCAGTGATATTTTCTGTCCTGCCGGCGGTGCGCAGTGTCTGAGCGCCACGTCAATATCCGTTGATGTCGGCCGCTTGGATCGCGTGTTTGACGAAGATACAATGTTCGTGATTCAAAATGGCGAGCGTTCCAACATGGGTAAGAGCATCGGAATCGGCGCCGCGGTCGGCGCGGGTACGGGCGGACTGGCCACCGGTATCACCGCATTGGTCGAACATAATAACATCAACTGTCGTGTGGGCGATGGACTGGCCAAGGTTGCATTTGGAAAATCGTATTCAATCGGCTCGCTGAAAGATTTCTATGTAAAATGGAATCTGCGTCTGCCGGATACGGTTTCACCGACAGCGGCGGTATACGATTGCCAATCGTGGCGCAACGCATGCGCGGCCTATACGGATTCAAAGCAATGCGGTGCGGCGCAATTCAACTATACGCCCGCAGGTGCGCCAACCACAACACTGGTTCGCAGTGCATGTGCCTCGTCCGGCAGCGCCTGTATCGAGAATTATCCGGTTGCGAAATCTCATGGCGCGTGCGAGTAAAGAAAAATTCTGGTGTGTCAAGGCCGCTCCCTTTTGGGGGCGGCCTTTTTCGGGGCAAGTTTATTATGTTGTGTGTGGGATTTGCACAATCGACGCCGACACATCTGTTGCACGACATGACACGACGCGGTATTGGCGTACGTTGGACTTTGTTTTGTGCCGTATGGGCGCGGTCTGTGGCGGCCATGACATGTTTTTATACCGGCAAAACACTGTATCGTGCGCCCTGAATTTTGACATGGTATTGGCAATTAAATTATGCCGTGCCATATTTAGACAACATCAAAATGCAACAGGCCGGTATTAAAAAACGCCCCGGGCGGGACGTTTTTTATTTTGTTTCTGCCAAAGGGCAATTGTAGCTTGATATGGAAATGAAAACATTTCGGCAGTTTGGCTGGTCTCCATCCTCCTTGCAGTTGGATTCACCAAAGCCTTGGGCCTGAATTTTATTCTTATCCAGTCCATTTGCAATCAGTACGTCCTTGACTGCATTGGCACGTTCTGTGGATAATTTTTGGTTCAATTGTGAATTGCCGGTTTTGTCTGTATGGCCTATAATAAAGAAACAGTACTCTTCACTGGCCGCCAGCTTCTCTTTTGCTTCTTTTGTAAAACTTTCCAGCGATTTCTTGGCGCCAGCCGACAATTCTGATTTTCCCGTTTCGAATAGATTCCGGTTGTTTAATTCTATTTTGGCAACTGGCCGGGGCAGCTCTGCGATAGACTTGGCTGTTTGAATGGGGGCGGCCATTTTTAGGGTACATTTGCCCCCGCTTTCTTGATGAGTTATGGCTGGACATTCGCAGCGCTGCCCGTTGGCGGTCAGACGATATCCATTTTTGCACGCGCAATCACCATCCTTGTCAACCGTGATGTTTAAATCCCTTGTGTCGCATTTGGCGGCCGATGTGGCGGCTTCGCATTTATTAAGATTTTTATTGTGCACGGGGGCGCTTTGCGGGCATGTGCAGTTGGGAAATGTGCCGAATGCGCCCGCGGGGCATTGTGTTTTGGCTTCATTGTCGGGCAGGGCGGCGACATCTGATTCTAATTTTTTCAGCGCCTCGTAGTGTTTGCTTATTTGCGCGCTTTTCTCTTGTGTGCTTTTTGAATTGACAGCGATGTTTGCGGCCAGACTGCCCACGGCGCCGATGCCGGCGGTTGTTGCGCCCGCAATCAGGGTGTTTTTGGTTTTGTCCTTTTGTTCCTGCCATTGTTTGGCATCTTGGCTTGTTTCATCCATCAGGGCGCGTGCAATAGATGCATAATTGCCACCTGTTTTTCCGGTTCCCACGTCGTCGTACAGACCGGTTGCGGCCTTGTCTATCACTATTTCTGATTCTATGCCCGGGCGCAGTCCCAATGCTTCCTTGCGTATTTTCAGATTGTTGGCCAGCGCGGCGTATTCCGTATACAGTGCGACCATGTCGTTGCCGCCTGGTGTTTGTATGTTTTTCTCGCCGTTGTTAAAGGTCTGACCGTCGTTGTATCTGCATTTTATCGTTTGCAGGTATGCCTGCATATCCTGTTCGGCGTCCGCGTCGGCACGTTGTTCGGCAATTGCGGACATCATGTTCATTGCGCCCAGTCCGGTCGCGGCCATGCCCGTCGCACCAATTAATTTGTTTGCGACAGAATTTTCTTTCTCGTGCATGGCGTCCGCATTTTCCTGCAGTTCCGCAATTTTTTTCTTAGAATCTTCCTCGGACAGCTTTGGTGTGGGATTTTCAACACATGATTTCCCATCGGATGTGGAATATCCTTTGTCGCATTCATCGATTACGCATTTTTCTGTCTTGGTTGCTTCGTCGTATTCGCGGTGTGCGGACTTTGCATTGGCCGGCATTGGGGAACATTTGCCGCTGATTTCAACGCATTTGCCGTCTTTGGTGGAATCGTATCCGCCTTCGCATTCGGTCGCGTGGCATACGCCTTTTTTCAATTCGCCCTTGGTGGCGTGGGCAATGGTCTTTATTTGGGCGTCGGTGCAGGGGCCTTCGCTGGGGCGGCATGATTTGCCGTCATCGGTTGGCAGATAGTTTTTCTCGCAGGTTTTTACAACGCATTTCAGTTCGGAACCAGTCCATTCGTATTTTGATTTTACGGCCTTGGTGTCAGTGGATTTGCAAGTTTGACCGTCCATGTCGTCGCAATCATCGCCGGCCGTGTTCATGACATAACGCGGCCCCTTGCATTCAAGCTTTTCGCATACCCATTCTTTGTAGGTTTTGGTCAAGTCGGCCAGATTTTTGCTGGCGGAATCTTTTTTTATGCGTTTATATCCATAAAGGCAGGATTTTGGCTCGCATATTTGGATGTTTTTGTTCCATGGTGCCAGTATGTATTCACCACTTTTTGCATTAATTTTATCCAAATCGCTTTCATTGCAAGGACGGCCGGACGTGAAACCGGATTTTACAACCGCAGCGTCAATGGTTTCATTTGCCTCTTGTAATTCAATTGTTCCCATGTCCGGCTGTGCCGGCAATGTTTTATCGTGGAAGCCCATTGATTTAATGACAACGGTTGCGCCTTCGGGAACATTGGTGAGTGTAAAGTTTCCTTGGTCGTCGACGGTTGTTCCAATTGACGTATTGCCGGAAACATATATTGCCGCGCCCAGTTCGGGCAGTTTGCTATCCTGTTCGATAATTCTGCCTGTAATCGTCATGGCCATTGCTGGCATGGTGCAGATTATTGTTAAAATTCCAACAAGTATTTTCTTCATGGTTTTGTTTATTTAGCTGGTGCCGGTTTTTACCCACGTTGCGGCATGCTGGGCAATGGCTTTGCCTTTGGCACTGATGGTGTTTTTATTTCTGGTTTCGGGCCGCCGCTAAGTGTGCGCGGGGTGGCGGTGTTGCCGGTTTTTCCAGTTTGGTCTTTGGACGATGTGGTCTTGCCGCTGTTTAAATTGCTCTTGGGCGTTTTTTCCGTGTTTTTAGATTCTTTTTCTTTTGGCTTTTCAGCGGCTTTTTCAACAGCCTTTTCACCATAGTTTTCTTCGTGTTCCTTTTCCGCCGTCTTCAGTGCTTTGTCGGCCTTGGAACGGTCAATCGCGCGGCCAATTGCGCCGGATGTCAATGCGCCCGTTGCCGTGCCGACGCCCGCGCCGACCATTGCGTTTGTCGCAGATGTCTGGGAACGGGTCAAACGATATGCATTTTCCTTGAATGTTGTCAGGTCTATGCCGAACCAGTTCGCGTCGCAGTTGAATGTAGAGCCTGCATACAATTTTTTCGATGCGAATAATGTGGAATCCGGGCCCGCGTACAGATTTACAGTATACACGCAGTCCAGGGTTCTTTCGTCGAACATGGCACCCAAGTGCTGGCACTGTGCCGCCATTTCTTCTCTCAGTTCATATAGGCGCGCTTCGTCCCGGGCGATTTGTTCTTCTGCATCCTGGCGCAGGGTGCCGAACACGCTCATCGCGCGCGCCGCCAGACTGCCGTCCTGTTCGGTGCAGCTTTCCGCAATCTTTTTGCATGCGGCAATCGCCTTGTCGCCTGCGTCCTTGCCCAGACATTTTTCGAATGTTTTCCCGCATTGACCAATGATGCAGTCGTTGTATCTGTTGCCACAGTCGATAATTGCATTGAATCCGGCAACCTGTGCGTTCATGTCGCGGTCCGCCTTTATTTCCGCCGCGAACAGTGTGTATTCCTGGCCGGTGCAGGGCAAATCACGCCGGCATGAATCTATTTTCCCACCCCACAATGTGTCGGTGTCGCCGTGGCAGTCGTAATAATTTGTGCCACATTTTTCCTGCATGCATGCGCGCAGTCCGGCATCGCATGCGTTGCGTCCGCCGGCGGTTGCATTTTTTATGGCCATGTCCGCGGCTGCGGTGGCGTCCTGGGCATCCAGTGCGGCGCGCTGGCGGCGTATCTTTTCGGCCAGTTCGTTATCTGACGAATCCGCGGCCGTTTCATTCGTTGCGCTTAATAATTTGTCGAACTGTGATGATTTGTTTTCTATGATGACAGGTTCCGGCTCTGGCGTGGTGTCCGGTTCGGCCGGTGCCGGTTCCGCGTCCTGTGTCTGGGCGGTGTCGGTGTTTTGCGCGGTTTGTTCGGTGGATTGCACAGGAACGCGCGCGGCCATGTTTGCGCGTGATACGGGCTGGCGGTTGGCGGTGCCGCGTTGAACAACGGCCGCCGCGGACGCGTCCGCACACAGCGCCAGAATAAGATAAAGCGCGCCGGGAATTGCGCCGGCCAGGCCTTTGTAAAAATGTGCGAATTTCCTGCTCATTATATTATTGCCGCCCCTTATTTAAGCGTGTCGCACGCCAACTTATAGAATTTACATAACTCGGTTGCCGCCGCGTTTTCTGAATCGCCGGCACATTTGTTGGGCATGTTGTTTGTGCATACCGTTTGTATGCATGCATCGTGTCCCGCGTTGTCTGTGCATGTTGCGCGCGCATCGGACAGTTTTTTAGCGCGGCTGTTCTGGTACGATTGGACAATGGCGTTGACCATCGCGTCCGCGTTTTTGATTGCCGTATCGCGTGCCGAAATCAGTTCCTTTCGAATTTCTGATGTATAATTGTCGCAACCTGTGGCCTGGGCGCTGCATGTGGCGAAAAATCCGTCAAACGCGGCGTTTTCCTTGCATTCGCGAAAATCGGCCGTGCATTTGTTGTCGGCGATGATGCATGCGCGTATGTCTGTGGCGCATGATGCACGGCTTTTTGTTTGGCGGGCCTGTGCCTGCAGGGCGGACATCTGGGTGTTTATGCCGGCCGCGCGGCATGATTGCTCTATCAGTGTGTCATATGTGTCGGCAATGTCGTCCGGGGTGCAGCCGTCAACCTTGGCCAGGCATTGCGTTGACGCCCACACATAGCGCGCGCCGGGCTCTGTGGGCGCGGATTTTAATTCTTTGTCGCTGATGGAATATTTTGCGGATGCACCAATCGACACCGTGCGCATTGCGCCCGATTGCGGGGCCGTTCCAGCGCCGGATGTGCCGCAATACTGGCATCGGGCGGCCGGGTTAGAAGATATGTTGATTGCGCATGCCGAATCCAGACAGCGCGTCAGATTTGCGCGCGAACATGTCGCACATTGACCCGCAGCCGGCAACAGCGCAAATGCAGCCATAAAAAATATTGTGTGTTTTTTCATTTCTCTCTTGCATTAAACTATATCAAAAAAGGGGCGTGCGTGCAAAGGGAAAATAATGTGTAAATAAATAGTTGTTGACAATTTTTAGTCTTTTGTCTATTATATAAAAATAATTAATGAAAGAGGTTGATATGACCAAAAATAAAAAGATTTTAGTTCACCTGTGTTCCGGCGTTGTTGCGGTAATACTGCTTATGGCCGCCGTCTCGCAGTGCGGGGATGCGCGTGATGCGAATAAACGCCTGGACAAGGCCAAGACTGAAAATGCCGCGTTGCGTGATTCTGTGCGCAAGCTAAATGATTCACTGGTTGTGGCGCGCCAGCGTTTGGCCGACTGCGAAAAGGGCAAAAGATGTGTTCGCAAAACATCAAAACCGGTTGCAAAGCCGCGACCAAAATCCGCCGCCCCGTCGCAGCCCAAATCCAAACCCGTTGTTCCGGCGCAGCCCAGGGCAGATAAACCACAGCCCAAGGCCGCGGACAAGAATCCTGCCGATACAATGGCGCGCTATGCTGCGGCCAGTCAGTCTATTGTTGTCAGAAGAACCACTGTTTACAAGCGCAGCAAGTAAAATATTCCGGGCCGCATTGGCGGCCCTTTCTTTTTTAGTATTCTATCTTATTTAAAACGCCGATTTTTGCTGGACAGGCAAACATATCGTATGATAATATATTTCATACAGAGAGAATTTTACATGAAATATATCAGAATTTTATTGGTTTCATTACTGTTCGTGCCGTTTGCCGCGCGCGCCGCGACAAATGATTTCATGGTTGCCGCGCAATTGCTGGCGGCGGCGAAAAATGCCGATATTCAACAGGTGCAGCTGCTGGTAAACAATGGTGCCAACGTCAATTATACCGACAGCACGGGGCTGTCGATTGTGTGTACGGCACTGATGAACAATGATATTCGTGCCGCCCAGATTTTGCAGATGTACGGTGCGGATGCATCAAAATGCGACCAGCAGATTAAACAGTACAATTCCAGAAACAAGCCCAAGGGCAGCGGCGGATTATTCGGCGGACTGTCTTCGGCCCAAAGCATAACATTAACGGCGGCGGGTGCCGCCGTTGTTGTTGGCGGACTGTTTCTGCTGACCGATGTGTTTGACCCGGATGATGGCAATGATTCCGGTTCCGGGTCCGGGGGCAATCGTCCCGGCGGCGATGGTGGCGGTGGCGACGGGGGGCTGACGCCTTCGTTTACAATGCCGTACGGGCCCGCATATCTGACGCCGGACGGAAAAATATCGTACAGCACGGCCGCATATCGGGACAATCTGAAGGCGTGGGACCCGGACGCGGGCGGCGTGCGCCAGCGCGATTTTAACTTTCTGCGTCCCACGGTGCAGACTGATGACAATTTTATAACCGCAGGCATAACTGTTCCGTTGCAAAATTATCTGTTGATGATGCACGGTTATTCGTCTTTTGCGAACGGCTATATGGGCCAGTATATTTTCCGTGATGCGGCACGCAATCCGGTCGTTGTTTCGAACAATGCCGGCGGGGGCAAGCCGGTGGGCGTCGCACTGATAACGGAAAACGGAATTAATCCGGCGGGATCTGCCGGGCGCGCCGGCGGCATAAGATATTCAGACAGTGCGTCCGCCGATTCCAACACGTTTACCGTGGACAAGTATTTCAATTATGCCGGGCCGTGCGTAAACGGTTCATGCGGTGCGGAATATGCGGGATTTGACCTGTCGGGCAGTGGAACCGCGATGAATCCTTTTGCGACGCCGAACCAGAATGCATTGGCAAAGATTGTGGCCGGATGGGAGGCGGGCGGCCGCGCATACGGCGACTTGTACGGTTTTGTTCCAAACGGCCGGCTGGCGATTTACAGAACCGGTGGCGGCAAGATATGGAAAAATGTCGACAATCCAACGGGCGGTGCGGTTGTTGGAACACTGACCGATGCGGCGTCGGGCGGTACCGCCGGTGTGATAGAGGCGGGCGACACCCTGACTCTGAACGGGGTTGAATACAAGATTTCGGATGCGTTTTCCGACGGCCCGGTTTCAAATCCCACGATAACGGTCGGTGGTAAAACCTATCAGGTAGCAGAGGGCAGCAAATTGTTGAAGGGGACATGCACGAATGCCGATGAATCCCAATGCGAAAATGTTTCTGATATCGCCATATACATGGGAACCGATGGTTTTTATTATGTGAATTCCACGGGCGGGGCGTCGGCCGGGGCCGTATATGTCGTCGACAACAACAACCTGTATGTTCAAAAGGAACTGGTTGACGGCGACATCAGAACGTTCGAGGCGATGTACAACGCCCGCCTTAGCGGTGTGTCGGTGATTGCAAACACTACGCTGAACCCAGAGTCGCGGGCGGCGGATTATCTGACCCAGTCCGGGTTGGAGGTTTTGTTCAGTCTGGCGCCGGGAACTGACAAAAAGACGATTTTCCAAGGACAGATAAATAATTATTACGACAAGGATTCAACCGATACATCCAACACGCAGGGCGGTTATGCCAATTCCATGTTCAATAGTTATAATTCCGGCTCGCCGATAATTGTTATGCCGGCGGGTGAATTTGAATTCGGAACCGGTGCGGGCCAGTCGCCGACAGTGTTGGACGCAACGTTTGAGAATTATGCGCCGGCCTTGTATGATTCAAATCTGGCGTACCAGTTTATGACGGTTGTGGCCGTGCGTCATACGACCGGAACATCTTCGGCGGATTCAATCGCCGGATATGGTGATGGCACTGGTTCGGCGTATGGGCCGCTGTATCTGTCATCGTGGACTGACAACAAGGGTACGTCCGACGAATCCGATGATATTGTATATATGTCCAGAAAATGCGGCATTGCCGGTCTGGGCATCAACGGCATGGATCCGTGGTGTTTTTCCGCGGCGGGACCCACGGCCGAAATGGCTGCGGCTGCGGCGGCTGGTGCGGTTGGTGCGGTAAAGGGTGCGTTTGATTATATGAGCAACAAGCAGTTGTTTTCGCTGCTGGCGCTGACGGCGGACGGGCCGTATCTGGGGACGGACAACGCCGGAAGCGCGTTTACCAAGGAAGGGCTGGTTGCTTACTTGCGCGCAATGTTTTCACTGCCGCCGGAATATCACGACCAGGACCACGGACTGTCAACCGATGAATATCTTAAAAAGTTTGCAGAGGTTTACGGATACGGTCTGATAAATCTGGAACGTGCGATGACACCGAAAAAGTCCGTATATTATTATAACGGGGACAAAATCGTTTCGGCAAACGGAAACGCGTATTGGCGTTCGGCCGCGCGTACAAAATTCCGCCCGTCTGCCGCGTTTAATCCGCGCGCATCGACAATCAGTGCGCCGTTCTATGACCTGTTGGAAAGCGTTGACGGCGAAATGTCCATGCCGCGCGTGTGGAAGAATGAATTTGCGCTGGGGACGCGCGATTCCCGCGGGTTGTACATGGGCGACACGCTGGGGGATTTGCAGACGCGCCGCACGACGCCCAACCGCGCGAAAATTGGTCGGTTTGGTTTCTCTATGGCGATGTCGGCGCGCCCGTACAACGACAGTTTTGGCGGCCTGGATTCCATGTCGCTGGATTATTCTACGGGCGATTGGAATTTCCGCGGCGGCTATCAGCGTTATTTTACAGACGGTATTTCGCGCTTTACCGGACTGTCCAATCCTGTTTTGGGACTGGCGTCTAATGCGGTGGTTTCAGACGCGGTGTACAACAGCGGGCGCTGGTCCTTTGGCGGGCGCGCGTATTCCGGGGCGATAACTGATGAATCACTGCTGGAAAACGACCCGACCATTTCGGCGCAGTATGTGCCTGGACGTCTGGGCCTGATGCAGGGGGCGCAGTCGCACGTGGCCTGGGCCGGCGACAAGCTGTCTGTTATGACGGCATTCGGTGCGGCGCATGAAACAAATACCATTTTGGGTGCGCAGACAGACGGGCTGCTGAATCTGGGACGCGGGGACACAACGTATGTGGATGCCCAGATGCAATACACGCCGGTGGAAAACCTGACGTTTACGGCGCGCGCCACGTTTGCGCGTACAACGTCCGACGGGCGCGGCGAATTCATACTGGGCATGTCCGATGTGTATTCGGATGCGTATGCGTTCGGTATGGATGCGGGCAATTTCAGCCTGTCTGTGTCGCGGCCGTTGGCGGTGCGCCGCGGTGCGATGAAGTATGCGCACGCAGACTATGAAATAATCGAGACCGAAGACGGTCGGTTTGACTTGGACGTTTCCAATGCTTATATTGCGGAACTGGGGTTGAGTTCGCGGCATCGGGAAATGCGGTTTGTCGGGACGTACCGGCAAAATCTGGGCGAATTTACGGATGGCGCCGTCGGATTCATATACCGCGTCAATCCGAATAATACGAACCAGTTCGGTAATGAATCGATATTCATGATGAAGCTGACCCACCGTATGGGAATATAAGAAAACCGGCCCCGGCCGGTTTTTTTGTGCGGGCGTACAGATATGTTTCCTGTGGAATCACGGACGCGTTTTATTCATAATATGTTTACAAAACACGGGGAGAGATTCATGAAATACGGAAAAATACTTTGCGCAGTTGGGGCGCTGCTGACCGCGGTTGGCGCGACGGATTCGAATGCATGTACGGGAATATTACTGAAATCAAAGGATAACGCTGTTATCGCGGCGCGTACAATAGACTGGGCCGGTTCTGAAATGGACAACATGTATGTTGTGGTTCCGCGCGCGCATTCGCAGCAGTCTTTGCTGCCGGGCGGGGCGACGGACGGATTGGAATTCACGTCTGTGTTCGGATATGTAGGGCTGGCGGTCGAAGACCCGCGTTTTGTTGTTGACGGCACAAACGAGGCCGGATTGTCCGCGGCGTTGTTCTATTTCCCTGAATATGGCCGTTATCTGCCGTATGATGCAGATTACAAGGCGACCAGTTTGGCCGACTTTCAGGTCGTGTCATGGATATTGTCGAGATTTTCAACAATTGATGAAGTTAAAGAAGCCGTCAAGAACATACGTGTCGTAAATATAGACGAGCGCGCAAAAACAGTTCACTGGCGTATTGTTGATTCCACCGGGCGTGTGGCGATTTTAGAAATAGTGGACGGTGTACCGAATTTTTACGACAGCCCGCTGGGGGTTTTGACCAATTCGCCGGGATATCCGTGGCATATGACCAATTTGAACAATTATGTAAATTTGGTGCCGGGAACGGCCGGGCCGACGAAACTGGGTGCGATAACTTTGCGGGCGTTTGGTTCCGGCAGCGGATTTTTGGGAATGCCGGGTGATTTTACGCCACCGTCGCGCTTTGTACGCGCCGCTTTCCTGCAGTCTGGCTCAATCCAGCAGGCGACCGGATATGAATCCGCGATGCAGGCGTTTCAGATTCTGAATAATTTCGACGTACCCCTGGGGGTGCAGTTTGCGGCGGGCCAGGCGCCCAACAATATGCCGTCGGCGACCCAGTGGACGATTGCCACGGATTTGAAAAATCGTATGATTTATTATCACACCATGTACAACCGCACCATTCGCAGCATAAACATGGATGCAATCGACTTTAGCAATGTTGCATATCAATCGCATCCGCTGGATGAAACCAAGGCGCAAACAATCATCGCGGTTAAAATCAGTGATGAAGCCCCGATGGACACAGGCGCGACCAAAACGGTTGATGAAATGGCGGCCAAGGTTTTTACGCGCTGAGAATCGATACTGCTTTGCTAAATCCCACAACCCGCCGCGTGGCGGGTTGAATGGTTTGCCCACAGGAATGACAATGTGGCATTTTTAATGTTTTGTGGCGCGGAATTGCAATGCATGGTTGAGAAATTGTTGAATAATAATTATTAAATGCCAACAAATGGTTTTTATGGTATAATAAATCATATGAATAATGATTTAATTATAGATGAAAACATTATTAACTCGCCGCAAAATGTTTCGGACATGGCGCCTTGGCAAATTGCAGATAAATTTAGCTGGCTTTTAATTAACCCGGATATGACGCGAGACAAGGCAATACAAGAAATATCCGATATATATTCCAAAGAATTTCACAAAGAAACAGACCGGATTGTTTCCCAGCTGGATAAGAATAAAGTTGCGAGGGGAAAACTTACCTCCAAACTCCAATCAATTAATGACGAACTTCGTACATATATGTCCAATGCCCAAGGCAAAATGGATATATATGAAAATATTCTGCGATTGCGGGCCGATTTGGACGCTGTTTTACCACCAAAAGCGCTTGAATCTTCAAATGAATACATTTCCGAACCAAATAGATGGGTTGAACGGATTGTTGGACAGATGGGATTTCTTGAAAAGATAAAGTTTCAGCGCAATGGCGGGTTAAAAAAATATAATAAAATTATAGACGCGGTGCATAAAGCGGGGCTGGATTTTATCCCTGCTATCGAAGATAGGGACAGATTGTCAGGCCAAATACAACAAAAACAAAGAATTGCGGATATAAACATACTGGATATTCAAAAGAAAATCGCGGAACTAGACAAACAAATATCAATTTATACAAATGCAATCAATCGCGATAGACAAAAGTATTCCGATAAGATGAACCATGATATTTCATTGTTTTTATCGGTTTTTCATCCCGACCCGCGCGAACGCAAATCTTTGCGAAAAATCCCCCCATTTGTAAATATGCAAAATTTGACCGAACCGGTTGCATTCTTTCAGAACATAGGAATGCCCGCCAATTCTGTAAATCAAATTGCAACGATAATGAAGCGGGCTGGTCTGAAGGTTGTGATTGGTACTGACGGGCAGGGCGTTTCAGACCCGTCCGCATATGTATTGCGGGCGACCAATGATGACAATATTGAATTGATAACACCTTTTTATAGTCCGAATGTGGCACGTGAAAATATATCGGCGGTACTTAAACATTTGGCATCGCACGGGGTTGTTCTGGTCGGGGCGGTGCATCCTGCGACTCTTTCACAAATTGACCCGCGCCAGGATGCGCTGCGTTCGGATTCATCCGACAAAATCGCCGCAATGATAAAAAATAAATTAAAAAACGCAATTTCTATTGATGAATTTATAAATAAATACACGGCCGACAACAATCAGGGGCAATTCCTTTTTCGAGGGCATAATTTCATAACATCGGACAAGAACTCGTCTTATGCCACACCAACATGGCGGCCCGGTCGCAGTGGGCTGGCCTATGCAACACAAGATCCATTCTATGCATATGGATACAGCGGCGGAAGAAACATAGACAAAATGGCGGGTGAAACCATAAAACCACAAGCACTGCATACAGCAAACGGGGATATCCCAGTCGGTTTTTTAACTGTGTATAAACGCAGTAATAAAAATATTATGGTTGATAACACAGACCTGGAATATATGGACACCCGTGGGCGCGGCGCCTATAAGAAAATAGCACGTTCAGAACATAAGTTCCCGGAAACGACGGTATCCCCGACATTAAATCCGGTGGTTGCAAGATATTTGGTCTCGGGTGAAAAAATTGTACAAATTGATGACAGCGACCCTGAATGGCAAGAAATAATGAACAGCTTTGCGCCGAATTTGAACATTACACACCGCGGCCAATATGGTCTGGATTTTATTCGTCGGCTGGATAATATAAAGCGGGGCATGCAAGACAATGATGGCCAGATTCAGACTTATAATCTGACCCAAGACCAATTGGGCAAAATTCAGTTGCCTGTTGATAGGCAATTTCATTCGGGCATAAAACAGATAAAAAAAGTGTCAGCCCAAATGCCGCAAATATCAGATATTATGCAGCATTCGGTTGACATTGGATAAAAATGTTCCATCGTACTTTTCAGTCCGATAACGCGCAATAAACCAATGCGTGAGAAATTGAAAAAAATCGCGCCACGTGGGCGCGAAAAATCTTGGTTGGGGCAGCTGGATTCGAACCAACACTGACGGAGTCAGAGTCCGGAGTTCTACCGTTAAACTATGCCCCAAGCATCGCGCATTATATAACTATTATTTTATTTTGCAAGACTTAAATTTATATTTTGTTGCTGTTTGTGAAAATCCCCGCACAGGGCGGGGATTTATTAGGCGGCTTTTTTCATGTCGCGCTTTATATCGCGGATGTATTTGCGCAGTTCATCAATCGGAACCAGTGTGCCGTCGCGCTTTTCCGCAGACCAATAATCCCAGCCGTTGAAACTGACGCTGCGTTGGATTTTTGCAGCCATGACGTGGATTGATGCCTTGCCGTGCAGGCTGTGCGCCAGCTGGCCGTCGCGCGTTATCATGACGCGTTCGCCCTTTGGACTGACCAGTGTCTGGCCGACATACAACAGGCCTGCTTCTATCAATTCCTTGAACGCGACGCGTATTTCCGCGCGTTTGGGGGCGGAAACCTCTATCCCCGACAGGTCGATAGGACAGGTTGCGTCAACGCGCGCGCGCGCGGCGGCGACATAAGATTCCTCGCGGTCGATTCCGATGAATTGACGCCCCAGTTCCTTGGCCGCGGCGGCTGTGGTTCCACTGCCGACAAACGGGTCCAGAATGATGTCGCCCGGTTTTGTCGACGACAATATCACGCGGCGCAGCAAATCCAGCGGCTTTTGTGTATTGTGCAGGCTTTTGCCGGCGGCGTCTTTGACGCGTTCTTCGCCCAGGCATATGTTTATCCCCCAGTCGGACCGCATCTGCTTGCCACCGTTGAGTTTTTTCATTGTTTCATAGTTAAATGTGTATTTGCCGGTCTTGCGCGGGGTGGCCCAGATAAGTGTTTCATGCGCATTGGTGAACCGCGTTCCGCGGAAATTCGGCATCGGATTTGTCTTGACCCAGACTATGTCGTTCAAAATCCAGAACCCCAGGTCCTGCAGTATGGCGCCCACGCGGAATATGTTGTGATAGCTGCCGATAACCCACATCGCACCATCAGGTTTAAGCACCCGTTTGCATTCCGTAAGCCATGCGCGGGTAAATTCATCGTATTCGGCTGGGCTGTCAAACGCATCCCATGCGTCGCGCACCGCGCGTGCGGCCGTTTGGTCTTCGGGCCGGTACAGGGTTTTCGCCCCCAGCTGCAGATTGTATGGGGAATCCGCAAATACGGCGTCGACCGACGCGTCCGGAATTCCGCGCATGATTTCAATGCAATCACCACTCAATATTTTATTCAGGTATTTGTTCATCTCTCTTCTGCTGTCCCTGTTCTATATTTTATCATAATCGGGGCGGCTAAAAAACGGGTCGGGGGGGCGGGGGGCGAAATAAATGTCTTGATTTTTATAAAAATATAATTTTTTTGAATTTTTTTGATGGTGCAAATTCTACTTGCACGCATCGGATTTGATTGCTACCGTTATTATAACCATGAGATGTCCATACTGTAATTCTACCGACAGCCGCGTTACGGATTCACGGCCTGATATCGAGGACGCGATTATTCGCCGCCGCCGTGTATGCAACCAGTGCGGTGCAAAGTTCACAACCGTTGAACGTGTTCAGATGCGCGATTTGATGGTGCGCAAAAACAGCGGCAAGCTGGAGGCGTTTGACCGTGAAAAACTGCGCCGCAGCATAAAGCTGGCTTGCCGCAACCGCGACGTGGGCGACGAACAGATAGAAAAGCTGGTTACGTCCATTCACCGCCGCCTGGAAACGGAAACCGCCGATGATACGGTGTCCAGCAGCATGGTCGGTCAAATGGTTTCGGATTCACTGCTGAATCTGGACCCGATTGCGTTTGTGCGTTTTGTGTCCGTTTACCGCAAGTTTTCACGTGTCGCGGACTTTAAAAAGATTATCGACAAAATACCAGAGGCGGCCGACGACGCGGTTGTATGCAAGCTGCCAAAAACATCTTTGTTTTAAGTGAATTATGAAAAAATTTATTGGGATTTTTATTGCAATATTTTTGCCGACCGTTGCGGTTGCGGTGCATTTGCCGGACGTATTGTCGGATAATGATGCGGCGCTGTATGAACAGATTTTCATGCTGCAGTCGCGTGAAAAAATTGATGATGCGATAAAGTTGGAACGTCAGATTACGGATAAATCCCTGATGAACGAGGTTTTGTTCCAGCGCTATATTTCCAAGATATATCGCACCAAAGGGCGCGAGATTGCGGCATGGATGAACAAATATTATGACATGCCGGGTGCCGACCGTATGGAAAAATTGGCTAAAATCAAACAGGCGGCGGTACGCAATGCAAAATTGCCGCGCCCCATTTCAGGCAGTGAATCCATTGAAACGGCCCAGTCAGAAACGTGGACCGCAAAAAAATACACTGGTGATACGGACGCGAAAATAACCAAGTTCAAGCGCGCAATCCGCAGCGGCAGCACCAAAACCGCGCGTCTGATTTTAGAGGATGGCGCATTGCGCCGTCGGCTGACTGAATCTGATTATGGTCGTCTGGCGGGGCGTTTGGCGTATATATATTATACAAACGGCGAATTTGAGCTGGCGAAAAAATGGGGCTTTGTCGCATCGGACGCCATGTCGGAATATGGTTTGTGGACGATGGGACTGCTGTATTTCAAAGAGGAAAAGTTTGCCGAAAGCCAGAAATATTTCAGCAGGATTTTGGAATTGCACCAAATCAATGACGCCCGCAAGACAGAGGCTGCGTTTTGGGCGGGCCGCGCGGCGGATGCAAACGGCAATCGCGCGGCCGCAAAGAAGTATTGGACAATCGCGGCGGCGCATCCGATGGCTTTTTACGGGGCGTTGTCGGCCACAATGCTGGGAAGTGCGCCGGAATACGAGTTTTTTGAGCAGGACTGCACCGAAGACGATATGGACGAATTGCGCGGCACAAAATATGGCAAGGTTGCGCTGGCCTTGCTGCAGGTCGGCAACAAGGAGCGGGCAGAGCAGTACCTGAAATACATGATTACATCACGTGCATCGGACAGAACACTGCATGCGGTTAATTCTGTCGCGACGGCATACGGATTGCCGCGTGTGTCAATCCAGGCCTCTGGCGTTATACGCGACCGCGGTATTTTGGAAATTGATGATGATATTATTTATTCCGCGCAGTATCCGTTGCCGGACTGGGAACCAATGGGCGGCTGGTCGATTGACCGTGCGCTGCTGCTGGCGATAACCAAACAGGAAAGCGGATTCAAAGTAAATGCGAAATCAAACGCGGGTGCGAACGGGTTGATGCAGCTGATGCCCAGCACGGCCAAGCGTGTCGCGCGCCAGAATAAAATGAGCATGGATGAAATCGACATGGCAAAGCCGGAACACAACATGTTCCTGGGCCAGCAGTATATTGTTGATTTGCTGGCGCATCCGAATGTTGAAAACAATATTATAAAAATGCTGGCGGCGTACAATGCCGGGATGGGGACGTTGGTCAAGTTTGAAAAATATTTTGAAACATACGATCCGTTGCTTTATATCGAAAGTTTTCCGGCATACGAGACGCGCAGTTATATAAAGCGTGTGATGTCAAACCTGTGGCTGTACCGCGCCAGACTGAACCAGCCGTTGACGTCCATGCGTGAATTGGCCGACGGACAATGGCCGCTGTATAACAGCGAAGATGAATATGTCCAGCGTCAGATTGCAATGCGCATGTCGATATAAGAAAACGCCCCGAATGGGGCGCTTTATCTTTGATTAATGTTGCGATATTCTTTGAGTGTGTGTCTTATATCACGTGCGATTTTAAATTCTCTGGTTCCAATTTTTATGAAAATGTATCCACCCGCACCCCACAAGATTGCTGGAAATATTTTGCCGTTATAGCTGCTGTATCCAACCAACCCCAGGGTCGCGGCCGCCAGGACATAGTTATAAACGCCAAGGAGCGTTGCCGCGCGCGAAGCGCCCATCAGGCGTTTTATATCTTTTTCTATTTCTTCGTTTTTATGCATTGTTATTATTTTTTATTGTCATATTATACAAAGACGTTTTCTTGTCAACTAAAAATATTTTCTTTTTGTCTCGTTTAGTGCTAGGCTGATGAATCATGAAACAAACACCTACATTTGAAATAGAGATAAACTGTGGCGCGCCCGTTGTCGCCGGCGTGGACGAGGCTGGTCGCGGCCCACTGTGCGGGCCGGTTGTGGCGGCGGCGGTTGTTTTCCCGCGCCACGACATGGAAATTCCCGTTGTCATACGCGATTCGAAACAGATGACGCCACGCGCCCGCGCGGCGGCATACGAATGGATTGTCGCCAATACGCGCTGGGCCGTGGCCCAGTGCAGTCCGGCCGAAATTGACGAGTTGAACATTCTCTGGGCGTCAATGCGCGCGATGGAACGCGCGGTCGATGCGCTGGGGTGTGGGGACTGCTTTTGCTTGGTTGACGGCAATCGCGTACCGAATGCTTTGCATGGCTCGGCGGTTGTAAAGGGCGACGCGAAATCCCTGTCCATTGCGGCGGCATCAATTCTGGCCAAGGAGACGCGCGATCGCATAATGCGCGAACTGGGGGCGAAATATCCGCAATACGGCTGGGATAAAAATGCGGGATATCCGACAGCCTCGCATTTGCAAGCGATTGAAAAGTATGGTATAAATGAGTGTTATCGAAAAAGTTTTGGACCGATTAAGGAAAGGATAAACAATGAAACTTCGCACAATTGAAAATCTGGATTTGCGCGGGAAATATGTTTTGCTGCGCGATGATTTTAATGTTCAGATTGTCGACGGCGCCATCACCGACGCATTTCGTATAGAACAGAGCATGCCGACAATAAACGCGCTGCGCGCGGCCGGGGCGCGCGTTGCGATATGCGCGCATCTGGGCCGGCCAAAGGGCGCGCGCAACATGGAATATTCTTTGGCGCCGATTGCGCAGTACATGAATATTCCGTTGGTGCCGGACGCGTTGGACCGCGATTTCATGGCGGACATGCGCGACGGCGACGTGGTTTTGTTGGAAAATATTCGTTTCTATGCCGGTGAAGAAGCCAACGACCCGGCGTTCGCAGCGCGCTTGGCGGCGGGATTCGACCTGTTTGTAAATGATGCGTTTGCCGTATCGCACCGCGCCCACGCCAGTACCGTCGGTGTTGCGGAAATACTGCCGTCTTATGCGGGCAAACTGCTGGCGTCCGAGATAGAACACCTGACCCGGGTCATGGAAAATCCGGCGCGTCCGCTGTTGTCTATTGTCGCCGGCAGCAAGGTTTCGACCAAAATCGGCGTTCTGAAAGCACTGGCGAAACTGTCCGATACAATGATTATTGGCGGCGCGTTGGGAACCACGTTTAACTATGCGCTGGGGGAACGTGTCGGAAATTCACTGTTCGAAGCGGACCAGCGCGAAACCGCCCTTGAAATTATGGAATACGCCGAACAAAACAATTGCCGGATATTGTTGCCGCTGGACAAGGGGGTTGCCAAAGAATTCGCCCGCGATTGTCCGCGCATGAACAAGGACTTTTCGGAAATTGAAGATGACGACGTAATTATTGACGCGGGCGAGCAGACGACGGCCCGCAACGTTGCAGCAATAGAAGAGGCCGCGACCGTCATCTGGAACGGCACGGTCGGCATGGCCGAATGGATGCCGACATGGTCTTATGGTTCGTTTGCAATCGCGCGCGCAATCGCCGCGCGCACGCGCGCCGGAAAACTGCAGAGCATCGTTGGTGGCGGTGATACCGTCGCCGCGCTGGAGGCGTGCGGTGTCAAAGATGCCATCACATACGTTTCGACCGGCGGCGGCGCGTTTCTGGAATTTATCGAAGGGCGCGTTCTGCCCGGAATCGCGATTCTGGAAGACAGATAGGCAAAACCCGCCGTTTCGGCGGGTTTTTTTAGCGTGATTTTATTTTCCCCAGCTGATATGCGGCCGCATGCAGTTGACGTGATATGACGCCGCGGTGGGCCTGGATGTGCATGAAATCAATATATTGATTTATCTGGCGCAGGTTTTCGTCCTGGGCGTGGCGGTTTATTTCGGCCTGGTATTTTTTTGTAAGTGCGTGCGCATATTCCGCATCGCGCAGGGCGCGGCGCGACTGTGCTGCATTTTTTTGAATCTCATCTTGTGTGCGCCGGTTGGTGCCGTACATGTTTATCAAACGCATCAGGGCCATGTTCATATGGTGCCGGCGGCGCGCGTCAACGGCCGGTCCGCTGGATGCGGCGTTTTCCAAATGGGCGCGGCGCAATTCTATGTGTTGCATACCCGGCGTATGCAGGCCAGCCCCGCGCACCGGTGCGCCAATTTTTATCCGGCCCGATAATATCAATATTGTCAAAAGTATCATCATAGTGTACATATTTTATACGCATCGATGTATTTGTCAAGTTTGAATGCTTGCAAATTTGGGCAGGCGGACTATATATATGATAAATTCGCGAATCGGGTTTTTGTATGGTATAATTTCACAGATAATAAAGAGGATACATATGTCTTTGATACCAATGGTCATAGAAGAATCGCCACGCGGCGAACGTTCGTTTGACATTTATTCACGTTTGTTGCGCGACCGTATCGTAATGATAAACGGCCCGATTGAAACGAACATGGCGAACACGATTGTGGCGCAGTTGCTGTTTCTGGAATCGGAAAACCCGAACGCTGACATTTCTTTGTACATAAATTCGCCGGGCGGCGATGTGTCTGCGGGCTGGGCCATTATGGACACGATGAATTATATCAAGTCGCCGGTTTCAACCATCGGAATGGGCCTGGTTGCGTCAATGGGGGCGGTTCTGTTGGCGGCGGGCGAAAAGGGCAAGCGTTTCGCACTGCCCAACACCAGCATCATGATACACCAGCCCCTGGGCGGTTTCGAAGGCCAGGCGACCGACATGGAAATTCGCATGAAGCAAATGCAGCGCACCAAAAAGACGCTTATCAAACAGATGTCTGAATTCACCGGCCGCAAGGAAAAAGAATTGTTTGACGCGATGGAGCGCGACAATTGGATGTGCCCGGACGAGGCCCGGGATTTCGGCCTGATTGACGGTGTTTTGACACGTAAATAATTCTGCGGGGATACAAGGATATGAGCGACGATAAAACCACGCGCAAGGACGCAAACGCCAACGGTCAGTTCTGCAGTTTCTGTGGCAAGGCCGTATATGAGGTAAAAAAACTGGTCAGCGGACGCAATGTCTGCATATGCGACGAATGCATCAACCTGTGCAACGACATAATGGCGGACGACACCGCCGCCGAAGTCAGCCGCGATGCCGCCAAACTGCCGACGCCGCGCCAGATTTATGATTTCCTGAACGAATACATCATCGGCCAGGACGATGCAAAACGCACGCTGTCGGTGGCGGTTTACAACCACTACAAGCGCCACAGCGTCGCCGCCATGGCAAATGTTGAAATCCAGAAATCGAATGTGTTGCTGATTGGTTCGACGGGTACCGGAAAAACATTGTTCGCCCAGACGCTGGCGCGGATTTTGGACGTGCCGTTCGCGATTGCCGACGCCACCACATTGACCGAGGCCGGATATGTCGGCGACGATGTCGAAAGTGTTCTGACACGTCTGCTGCAGAACGCCAATTTTGATGTTGAACGCGCGCAGCGCGGTATCATCTATATCGACGAAATTGACAAGATTGCCCGCAAATCGGAAAATCCGTCGCTGACGCGCGATGTCTCTGGCGAAGGGGTTCAGCAGGCCTTGCTGAAACTGGTCGAAGGAACGGTCGCCAACGTGCCGGCCGGCGGCGGCGGGCGCAAGCATCCGGGTGAAACAACGGTTCAGCTGGACACGGGCAAAATACTGTTTATTTGCGGCGGGGCGTTTGACGGCCTGAAAAAGGTGATTGCGAACCGCACATCCGCGCGTCGCGGCATCGGGTTTGGTGCGACGGTTGAATCCGTCCAGGAACGCGAATCCAAAAATTATCTGGCCGATGTTCAGCCCGAAGATTTGGTTAAATTCGGCATTATCCCCGAATTGGTGGGACGTCTGCCGGTGATAACAACGTTGCAGGAACTGGACCAGGCGGCATTGGTTAAAATATTGACCCAGCCGAAAAACGCCGTTGTGAAACAGTTTGCGGCGATGCTGGAACTGGACGGTGTGAAATTGAACATCACCGATGACGGATTGGCGGCGATTGCAGAAATGGCGGTCGCGCGCAAAACGGGCGCGCGCGGTCTGCGCAGTATTTTGGAAAAAATCCTGTTGCAGCCGATGTTCGACGCCCCGGAAAAGGAAGATTTGGCCGAAATCGTAATCGACCGCGATGTCGTCAATGGTGCCAAGGCGCCGGTGGAAATATTAAAAGGCGCCAAGAAGGCGGCATAATTTCCGTCCCCCTTTGTCATCGCGAGCGAAGCGCGGCGATCCAGTCTCTTCATCCCCTTTGTCATTGCGAGGGAGCGCACGCGACCGTGGCAATCCAGTCAATTGATGCACTTGGCCGCTTCCTTTCTGGATTGCTTCGCGTATCACCCACGCGAACAGGTTCGCGCGGGGCCCGATGTTGCTCGCAATGACAAGGGTTATTAATTTCCTAGGCTCTTAAACACCCTTGGCATCGCGAGCGAAGCGCGGCGATCCAGTCTCTTCATCCCCTTTGTCATTGCGAGGGAGCGCACGCGACCGTGGCAATCCAGTCAATTGATGCACTTGGCCGCTTCCTTTCTGGATTGCTTCGCGTATCACCCACGCGAACAGGTTCGCGCGGGGCCCGATGTTGCTCGCAATGACAAGGGTTATTAATTTCCTAGGCTCTTAAACACCCTTGGCATCGCGAGCGCAGCGCGGCGATCCAGTCTCTTCATCCCCTTTGTCATTGCGAGGGAGCGTATGCGACCGTGGCAATCCAGATAACAATCATTTGCAATGTTAATAAGTATTAGGCATAATAAATTCATGGTTGGAGTCTGGCGAATATAACGAATAAGCCAGAGATACCGTTCTGATATCGTTTCAAACTCCAACCACCTGATTTTCCGGTGGTTTTTTTATTTGCAATTATCAATTATTTAAGATATACTACCTAGTGCAATAGGAGTTCTATTGTCCGAGAATTGTAGCCTCGGATGTTGGTTGCCTGCATAGGCATAAAACTTCTAACCCTAACGGGTTGGGAGGCCGGTGAAATATATGGAATACATCGGCGCATACCAACATATGCGGCTACAAAACTCCCAGCCCATCTATTTCTGAATTATTGGGCGGCAACTTAGATTTAACTTTTTGTGGCAATCATAAAAGTTAATGATAAAATAAAGAGTATAATGGACATGGTTTCCGTTGCAAGCGAGTTTAGAAACCTCGTAAACAAGCTGCCTATGCAGGCACAAAATGCATCCAACTATATGGTTGGAGGCGTCTGAATACATTGAATAAAGACGAGATAAGCTTGTTTATCGTTTCTAACCTCCAACCACCTTGAAATAATTTCCGGTGGTTTTTTGTTTAAGACAACGTGGGGGAGATGAATGTCTGGAAAACCATTCACGCCGACGGCCATTGATGTTCAGGCCGGGCAACTGGTCAGCATATTGCGCCGCAGGCAAGGCCTGTCGCAAAAGGCGTTGGCCGCGCAGCTGGGGATAACCTTTCAACAAATGCAAAAATATGAGGTTGCCGCAAACCGCATGTCGGTTTCGCGCCTGTATGACATATTAAAAATACTGGGGGCGTCTTTTGACGGTGTATTTACCGAGCTTGGCCGCGGCGACATATATGATGCGGATACGCGCCGCGCAATCGAAGGGCTTTGTCTGATGTCCGCGCGCGACCGCGCAATGGTCTGCGCATTGATTGACCGCCTGGTGGCGCGTTAATTGGCTGGATCGCCACGCTTCGCTCGCGATGACAGAGGTAGAAAAGCAAACGTCGCGATGACAGAGGTTATTAATTGCCAGGCTGTTAAACACTTTTGTCATTGCGAGCGTAGCGAAGCAATCCAGAAGCAAAGCGGCCAAGCACATCAATTGGCTGGATCGCCACGCTTCGCTCGCGATGACAGATGTGGAAAGTAAGACACAAAGGAACCGAGAAATGACGGACGAAGAAAAGTTCTATGCCCAGCTTGGCGATGTGTTTGTCGCCGCGCGCGTGCGACGCGGGTTGACCGCGGCCGATATCGCACGCATGACGAATATCGGCGAACAACGCTATCGCGCGATAGAGCGGGGCGCCGAACCCACCGCGCGCGAGGTGTTAGGCATTGTCGGCATTTTGAACAACATGTGAATTTGCTGCCGGTTTGCCGTTAATTTTTTATAGTATTTCGTAAAAAATCATGTATAATATTTGGCATACTGGTGTGTTGCTGGTACGAGGATTCTAAACCTCTCGATTCAGAGCGTAATAAGATTACGAAAATATCTCCAAACATTGGTTGGAGGGGGTGAATACAAAAAATAAGCCCGCTATTTCTCTGAAGGTAGTTTAGAACCTCCAACTGCCCGTGTTTAGAGGGTGGTTTTTGCATCAAAATTTTTATTAATTAATTGTTGATTTATATCTTGTCTAAGGTATAATGGGGGGGCACTATATAAAAATAGTGTGGGGCGTCTAAACCTCTTATTCGGAGCGTGCGTGGCACGTTAAATAGCTCTGGCTTTAATTATAAGGTTGGAGGGCGATGAATATCCAAAATAAATCGCGCTATTTTTCTCTGAATAATAGTTTAGAACCTCCAGCCACTTTATCTAAACTTTATTGTGGTTGATTTGGCCCCGTGCGGCATTTTTTTGTACGATTCCTCATCTCCACACAACCACGAATCGTACGCCCGTCGCACCGGGGCACCCACGTGGTGTTTCCGACAGAATAAAAATCCGCCAAAGCGGCGGATTTATTTCTTTTCAAAATATTTTTCGCGGTGCGTTTTGGATACCGATTCCATTTGGTCGAATTTTGTTTTCGCATCCGCGGCCGTTGTCGGCGCACCGGGCGCGGCATTTTCATAATCCGCCCCGTTCAGCACAATCAGCCGGCTGGGCGCTGTGTCGGATGCGGCGCCGCATTCTATATAATATTCCGACAGGTTATAGAATTTGCCATAGCAGCGGCCGTTCAAAACACCCGCATATCCGTCCCGGGCCAGTTCGGCGCACGTCGGCTGGGCCCCCAGGGTGATTTCCCCGCTGGCCACCGTTTCGTCGGGATTGGACAGAACGCCCGTACACCAAACGTTTACAAATTTCCCGTCAACAGACGCCATTGAACCGTTGGCGGTTGTCTTGCGCATGCCGAAACAGTCGCCGTTCAGCACACCTGTGTCGTAATCGCGGTTGATTCCAACGCCGCTGGCAATTTCTGTGCGGCCCATGGCCACGGGTTCGCTGTCGGCGGCGGTTGTTGCGTCCGGGCATATCAGTTTCATCCCCCAGCAGCCTGATTCCGCATCCCACATGCCGCTGTCGTATCCGGCGCCCATGCCAACATAACAATTCGCCGGATTCAGGCGGCAAATCGTCGGCTGCTGCCACCAGGGGGTGGCGCAGTGCGCGGCGACCGGTGCAACCGCGGCCAGCATTGCAATGCAAAGAATAAACTTTTGTTTCATGGTTTTGCTTCTCGCTCTCTTTCTCTATTTTATCAAATTTTTTGTATCGCGGCAAGCGGACGCTTAACCGCCGGTCGTTGATATCACGGGCGTCGACACCGTATCCTTGTCCGCGCAGTATCCCCATTTTGTGTTCGCGCCGGTTTCGTTATAGAACCGCTGCCACAGGGTGTGTCCGGTCTTGGTGTGCGTGCCGTCGTTGCTGGACTGCCACTGGGCGTCGACCCAGTATCCGCCCAGGCGGTCGCATTCTGTCGACAATGCCTTTTTCATGTCAATGCGTATCGAATCCATGACAACATTGATGTCTTCCAGAACGGTTGCCGGTATCGCCGTGTTCGGATTTTCCGCCGTCGACGGGCGCATGCACGTCTGCATCGCATAACGCACCATTTTCTGGTACAGGCTGCCGACATAGTCTTCGCCGCATTGCGGGGCGGCCGATGTTTCGACGTTTTCGGCCGGTGTGCACAGGTTGCCGGCAATCGGGGTGTTGTTTGCGACACCGTTGTATGTCAGCACGTAGCCCGGTTTGCATCTGGTATATACCCGCAGTTCCGGACATGAATACCCGTTGTTGGTTATGATTGGGGTGTCGCTGCCGGACTGGCTGGTGTTGTGTTTCTGGAACAATTCCTGGTTGCATGCGTAAATTCCGGCGTATTTTTGTTCGCCCGGCGCATATACGCGGCATGCATACGGATATGCGTGCAGACTGTCGTTTCCGGGAACCGCGCACATGTCGCGCGCATATTCCTGCAGCGTGGCGCGGCATTCCTTGGCGATTTTCTGGTCTATGATGTTGCGCATCGCGGTCAGCAGTTCCTGCAGGCCGTCCGGGCCGCCGCCGTAGAGGTTGCTGCACGCGTCCAGTTTTTCGCGGCACATCTGTTCGGACAGTTCCAGACGCGACCCCAGCAGCAGCTGGTCCTTGACGTTGCTGAAATCTTTCAAAGATGCGCTTTGCGTGTCATAGCAGTTGTTTACCACCTCCAGACAGTTGTTCTTGACCTGGCGTATGCGTTCCTGTTGGCCCTGGTATATTTCGGTTATCGCCTGGCGCATGAATTCATCCCATACCTCGTCCGCCAGGTCGCGGCAGGTGTCCAGACCGCGCGCGGCATATGCGCGCTTGGAATTCAGTTCGGCGACAATCATGCGGTTCGCCTGGTTCGTCAGGATGTCGCCCGACAGTGAAATCATTGTTTCCAGCTGATAAAAATCGGCGGTGTAAATCGGTTCGCCGGTATCGCGGCTCAGGTACTTGCCGGATATGTCCAGACAGTGGACATAATCCTTGCCGCATGCGGTGTCGGCGGTTATGTCGCTGCGCACCTGGGCGATGCATTCGTTGATGGACGTGGAATTGTGCGCGTTATAGTTTTCCAGACGCGCCAGATTCATTTCCCGTTCCGCTTCGCGCAGGATGCCGTCGGCCTGATTCTTTTTCTGCGACAGCGAATTTGCCAGCACGTTGCAATCGTTTTCAATATACATTCCGTACGCCGATATAACCATGTTCAGCGTCGACTGGGATGTGCAGTTGTCCGCAACCAGCTGGGCGCACTGGCTGTGTACCGCGTTATATAGCGCTTCGCCCGTCAGGTTTGCAATCGCCGCGCCGGACGTCAGGTCCGTTGTCGCCCATATCGCGTTTATGTCGCCTGCGATGTCCAGCTGGCCCGCCGTTGACAGCGATTTGGATTTTGTGGTGTTTAACACCTCGCTTATTCCGGCCAGTTTTTGTGCGGAATCGGACGTGTCCTTGGCGGTGGCGGCGGCATATTCGCCGGCGCTGGCGCTCAGCATTGCTTTTACCTCTGCGGCGGTTTTGTTTATGACCTCTATGTTTAGGTCCTTGAAATCCTGAATTTGGTTGGCCGCCTGGCTCAGCGCGCGTTCGCGGGATTGGATTTCATCCAGCCGGGAAGAGCATATGCATCTGCGGTATGTTGGGTTTTGATTTGCGCAGAACTGGTCCATGCATGTGAAATATGCGTCGCGGCACGCGTTGTATCCGGTGCCAAATGTGTTTGACTGGGATGCGGTCATGACGGCGGCGCGCGCGGTTCGCGGGGCGGTTGCGCTGCGCGTGATTGACGATGCAGACGCGCGTTGCGGCGTCGTTGCGGCGCGCGCCGTTGTTGCACTGCGTGCGGCGGTTGCCGATGACGCGGTGCGTGCACCCGTCGCGGTCTTGGACGTGGTTGCGTTGCGCGCGGCAGTTCGCTGCGTGGTTGCACTGCGTGCGGCGGTTGCCGATGACGCTGCGCGCTGGGAAACTGTGTCGGCGGTGGTGCGCGTGGTCGCAACGGCCGGCGCCGCCCGCGGGGATGAGTTTTGCACCGACCCCGCGCTGCGCGCGACAGCCGCGGCGTCGCGAACCGCGGCGCGCGCCGGAACCGTGCACGCAAAGCATGCGATAAAATACAGTAAAAACTTCTTCATCCTTGATATAAGTATAATGATATCAAAAATGCGCTTTTAAGGGCAAGGGATATTTCGCATAAAAATAAAAATCCCGTCATTATTTTGACGGGTTTGAATTTATTGGTTGGTCTGTTCCGGGGCGGGGCGGTTTCGTTCCACGAACGTTATGCGGCCCTTGTCCAAATCATAGGGCGTCATTTCCACGCGAACCTTTTCGCCAACGTTGACCCAGATGCGCGCCTTGCGCATTTTGCCGCACACAGTGGCCAAAATTTCATGACCGTTTTCCAGCTTTACGCGGAACATTGTGTTGGGCAGTTTATCTTCTACTGTGCCTGTGAATACAATAACATCATCTTTTGCCATAAATCATCCTTCGGATTTTAATTTCATTGCGTTTATGATATTGCGTATGACAAAAATTGCAAGAAATTTTTAATATGCTTGCGCAGGGGGGCGACATTTGATAAAATCAAATATAAAATTATGTAGGATGGAAACGCATGAAAATAAAAATATTCGTTATGTTGTTGTGCATGACGCCGTTGGCGGCGACGGCGGCGGTTCGCGGTTCGGATTCGCGTGTCGGTGTCAACCGCATGGCAATGGCCGGCGTGCGCGGCGGCCCCAATTCCAGCGCTGATTTGAATCAGACGACGCAGCCGACAATGACGACGCAACCCGCGGTCAAGGCGCCGTCCGTGCAGGCAAAGCCCGATGAAAGCAATGTTTCAGGCGGCGCGGATTCGGATAAAGGTACCGTGCCGGCGCCGGGTGTGAACTGTCGCGATGCGTACCGCGCCTGCATGGATGAATTTTGTCTGCTGGACGAGTCCGAGGGATACCGCTGTGCGTGTTCCGACAATATCAACAAGTCGAAAAGCCTGATACAGGAAATCCTGAGTTTGCAGGAATCCGCCGACAAGCTGTATACAGAAGGCGTGGAGCGTGAAAAACTGGGGGCCAAGGCAAAGCTGGTTTTCGGACAGAGCGAGGCTGCCAAACGCAGCGGCCGCACGTCCGGTGTTAGTTTTTCCGAATGGCTGAACGCCGATTCCGGCGCACAGGAAGATACGGACGGATTGGGCGCGGACAGCGATATCGGCGCAAATTTGTATGAAATGGCGTCCGAATATTGCCAGGCTCAACTGGATGCATGCGGCGGGTCTGCCGAAATGGAAAAAGTGCTGTATTCCCGTCAGATTGTTGCGGACTGCAAATCGTTTGACGCCTATCTGGCCGACCAGAAACGCAACGCAAAGGCAAATCTTAGCACGGCAGAAACTGCGGTTCGCCAGGCACGACTGGAAATGCTGGATACCACGAACAAATACAACCGCGGCGAATGTTTGCTGGCGTACAAGGCCTGTATCGCGGACAAGGGCGGATGCGGAACGAATTTTGAAAACTGTCTGGACGAGGCGCTGCTGACACGTCGCGCGAACGCGTGTGAAAACGTTTTGGACCAGTGTATGGCGGTGAAAACCGGCGTGCTGGCGGACTGGGCGGATGAATCGCAAACCATTCTGGCCGATGCGGCGTTATATGCCGACAGAAACAAGCGCGGTACATGTTTGGCGCGAATACAGGTCTGTCTGGAAGATAATTGTTCAATCACCACCAATGCCGCATGTTTGACAGATATTAATGTGGCGGCGGGAATATGCCCGGTTATCACCGATTGTGAAGAATTGGTTCCCGGGATCAAGGATGTCGTTAAGAATAATTTGGGCGCCCTGCGTACGCAGTTCTGCCAGAACGACGTGGACAAATGTTTGCGCGACAAGTGTGGCGACAACTTTACCGCGCCGGAATGCATCGGCAAAAAAGGAACTGAAATCGCCGCAATGTGTCCCCAGGGTATGTTCCCGTCGTGTCGTAATGAAACACAGTTCGACATAATTGTACAGGCGGCGTTGATGCAGATGGATTATAAGTTGATGACGGGATGCCTGAATTATTTCAGCGAGCAGCTGGGCCGTGTTTGCGGTACGGATATGTCGTGTCTGCCACAGGATGAAACGGTTGCGTCATTGGTTGAATTGCCTGAGGACGGGGCGGGTCTGAAAGCGCTGCGCGAAGAAGTGCGCAAAAATTCAAAGGACGCAGTGGACGAATTCTTCCAGCAGTTCGAGGTTGATATCACCGTTGCGGCATGCAGCGACAGTCAAAAGCCCGCAGGACAAGATAGTCTGGGCGAAAGCGTGTTTAACAGCGCAAAAATGAT
Organism: uncultured Alphaproteobacteria bacterium; assembly: GCA_947054455.1. Classification (GTDB taxonomy): domain Bacteria; phylum Pseudomonadota; class Alphaproteobacteria; order Rs-D84; family Rs-D84; genus Enterousia. The sequence continues at coordinate 33,678 of CAMRWN010000003.1, forward strand.
TGCGTATAACGGTGCGGTCCTGCGCGCGGAACGCGAATTGGATGCCAAAATATCCGAATTGTCGCGCAAACAGGATGTGGCCAAGGCAGAGGAAAACTGTTTAGATACATATGCGGTTGAAACGCCCAAATCAGGTGAAGGCAGCTATAGCTATATCCGCAGCGTTTCGTTTGAACCGTCATTGCGCAACTGCCACGTTTGCCGTATGCAGCGTGTTTGCGAAACGGGCGGCGAATCCAAGGGCGCGGCGGGGTTAAAGGGCCTGGCCGGCGGATTGTCGGCTGGCGCGGCGGCCGGAACGATGGTATCCCCGGGCTGGGGAACTGCGATTGGTGGCGTCATCGCCGGGGTTGGCGGATATTTCGCGGGCCGTGAAGCCGGCGGCGAGCAGGAATTCTGCCAGGAAATTGAATCCTGTGAAGATATAAACATGTAATTGTTTTCTTGAGGGAGAGGGAAACATGACGACAAAAAAAATGGTTTCATTGGCGGTTTGCATGCTGGCGTCGTTTATGGGCGCTGATGCGGTTGCGGCGGCCGCCAAAAAGCAGTCTGCGATTCAAAGCGGAACATTTGTCCGCACCAAGGTAGAGGCCAAGGGCCTGTATGACCAGGCATGTTATGACGCATACTATGGCTGCATGGACCAGTTCTGTATTCCCGACAATTCCAACGGCGGCAGCTGTGCCTGCAGCGATGAAAGCATCGAACTGGAAAAACAGTTTGATGAAATTGAAGCCATTCTGACCGAGGCCGAGCGCATCAGAACCATAGAGGTTGAAAAAGTCAAGGCCGGCGCCCAGGCGGATATTATATTTACCGGCACGCGCCAGTATGACGAAAACGGCAATGTCATGAATCTGGACGCCGTCAACAACCAGAAAGACAAGGCGCAGAAACGCGAAAGCCTGCTGGCAATGTGGGATTCAAATTCTTTGGATGTTGACGAAGACATATGGGGCGGCGGCATCGGGGATATCGCAAACAAGACGGGCGGGGCGCTGTTTTCCGCGGCCGAACAATTATGCGCGGCCCAGATACCGGATTCGTGCGCCAAGGATGTTCAGTTCCTGCGCCAGTTGTATTCCAGACAGATTACATCCGACTGTCGCGCGTTTGCCAACAGTGTGGATGCAAAAAAATCCGCGGCGGATTTGGAACTGGCCAATGCCAACGCCGATGTGCGCACCGCACTAAAGGAAAGTTTCGAAGCGGCGAACAAGTATGACCTGGGTACATGCATGGTTGAATTCAAAAAATGCATGCTGACCGATGATGCCTGCGGCAAGGACTGGACGAACTGCGTGTCTGTTGTTGCATCGGAAAATATGCAGAACAACAAGAGTGCAAGTGTCGCCGGCAGCACAGTAAAAACGGTCGACAAATACGATATCACTGCGTCCACGCTGGAAATTATGGATTCCAAGCGCATGATATGCGAACGCGTTCTGGACCAATGCGTGGCGGTGCGCGACATGGTTTGGCCGGCATTCCTGCGCGAAGCGGCGCCGACCATAAAGGTTGCGGAATCTTCGGCGGAATCAAAATTCCGCCAGTCGTGCCTGACCAGCATATCCAACTGTATACAAAACGCGTGCAAGGACGATATTGTCGGCCGCGGTGTTGCGACAATGGATGCCTGTCTGTCGCGTCCGGATATGGCACGTTCTTTCTGCAAGGTGGAAATTGACCCGTGCGAGCGTATGGAACCGCTGATTTGGGGATATGTCGTGGACAAGCTGGCCGCGATGCGGGTCGACGCCTGCACCCAGGAGGTCAAGGACTGCTTTACCGATGAAACGCGTTGCGGGGCCAATTTCCAAAATTGCATAGGCATGGATTACGACTATATTCACGATATATGCCCGATTGACAAACTGGTCGTGTGCAAGGCGAACAAACCTGATTTTTCAATGGATGATTTGGATTCCATGCTGATGGGACTGTATCTGAATATTGATAATTCCGCACTGGACCAGTGCCAGGAACTGGTGGATCGCAAAATGGCTGAAATCTGTGGCAGCACCACTGATTGCAATAAGTTTGCGGCCGACGACACGTTGGGGACCGGCAGTCTGCGTTCTCAAAAGGACGGCAATATATACCGCGTAACGGGCATGATTTCATTCGGTAAAATCAAAATGGGCAGCTCCAGCGGCACCACATTGGATGGAGCAAATGTATTAGGCCCGGGCCAAATCGGAATTGCGGAGTATCTGGAAAACGTGCGCGAACAAAATACAGACGTTCCTGATGCAGATGCAATAATATCATCTATTGACATGGAACTGAACGATATTGCCGGCACAATCAACAGAACAATTGAAATGATAGAACAGGATCCGGAAATTCAGTTTTGTGTGAACGGACGCAATCTGTCGCAAATCACCGGACGTAATGAATCAACGACGGGGCGTTTCCCGAACCTGCTGAACCAGGTCAAGATGCAGATTGCAAACGCCGCACTGCGCCAAGCCCAGGATAACTATAATGCAAAACTGAGCGAGGAAGTCGCCAAAGCCACAAAAGATGCATCTGTCGATTTAGCGCAATACATGTGCCAAAAGATTGCACAGGGCAATGCAGTCGTCGGCGCACAATCGGTCAACACGACCCTGACGGCTCCATATGCGATATCTTATGAGGTAGGGGCAGGATTATCCGCCAAAGACTTAACCAGCGGCGGTCTGGGCCAGACATCGTTCGTCAGCGATAACGGCAGCGGCATGAGCAAGGAAACAACGGCCCTGTTTAACCGCGACAGCAGAATCTGCCACGTCTGCACCACGACGACCACAACCAGCTGTAATGTCAAGGGTGCGAACTGGTTCCGCAAGCAGAATGTTGACTGCACCACTGCCAGCGACGGTCCGGTATGCAAAGACATACAGATGTAATAAAAAAAATGGGTTCTGAAATTCAGGGCCCATTGAAATGAATGGGGGAAAATAAAATGCAAAACGCCGGGCTGGCAAACATAGAAATTTCCGGATTGGAATCCGCATTGTCCACGCTGGTGCACGGAACCGTGCAGCTGGGGCTGAAACTGATTGTCGCCGCGGTAATATTCGGCGTCGGCATGCGTCTGGCGTCGCGGCTTACGGCGTCTTTTGCGCGCGCAATGGAACGTCGCAAGCTGGAGGCGTCCGCGCGTTCGTTCCTGGTGTCTTTTATCAATATTTTGGCCAAGGGATTTGTTTTTATAATTGTCCTGACGACGCTGGGGGTTCAGATGACATCGATTGTCGCGGTGTTGGGCGCGGCATCGCTGGCCATAGGAATGGCGCTGCAGGGTACGCTGCAGAATTTCGCCGGCGGCCTTATTATTTTGATGTTCAAGCCGTTTCGTGTCGGGGATACCATTGAAACCGCCAGCGGCAAGACCGGTGTCGTTAAGAAAATAGCGATTTTTACAACCGAACTGCGCACATTTGACAATCAGGTTGTATTTTTGCCCAACGGTGCGCTGGCCAACGGGATAATAACGAATTTGTCAAACGGCACAAACCGCAGGGCCGATTTGGAAATCGGTATCGCATATGGCGACAATGTCGGCACCGCGCGCAAGGTTATTTTGGATGTTCTGGCGGCGGATGCGCGCGTACTGGCGGATCCCGCGCCGTCTGTTTTTGTCGCGCGCCTGTCCGACAGTGCGGTTGTCCTGACCGTGCGTTTTTGGTCGCGGTATGCCGACATGGCGGCGGCGACGGCCGACATCACTGAAAAAATTTATGTGAACCTGCCAAAGAAAAAGGTTAATTTCCCGTTCCCCCAGATGGATGTCCACATAGTAAAATAAAAATCGGGTGCGCCTTGGCGCACCTTTCAAAATGATTCCTAGACATTTTGTATGTATTTTATGATATAATCAGAATATACAACCAAACCAAGGGGGGGAATTCATGAAAAAGTTATCAATGGCCGTAATGGCCTGCATTGCCGGATTGTCGGCGGCCCATGCGGATTTTGTTCCAGCCGCTGCCACGTCAGAGAAGGGCGGATTTGTCGGCGGCAAGGAAACAATAGTTTCTGTATCGCAGGTAAAAGAGATGCGCGATGATGTAAACGTAGTTGTTCAGGGAAACATAGTCCAGCGCATGGGCGATGACAAGTACCTGTTCGAAGACAAGACAGGTTCCATCACCGTCGAAATAGACAAAGAGGATTGGCGTGGTCAGACTGTTAGCCCGGCAGACACCGTAAAGCTTTACGGCGAAGTTGACCGTGGTTTGATGAAAACCGAAATTGATGTCGACTATATAGAAAAACTGTAAATATTTAATTCCCCCGTTTTTGGGGGATTTTTTATTCCGACAAGGCGCATATCTGTGTATATGAATATTCACCCGTCTCGTCTTTGAATTCCATATCAGGAGATATAAACAGTCCGCATATACCAGATGTCCCCGTCGCCATGCAAGGCGTCAAATCCCTGTATACTGTTGCTTGGTTTAATGCGCATTGTGGTGCAAATACGGCATCGGGAATACGAATTGTTATATATCCACCCGGGCATTGTGTCATCGGCTGTCCAACAGCAGGTGTAAAAAGCGGAACCGCCGCAAAAATCAGGCAGTATATTTTATTCATATTTAGTTCTCCAAATTATTGAACAGGCTAGATTTTATATTGCGGTCTTCATCAACGACAACTTTTGAGGCACATGTTGCAGCGCATGTATTCAAACAATTTGCAATTGTCGTGGTATTGTCCTGATATTCGCCCATGGCAACCCATTTTGAAACACCGGGATAAATCATTTTGCACCAGCAATTCACGCCCCCTGCTGCCAGTGTTTCCGCAACTGTCCCATATTTGGCGGCATTTGACGCGCATGAACTGACACCTTTGATGTCGACAGTGCCGCATCTTATTGTCCAATTAAAAGCACCTGAACTGCGACCGCCAGAACAGGTTGATGAACTGTTTAGATTGCTGCATAATACCGCGGCCGCCACCGGCATGGTAATAATTGAAAAAATACAAACAAAAATAAGTTTTCCGAACATTTCGACTCCCTTTTTTCAGAATCCTGTAAAAAAACCACCAAAAAGGTGGTCGGGAAGCTCGAAAAATCATAAATCTGAATGACCCCGCGGTCTTTGGACAAGCCTGTTGTATAACCGCGGCTTCCCGACCTGTGATGCGTCGGGATAAACACTACGTCGCGAGTAGGCGCGCCGTATGTTCACGTTTTACACCGGCATGCACCATGCATACCGCAGATTTATGGGATTTTCGAAGTCCCAAACCCAAATTCCCCTTGGATTTAATATAATTATAAATTATGTGCGCGGCAAAAACAAGATTTATTCGCACACATAAAAAATCCCCCCGTTTTGGGGGATTTTTTATCGATTGGTCAGCTGCAGTTCTATGCGGCGATTTTTTTGCAGGCTGGCCGCGTCGCTGCCCAGTTCAACCGGGTGCATGTCGCCAAACCCGCTGGGGACAAGACGGCGTTTTGACACGCCCGCCGCGGCCAGTTCGTTTGCCACCGCCGTTGCACGCCGCAGCGACAGTTCCGTGTTGTTTCTGTAGCCGCGCGTTCCCGGGACGACCCGTTTTTTATCGGTATGTCCGTCGACACGTATAATCCAGTTTACGTCGGACGGAATCTTGTTTTCCAAATCCTTTATTACATTGGCAATCAGGCGCAGCTGTTTTTTACCCTCCGGCGACAGCGTGTACGAGCCGCTGGAGAACAAAATATCGCTGTTTACTATAAACCGGTCGCCGTCGGGCTGGATTGTCGTGCGATCCCCCAGTGCGTCCTTTATCGACTTGTAAAACGCCGATTGATACTGGGACACCTTGTTCAGTTCCGCTACCTTGTCCGCCAGCGCCTTGTTCAAACGCGACGACATTTCAACGTATCTTATTTCCTGGGCGTGGGATTTTTCCTCGGCTGCATCCAGCGCGGCCTGCAACGATGCCAGCTGGTCCGACAGGGCGGCCCGCTGCGCGTCCATTTGTTCCTGCAGTTGGCGGCGTTCCGCCTCCAGCTGGGTGGCCTGTTGCTTGTCCAGTGTTGCCTGGTTCAACTGCTGCGTCAAATCCGCAACCATTTGCTGCATGTCCTGGCCCTGGGTCTGCAGTTCCAGTACCTTGGCCTCGTATGCGGCGACCAAATCTTCGATGCTCAGGTCGATTTCGGTCAGTTCGTTGGTCAGTTCCGTGTTGTCGTTTTCCAGATTTTCCAGTTCCGCGCGCGCCAGAATCAGCAGACGTTTTGCCTCTTGCTCGTCGGCGGTCATCTGCTGGATTGTCTGGGTTTGTTCCGCATTGACCTGTTTCAGTTCAGCGATGGTTTTTGCACCGGTTTTTTTGTTAAATATGCTGGTTGTGGTCCACAGGAATACGAACACAATCAGCAGAAATATCAATATGATGACCAGATTGGAAAACAAATCCACAAAACCCGGCCATGTGTTTGTCTTTTCACGATAGCGTATATTAAGCATTTTTCTCTCCCTCTGTGGTGTTGTAATCAGGGCCGTGCGCCGTCGGCGTGCCCGTCATTTTCAATGCGCGCCCGTGCGGCGGCATAATCTTCTATCTCGCGGACTATCGCATTCTGGGCCAGCTGCACCTGCAGCCCCAGAAACCCGATTGTCAGGCTGCCCGCCAGTCCCAGCAGCGAACTGGTGAATGCGGTCGCCATCCCGGCCAGCGGCTTTGACAGGCCCGCCTGCATCGCCAGCATAACTGTTTCATCGTCAAACTGCAGTCCGCCGATTAATTCCGCAAATCCGCCGACTGTCATAATCAGTCCCCAAAACGTCCCCAGCAGCCCCAGAAAAACCAGGGTGTTTGTTATATAGCGCACGGATTCGCGTGAATCCTCGATACGGACCATTACCATGTCCAGCATTCCGTTCAGCGCCGCCGGATTTATCTGTGTGGGGCGCGCGCGCAGAATTATCGCCATCGGCCGCAGCAGGCGCGGGGGCAGGGCGATGTTCTTTCTGCCGCTTTTGTAATCGCGAATCCATTTGTATTCGGGCAGCAGGCGAAAAATCTCTGCAAAGCACAGGCCGATGCCGAACAGTGTGGTGCCGATAATGATTCCGTTAAGATAGATGTTTGAAGTGGCAATTTCCATAAACGGGTGGAAAAACAACACAATCCCGGCCGCCAGCAATGCGGTAAAAAGTGCCATTCTGTTAAGATTTCTGTGGAACAGGTTGGTCATGTAATCTCTCTTGTTATAATTATGATAGTAAAATTGCGCCGATTAAGTCAATAAAGATATTTAGGAAAAACGCCGCGTTATTTGGCGTTATATGTAGTTGTTTCCGGCATGTGAGATAGAATTTTTGGCGATGGTTTTGATTCTGTCGCGGTTGATTTGTTTTTTTTGTTTGTTGCGCTTATTTTGTATCAAGGTCAGATTGTTTAGGGATTTTATTTACGGTGATATTGCCGGTAATACCAACAGCGGTGCCGACACTTGTAAGAGTAGCGCCAGTTGTCAGTTTCTTTTTAGATGTGTCCTTTTGTTCCTGCCATTGTTTGGCATCTTGGCTTGTTTCATCCATCAGGGCGCGTGCAATAGATGCATAATTGCCACCTGTTTTTCCGGTTCCCACGTCGTCGTACAGACCGGTTGCGGCCTTGTCTATCACTATTTCTGATTCTATGCCCGGGCGCAGTCCCAATGCTTCCTTGCGTATTTTCAGATTGTTGGCCAGCGCGGCGTATTCCGTATACAGTGCGACCATGTCGTTGCCGCCTGGTGTTTGTATGTTTTTCTCGCCGTTGTTAAAGGTCTGACCGTCGTTGTATCTGCATTTTATCGTTTGCAGGTATGCCTGCATATCCTGTTCGGCGTCCGCGTCGGCACGTTGTTCCGCTGCGCTTGATGCCAACATCATACCGCCGATACCGCTGGTTCCGATTGTTGTTGCGGCCAATATTTTGTTTGATGATGATTGTTCTCGTTTTTTGGCAGCAATGTATTTTTCATACAAATTATCCGTATGTGAGTATAAGTCTACGACTTCTATTCCCAGCGTTCGTTTATAAAGCGATGTATACGGGTTGTCTGGCAACGCCGCTTCCAAACCGTATGCCGCATACGGAATTAACAAAAACAACAAAAAAAGCTTATTTGATATCATTGGATTGTGATTTGCTGTTTATGTACTCATAATTATAACCAATTACAAAGCCTGTAGGGAAATTGCCGGGATATTTCTCTTCTATAATTTTTCTTTTTTTGACATCTCGCTTATAGTTCCGTAACTCTTTTTTTGACATAGTCCCAAACTTTGCGGTATATGCACGCTCTTGTTCACGATACTGGGCCCATTCATCGTATGGAAACTGGATGGAATCAATATCTAAAATAATTTCAGTGGTGGTATTGTTTGTGTCGCTAAAACTGTCATTGGACAAATATATAGAAAAAGTTTGAGTTACATTGCGGTCTGCGTCATCTTCCTGTACAAAAATTTCTTGCTGGGTACCATAATCTGTTATATCAATGTAAAACTCTTCATGTTTGTCAGGATACGGACATATTTGCCATATGTCCTTTTGACATTCCGGCAAATCCAGGCGACCGTTATCCAATTGATAAAAGTCATGTTCTGTTGTACTGTTAGATTTTATCTGGCGGCCGGTTTTTTGACTGCGTTCTTTTAATTTATTTATAAAGTATTCTTTGTACCAGTCAAACGATGCGCGGGCCAGATAATTACGATAGGCAATTAATTTTTCATTATTGGATTTGTTCGTATTTTGCTCAACCAATTCTGGATTTATTGCTAACATTTTGTTTTCTATATTTTTTAACTCATCTTGTATAATTGTACTTTGCGCACCGGCATAAGATATAAGTTGCTTTGCTTCGCTCAGATCATATTCTTTTTTGTCGGATTGGGAGGCGTGTGAGTATGACGCCAGGCAGCCCATAGATAAAATCACAATAAACAACTTCCTCATTTCGCTCACCATCAATCGGACTTAACAAAAAACCACCACAAATTTCAGGTGGTCAGGAGTTTTTTTCCGTCGCAATATCAAAAGCAGCACTAAATAGCGCATATTCAATTAAATTTCGACGCGTAGCGGAAGGGGCTTGAACACCACCGCGACATGTCAATTATAGCATTGAGGTGTCCACTGTGCAAGTATTCAAATTCTTTGCTCATATAAAAATACTTGCTTTTATTAAAAAAATAGACATAATTATGTCTGTTCCTGCTAATAACATGGTGTTATTGGCTATATAAACCAAAGGAAATAAAATGGCTTATTATGAAAGCGTCTTGGTTTTTCGCCAGGACCTGACCGAACCGCAGGTTAAGGAAAAAGCGGCTAAATTCACTGAAATCATCAAGGAACTGGGTGGCGAGGTAAAATCCACAGAATTCTGGGGATTGAAAAACTTGGCTTACATCATTCGTAAAAACCGTAAGGCGCATTACGTCATGTTGAATATCGAATTGCCGGGCAACCAGATTACAGAACTGGAACGCCGCAGCCGCATTGACGAAGACGTTATCCGTTTTCTGAATGTACGTGTTGATGAATTGGCGACCCAGCCGTCCATCATGATGAAAAAGAACAGCGAGGAGGCAGAATAATGGCAGTCCGTGCAGCAATTTATCGTAAAAAGTCCAACCCGTTGAAGGGCAAGGTCATTGATTACAAAGATATAAAGACATTGTCTCATTATATCACGGAACGCGGCAAAATCGTTCCGTCCCGTATCAGTGGCGTTTCCCAGAAAGACCAGCGTGCATTGGCGACCGCAATCAAGCGTGCGCGTCATTTGGGCCTGATGCCTTTCGTTCGCAACAACCTGGGCTAGAATTAAATTTGGGATTCGTCCCTAACTTATGAACTAAGGACAGATAAAATGAAAGTTATTTTGACAGAAAAAATCAACAAGCTGGGCAACATTGGCGACACGGTTGAGGTAAAGACCGGTTTCGCGCGCAACTATCTGTTGCCGAATTCCAAGGCTATGCGCTGGACACGTGAAAACGTTGCGCTGTTCGAAGCGAAAAAGGCGGAACTGGTTGCGCGTCAGGAAGCGGCCAAGAAATCGGCGGAAAAGAATGTCGATGCGGTCAAGAACGCGAAACTGCACATGATTCGCCAGGCGGGCGACACGGGCCAGCTGTATGGTTCCGTATCCACACGCGATATCGCGCGCATGCTGAAAGAAGTTGCGAATATCGCGGTTGATTCCGCACAGGTCATGCTGGGCAGCCCGATTAAGTCCATCGGTGCGTTTGATACAAAAATCGCGTTGCATCCGGACGTCATTGTTCCGGTAAAGGTTTTTGTCGCGCAGACCCAGGACGAAATTGAAGCGTTGGTTGCGGGCAAGGTTCTGACATTCGGCACCAAAAAGGTCGAAGAAGAAGTCGAAGAACCGGTCGCGGCGGAAAAATCTGAAGAGAAATCCGAAGAAAAGGCCGCTGACGCGGAATAATCATCCGTTTTTCGGTATAAAAATCCCTGCAATTGCGGGGATTTTTTTATAAACTTTTGCAATATTGGTGGTTATAATAACAACAAATGAAACTGGAATCCGATGGTATTTTGATAGGTCTGCGGCCGCTGGGCGAGCGCGATTCGATTGCGCTGGTGTTCACACGCGAATTTGGACTGATGCGCGGTGTGATGCGCGCCGCGCAAATAGCCAAAAAAAACCGACCGCTGGTGGGGCAGGTCGGCGCGGCGGCATGGAATGCGCGTCTGGATTCGCAGCTTGGGGCCTTTCACTGGGAGGCGGAAAAAAACCTGGCCGCGCCGTTGATGATGGATCGTGCAAGACTGGGGATTATGAATTCCGCCTTTGCACTGATTGGCGCAATGCTGCCGGAACGCGAATGCTATCGGATGCTGTATTCGCAGACGCATGAAATGCTGCGGGCGGTCGGCACCGGCGGCGGCGCGGCGGCATATCTGGCGTGGGAGATAAATTTGCTGCGCGAATTGGGATATGCGCTGGATTTGTCGCGTTGTTCGGGATGCGGGGCGACGACGGATTTGTGTTATTTGTCGCCGCGAACCGGGCGTGCGGTTTGCCGCGAATGCGGGGCGCCGTATTCCGACCGATTATACCATATGCCCGTCGGATTGGATACGACAATGCATTTTGTCGCCAACGCATGCGCACAGCAGGGTATTGATATACCCGCGGCCAGAAAGTATCTGGCGGGTTTATAAAAACCAGAATACGTACATATTTATTCCTTGCGATTTTTTCAGAATTTGCTATTGTTGATGCGTTCAACAGAAAGGAGAAAACTATGACTTGGACAATACTTGTTCTGGTGCTGGCGATTGCTCTGTATTTGTTCGGCGGCATGCTGCTGCAGAATAACGGCAAGAAACCATCAACAGCTGTTAGCATGGGTAAAAAATCAATTCAATTGATTTCGATTTTATTGGTCGCGGGCTGTGTATGCCGCCTGTTTGTACCGTATTATCTGACATCGGTAAAGCCTGAAATCGTTCAGGAAATGGTCGAAGGTGTTCAGAGAAAACAAAACGAGGAAAAGAACAAGGTCATTCGCAGCTATGTTCGTTCCAAGGTTGACACGATGATTGCCGATGCCCCGATTATGGGCGCCCAGGACGCTAAAAAGACGATTTTTGTATGGACGGACTTTTCCTGCCCGTATTGCCGTCGCGTACATGGCGAACTGGAACGTGTATTGGATGCGCGCAATGACGTTCGCGTTGTTGTAAAGAACTTTTCTATCCATGGCCCGTTGTCGGATGCGCCGGCCAAGGCCGTTATTGCCGCAAAACTGCAGAGTCCTGAAAAAGCGGGCGAATTGGTCAAAATGCTGATGAACCGCAATTATTATTCCCAGGATGATTTGCAGGACCAGGCAAAAATCGGCGAAAAGATTGAAAAGAATGTCATGAAAATGGCACAGGAAGCCGGTTTGGATACCGCGCAATTGAAGAAGGACATGAACGGCGAAGTTGTCGCACGTGAAATGGCCAATGTTCGTGATTTGGCCCAGCGCTTTGAAATCAGTGGTACACCGTTCCTGATTATCGGTGAACAGGCGTTCCCGGGTGCGATTCCGTATTCCCAGATTATCAAAGCGTTGAACTAACCTTTGCAATAAAAAAATCCCGCAATTGCGGGATTTTTTTTATCAAAAGCGTCCTATGGTTTTGCAGGTTCGGGCGGCGTATAATATTGTTGCCCAAGGAGGAATGCGCCATGCCTTTTTTTGGTGATGTAAAAACCGTATATACGCCGGTGAAAAAGCTGAGCCAGCCCGAGATATTGCGTGCGATTCAATTCGCCATTGCATCGGAATACGAAACAATACAGGTATATCAGCAAATTATGGAAAGCACGGACAATGACATGGTAAAAACCGTGTTGGCGGATTTGACGAATGATGAAATGCATCATGCGGGGGCGTTGCTAAAGCTGCTGTATATTTTATCGCCACAGGATGCGGCGCAATATGAAATCGGGGCCCAGAAAGTGTTGCAGGATTTGGGAATAGGGGGGATGCGCGAACTGCCGGAATAGAGCTAAAAAACACAGGAAGCGATTCCTATATTAATATTGATTTTGGAAATTTGATGATATATAATGATGGCGACGTCAATGATATTTGACGTTGGGGCGTAAGAACCTCTTAATTCAGAGCGTGCCTGAGCACGAAAAATCTCTAACTATTCTGGTTGGAGGGCGGCGATATATCTGAATAAGCCCGCTATTTCTCTGAATTATAGTTCTTAACCTCCAACCACCTTTGTTTGTGGTTGATTTTTTTGTCCCGGGTGGAATTTGGGTGTGTTTCCTCATCTCCACACAACCACGAAATGCACTTGAATCTTTCAGCCGGGACACCTTGTTAATTTACTTGTTTTTATATTATTTTATGATATCATTTTTAACAGAATCAGTAAGGGATTGCTGGTTCGGGGCTTCACTAGCCCGAATACACCGGAATAAGTCCACGTTGGCTGTTTGCCAAACGTTTCTATGGATTTATGTCGTTAAAAAATCCCCCGATTATAAAAGGTCGGGGAGCTGTTGGTTATATAACACGGGCAACCGAAAGGCCAATGGAGTCATTAGTGTATTTGATTAGTGAACTCCCCGACCGCCACTTGTTGAGCGGTCTTTTTATTTCTGTAATAAAAGGAGTACACTCATGAAAAAATTATTGTTAACATCAGTCATGGCTTTGTCGGTTGCAAGCGTCGCGCATGCGGACGGATTTTATATCAGCCCGCGCGTCGCATGGTCGCAAATGCGTGTGGACGAAGCGCGCATTGAAAAGAAGCCGATTGCCGGCGCGTGGTCTGAATTTGCCGGAAACAAACGCGAATCCTGGGGCGGGCGTGAAAGCAAACTGGCGCCAAAGTTTGCGGTCGGTTATGACCATGATGCTGAAGAATACGGTATTTTGGGTCTGGAACTGGAATATGGTAAAACATCAAACCATTTTGATCCGACGCACAACGGCGTCGACTTTGACGGCGCATCACCCAATGACAGCGACAGCCGCGATTTTAAATACGGCGAATCCACATTGTCGTTGAACGCAAAATACGGATATGATTTGAAGTATGTAATTCCGTTTGTATCCGCTGGTATCGGCTATACGACGATAGATTCAGAAAACAATTTCCGCAGTGGAACATATTGGTGGGAAACGCGCGATAGCGAACGCAACGTGTCTTGGAACATCGGGGCCGGTATAGAATTGCGTGCGACGGACCAAGTTTCATTCAGCTTGTCATATCGCTATACTGATTTGGGCAGTGTAAAATACACGAACCGGATGTACCATGAAAACGCCAAGACAAACAGCAACGTGATTGAACGCAACTTTGATTCCGATGTTGACTTGCACAAACATGAAATTATCGGTGGTGTAAAATTCATGTTTTAATCAGATTCTACACTTATAAAAAATGCACCCAACGGGTGCATTTTTGTTTTATTTCTGGTGGCCCTGGTCGGACTCGAACCGACACTCCTTGCAGAACTTGATTTTGAGTCAAGCGCGTCTACCAATTCCGCCACGGGGCCAGAAGGCAAAAGGTGCGATTAGTTCGCCGCCTTTTTCGCTTCGACCTTTTTTACCAGACGCGCGCTGCGGTTTGCCTTGCGTACAGGTTTTTTCGCAGGTGCCGCCGCCGGGCCCATTTTCTTTTCAATGGCTTTCTTAATAGCGGCCATTTCCGGTGTCAGGCGCGATACAGGCTTTGCCATTACATAGCCGTCCAAGCCGCCGTGCTTTGTCAGTGTGCGCAGACCAGCAGTCGAAATACGCAATGAAAAATCACGACCCAAGATATCGCTGTGGAATTTCAATTTTTGCAAATTCGGCAAGAATGTGCGCTTTGTGTGGCGCATAGAATGGGAAACGTTCATCCCGACTTCTGTTTTCTTACCTGTAACATTACATACACGTGGCATAATAATAATCCTTTAATAACTGCGGCTTAATTTATAACAAAAAACAAAGAAAGTCAAGAAATGTTTTCATATTTTCGATGTTTTATTTGTTCCGGCGGCTTTGGGGGTTTGTTCCTGTATCTTGAAAGCGAAAAAAATGCAACTATATATAGGACAATGAAAAATAAAACACCAAGGAGGATTTTATCATGAATCCAGAAGAAATGCAGGAAACGCCGCAACAGGCGATAGAAAAATATACCACCGATTTTACCAAGCTGGCGGCGGATGGAAAGTTGGACCCGGTTATCGGCCGGGACGAAGAAATTCGTCGCACAATCCAGGTCTTGTCGCGTCGTACCAAGAACAATCCGGTATTGATTGGAAATCCGGGGGTCGGAAAAACCGCGATTGTAGAAGGACTGGCCGAACGCATCATTTCCCGCGATATTCCGGAAAATCTGCAGAATAAAAAGCTGCTTAGTCTGGATATGGGCGCACTGATGGCGGGCGCCATGTTCCGTGGTCAGTTTGAAGCGCGTCTGAAGGCGATACTAAAGGCCGTCAAGGATTCCGACGGACAAATCATTCTGTTCATAGACGAATTGCACACGCTGGTTGGCGCGGGCAAGGGCGAAGGTTCCATGGATGCGGGCAATTTGCTAAAACCCATGTTGGCGCGCGGTGAATTGCACTGTCTGGGGGCGACGACGCTGGACGAATATCGTCAATATATAGAAAAAGACCCGGCGCTGGCGCGACGCTTTCAGCCGGTGTACGTAGATGAACCGACCGTTGATGACACAATATCGATTTTGCGCGGTCTAAAGGAAAAATACGAAGGACATCATGGTGTCCGCATTTCCGACAGCGCATTGGTTTCGGCGGTAAATTTATCGAATCGATATATAACCGACAGATTTTTGCCGGACAAGGCAATCGACCTGATTGACGAGGCCGCCGCCCGCGTCCGCATAGAGGTTGCGTCCAAGCCGGAAAAGCTGGACGAAATCGACCGCCGACTGATGCAGCTGAAGATAGAGCAGCAGGCGCTGAAGAAAGAAAAGGACGAAGATTCCAAAAAGCGTCTGAAAGACTTGGAAAAACTAATTCGCGAAACCGAAGACGAATCGGCCCAGCTGACCAAGGTTTGGCGTGCGGAGCAGGAAAAGATGCGCGCGTTGTCGGATGCGATGGCGGCGCTGGATTCTGCCAAGGCCGAAGTTGCGACAGCCATGCGCGAAGGCAATTATGAAAAGGCGTCCGCACTGCAGTACGGCAAGATTCCGGAACTGGAGGAAAAAATCCGCCAAATGAACGCGGATGCGCGCGAATACAAGACGGTTTTGCCGGAACACATTGCGACCGTGGTCAGCAAATGGACCGGCGTTCCCGCAGATAAACTGAGCGTAGAGGAGCAGTCAAAACTGCTGAACATCGAGGACGAGTTGCGCGCACGTGTCGTAGGCCAGGATTTGGCGCTGTCGGTTGTGGCGCGCGCAATCCGGCGCAGCCGCGCGGGATTGTCCGACCCGCGTCGTCCCGCCGGCAGCTTTATGTTTTTGGGGCCGACCGGCGTCGGTAAAACCGAGGTTGCAAAAGCGCTGGCCGAATATTTGTTCAACGACGACACGGCCATGACCCGCATTGATATGAGCGAATATATGGAACCGCATTCGGTTTCGCGCCTGATTGGCAGTCCTCCGGGGTATGTCGGATACGAGCAGGGCGGTGTTCTGACCGAAAGCGTGCGCCGGCGCCCGTACCAGGTGCTGCTGTTTGATGAAATCGAAAAGGCAAACCCGGACGTGTTCAACGTATTTCTGCAGATTCTGGACGACGGCCGGTTGACCGACGGCCAGGGCCATGTCGTGAATTTCACCAACACGATTATTATCATGACCAGCAATCTGCCTGATATGGAGGCGGTAAAGAAACATTTCAGACCGGAATTTATAAACCGTATTGATGAAATTGTTTTCTTTAATCCGCTGGGCAAGGAAGTGATGGCCGGCATAGTAAAAATTCAGCTAAAGGGTCTGGAAAACAGACTGGCGCAGCGCCGCATATCGCTGGACGTGTCGGACAAGGCTGTAAAGTGGCTGGGCGAACACGGATACGATCCTGTATTTGGCGCCCGTCCGTTAAAGCGTCTGATAACGTCTGCGGTCGAAGATAAAATCGCCGATTTGATTCTGGCGGACAAGATTGCCGAAGGTGGCACCGTTCATGTCGATGTCAAGGGCAAGGATTTGACGGTTAAATAAAAAACGGGGGCGCGCCCCCGTTTTTTATTTTTGCTTTTCCGCTGCGATTTGGAATTTGCGACCATTGGCCTTTTTCTGTTCGCGCGCCAGTTCCAACAATATGTGGGAATTGTTGTTGCGCGTCAACTTTACCATTTTGTCGTTGCCCTGGATTTTTGTTATATCCGGCTCTTTCTTATTCAGCCAGTTCTGACGCGATACCGGCGGACGCACGTTCAGATGTGTATCATATACGTACCATTTTTCCGGTGCCGGTATTCCGCTTGCTTGCAAAGACGCGCCATGAATACCCAGCAGCGTTCCCTGCAGGAATGTTTCGATTTGCGGATTCAGAATATTTTTTTCCAGCAGTTTGCCGTTTACATATATGTCGCATATTGTGCCATTTAACACGGATTTCGTCGGTACGGCGCTGGCGGTCAATACGCGGCTGGTGCCGTTTATCACGGATGCCGCGCTGGTTGCGACTTTTGCCTTGGGCAGTCCCGGGGTAATAATAGGCTGAACCGGGCGCGGCAGGACATTGTAATCCGGCAGCGTCAGGATAGGGCATGTGCCGACATTGCCTTTGCCGTCAAACACCAACGTTGTTTCCATAAGTATGTCCGCACTCAGCGTCAGGGTGTTATTTGGAACATTTTTTATCTGCTGGGGTACGTCATAGCGTGGCATGGCCCAGGAATACTGAAAGCCCATGGTGTTGCCGCTGGTGTAAAGAACACCTGATTCGGGACTGACTTTGATTTCTTTGGTGCCCGATTTTGTTTCGCTGACAATCATGCCCTTGGCATAGTCCACGATATAGAGCATGTATCCGTATTTCTTGGATTTCTTGCGAACAACCGCGCGTCCGGCCTTTTGATCCAGCAACAGCAGGGCATACGGCGCGCTTGCCCCGGTCAGCAGCATTTTCTGGTTTCTGTACAGCAGTGTATAATTGCCGCTGCGCATTGCGTTTGAAAACAACGGCACCATGTCGAATGCCTTGTCGCCGGCCGCATCCAGCAGTTTTTGTTTTGCCTGGCTTCTGTTTTTCTGTACATGTCTGGCGTTTCCGAATGTCTGGTTTTTAGCGTCGTAGCCCGGAAATCTTTTTATTAATTCCATATGCAGGCCAGCGGGCAGGGCTTTTCCCTTCTTGGTATAGAAATGATACATGCTGCGCAGATAGACGTCGTTTTTCTTACTATAGTCAACCGGTTGAGCCGTGGCTTTTGCTGCACGGCGTTTTTTTGCTTTGTGGCCGAATGTGCGTGTATAAGGATCGTATCCAGGAAATCTGGCCATCAGTTCTTCGTGCAGTGCCTGCGGCAGCGGCTTGCCATTACTATGAAGGTATGAATATTGGTTGCGCAGATAGACGTCGCTTTTCTGGCTATAATCAACGGGGGTGCGTTGTTTTTTGCTTGTCATATTTTATCACCTTAATTTTTAACAAATAAATTATTTAGCTTTTTTAACGGGCTTGAACTGGATATCGCGCAGCTTTTTATATTCGCCGTCCATGGCGACCAATTCCGCGTCGGTTCCCTGTTCGATTATGCGTCCCCCCTTTACCACGCATATTATGTCAGCGTCCAGAATGGTTGACAATCTGTGCGCTATGACAAATGTCGTACGGCCCTGCATCAAATCGCGCAGCGCGGCCTGAATCAGTTTCTCGCTCTGCGTGTCCAGGGCTGATGTTGCCTCGTCCAGCAGCAGTATCGGCGCATTCTTTAAGATTGCGCGTGCAATTGCAATTCGCTGTTTCTGGCCGCCCGACAACAGACCGCCGCCTTCGCCAACGGATGCATCGTATCCTTGGGGAAATGCGGTTATGAAATCATGTGCATTTGCGGCGCGTGCGGCGGCGACAACCTGCTCATGCGTGGCGTCGGGGGCGCCGTATTTTATATTTTCTTCGATTGTGCCGTTGAACAGGAATACGTCCTGGGATACTTCGGCAATATGCTGGCGCAGGGATTTCAGCGTATACTTGCGTATGTCTGAATTGTTTATGGTTATTTTACCGCTCTGCGGTTCATAGAAGCGTTCCAGCAGGTTGAATATCGTCGTTTTTCCGCCACCCGAAGGGCCGACCAGCGCGCAAACCTTGCCCGCCGGTACCTTCAGATTAATGTCCTGCAGGACGGGTTCGCCGGCTTTGTATTCAAAAGAAACGTCGTCAAAGCCAACCGACAGCCGGTCTGATTTTAATTCCCGTGCGTCGGGCGCATCTTGGATGTCGGGGCGACTGTCCAGGAATTCGAACAGTATTTCCGCCGCCAGCAGCCCATGCTGCAGCGAGTCGCCCGTCCCAGTAATGCTTTTCGCAGGTTTGTACGCCGCAGTCAGCGCCAGCAAAAATGCAGTGAAATCACCGGTTGTAATTGCGCCGCTGGAGATAAAGTGGCCACCCATAATCATGGCTATGCACAATCCGATTGAAATCATGAATTCCATCAGCGGCGACCGCAGCGCGTTGGCCTGGGTGCTTTTATAAGAATTGATAATCGATGTGTTCAGCACATGGTCAAAATTTTTGTTTTCCTTGTCCTCGTTTGCGAAGGCCTGTATCGTCTTTATCCCGTGCAGTGTCTGGTTCAGCTGCTGGGAAACGTTGTTGGCAATCTTGAACGATTGACGCGACAGTTTGCGTCGTTTGCGCATAATCAGAACCATGGGAATAACGATTGTCGGCGCCAGGAACAACAGAACCACGCACATCTGGGGCGCATAATAGAACATCAGTCCCAGCGTCATGGCCAGTGTTGCGACATTCTGAACCAGTTTGATAATCGTGTTTGTCACCAGATTCAAAACCGCGCCGGCCTGAACCGTGAAATAGTTCAGGTTTTTGCCAATCCCGTCGCCGTAAAACCGCGCCAGGTTCATGTGAATCATATGATTATAGATTTTTTTCTGCAGCGTTGCGTGCGCGACCAGTCCGCCCTTGGCCATAATCAAGGCCTTGGCATAGGTAAACGTTCCCTTGGCGCCAAATGCAATTATAATCTGGATGCCCAGCCAATAGATGGCCTGCATGCTTTTTTCAATAAATGCCTTGTCCACGACCTGTTGAACCAGGGTGATAGTATATGCCTCGGCACCTGCGGCCAGAATGGTGAAAATGATGCCACCAATCAGCCATTTCAGATATACGTGGCCCACTTCGCCCCATACGCGGCCGTAAAGGGACCATTTGATGCGTCCGTTGTCTTCGTCGCCTTTAATTAACTTTTTTATTTTTTTAGATATTTTCTTAAACATAGCCTTCGTATTATAGGTAGGCGAACTTGATATGTCCAGTGTAAAAACGGCTTTTTATTTTTTACATTGACATACGAATAGATTCTGTATAGAATACGTGGGCTTTAGGGCAAAGTTTTGAGGTCATAGCTCAGTTGGTAGAGGGCGAGTTGCTTTGCAACGCAGCGGTCTGTCAAAAGTGCGGGACCTTGGAATAAAGGCAAAGTTTTGGGGTCATAGCTCAGTTGGTAGAGCACCTGCTTTGCAAGCAGGGGGTCGTCAGTTCGAGTCTGATTGGCTCCACCAAAATGTTAAACAACAAACGAAAACGCGTCAAAGGGGGTGAATAACCTATGGTAAAAGTTCTGGTCCGCGACAATAACGTCGAACAGGCGTTGCGTGTTGCAAAGCGCAAGTCCCAGAAAGAAGGACTGTATCGCGAAATGAAAGAACGTCAGCGTTATGAAAAACCGACTACAAAGCGCAAGCGTTTGAAGGAAGAAGCCGTCCGCAATGAAAAGAAACGTCAATCAAAGCAGAGAATGGTCTTCGGATTCTAAAATAAAAAAGTTCCCGCGGTTTGCGGGAACTTTTTTTTATCTTTTATTTTTGTTTTCAATTTTATGATTCGTAATAACATACGTTTGAATCTGTGTATTCAAACAGGCCGGACGGGTCGGAAACCATGCCTTGCAGATAGCATTCGGATGCCGCCATGGCATTTGGCCTGGATTGCACAACGTTCCATGGTGCTTCGCCCGACGGCATGTATGAGCCGATTTGTCCGCCTGTGCCGGCGCCCGGACAACATGCGCAACTGGCGGATGTGCCGCGTATTCCGTATATTTGCAGATATCCGGCCCACCCGCTGGTATTGCATTCGGCACTATATACATATGCGGTGGAACCGCTGCCGCACCAGTATACCTCGCCACATTGCTGCGTTTCGGTCATGGCTGAAAACGATACTGTTATGGTTCCAGTAAACAGGCAATAGCACGGATTGCTTTGATCATAGCGGTTTATCGAACCGAACAACGAATGGCCGTACATTGATTTGCATCTGGTGTCGCACGAACCCAAATTGGTTGCGAACCAGCTGGCGATTGTTGAGGTGCCGAATTGCGTGCGACGGCATACTTCGCCGACCACTTCGGCAAATGCAGCATTGCTCATCGCGTCGATGATATAGACTATGTTTGACACAAACATTGCGGCAACAAAATATAGGGCGTTGCTTATTTTGTGCTTCATATCAATTCTCTCTGTATTCCGATGTTAACAATTACATTTTTATCGCTGCAACATGATATCGCAGGGGCAATTTATTGTCAATCGCATTTCATTTTTCGGGGGCTTGATTATTTACCCCATTGGGTTCCGATGACATATTCCGCCGCCAGCGGTACGGACAGTTTTGCCGCGTTTTCCATGGCGTGTTTAATTTTTGATGCGAATTCGGCGGCAGCCGCGGCATCGCATTCAAATATTATTTCGTCATGAACCTGCATAATCATGCGGATTTTGTCCGCATTCGGTTTCATTATGTTTTTATCGATTTCAACCATTGCGCGCCGCATCAGGTCTGCTTCGAATCCCTGGATGGGGGCGTTTACCGCCGCGCGCATGGCATATGCCCGCATGCGGGGATTTTTTACCTCTGGCAATTCGATGCGACGTCCCCACGGGGTATACACGCACGCGTTTTCCATGGCGAATTCCTTGATTTGGTCTATGTATGTCTTGATTTCCGGCAGTCCCGCCATATAGGAATTTATAACGTCCGCCGCGGCCGCGCGCGAAACGCCCAGCTGGCCCGACAGGCCGAATGACGAAATCCCGTAAATAATCGAAAAATTGACGGTTTTTGCCGCGCGGCGCAAATCCCGCGGCACCGGCGCGTCGGACGCAATGCCAAATATTTTTCTGGCCGTCTGCTCGTGAATGTCCAGGTTGGAATTAAATGTTTCCTTGAACATTTTAACGTTCGCAACATCGGCCAGCAGGCGCAGCTGAATCTGGGAATAGTCCGCAGATATCAGAACGCGCTCGTCGGGGGCGATGAAACATTTTCTTATTTCTTCGCCCAGTGCTGTTTTAATCGGTATATTTTGCAGGTTTGGATCCCGCGAAGACAGGCGCGCGGTATTCGTGCTGGTTTGCAGGTATGTTGTATGAATACGGCCGTCGGATGCAATTTGGCGCGGCAATGCGTCCGCGTATGTGCCGGCCAGTTTTGCGATTGAACGCCAATTCAGAATTTTTTCAACAATCGGGTGCGCGTCTATGATGTCGTTCAGGGCGGCGGCGTCTGTGGAACGTTTTTTATTCTCGGGCAGGTGCATTTCATCAAACAAAATGGCGCCCAGTTGTTTGGGACTGGCGATATTGAATTCGCGGCCCGCCATATCCCATATTTCGCGTTCCAATGCGGACATCTGGTCGTGGAAGACCGCCGACAGATTCTGCAGTCCCGCCTTGTTCACCAGAACGCCCGCCCGTTCCATCTGCATCAAAATCGGCATCAGCGGTAAATCGCATGTTTCGTACAATTCGCGCAGGCGGCTGTCCGCATCCAACTGGGGACGCATCAGTTCATACAGGGCCATGCAGACCGTTGCGTCTTCGGCGGCATACGGCGCGGCCGCCGCCAGCGTCAATTCGTCGAAATGGCGGTCTGCGTCGCGTGTTGCGGCCCCGAACAGCGATGCAAAAGAAATGTTTTCATGTCCCAGATATTTCAGCGCCAGTTCATCCAGCCCGTGTCCGTGCGTCGTCCCGTGCAACGCATAAGACAGCAGCATTGTGTCGTCAATCGGCGTGATTTCGGATGTAGGCCAGCCTTCGTTTTCCAAGATATGCAGGTCGTATTTCAAATTATGTCCGACTTTTACGATTTCGGGGTTTGTCAGAAACGGCCACAGTTTTTTGCGCACAACGTCAATCGGCATCTGGTTGGGGGCCGTGTCCTGGCCGCCGAACAGGTCTGCGGATTTTGTTATGTGTCTGATTGGAATGTATGCGCCGCGGCGCGTGTCCGCCGCCAGCGATATTCCGACAATTTTGTCATTCATCGGCGACAGGCCGGTTGTTTCGGTGTCGAATGCCAGAACATTCTTCACGCGCGCCAGGAATGCATCCAGCTCTTGGGGGGTGGTTATTATCTCGTATTCAGTTGCGACCTGAACGTGCGGGGCCGCCGGTTGGGGTTGGGCGGGCGTGTCTATGCCGGTGGGACATACTGAGGCCGGATATTGGAATT
The DNA here is from genome assembly GCA_947054455.1 of uncultured Alphaproteobacteria bacterium. GTDB lineage: Bacteria > Pseudomonadota > Alphaproteobacteria > Rs-D84 > Rs-D84 > Enterousia. The sequence continues at coordinate 56,848 of CAMRWN010000003.1, forward strand.
GCGGCGTCTGGGCGTCCGGGTCGTATTCGGCAATTGGAAACATTTTTTCAATCTTTGCGACCAGCGATGCACTTTCCAGTTTTGTTTTTACAAATTCCAGCGCCGCCGGCGTGTTGAATACAAACGGGCGAATCTGCAGCCCGTCCAGATTCACATCATCCTTTAGTCTGACCAGCTGTCGTGATATGAACGCCTGTTCCCGGTTGTCGCGCAGCAGTGTGCGTATACGTTCGTTTTTTACATCTTCCAGATGTTCGTACAGTGCGTCCAGCCCACCGAACTGGTTTATCAGTTCGGATGCTTTTTTCGGCCCGATGCCAGGCACGCCCGGAACATTGTCGGTTGCGTCGCCCATCAGACTTTGCACGTCGACGACGTGTTCGGGGTCGACGCCGAATTTTTCCACCACCTGGGGGGCGCGGATTTCGCGTGCTTTCATCCCGTCATATAGATAGACACAATCCGACACCAGCTGCATCAGGTCCTTGTCGCTGGTGATAATCCGTGTCGTGTCGGTTTTGTTGCAGTTTTCGCGCGCCAGTGTCGCGATTACGTCGTCCGCTTCGACACCTGGAATGCACAGCACCGGCATCCCCAGCGCGGCCATCGCTTCGCGTATCATTATGCCCTGGGATATCAAATCCGCCGGTGTTTCGCTGCGGTTGGCCTTGTATTGCGGATATATGTCCTGACGGAAAGTGATGCGGGATGCGTCGAATATGCACACGAACGAATCATCCGGGCCCGCCGCCCCCAGCACGGGCAGAATCATGTTGAAAAATCCGTACACCGCGCCGGTCGGCGTTCCGTCGCGCCGCGTCAGGCGGCTGTGCACGCCGTAATAGGCGCGAAACAGCAAAGAATTTCCGTCAATCAGTGTCAGCATGTCTTCCCCCGTCAAACCGGGGGCGCCGCGCGCCCCCGGATATGTGTTGTATTTAGAATATATAGCGCAATTTCAAACGCATGTCATAGTGCAGGACGTCCGGTTTTACATCCGGTGTTTTGAATACGTCCGCCGCGTAGAGGGCGCGCGCCTCGGCGTCGATTTTAATCGGCAGTACGGGCACATTGAACGTCAGCCCCAGCATGCCTTGGTATGCGGCGGTGGTTTCAATATCTATGCCATGGGATGCATTGCCGCCCAGTATCATGCCGGCGCCCAGACCCAGGTACGGGTTGACAACCAGCATCGGCATCTTTACATACGCATTTATCATGCCCGCATGCAGGTTCAGGTCCTTTTCATTCAGATAGTTGTATTCCGCTTCGAAGCGAAACAGCGGAATGTCAATCCCCAGAACCGCGCCGTATGCCTGGGCGTTGTCGGTTGTGTCGTGGTGGTCCGCGAACAATGTCGCCGCACCCGCGCCGGCCGTTGCACCCGCATAAATGTCGAACAATAAATTAGCATTCGCGCTGCCGGCGGCCAGTATCAATGTTGCCGCGGTCAGAACGCCCGCTGTTTTTAATTTCATATTTTGCTCCTTTCTATGATATTATAATAGAAAAAAGAGTGGCATACATGCAAGAAAATAAACCTGTTTTAATTGTCGGGCTGGGCAATCCGGGGGGGCAATACGCGCGTACGCGTCATAACGCGGGATTTATGGCGGTTGAATTTATGGCCGGGCCGGACGCATCTTGGAAAAAGGAACATGACGCGATGACGTCGACGGGAAACATTGACGGCCGGCGTGTTATGTTTGCCATGCCGCAGACATACATGAACCTGTCTGGGAACGCGGTTGGTGCGCTGATGCGCTTTTACAAGATTCCGCTGGAAAATCTGATTGTGATTCACGACGACATGGATCTGCCGATTGGCACCGTCCGGACCAAGGTCGGCGGCGGCAGTGCAGGGCACAACGGTATAAAGTCAATTGACACTGCCGTCGGCAACGAATACCGCCGCATAAGAATGGGCATCGGCCATCCCCGGGAACTGGGGCTGCCGATAAGTCCGGCGGACTGGGTTTTGGGAAAATTTACAGACGAACAGGCTGAATTGCTGCGCGGTGCGATTGAAACATTAAAATTGTTTTGATTTTACCGCACTGCCGTTGCTGTAGGCGGGTTGTAGTGTAGATTTTTATTTGACGGCAGCGTGAAACAATTAGTTCCGTTATCGGTGCAGAATTTTGTGCCACCCGTGCCGGGCACCATGATGCAGTCTTTGATTGACTCCTTTCCTGCGCCGTCCGTTGTCGCGCCCAGCGGACATGGGTGCGGGCCGTTATCATCACAGTAATACCCTTTGGGGCAATCACCAATGATTGCTATTAGTTTAAGCTTTGGTGGCGAAGCCAGGTCTTTGTCTTTATCCGGGAAATTTGACATGATTTTTGTGTCTATGTCGTCGGTTAGTGATAGTTTTTTTTGTGAATCATCGTCTATATGGTCGCACCCTTCAAAACAATACCAAAAGTCAAAATATTTTCCTTTATCAGCTGGCAAATCTGTTTTGTTTGGCTCCCGCACCGGGCAAGATTGATCGATTGTGCAAGTTTGCAGCATATATGTGCTGTTGTCATCTTCCTTATAATAATATTCTACCGTGTATGAGGCGGGTTCCCATTGCGCATACAGGGTTGTTTCCGGGGTGGTAAATGTGCAGGCATTTATGCCTGCTTCGCGACGTCCTAGCACGTTAAAATACTTTGTGCCGCCGGTGGCTTCGGTAAAATATCCGGTAAATTTTTTTGACCAATTTGGATTTTCTGGGATTGAATCCGCTCCAGGATCTTGCTTCCAGCCATCTGAACCCGATGGATCATTAGTGTATGAAAAACCATTCATGCAATATGCCCACCATTCTTTCTGGGTATTGTCGCCGCGATTTCTTTTTAATATGATTTTGACAGGTACAGGTGTGCAATAAGTGTATTCTGATGTCTCCGGAGTTAGAGGGTCGTCTGGGAAGTCGCCATTCCAATAATTTTCGCCGTCAAATCTTATGGTTGTCGCAGGCGCCCATTCATTTCCGGCACATGGAACGCAGCCTAATTTCCCATCAACCTTATGTTTTTCGTTGCATGATATTGTCCATGGACAATTATCTGCAGCGGTTCCAGGGCCGGTCGCCGTGGCGCCGTTTGGTATATTGGTACAGGACTCGCATTTATTGTCTTTGGCATATTGGCCATTGGCGCAAGGAATACATCCCAGAGTCGTATATATACAATGATTATCCCGGCAGGATTGTTCCGAATCGTTGAATTGTGCGCAATTATCAACCCACGCTGTCGCGCAATTTATGGAAAAAGTTAAAAATGCAATGAATATAATTTTTTTCATTCTCAAAATCATGCTAGAAAAACGGGTGGGCAAAAGCAATAAAAAAAATCCGGTTGAAACCGGATTTTTTATTTTTGTTTTTGATATTTTTTGTTGATTGTCCAACCTTGCTGTGTAAGCCACAGGCTGTCGGACGGGACCTTTGCCGCTTCGCCCAGTTTAAAATTAAAATCGCCACGCCCACGAAGTTTAGGAGACATTTTAATACGTGGCCGCATAAAATTATCACAAAAAAAAGCAATATTTTCTGAGAGGGCTCTATCCCAATCTCCTTCCGCAACCATATATATAGATTCGACGGATGGGTCATTGATATATTGTTGTAATATTTCAATCGACAGTCTTTCATCACCGGTAGTAACTGTAAACGGCAGTTCAACATCGTGTTTCGGGCCGGTGTAAGGCTTTTCGTTTTCTATTTTTTTACATGCCGGCAACAATGTCGCCCCCGCCAGGGCCAGCATCGGCACCGCCTTTTTTATGTTATACGGAAAAATCTTTTTGAATTGCATTTCGCACTCCTTGGTTTTTACCTTTTTTCGGAAAGAGAAAACTTTCCTGTGATACAAACAAAAAAGCCCGGCAAAAAACCGGACTTTTCCATTAATATCGGTTGACAGCATATTCCCACGCAACGCCACGGGCGTTTGATACGGCATAAAAGACGCAAATAATTGGTATCATTGCAACCTTTGCTGTAATATGGTCATATGCTCTTGTTCAATATTAATTTTAATATGAAAAAAGTCTGTTTGTCAAGAAATAAAGCAAAAACAGCCTGTTATATGAATTTTATCTTATTTGGCGACCGGGCTATAGTCAACCATCCATTTTGTTTTGTATAGTGCATTTGTTCCATTTTTATCCAAATATGGGCATTTTTCGAAGCGAACAAATCTCCATGCGTCGCTTTTCTCAGCTTTTTCTGCCGTTATTTTGCATGTATTCTGTTCGCCGTTTGCGGATTTAGGCTTGTATTGGAACGATAACAGCGGATTGCTGGTCTGGGGATTTGTCGATGTTGGCGGTGTCAAATAACGATATGAGCCATTTCCTATGCTAAACAGTATGTATTGGCCGTCGCACTGTACGGTTTTCCCAGATGGATAATTTGCATCTTCTGTCGTTGCATTTTCCGTTCCGTGTGGTGCCGTATCGCTTAGGCAATACAGGTAATTATAAGCAGGGATACTATCCTCGTATTCGGTTTTGGGAGTTATATATACATATGACACAACAAAGTGCATGTTGTGGCTGTTGGCATTGGCCGGCACGCAAAATTTTATTTTTTTATCCGATGTTTGTAGGGTACCAAAGTAATCGGTTATGCTTGTGCTCAAATTAGTCTCTATTACTCCATTCGTACAGCAATTGCCCATGCTGTCCAGTTCGCCGGCCGTGCCGTCCGCCTTGATGCAGCAGTTTTCCAAATAATAATCATTAAATACCGACGGCGGGTTTGAATTTATTTTTTCATAATCGGCGCTGCATGCCTGGCCGTCGCCCTTGGATACCATTGAATCCGGTACGCAAACCAATGCGCCGTTGCTGTCAATGCTGGATACAAAGCCGATTCCGCAGCTGGTGTCGCGGCAGCTGTCATCGCGGTTCTGGGTGCCTGTATTGACCGCAAACCATGACAACAATGTCGATGTGGAAGAATCAACCGGCGTGCGGATGCGGTTGTGGCTGCCCGCGCTGTTAAGCTGTTTGTCGGATGATACCTCGCAGTTGCCCCACAGGCTTTCCGACAGGCGGCACACCTTGCACTGGTGTGAATTCGGCTGCTGGCATTCGGTGGTGCAAATGTCATGGACGCAGTTCATTGCGATTACTTTTCCGTTTTCGTCGCGCAGCGGACGCAGTTCGCACGACTGTGTGGTGTCGGATTCAGCATACGTGGTCTGGGGGGCGTTTGTTATTTCCGGCGGCGGCGTTTTGCCGTACAACTGGCCATAGAAGGAGTTTGTGCCGGCATCCAGCAGGCCGCGTTTGTCCAGTTGCGCCATTATGTTGCTGATTGCCTCTTCGCCCGCGCTGTCGACACAGTTTTTAACCTCGTTCCAGCAGGCCGAGCGGTTGATTATCGATTTGCGGTTGACCGATGTCTGGATGTTTTCACACAGACCGAAATTGCCGGAAATAGATTTGCATGCCTGGATGATGCAGGCGCGTCCAACCTCGCGGCAGGTCTGCATGATGGTTTCATACGTGGTGTCTGTCGCGATTTCGGTCATGCCGCCAATCCATTCGTCCGCGCCGCCGCCCGTCGATTCCAGCAGCGCCGTGCATGCCATGCGCACATCGGCGCACATCGCGTTTACCGTCTTGTTTGCGTCGACGCCGAACGTTGACAGCGCGCGCGCGTCAAAGTCGGCCAATGATTTTGCCGTCTCGGACAGGCACTGGGTGGTCAGTGTGGTGCAGCTTTGGCGCATTGTTTCCAGTTTGTCGTCCTGGGCCAGTTTTATCTGCGCCAGCGCGTCTTCAATAAATTCATCCCATACGTAATCGGAAATATCCTGGCAGTTTTCCATCGCCGGGGCCAAAAACTTTTTCTTGGAATTCAGAAAAGATACGAACGTGTCGTTGCCGGGCGCGGTTGTCCATGTCTGGCCGGCGTCGGGGCGTTTTATCAGATTGGCCAGATTCGCCAGTTCCACCGTCAGGAACGCTTCGCCGGTCGACGGGTCTATGTATCGGCCCGACGTGTCCAGACACTTGGTCAAATCAGTGCCGCAAACCGAAGAATCCGTCAGCATGTCCAGCATCTTCTTTTTGCAGGTCAATATGTCGTCCGAATTGCGCTTTTGATATATGTCCAGACGCGACATGTCCAGCAATGCGCCGCCTTCGCGCAGTTTTTCGCGCGCCTGGTCGGTCTGGGTCTGGTACGATTTGGCGACGGTGTTGCAGTCCTGTTCGATTGTCATCTGGTATCCGCTTTCCGCGATAGCCAGTTCATCTTCGCTGCAAACCTCTTGCGCCATTTGGCGGCATACCGGCAGGGCGGCTGAATACAGGGCGGTTCCGCTTTTGCCGGTGGTTGATGCCCCCAGCATCGAATCGACGCTGTCGAATGCGGCGTCTGCGTTCAGCGACCACGACAGCGATGACAGGTTGGTGTCAAAATTACTGCTGTCAAAGCTGGTGTTTAGCTTCTTGGCGATTTCATCCAGCATCTTTTTTGATGCGGACGTGTCTTTTTGATTGAACGCCTGTTCACCCTCGGTCGCTTTGAACAATGCATCTGCGTCTTCCTTGTCCATGTTGACGGTCAGCAGACGTTGGTTGAAATCCAGCATTTTTTCTTCAACATCGGACAGTTGCCGCTTGTATTTGTCAAATTCGTTTGCACGGGACGAACATGCGCAACGCCGCAGCTGTGCATCCTTGTTCGCGCAAAATTCATCCATGCAGTCGTAATACACCTCGCGGCATTTGGAATAGTTTTTGGATATTACGTCTTCACGGGTCAGGGCGGCGCTGCGTGCGATTTGCGTGGCGCCCGCGCGTGATGTGGTGGCGGCCCGCGACGGGGTTCTGGATGTTGTGGCGGTGCGCGATGTAGCCGTGCGCGTGGCCGCGCGCGATGCGGTTGCGTGGGATGTTGTGGCGGTGCGCGACACTGTTGCACTGGGGCGCGATGCGGCGGTTCGTGCGGTGGTGGAATTGGTTTGCGTCGCGCGTGATTGAACGCCGGCAGCGGTTCGTGCGGCCACGCCCGTGGATGCGGCGCGATTTTCAGTTCTTATCACGACCGCGTTGCCGCGCGGGCTGGTATCGGTGGCGCGTTCGCGCACGGACGGCGCGGCGCCGGTCTGGTTTGTCGCGCGCGAAACCGTTGTCGGGGCGGTGGTGTCTGCGTTGCCGGTTTTCTGGCGTGAAGATACGACAACGCCGGCCGCAGTACGGCGCGCGGCGGCGCGCGCGGCGTCCGCTGCATCTTCTGCATGCGCGCCCCAAAACGCAAGCGGGGCAAGGCATGCAGCCAAAATCAGCTTGATTCCTTTCATTCTTTATATGTATATGTTAGCAAATTTATAAAAAGACGGGCAAGGGGAAAATCAATATTATTGAATGATGGTGCGGCCAAGGGGACTTGAACCCCTAAGGATTTCTCCACAGCATCCTTAGTGCTGCGCGTCTACCAGTTTCGCCATGGCCGCGTAAAATAAATTTTACAAAGAAGCTGTTTTATTTTCAACCTTTTTATGATATATTGATAAAGATAATTATAACACAAGGAATTTTAATATGAGAAAAGTACCACAGTTCCTTTTTAGATGCTCGCTGGCGGCGTTGATGCCGGTGGCGGCGAATGCAGCCGGAACATACTATACCGGTAATTACCAGTCGCCGCAGTCGCGATATACTCAAAAAAATTATACGAACTATAATCAGAATTCAACCTATGCGCGAAATGTTGGCTATACTATGCCGGGTGCCGCACGTTCCGGCAACACTGTGGTCGGTCAGTCCAGAACCCAGGTGGCCCAGCCGCGCGCGCCGCAACAGACCGCCGCGTCGTCTTCTTCGAAAAAGGGCTTCTTTGTAGATGCCGGTTTGTCCCATGAAGTTGCACAGTGGCAGTTCGAAATGAAGGAATCCGGGTCTATTCTGCATTATGACAATATTGGTTGGAACGTGTTTGATGTAAAGGGCGGGTACGCTTTTAATGTCGGCAATACGAACCTGCAATTGGATGCGGGATTTAAATATGGAATGCAGTCCGGTGATTCCACAATGGTTGACGACGATATTACAAACGGCGGATATTTTATAACACAGTGGGTAAAGGACGATGCCGACAAAACCATAATCGGCGAACAAATCGGACATTCCTTGTCTGTGGGCAGCAGCAGCGACGGCAACATGCTGGGGTTCAATATAGGCCTGGGGCTGACTGATTTCTTTAAATGGGGAAATGTGAAGTTCACGCCGTCAATCGGGTATCGTTATTTGAAATACAAATTGGAAACAAAAAACAATTATGGGCTGTCCGTTGATACGGCCGCGTGTTTCCGCATAGATGGCAGCGATGAAATCCAGTGCGATCCGGCAATCATCGTGAATTATGGCAGCGGCGACCAAACATGGCAGCAGATTTTGTGGCGCGACAAACTGACGGACAAGCTGCAGGTGGTCGATGCCGCGGATATAAAATTCATTGATACCGGCGGCACGTATTACTATCAGCAGCCGGGAACCAGCCATTCGTACGAGGTTGAATGGACCGGGCCGTATATCGCCATGGACATGGTATATGACATAAACAAAAACAACGCCGTCAACGGGCGTGTTGAACTGGGCTTCCCGGGGTATTCGGCCACCGGCGACCAGCCGTATCGCTTTGACTGGCAGCATCCCAAGAGCGTCGAGGACAAGGCAGATATGTTTTCAGCCATGCACGTCGGGCTGGGTGCGAATTGGACAACGGCAATAACTGACATGGTGTCATTTTCGCTGGGGCTGACATATGACTATTATAACGTCAGCGGCGCGGATGCAAAAACATATCTGAACGGGGGATACTATATCGACATTTATAACGATTTGCTGTCCCAGTGGGCGCAAAAATATCCGACCAATACGGAACAGCACATGCTGGGCCAGATTGAAGGCGTGGCCGGCGACCCTCTGGCCATAAATATCAAGGATTTGGAGGCATCATGTCCGGGATGGGTATGTTCCAGCAACGGTGAAATAGAATCGTTTTACAAATCAATTGGCGTGCGCGTCGGTATAAATGCGAAATTCTAAGGGCGCCGGATATCGCAGGGGATGATAAAATGTTGAAATTGAAAAATATTTTATTCGCATGTTTTTGCTGCTGTGTGGCGACGTTCGCGGGTGCGGCCGAATTGGCCGGAACCGCGTCGGTAAACATAACCAGCGATACATCCGCCACTGCAAAAAACATGGCATTTGACGAAGCCAGACGTCAAATAATTATGGATACATTGCGGCAATACGCAAATGTAGAGCAGTTGAAAACAGCCCTGGCAGAGGCGCCGAACGCCGATTTGACCAATCTGATTTTTGCGTCAAAAATTGACGGTGAAAAAATATCCGACACCACTTATTCGGCAAACATTTCCATGACCGTCGACCGTGATGCGGCCCGCAAATGGATGAGCGACAATGCTATCCAGAATTGGTTGCCGGATGCGTCGGGCGGCGATATGTTCACCGTGGTTATCACGACATCTGACCCTATGTCCGACTGGATTGACCTGAATGCGGCCGCCCGTGCGGAAAAGGTTGATTTGGCGACGACGTCCATAATGGGCAACCAGATTACGGCGCAATTGCCGTCGTCGGCGCGCGCCGCGTTCACGATTGCACTGCGCGAAGCGGGATGGCGTTATGCCGCAAATGACGGCGTGCTGCGAATCTGGAAATAATTTTGATGATTTTTGTCCTGTTATGTCCTTGACATTCTGGATATTTTAGATATTTTTCAGACACACAAGGGGAAGAAAAGTTGAAAAAAATATCTCTGCTTTTATTGGTGCTGATGACGCCGGCGGCGGCATTGGCTGATGACGTTGAATCAGAATTGTTTCTGGACATACGGCGCATAGGTCTGGAATTGTCCAAGACCCAGGTTCGCAATGCGGGCCAGTACCAGGATTCGCCGGTACAGGCGCTTAAGGCGGACAGCCAGGATTTTATCAAGGGTGTTTTTGATACTGTGCTGGAATACAAGCGCGGGAAATTCAAGTGGGACAACAGCCTGTTCATGGAATACGGTGAAACAACGCTGAAGCCGTACAATGCCCCCGAAACGTCGAATGAAAATGCGGACAAGATTTTGCTGTCCAGCGACATGTCGTGGGCGTGCTGGGAATTTGCCGGATTCAAATTCGGTCCGACATTGCGTGGTGCTTATGATACGGAATTTGTGGCCAGCGGCGACGCCCCGCGCCAGAATATACTGCGTGCGAATGCCGGTTTGTCGCTGTTCGACCATGCGATTATCAAAAGTCTGTATCTGACCGGTGTTTATGAATATGATTTCACCTATGCCGGCGAACAGACCAGCAAGACCGCCGCGGAATTCGGATGGCGTCTGGAATACAAGCTGCGCGAGGGGGTAAAATTTACAACAAACGGATATTATCGTGAATACCTGAGCTATTCCGATTATGTCGCGACGGATTTGGACCGTGATTTGAGTGCGGTGATACGCATGGACACCAACCTGTGGGGCAATTTCACCATGGGGCCGTACGCGCAGTATCGTCGTGCCAAGGCGCGTGGCGCCAGCGTATATGGCAGCAATTTTATACTCGGAATATCGTTTAACTATATAATGCGCTATGGCATTATCACGCCCGACGGCGAAAAGAAATAAGCACTTGTTCGCCCCGCATGCGGGGCGTTTTTTATTTTACAACCGAAAATACCGCCGACTGGCCGGCGCCCAGTTCGTCCATTGCGCGGACGGTGTGTTCGCCCATGGGGACGGTATGCTCAAATGTTTCGCCGCTGTGGCTGGTGCCTATTACCTCGTCATCTAAAAACCAGAATATTTTTGCGTTTGCGTCGTCGGTTATTGCACGAAAAGACACATTTTCCGTGTCTGAATCGCGAACGATTATTATTCGCGTTCCGTCGGCCGGGGATGTGATAAGCGGGGCGGGGCGCGTGGCGGCGATATCGTCCAGTCTGCATCCCGGAACGTACGGCGGCGGTGTATTGCGGGTAATGCCGGCGCGTCTGAACATGTCCAGATATTCCGCATCCCAGAATTCATAAACCTGCATGCGGGTGGTGCGCGAATCGCGTGTGCATGAACGCAGCCCGGTTTTTTTGTCGATTGCAACGGCGCGGTATACGGACGCCTGGGCTATCGGGGATTTACCCGGTATGAAATATGATTTCACACTTTTGGGACAGTGTTGGCCGGCAATGCCGCCCACGCCTTCGCACATTTCTATTTGCGATATGTTCATATCCGGCCGCAGAAAGTTGTTGTTTACAACCGGCGTGCCGCGTGCGGCGAAATGGTCGCGAATGGTTTGGGACAATGCAAAGTATATCGGCGCGGCGGCACGCGCGCCGCTGAATGCGTTGTTTGGGCGCCCGTCAAAATTTCCAACCCATACAATCAGTACAAAATCACCGAAAATTCCCGCGGTCCATGCGTCGCGGTATGATGACGAAGTGCCTGTTTTCCAATAGTGGCGCAGGTTATCCGCACGCTTTTTCGCAAACGGCGTGCCGACGGTCGGCGTTGCCTGACGCCCCAGCATGTCAAGCGTCAGGAAAAACGCCTCTGGCGACAGCAGTTGGATTTCGTCCCCGGCTGCGTCGTCCATTGTGGTTTTGATGTCGCGGCGCATGCCGGTGTTTGCAATCGTGGCGTAAATGCCGGCCAGTTCCATCATTGAAACTTCGGCCCCGCCCAGGGCGACGGATATGCCATAATGCGACGGCGGCTGCAGATTTGCGACGCCGCAGTCCACCAGCAGGCGGTAAAAATTCCGTGTTCCAATCTGGCGTACCAGATTTATTGCAGGAATGTTTCTGGAATGTGTCAATGCGTCGCGTGCCAGTACGGGGCCGTAAAACTCGCTGTCGGAATTTTCGGGCGCATAAACGCCAAAATTAATTTTCGCGTCTTTTAGCATGGTCATTGCGTGTATCAGTCCGGCATCCGCCGCCGCTGCGTATATCAGTGGTTTCAGGGTTGAACCGGGACTGCGCCGCGCATGAACGCCGTCGTTTTCGCCATATATTAACTTGTCAAAATAATCGGCTGAACCAATGTGGGCCAGAACCTCCATCGTTTTATAGTTTACCAGAACCGCCGCCGCATTTTGTATTCCGACCGCGCGCCGCCGGGCCAGTTCGCGCCCCAGCCGCTGTTCCAATGCGTTTTGCAATCCTAAATCCAGTGTCGTTTTTATCCGCCCGCCCGATGTTTCATTACGCCGCCATCGCGCGCGCCGACGCATAATTTCGTGCGTTGTAAAGTGCGGCGCATAAAAGGGCAGGTCATGCACCCCGTACGCGTGCAGCGGCATCTGTGCCAGCGTGTCTGCCGGCGTCTGGTCGGGAAATTCCGCCAGCCATCGACGCACCAGCGCGCCGCGCATTTTCGACATATTGCGCAGGCCGGCCGAGGTATTCAAGCCGCGCTTTGACGGGTTTTGCGGAATCGTTGACAGGGTTATGGATTCTATTGCGCTGATTTCGTCGGGCGCGCGGTGGAAATATATCAATGATGCGGCGCCGGCGCCTTCGATGTTGCCGCCATATGGCGCCAGATTCAGGTATGCTTCCAGTATTTCGGATTTTGAATAAAATGCGTCTATGTAAATTGCCGCGGCAATCTGTATCAGTTTACCCTTTGGACGTGTGGTGTCCAGGTCGTATTTCATTCGTGCGACCTGCATTGTGATTGTAGATGCGCCGGCCGGATGCGCCGCGCCGCGCCAATAGTTTTTTGCCGCGCGCGCCAGTGCCACCGGATTTATGCCGGGATGAAATCGGAAATATTTGTCTTCATATAAAATCGTGGCCCGGCGGAGTGTTTCGCTGATTTCCGCCAGCGGTGTGTAAAGTCGGTATTTGTCGTCGGCGGCCAGCGTCAGGCGCAGCAGTCGGCCGTTGCGGTCGTAATATGCGGTGGAAAATCCGATATCACGCAGCAGCGGCGGCGTGAAAAACAATCTTATCACGCAATACAATGCGACCAGAGCGCATATAAATGCCCACGCAATTGGATGGCGGTTAAAAAACTTAGTCAGCCGTTTCATTTGAAACCGTGAATTCAGCGTTTACGGGCCCCGTTGCATTTATCTGCGGATTGTACATGGATGCGGCGCGCACCGGTGGAACGTGGAACCGGCCTGCAACCGTTGGCCGGGCGGTGTACGTTATCGTTGTGCCGCGCCGGTCTAAATCCGTGTATACCAGAACACGGTCTTCGCGGATTTCATGGAAATCCATGTTGCCGGAAACGTCTTCGGCTTCGAATCCGCCGGGCAGCAAATCCGTTATCACGACCGATGCGATATTGTCGGCGCGCAGGCTGCGTGCGAATATTTTTACCGTTATCGCATCGCCGATTTCTGCGCCGGTTATACGGCGACCGTCGCGGTCGTAATATTCCCGCGTAATTTCAATGCCGTTTGATGCTTCGACGGCGCGGCGGGGGAATCCCTGTTGAATAACGGTATAGAACACACCCTTATCCGTGTTGCATTTTTCACATTTGATTTCCAGTGTTGTGGCATCGTCGGGAATATCGGCAACAAACGCGTCTGATATTAAGCCGCCCGGGATTTCGGCGCCGTCCGCCAAAACAGAAACGCCTGCGTCATTGTTGCCGGTCCCCCCCGCCAGACCCATTATAACCGCCGCGGATGTAAACGACGTGTAATCACCGTCGTTTATGTATTCCATAACACGTGTCATGCGCGCCGGGTCGACCGCATTGAAATAATGTGTCCGCAGGTATGCATATATCGCGTCGTTGGCGACGTTGTTATCGAACATGGATACATATTCGAACCGGTTGTCCGCCGTCGGACGGTATTTTGCAATCAAATGTTCCGCACGGTCGTTTTGTTTCAACATTTTATAGGATGCCGCGATATATGCGCCCATAATTCCCGATTCCCAGTTTTTCAGATTTTTGGATGCATATTCCTCGAACTGGTCGATGTATCCGGTGGTTATGTATCCGTTGCGCGTTATGACGTATATTGCAAACGCGTGCGCCCGCGCGTCCGCGTCGTCGTTTATCTTGGTACCCACGTATGTGCGCAGGAAATCGACCGCCCGCGAATTCATTACATCCGGCACCGCAAAACCCGCATCACGCGCCATTGACATGAACTGTGCGACATAGGCGGTTATATACGCCGCATTCGCGTTTGATTCATTGTTGCGCGTAGTATTACGCGACGCCCACAGTTCAAATGAACCGTCGCTGTTTTGCCGGTTTTTAAGTTTTGCCAACACGTCGGCGATTTTCTTGGCTGATTCGTCGAACGTCGTCCCCAGAATTTCATCGGCCGGCGCCAAAACATACGGCGTCATACGCGATACCAGCTGCTCGGTGCAGGGATAGTCATAATGCGCCAGATATTCAAACATCGGTTTTATCAATGCCGCGGCATTGTTTGATACGAAAATGCGGCGTGATGCGAAAGCGGGGTATAAATCCGCACGAAAATCTTTTATTTTCAACGACTTGGACGTCATCAGGCCTGTTTTTATTTTTGTTTCGAATGCTGTTATGGGGCGTATGGACATTGTGGCGGTTGCGCTGCGTGCGGCCAATTCAGTTCCCGATGCATTTTTCAGCGCGACCTGCAGTGTTATTTCTGCATTGCCCGGCGCGTCGTCGGCACGTACACCGGTTGTCCATAATTTTTCTGTATTTTCAGGTATTTCCATTTCAGTTCCCGCATCACCGACGATTTTCAGTCTGCCGTCTGTCGTCGCGGCAATCACCGCGCGCGCATTTTCAGAATCGGGGGTCATGTTTGTAATTGATGCGCCGACGTCGAATGTGTCGTTTGGCGCAACCGCCAGCGGCGCGGCCACTGAGATTATAACCGGGCGCTGAACCAGTGTTTCCGTGTTGGTCGCCCCCATTGCGGAATCGTTTGCAGCAACGGCGAATATGCGAAGCGCACCGTTGAAATATTCCGGAATATCAAAGCTTATTTCGCCAATCTGGCCGGCGTTTGTGTTTATTATACCCGAATAGAACGCAACCGGCATGTTGGTTTTTCTGGCAAACGGGTTGGTCAGCGGCGCGCCGCCGTCCATGGCGCCGTTTTCATAATCGCCGCCGCCAGTTTTGGCGAATTCACGCAATATCTTGTATTCCGGCAGCAGCAGGGACAATATCTGGAATGTTTCCACCTGCAGCGCGGATTTCTGGAAAAAGTGTCCCAGCGGATTTGGTATTTTATATTTTGCCACCTGCAGTATGCCGGCATCCACTGCGAATATCATCAGGCGGGCGTTTTTGTTCGTCTTGTATTGAACGGTCATCCGGTCGCCGCGCGCGATTTCCGGCGCGGTCAGCGAAACGTCGATTGTACGCGGCCCGATATCCGCGCGAAACGGTGCGACTGCGTATGCATACGGCGTGGTGAATACGTCAAGGCTGTTTATGTCGCGCACGAACGACACGTTTACGTATCCCGTGCCTTCGAATCCCGCAGGCACTTTGATATGCTGAACCGAAGATGCGGCGTTTGTGCGAAACCATTTGTATGCGTATACTTTGTCGCGTTCGATTGTAATCAGGCCGGTTCCGGAATAGGGGGCAGATATGCTGACTGCGATATCCGCGCCCGGTGCGTATTCTGCGGCGTTCAGCGTGATTTGCATTTCGGCGCGCGTGTCTGTCTGCAATGCGGCGTTGCCGTCGGCCGCGACGAAATATTCGGCACTGGCCAGAATTTTTTCCGATGCGTCCAAAACCTGCAGAAAATATGTTCCGCCATCGCGCGTGTCCAATTCGACCGTCGCGCCGCCCGGCTTAATGTCAAATGGTGTCTGCGATATTATTTTGTCGCGTGAAACCGTCTGGTATTTGTAATAGTCGTTATAGTCCTTGACCAAGCTGGTCAGTTTTTCCCGTTTCACCAGACGCAGGGACAGTCCGGTTGCCGCCGTCGGTTCGCCGGTCTGGGACAACGCGATAAAATCAATGCTGCGCGCGGCGCCGCGTGCGACGTACGACAGGGCTGAATTTGCGTGATATCCCACCAGATATCCGGCGTCGGAAACGCGCGCCGTTATTGTTGTTTGAACACCGCGTCCGCCGCCGCCTTCGAATCCATTGATATTCAGGCTAAGCAGGTATGTCCCGGACGGAATCGTTTGGTCGAATTTTACCGGCATTGTCGCCACGCCGTCTGCGCCGGTTCGGGCGTCTGGCAATTCCATGGTGAATGTCCGCGCATTTTGCATCGCGTTTTCAGCCATTCCCGCGCCGGATATGAAATTGCTGGAGAATATGTATCCCGGATATTTTTTGAATTTGAAATCCAGCGGGCGCAGTGTTGCGCGCGCGGTTATTTTATGATTGGATGCGGCCGTCCCGAACAAATTGCGCAGTGTCGCGTGCGCCGTGATATTGTCCGGTGATATCCATTTTTCGCCGTCGGCGCCGGAAATTGTTGCAGTCAGTTTCAGGGTGTCCGGCGTGAACTCTTCAACGCGGAACGATGCCTGACCCAGCGTGTCCTGGGGTTTGTTCTTGGCGTTTAGCGAATACAGATACGCATAGTATTCGCCGATTGGCGCATCCGCACCGATTTGTATGCGCGCGTCGAACATTCCGTCCGATTCCAGCGAAAACATTTCTTCGTGTATCGTGCGGCCGCGGGAATCTTGTATCTCCAGTTTGACGGGAACACCGGCCAGCGGTTTAAATGACTTGTTTTTCACAATGCCCGCGATTACTGCGTTTTCGCCCGGGCGGTATACGCCGCGGTCTGTGAAAACAAACGCGTTCATTGGTGCCGTGGCGGAAGAATATATTCCGTCGATGTCAAATTTTGAATATTCAACATTTATGTCGTATGCGCCGCTATACGGGATAAAGGACACATCCGCGCCGCGGCGTGCCACAATGGCCACCGGTTCTTTTGCGTTTTTATATTCGTTTCTGGCCAGTTTTGGCAAATCGACGCGTCCGTCCGAATTGGTGCGACCCGTCCATACTGCGTTTCCATTGCGCCCCAGAACAGAGACGTCTATGTCAGCGGCCGGTGTTCCGTCCCCCAGATTTGATATAAACATCACTGACGTGCCGTCCAGGTTCAACTTTCTTATAATCCCCAGATTTGTCAGCAAAATCAAACGCTTGTCGCTGTATTGTGCCTGGTTGCTGGTGGGGCCGGTCTGGATGATAAAGATTCCCGTTTTGTCCGCGCCCGTGCGGTCCAGATAGTCGCCCAAATCCACTGATGCATAATTTGTCTTTTTCATGGACGGGTCGGCAAAAGATATTTTTTTCTGAAACACGACCGACATGTCGTCCGCGCCGAACGACCATGATTTGAATTCCATATTTGAAGCGAAGACATTGTATGTCTGGGAAATCAGGTGGTTGATTTCAGATGATTTCACCTTGTACAGATTGACATACGCCGCATCCGCGCCGCCGCGTGCCATAATCCCCAGACGACGTTCCCCCGCCAGGGACAGTAATGCACCGCTGCCCGCGATTTTTACCGTCTTGTCCGGATACGGCACCGACAGCACGATATCCGACGAATTTTTTGTTTTAAATCCGCCGCGTGATGGAATGCCGTCTTTGACCATTACATATATGTATCGCGGCGTGCGTTCGGAAACGTCGTATTCAAACGCATATTGATGCACGCCGGCGGGATTGACGAATTCAACCGGCGTTATTTTCAGCTTTTTTGATTTTTTCAGTACGGCATCTGTTATTTCGTCCATGGACCAGCGGTGGAATTTGCCGTCTTCGTTTTCGCCCGTATACCGCGGCAGCAAGTATACATCAATGTAATCAGACCATTTCAGGCCGCCGGTTGCGGCGGCCGTCATATTGACCAGTACCAATTGCCGCGCATTTGCGTTCGCATCGTCTGCGGCGGTCGTGGTGATTGAAGACACCTTAAAGAAATTGTCCGCGGCCGCCAATGTCGTGGTTGCGGTCAGCTTTTTTGTTTCGCCATCACCGGCCGCGGCCGCGATTGCATTCAGTTTCAGGCGCATTGTCTGGGGCGCGTCCCGTACGTCGACGGGGGCCGACGTGATGAACGCTGTGCGATGAAAACGGTCCAGTTTGACACTGAATTTCAGTTTTTCCCCGTCCAGTTTCATTGAAACGCGGTCGGCAAAATTTTCCGGGTCTATTGGATAGTTGAACGATACAATCGCCATTCCAACCATTTTTCTGGGGGCGGACGCGTCCGGATAAATGTCAAAGCTGTCGATTTTTGCAATAATGTCCGGCGTTTTGAATGACACGGTATAAGAATCTGGCCGTACATCCCGGTTTATAATCTTTTTCGATATTTTTACGGTGAATTTTGTATCGGCGGGCCAGTCGTATTCCGGTGTAAAGACCAGTGAATTTGCCCCCGTAATCTTCCATTCCCCGTGAATTTGCGGAATGATTTTTACTGCATTGTTGATTTCCGCCGTCGTGGCGTTCATTCGAAACGCAGGGGCGTAATTGCCGGATTTTAAATCATATGATACAACTAACGGTTGAATTCTGTTCAATGTTCGATTGTTGTTTGGGCTTGGGATGGTATCCGATGCGACAAAATTGACAACGGTGTTGTCGGAAAATGTTTGCGCGGCGGGCTGTGATGCAACCAACGTCATAACTGTCTTCGGGGTGGAATTATTCGTTCGCATCCACAGAAAAACACCGGCGGTCAATATAACGGCGGCGGCCACGATGGCGCCCACTATAATTCGCCAATTTCCGCGCTTTGGGTTGCGTTTTGTCGAAATGCGCCGCTGTTTTGCGTCTTTCATGGAATTCCCCCTTTGTCTTTCATGGATATCTTAGTTTTTATTATCGCCAAAGACAAGGACTTTGTTTTCCCGATATTTCCGTCGGAAATTAAAAATATGTATTTTAAAATGAACCGGTCCGGGGGTCGTTGTTGGAGATAAAGAGCATGTATTTCGCCACGACAAAAAGGAGTAATTTGTGATATATGGCTACATCCGTGTCTCTACAGACCATCAGACAACCGAAAATCAGCGGTTTGAAATACAAAAATTTTGTGAAAAACAGGATTTGGTCATTGACTGCTGGATAGAAGAGACGATTTCCGCCACCAAGGATTTAAATAAACGCAAACTGGGCCGTCTGATAAAGCGCATTCAGCGCGACGATATGATAATTGCGTCGGAATTGTCGCGTCTGGGGCGCAATTTACTGCAGATTATGAGCATTTTGCATCATTGCATGGATGTGGGGGCGAAAATCTGGACAATCAAGGACAATTATAGACTGGGGTCCGATATAACAAGCAAAGTTTTGGCGTTCGCATTCGGATTATCTGCCGAGATTGAGCGCAATTTGATTTCCCAGCGCACCAAAGAGGCGCTGGCGCGGGTAAAGTCCGAAGGAAAACACATCGGCCGTCCCCACGGCAGCTGTAATATGTGCAAGCTGCAGGGGCGCGAACGCTATATATCCCAAAAGCTGGGCAGCGGCAGCAGCAAATATGAAATCGCGCGACGACTGCGCGTGCATCGCGACACGCTGAGTCGTTTTATAGAAATGAAAGGAATTTTGCCCGTCGATTCCGACCCGTGCCGCTAGAATCTGATGTTTGTCTTGGCAATTATATACACTTCGTCGGTACCGTATGGATTATCGACAAATCCGGCGGTTATGTTTTTATAGCGCATTGTGTATTCCATTGCCGGCGCTGACGCCAGGTCAATCGTGTAATCGTTGAACATGATTGCGCCGTCGGCCGCGCGCCCCGCCGGCAGACGCAGGCGCATGTCGCCACCAACGATTGTATCGGGCGCGCTCAGCGTGAATTCCCAGTCGCCGCGGCGCACGCCGACCTGTGCGGTCATGGTGTATATGTTGGAAAATTCGCTAATCATTGATTCGGGGGCGGGGCGGGGTGCGGACATGCCGATTTGCGTGCGCTGGAAAAATTCTGTTTCGCCGACCGAAAAACTGCCTGTTGATGCGACGAATGTGGTCATATTTTTTCCGTCGGTTTTCAAAAATCCGTCGGATGACAGAAAATCGCTGCGTGAAAATCCCATTTCCATGTTTCCGGCGCGTACCGTCATGCGGGAATCGCCGCGCAGTCTGTCAAACGCCAGCCCGCGGTTGCGAACCGATATATTGTCGCGTATGTCCGCCGCAAATGCGCGGCCGAAACTGTCAAAGTATGCGAACTTTAAATCCGCGGATTGAATTTTTTTTGCGATTGTTCCCGGAACGTGCGCGGTGCGCAGCGGGTGCATCATGTTGTCGGAAACCGGCACCAGCGGGGCGCCGACAGGGCGCGTCGCGCGTTCCAGGTCCAGCATTCCCCAACCGTATATCTCGTCAACCCCAGGTTCGCCCAAATCGCGGGCGGTTGTAAACAACAGGTTGGTTATTTCCGGCGCGGTCATATATGGAAAGGCTTCGCGCAGAACCGCGACGGCGGCGGAAACCACCGGTGCCGCGAATGATGTGCCGTTGGCGTTCATGCTGCCGGTATCCAAATCGGTTCCCGGGGCGGTTATGCAATAATCCTTGGTTATGCCGCACGCATTGCTGAAATCGGCCAGGGCGCCTGTGGCGCTGTCCCATGCCACAACATTTATGAAATGTCCCTGCAGTTCGGACATGACGCGCGGCAGTGCGGACAGCGCGCCGCTCTGTGCGGCGCCGTCGTTTCCGGCGGCCCATACAAATATTGCGCCGCGCGTGGCTGCGTCGGATACGGCCTGGACGAATCCTTGGTCGGTCAGTGCGGCAATCTGTTCGCGCGAATATATGCTGTCGGCGGGTCTGCCGGCATTCCAGCTGTTATTTATTATGTCGGCGTTTTGTGCCTGGGACATTATTTCGCCGATTTTTGCATAAGACATAAAATCGACAGTATTGTATGCGATTTTGTATGTTTCAATTTTTGCGTCCGGCGCAATGGGGCCGCCCGCAATCGCCGCGACCGCGCGTCCGTGCCAGTGGTCGTCGCCGGTATCCATGACGGCGATGGTGGAACCGGCGCCTGTATATCCGCGCGCCGTCGCATATGCCAGGCGTATGTCGTTGTATTGGTTAAAATTTTGACGGTATTGGCCGTCGGACATAACCGCCGCCAGACGCGCGGCGTCAACGTCGCCGCCCACGTGCGTGTATGTCGGCAGGGTCGGCATATATGTGCTGGTCGTGGCGGAAGACGCGCCGCCCGAACCGCCGGCCAGTCCCGCCAACGCCAGTGCGCCGCCCAGTATCACGGCGCCGCCGCCCGCGGCCAGCATTCCCGTGCCGGCAAAATTCATGCACTGGGTCGGATGATTTTTCTTGTATGTGGGATTGGTGCAGTTGATGTTTGCCGCCGAACACGGCGTTGCAAAACATAATGTGTAAACCAACAGGCTGCGTATCATCTTCATACTATTATATATAGTACGAAAATTCGCTTTGTCAATAGGTAGGGTAAAGTTTTTGTCAATTTTATATAATGTATACTTTGTACTTGATTTTTTTCGTGTGGTGCTATATTATGGCGGTACGCGCCAAGCGCGAAGAACACAACCGTTATGCAAGATTTCTGTCCAAAAAATATTTTTTGGTCTGTGGCATACGGCGAGGATAATAACAGAAAAAAGGATAAAAAAATGGCATTGCCGACATTTACTATGAAACAGTTGATGGAAGCTGGCGTTCATTTTGGACACCACACACGTCGCTGGAACCCGCTGATGACCCCGTATGTTTATGGCGTCAAGGACAAGATTCACATCATCAACCTGAACAAAACCGCGCCGTTGTTGCATCGTGCGTTGGTTGCGTTGGAAGCGATTACAGCCGCCGGCGGCAAAGTATTGTTTGTCGCGACCAAACATCAGGCCAAAGATATTGTCAAGGATGCAGCGGAACGTTGCGGCCAGTTCTATGTGAACAATCGCTGGCTGGGCGGCATGATGACAAACTGGACCACGGTTTCGCAGTCCATTCGTCGTCTGAAGAAAATGGAAGCCGATATTGAAAATGCTGAAAAACTGGGACTGACAAAGAAAGAAGTCGGCGTCATGACCAAGGAAGTTGAAAAACTGCGCGGTATTTTCGGTGGTATTTTGGAAATGCACGGCACGCCCCAGGCGATGGTCGTAATTGATGTGCCGCGTGAAATCAACGCAGTGCGCGAAGCAAAAACACTGGATATCCCGACAATCGCGATTTGCGACACGAATGCAAATCCGGAAATGGTTGACTATCCGGTTCCGGGAAATGACGACGCGGCGCGTGCGACACAGCTGTACTGTGATTTGTTCGTGGATGCGATTCTGTCCGGTATTGAAAAGCGTCTGGGCGGTGCGGCCGGTAAAAAGGTCGAATCCGACATGAAGGCGGCAGCGGCGGACGAATTCGAAGACGACATCAAGGAAAAAGAAGCGCGTCTGAAATCCAAAACGTCCGAAGCGCGTGCAGAACGTCGCGGCAAACTGGCGGAAAAGGCCGATAAATAATAATTTGCATCGCGGGTCGCCCGCATGAAAGTTATCATAAAATGCGGTGATGCGCGCGGACGAAACCTGATTTCGGTCGCGCGCGCAACGCAATTAAACAACAATTAAAATTATGGGAGAAAACACAATGGCAGAAATAACAGCAAAAATGATTCAGCAGCTGCGCGAAAAAACATCCGCGGGTATGATGGATTGCAAGAAAGCCCTGAACGAAGCCAATGGCGATATAGAGGCTGCTGCCGATTGGTTGCGCCAAAAGGGTATTGTAAAGGCCGCGTCCAAGGCGGGTCGTGTTGCGGCATCCGGTCTGGTCAGCGTTGTAAAATGCGACGGCATGGGCTGCGTTGTTGAATTGAATGCGGAAACGGACTTTGTTGCCAAAAATGACAAGTTCCAGAAACTGGTTTCTGATGTTGTCGCCAAGGCGGCGGAAATGAAGGGCGATTTCGACGCCACATTGGCGGCGGTAAAAGACGATATCGCGGCGACTATTTCCACAATCGGCGAAAATATGAATCTGCGTCGTATCGCCAAGGTCGAAGGCGACCATATTTATACATATATTCACAATGCCTTGGTTCCGGGTATGGGCCAGATAGGTGTTGTTGTTGCGATTAACGGCGCGTCTGACAAAATCGATGAAATCGGTTCCAAAATCGCCATGCACATCGCTGCCAACAAACCTGAATTCATGACAATCGACGACGTTGATGCGGCGGCGGTTGAACGTGAAAAGAAAGTGTTTGTTGAATCGGGCGTAACGGCGGGCAAGCCGGAAATGGTTGTTGAAAAAATGATTCAGGGCCGTATCAGCAAGTACTATGCTGAATCTGTTCTGGAAGAACAGCCGTTCGTTATGGATCCGTCCAAGACCGTAAAGCAGGTTATTGAAGAAGCTGGCGGCAAACTGGCCGGGTTTGCGTACTTTGTTCTGGGTGAAGGCATTGAAAAAGCCGAAGACAACCTGGCGGACGAAGTTGCAAAAATGCTGTCTTAATTCATATTGGCGCATTATTAAAAATCCGGCGGACGCCGGATTTTTTATTGAAATCTCATCACAGTTTGCTAATGTTTCAAAAAAGGTTTTATAAATGCAAAAATATCGTGTTTCTGAAATAGTTGATTACCAGACCTACAGACATGTTGTCATGAACGGTCGCAGCGGTGTTATGAATGTTTGCATTGAACGGCAATTGGCGGGTTCCCTGCGGCCGGGCGACCAATTCAGGATAATTTATAATAAGGAAGGCGCGCACATGGCTTATGTCTTTAATTCGTCATTGGTGTTGCCGATGGAACCGTCCAGCGATGCCCAGGTGGAATCGTTCATGCGCGACATCGGCGCGCGTGGTCGTGCCGTTTGCCGGATTGCGTTGGCACGCGCACTGATGGCGCGGGGAATATTCCCTTCGTTGTCCGCGGCAAATAATCTGCGAATGCTGCTGTATCAACCGACCGGCCGTGTTCATACGCACTAGGGATAGGGGCCAAATTATTTTATAATTTTTATTGGTTTTGCACGCTAAGTTTGCTAACATTCAATGCGATAAGGAAAATATAATGCAGAACGAATTATTACAGGAATTGTCCGCGCGCGGATTTATAAACCAAACATCCAATATGGACGCCCTTAACGACGCATTGAATGCGGGGCCGATTACCGCATATTTGGGATCCGATCCGACGGCGGATTCTTTGCATGTGGGTCATTTGGTGCCGGTGATGATGATGCGTTGGCTGCAGAAATACGGTCATCGTCCGCTGATGCTGGTTGGTGGGGCGACGGGACGTATCGGCGACCCGTCTGGGCGTGATACCGGCCGCCCAATGATGAGCGAGGAAACCTTGGCCCACAATATTGCCGGGCTGAAAAAATCATATTCCAAATTTATTAAATTCGGCGACGGGCCGGCCGATGCGCTGATTGTTGACAATTATGACTGGATGCGCGGGTACAGCCATCTGGATTTCCTGCGTGATTTCGGAACTGATTTCACCGTGCCGCGCATGTTGAGTATGGAAAGCGTAAAGCGTCGGTTGGACAATGGAATGACATTCCTGGAATTTAATTATATGACGTTTCAGGCGGTGGATTTCTTGACATTGTATAAAAAATACGGCTGCATTTTGCAGACGTGCGGTGCCGACCAGTGGGGCAACGCCATCATGGGAATTGAACTTATCCGCAAGAAATTGGGCAAAGAGGCGTTTGTTCTGTCAACGTCCCTGATTACGGACAGCGCGGGCAATAAAATCGGAAAGTCGGCCGGAAATGCAATCTGGATTAACGAAGATAAAACCAGTCCGTATGAATACTATCAGTATTTCCGCAACACGCCTGATGATTTGGTGGAAAAATTCCTGAAGATATTTACCGAAATTCCGCTGACGGAAATTGCGCGTCTGGCTGCATTGCAGGGTGCCGAATTGAACGAGGCGAAAAAGATTCTGGCCTTTGCGGCGACAGAAATCGCGCACGGAACCGCGGCGGCGCAGTCTGCGGCGGACGCGGCGGCGGCATTGTTCGGCGGCGGGGCGGCGGCGGCGGACAACGCGCCGACGACCGAAATCGATATGGACGCTGAAATGGGCGTGCTGGATTTCCTGTGCGGGGCCGGGTTGTTCCCGTCAAAGTCAGAGGCGCGCCGTATGGTCGAGCAGGGTGGCGTTCAAATCGACGGCAAAAAAATAACGGATGCGCGTGCGCAAATCGCACCCGCCGCAGAATTCATGGTGCAAAAGGGCAAGAAAACATTTCTGCGCGTGGTGGTGCGGAATAAATGATGAAAATTCTGGCCTGTTTGCTGGTGTTTTGTGTTGTGTCGCCCGCGGCGCGCGGTGCGACCGAACTATCCAAAATTCAGGCCCAGATAAAACAAACCGAACAACAAAATCAAAAATTGGCGCAACAGGTCAAAACATCCGAACGTGATGTTGCCCAGACAAAAAAGAAACTGGTTCGGGCCGCGGACCAGGTCAGTACATTGGAACAACAGCGGGGTGAAATCGCCCGCAAGATAGAACAGCTGGACGCCCAGCGGGACAAACTGAACCGCGAACTGGCGCGGAACCGGTCGCGGGTTGCGGATTCTGCGGCCAGTATTCTGTTCGTGGCGTCGCATCCCAGTTTTGATTCTGAAAATATGCGGGAATATGTTTTGACATCCGCGGTTTTGTCCGGTGCGGCCCAGCGTTTTGAAGAAGAGATTGACCGCGCCACCGCCCAGATTGCGGAATTAGAGGAAATACGTCGCCAGCGCGCGATAGAAAAAGAAAAACTGGACCGGTCGGCAAAAAAATATGCCAATGAAAAACGTGATTTGGACAAACTGCTGCGTACACGAGCGGCCCAGAACGAAAAATTGAAAAGCCAGCAACAGGCGATGCAGAAAAAGTTGCGTGAATTGTCCGCGCGCGCAAAAAATATTTCGGAATTGTCGGCGGGGGTCGGTTCATCCAAGATGTCAGGCGATGCACGTTTTTCGCGCCGGAAATTAAATTTGCCGGTGCGCGGTCGTGTTGTCGTGCGTTATGGCGAAAAAACTGCGCTGGGGTTGGTTTCGGACGGGTGGCGCGTGCGCACGCGCGGCGATGCGCTGGTTATGGCGCCGGCCGACGGCGTGGTAAAATTTGCCGACAGCTTCAAGGGATTCGGCAAGGTTGTAATCATGTCCCACAAAAACGGGTATAATACGGTTATGACAAATCTGGGGACAATTGATGTCATGCCCGAGCAAGAGGTTCTGGGGGGCGAACCCATAGGCCGTATGAGCGCTGATAAGGAAGAGATGTATCTGGAGGTGCGGCGCGGCAATCGCGCGGTGGACCCCGCAAATTTGTTCCGCGAAGAATAAATACGCCCCGTTCGGGGCGTATTTATTTGTTATAAGATTTTTGAGCCACGCAGTTGTTTTAAAATTTCTCTCTGGGTTCTCAGCTGACATTCTGACATATATTGGGTATATGCGCGTTTATCTCCATTCGCACGGTTAATTATCGCCTGGATATATGCTTGTTTGTCGCTGCGCTTGTTGAATGTAATGGGTCGAAATCCGTTTTGAAGCAACATCCAGTTCATGATTAGTCTGGCGGTGCGTTTGTTGAAATCGTCAAACGGCTGCAGCATTATTATATTGTAATGTGCATCGTATGCGCGTGTAAATATATCGTGTTTTGAATGGTTTATGTTATATACAATTTGTGCCAATTCGTATTCAATAAAACGGCTGTCCGGTGCGTTGTACTGCAGACCGTTTACACTCATGTTCAACCTGCAGTTCGCTGTACGGAAATTTGAGCCTTCGATATGCGTGTTTTGACACAGCAGGTGATGAATATGACGTATGCTGTCGACAGAAATTTCCTGGTTTGTATTTTCTATGATATAATCGTATGCAATACTGATGTTGGACATACTGGTGTAATCAAAGTATTTTTTTGGTACCGGACACAAAACTTGTGGTTCTTCGTACGCGATTTGACGCCGCAGCCAATTCAGGTTATTTGTGCGCTTTACAGAAGAAAAACTGTTAAAACATTTATCCAGTTCATCCCGATTGGATATGATGCGCTCCTTTGTCGTAGGAATTGCTTTTTTTGGGGTCATGTTTTTCTCTTTTGTGTTTGCGTTCTGCCTGATCCAAACCACCGTTTGCGGTGGTGTTTTTTTTATTTTTTTGTTTTCCCGGTTTTCCGGGATTTTTATCCGCCTGATTCTGCCTAATCCAAACGGTGGTTTGGATTTAGTGGTAAAAAGGTGGTTCCTTATAAGTATTTTATAGTACATAAAATAAAGTTTGTCAATAGCTTGTCCCAAAAATTTAATAAATGTATGAAAATCGCGCTTGCGGTGGTCGTCCTTTTGTTTTATGGTATTTTCATACATTATATATGCATAAAAGGAAAGGGCATGTTAAAGAAATTTTTGGTTTTGGCGGTATTATTTTTGCCGGTTTGCACATTGGCGGCGCCCAAGAAACAAAAGGATGAACCCGTTGTTCATCTGACTGACGAACAGATATATGAAGAATTGAAAAAACTGGCGCTGGTGTTTGAAATCGCCCGTGATAATTTTGTAGAGGAGGCCGACGAAAAAAAGATGCTGGAGGCAGCAATGAACGGCATGCTGGGGGCGTTGGATCCGCATTCTTCGTATTTGTCGGCCGATGATTTCAAAGAATTCAGCGATAAATCCCACGGGGAATTCGGCGGACTGGGGATTCAGATTACCAGCGACCGCGGCGCAGTTCGCGTTATCGCGCCCATCGATGATACGCCGGCGGCCAAGGCCGGAATCAAGGCCGGTGATTATATAACCCACATTGACGGCGACCAGGTTTTTGACCTGACCCTGAATCAGGCGGTAAAAAAAATGAAGGGCCGGCCCGGTACCAAGGTAAAGCTGACGGTGGTGTCTGATGGCCAGGAACCAAAGACAATGACGCTGAAACGCGCGATAATAAAGGTAAAATCCGTCAAATTCGAAGAAAAATCAATCGCGGATGCCGACGATGATTCAAATGAAAAAATCGGATACATAAGAATTTCCGATTTCGGCGCCACAACGGCCAAAGAATTGCGCAGTGCGCTGGAAACACTGGAAAAAAAGAATGTGGTCGGATATGTGCTGGACGTTCGGAACAATCCGGGCGGATATCTGACGGCGGCGATAGATGTTTCCGACGCGTTTCTGGACGGCGGGGAAATTGTGTCGACACGCGGCAAGGGCAAGACCGATATAGAACGTTCATTTGCCAAACCGGGCGACATGGCCAACGGCAAGCCGGTTGTTGTTCTGATAAACCATGGTTCGGCATCGGCGTCTGAAATTGTGGCGGGCGCGCTGCAGGATAATGGTCGCGGACTGGTCATGGGTTCCCAGTCTTTTGGCAAGGGCAGTGTCCAGCAGCAAAAGCCGCTGGGGGATGGTACGGCAATTCATATAACAATCGCGCGGTATTATACGCCGTCGGGACGCTCTATCCAGAACGAGGGTATAACCCCAGATATCGAAGTTCTGCACAGTAAAATTGAGGTTCTGGAGAAAAAGGAAAGCATGTATTCCGAGGCGTCGTTTAAAAATTCCCTGAAGAACGAGGATGCCAAAAAGAAGGATGAAAAGAAATCCGATGACGAAGAATCCAAGGAACTGACGGATGCGGAAAAGGATGCGCTGGATTATCAGCTGCAGCGCGCAATGGATATGGTTCGGGCCATGTCGAAAATGCAGGCGCGAGCAAAAAAAGCGCCTGAAAAAGATGGCGCCGCAGACAAGTCCGATGACAAGCAGGATGCTGCTGAAACCAAGAAAGTGGACAAGAAAGTGGAAAAAAAGTAAAATAAAACGGGGCGACGCCCCGTTTTATTATCTGGTTTTAATGTCATAATTACGCATAAATATCGCGTCGCACATGTTCTTTTTCAAGGCCAGTTCCGGCGAGATGATAATTTCTTGTTTGCTGGGAACGGTTTTTCGCAGGTTAATGTCGTATGTGTCGGGATAGTAGTAAAGATAGCCCGATTCTTCGTAAATATTGCGGAATCCCGGCGTGGCGATTTCATGAATGAACTGATGAACCCAACCGTTCATACATGTGGGACCGACTATGTTTGATTCTATCGCAACGTCGTGAAGTTTGGCGTCGCGCAGCATGTTGAAAAAGCGTTCTGTCTGGCGTGGGTAGCTCTGCTGGTCGGGGCATGCCAGGCAGAAACGAATAACGGGCATCTGTATCATTTGTTGTTTACGCAACCGGTCGGCCAGATTGATTTTTTGTTCGATTAAATCATGCATGGCGTTGTAAAACTGATAACGGTTTGTATAATTCAGCGTGCCGCCGATAAAAACCGTGTCATGTTCGACATAGTTTTGGTCAGTAAGTGAATTCGGTTTTCTGGTTCTTGACGCCATTTTTTTCCCCTGTTGGTTTAATTTTTTCTTTGATAATAAATATATAGTACAAAGTTTATTGTTTGTCAATGCTTAAATAACAAATTCTTGCCTTGGATGAATTTTCGGGCTATTATTTCCACAGCGTTAATTTATCAAGGAAGAAAAAATGTCAAAACTGATTGTTGATGGCAACTGGGCTGCGGCCGACGTTGCGTACAGATGTGTTGATTTTGCGGCGATTTATCCCATCACCCCCAGCAGCACCATGGGCGAGTTGGCAGACGAATGGTCGTTTCAGCACAAAAAGAACATATGGGGCGCGATACCCCAGATAATTGAAATGCAATCCGAGGCCGGCGCCGCAGGCGCCATGCACGGCGCGCTGCAAATGGGGGCGCTCGCCACGACGTTCACCGCGTCCCAGGGATTGCTGCTGATGATTCCGAATATGTACAAGATTGCGGGCGAACAGACGCCGTTTGTTATGCATGTGGCGGCGCGCGCGTTGGCCACGCACGCATTGTCTATTTTCGGCGACCACAGCGACGTTATGTCCGTACGTTCGACCGGATTTGCAATGCTTAGCAGCCACAACGTCCAACAGGCGCATGACATGGCCGCAATCGCACATGCGGCGACACTGCGGGCGCGCGTGCCGTTCCTGCATTTCTTTGACGGGTTCCGCACCAGCCACGAGGAATCGCGTCTGACGCGAATTGATGACGATGTTTTGCATAAAATGATTCCGGACGATTTGGTCTTGGAAAACCGTGCGCGCGGCATGACGCCGGATAATCCGACGGTTCGCGGCACGGCGCAAAACCCTGATGTGTACTTCCAAGGGCGCGAGGCAGCAAATCCCCTGTATGTAAAAACGCCTGAAATCGTCCAGGAATGCATGGATTTGTTTGCCACACTTACGGGCCGGGCGTATCATTTGGTCGATTATGTCGGCGATGCGGATGCAGAAAATGTAATTGTCGCCATGGGCAGCGCCTGCGAAACCATCGAAGAAACCCTGCCGCATTTGCCGGCCGGACTGGGCTTGCTTAAGATTCATCTGTATCGTCCGTTCCCGGCGGCTGCGTTTATGGCGGCGTTGCCAAAGACGGTCAAAAGAATTGCGGTTCTGGACCGCACCAAGGAACCGGGTTCAATCGGCGAACCGCTGTACCAGGATGTCAAGACGGTTGTCGGCGACCAGGCAGAGGTTTTTGGCGGCCGATATGGCCTGGGGTCAAAGGAGTTCAAGCCGCGCGATGTCAAGGCTGTATACGAAGGGCTGATGCGCGGGACGCTGCATCACAATTTTACGGTCGGAATAGAAGACGACCTGACGAATCTGTCGCTGAAGACGGATGCGGCGTTTGCGGTCGAAGACCCGAATTTTAAAACAGCGGTGTTGTACGGTATCGGTTCGGACGGCACGGTTGGTGCAGTTAAAAACATCGTAAAGATTGTCGGTGAAAATTCCGACCTGTATCCGCAGTCCTATGCGGTTTACGATTCCAAGAAATCAGGTGGCCTGACCGCGTCGCATATACGCTTTTCCGATGCGCCAATCAAAAGCCAGTACCTGGTCGAGGTGGCGGATTTCATCAGCGTGTCCAATTTCATGATTGCACAGCGTTTTGACGTGTTCCGCGGGCTGCGCGCCGGGGGAACCGTAATGATTAACACGTCGATGGCGCCTGATACGGCGTTTTCAAACCTGCCGCGTGAAACACAGGAACATCTGATAAGAATGCGCGCACGCGTGTATTTCCTGGACGCGAACCGCGCCGCGGCGCAGCTGGGGCTGGGCAACCGCATCAATACGTTCATTATGTTGAACTTCTTTAATTTGACGCATGTCATCGACCCGGCGGTGGCGGCGGCGGCGGCGAAAATCGCGATTGAAAAAACATACAAGAAAAAGGGAATGGATGTCGTAGAGGCCAATTGGGCCGCGGTTGACAAGGCGTCCGAATATCTGCACGAGTACGTGTTGCCGTCATCTGTTTCAAATTTTGCGCCTGATTTTGTGCCTGCCATGACATCGGATGCGCCGGCGGAAATTGCAGGCACCCTGGGCGAGATTGCAGCCCAGCGCGGAGATGCGATACCGGTGTCGCGTTTCCGTGTCGACGGCCAGTTCGGGGGCGGTCAGTATCCGGTGGGTACATCGAAATATGAAAAGCGCGCCATTTCACCGATGGTTGCGACATGCGATTTGGAAAAATGTATCCAGTGCGGCAAGTGTTCAATGCTGTGCCCGCATGCGGCCATACGCATCAAGGCCATGACGGCCCAGCAGGCGCAGGAAGCACGCGACCAGGGCATTATCGTCGTACCGATGAAGACGCCTGAACTGGGGCCCGACATGTATTTCACGCTGAATATTTCCCCGGCGGACTGCACGGGATGCAATATCTGTGTTAATAATTGTCCGGTGCGCGCATTGGCGTTGGCGCCGTACGCGGATGCCGCGAAAAATCAGGCCGCGTTTGATGCGGCGGAAAAATTGCCGGATATGCCGCGTGATAAACTGAATCTGAACATACCAAAGCATGTTGAGATGCTGCCGCATTATTTTGAATTCCCGGGCGCGTGCGCGGGATGCGGTGAAACGCCGTATGTCAGAATGCTGGCACATTTGTTCGGCGACCGCATGGTTGTGGCGAATGCGACGGGATGTTCGTCGATTTACGGGGCGAACCTGCCGACAACGCCGTGGACCAAGGATGCCGCGGGGCGTGGTCCGGCGTGGTCGAATTCGCTGTTCGAAGACAATGCGGAATATGGTCTGGGGATGAGACTGGCGCTGAATCAAAAGCGTGAAACCCTGAAAAGCCTGTTGTTTGAATTGAACATCCCGAATATAGAGGAAATGTTCAACGAAACCAATCCGGCAAAATCCCGCGAATACGAAACCGAATTGCGCGGGCGCCTGGCCGGCATTGACGGCCCGCGCGCCAGACTGGCCGAAAGTCTGATCGGTGAAATCGTTGATAAATCCGTTTGGATTATCGGTGGCGACGGATGGGCGTATGATATCGGCTATGGCGGTTTGGACCATATCCTGCACAGCGGCGAGAATGTAAACATTCTGGTTCTGGATACCGAAGGATATTCCAACACCGGCGGCCAGCAGTCAAAGTCAACACCGTTTGGCGCCAGCATGAAATTTGCAATCGGCGGCAAGGAACATGCTAAAAAGGATTTGGGTATGATTGCGATGATGTCCGGCGCATATGTCGCGCAAATCGCAATGGGGGCGAACCAGGCCCAGGCCGTGCGCGCCATGCGCGAAGCGGAAAGTTTCCCCGGCCCGTCGATTATATTGGCGTATGCGCCGTGTATCGCGCACGGGTTTGCGCTGCAAAACGGGGTTCAGCATCAGACCCAATTGGTTCAGACGGGCGCATGGCCGCTGTACCGGTTTGACCCGCGCCTGATTTTGGCGGGACAAAATCCGCTGATGATGGATTCCAACGTCGATAATCCGACACCGCTGGAAGATTTTCTGAAGACCGAATCCAGATTCGGTGCGGCGCGTGCGTCAAATCCCAATTTTGAAAACCTGGTTGACGCAGCCAAGGAAAACAACGCCTACAAGGCGCAGCTTAAAAAGTACATCGCGCATTTCGCGATGCAGTCAAAGCCGAACAAGAAAGAAAACGGCGAAGGCTAGGGCCGGCTGCATGGCGGTAAAAAAAACGGCGGTTTACCCGCCGTTTTTTCATGCCGATTTAACGGCTGCGTTCATGGTTCATTCTGAACTGCATCATGCGATACTGATTCAGTTCCAGCTGACCTGTTTTTCCGTCATAGCTGGGTTTCTCGAATTCCGTGTTCAATTCGCGCTTGTAATAGTACGCGGTGTGTGCGACCGTGTTTTCGAATTCGCGCGCCAGGTTTTTATACGCTTTCTGGGCGGCGGCGGCACCAAATGCAGGCGCCGGCGATCGCGCGATAAAGATACCCTTTGACATGTCGGCCATAAACAGACCGGTGTCTTGCTCGGTTCCTTTGTCGGCGGGCGCGGATGCGATTGCATATTCAAAAAATACCATTTCGGGGCCGAAATTTAATTTCTTGCGCAAATCGTTTTTTATGATATATTTTGTGTCATTTAAATACAGCACTCTTATATCGTTGCTGTATTGGCTTACGGGTTGACGCAGCCGGGCCACATTCATGTTTCGTTCGTCGCGAATATAGGCCATTTCAATTTCTATTTGTTCGTTGTACATAATCTGCTCCTTACGAATACCAAGAATAATACTTACAAAAAAAAAAAATGTCAACAAATATTTTCATTGCATTTGAATGCGGGTTTGTTGTAAATTGAAAGCATGAAAAAGATTTTACTGATTTGCTCGATTTTTTTGGCCGCATGCACTTTTCAGACCAAGCATCGCGGATATGTCTTTCCGTCTGATTTGGACGATGTGGCGTCATCCATTCGTACGACCGCCGCGCTGCGTGATAAAATTGGCGCCCCCCAGGCCAAGACCCTGTACGGGGACGAGGTATGGATTTATTACGGCGCCGATGAAAATTATCGCGGGCCGCTGCCTAAAACATATGACAACCGGACGGTTTTGCTGGCGTGGGTTCGGGGCAGCCGGGTTGTCAAAACACAGATTTTGCGGGATGCGGATTTGCCGACTGTAAAAATTGCAGATGGCGAAACCCAGATTCCGGCCGCCATTGAACTGAACGCAGTCGAAGAATTGTTTAATAATATTGGACGATTCTCGCCGGCGGGGCTGGGGCAATAATAAAAAACTTTGAATAAACGGCGGAAAAGTGTAAAATATTGCACAAAGAGAGAGTCATGAAAAAAATAATTTGCGCTGCTTTTGTCTTTGCAATGTTATTTGTGTCCGCACATGGGGCGTTTACATCATGCGGGGCCGGGTATACATTGGAAGGGCATGCCAAGATTGATGGCATAAACGCCGCGGAATGCCAGAAATTATGGTGCCGTGATTTAGAAACGGGGCGTGCCATGGGCGCCGGGAAAAATCCGGCCGCCGGGTACAAGGCGACGTCCGCCCCGTATGAGTTGTGTGATGCGGAAAATCATTGCATTGAATGTTTTGGCGACAGAAAATGGTGTGCGGGCGAACCGGCCGGAATATGGAATCCGGAATACGGCGCATATACGCGCGGCGGGGATGACAACGCCACGTACCAGTCATATCAAAAGGGCGGATGCTTTACATGGCGTTTGGAAAAACCGAACTGTTCGGACGGCAAATCCGCGATTTTACGCGGCGGTGAATGGGTCTGCGTGTCGTCTGTGGGCTCGACAGAGGGCGGACGCGCCCCCAGCATACGCCGAACAGGTACTATGCGTCGTATAATTCGATAAAAAATGCGTCAAAATTGACGCATTTTTTTTATTTTGGTCAAATATTTGTTTTTCGGCTTTTTTATGGTATAATGCATGGGATAGAGAGAGTGGCAACATTGTTAAAGGGTATGCCTTATGCCGAGCAAGAAGTTAGATTTTAAAACAGGACAATATGTGGTTTATCCGACCCAGGGTGTTGGAAAACTGCTGCGGATAGAAGAACAGACGATTGGCGACCAGAAGATAAAAATGCTGGTCATTGATTTTGAACGCAACCACATGACATTGCGCGTTCCGGTTGAACGTGCGGAAATTTCCGGTCTGCGTCCGCTGACATCGGTCAAGAAAATGGACGAAGCGATTGCGTCCGCCAAGGGCAAGGCCGGCGCCAAGCGCATGATTTGGGCGCGTCGTGCCGCACAATACGAAGAAAACATAAATTCCGGCGATCCCATGAAACTGGCCGAGGTGGTTCGTGATTTGCAGCGCCGTACGGCCGCAGAACCCATGACGTTTTCCGCGCGCCAGCTGTATTTGCGCGCATTAGAGCGCATGGCCCAGGAATTTGCCGTTCTGCACAAGATTGACTTGGATGCCGCATCCGAAAAGATAGAAGATATTCTGGGTATTCCAAAGGAAATTGATTTGAACGCTGTCGACGGCGAAGACGATGAAATCGAAGATGAAGATTCCTAGTTTAAATTCCCCGTTCAGACGGGGAATTTTTTTATTATGCGCAAATTAAATTTTGTTTCGAACGGGGGCGCGCATTACATAACGAAATCTTCGCCCAGGTACACTTTTTTAACCATTTCATCCTTGACGATTTCGGCGGTTGTTCCGTGTTTCAATATTTTGCCGTCGTGCAGGACATAGCTGCGGTCGGTGATTCCAAGTGTTTCGCGGACGTTGTGGTCGGTGATTATAACCCCCAGGCCGCGGTTTTTCAGCTGGGATACCAGACTGCGTATTTCATTCACGGCAATCGGGTCGATGCCAGCGAACGGTTCGTCCAGCAGTATGAATTTCGGGTCGTTTGCCAATGCACGCGCGATTTCTACACGACGGCGTTCACCGCCGGACAGGGCGGTTGCCGGGCTGCGGCGCAGGGCGGATATTGAAAATTCTTCCAGCAGTGCGTCCAGTTTTTGACGGCGTTTTTTCTTGTTTGGTTCGACAACTTCCAGAATTGCCATTATGTTCTGTTCAACCGTTAGGCCGCGGAACACGCTGTTTTCCTGGGGCAGGTATCCGATGTGCAGGCGCGCGCGCTGATAAAACGGCAGGTGTGTTATATCCTGTGAATTAAGGAATATCTGGCCGCCGGTTGCAGACAGCTGGCCCGTTATGCAATAAAACGCCGTTGTTTTGCCCGCGCCGTTGGGCCCCAGCAGACCGACCGATTCGCCTTGCCGCGCCTCCAGCGAGATGTCCTTGATAACCATGCGGTTGCCGTATGATTTTGACAGGTGCTCAACACGTAGTACTGATTTTTTCATAATCTTATCACCAATTCGTCTGTTAAAACTTTGTCGCCATTGCTGGAATTTATTCGAACGTTTCCGTTCAGTGTTATTGTCTTGTCCCGGCGATTGTACCGGCCCGTGCGGGCGGATATGTCGTCGGTTATTGTTTTGCCGCCCGCGCGGCGATTTATGGTGCCGGCGACCGTTGTCATGAAAATTATGTCGGGTTTGTCATATTCCTGGCGGGCGGTGGCGGCGCGCATTTTAAACGGCTGGCCGTCCTTGTCTGTGCCGGCAAAGGACGCGCCCGACATTTTAAACTGGTTGCTGACGATGTCGGTCATGTTGATTGCCGATATCGGCGTCCATATCAGCTGGCGCGAAAACAATGCGCCCGCAACCAGCGCCGCCACCATGACCAGCCCCCATCCGGTAAAGAAAAACTGCCACAGACGCTTCAGCCGGCGGTGCTTTGTGAATATTATAAAATTGCGTTTGTTTTTCTGCACGTTCCCAAGTTTAGCGCGGCGCGCATCAAAAAGCAATTTTTATATTTGTGCGGCATGCATTTTATGTTATAATGATGCACAGAGAGAATGAAAAAAGCCATATTGTTTTTTATAGCTGCCGCACATTTCATGACCACAGGGCCGGTCATGGGGGCTGTCGCAATTAAAAAGGCGTCATCGGTTGCGTCGTCCGCATCATCCGGCAGCGCCGCGTCCACCGCCGCCAGTATTGTGCCTGCGGTATTGAATCTGGTGGCCGGTGTCAAAAGTCTTAACAGCATGCAGAAAGAGTTGGAAAACGACTGCATCCCGACGGCCCAGGAAATAAGTTTTGTTGACTCCACCTTGAAGGAATGGGCCAAGACCGGCGAAATGAGCGCCAAGGAAGTCGAAAGAAAACTGGGGCGCAAGCCGTGTCCGGGCGGCATCGGGTACGAGTCGGCGGTTCGCATCGCGGCCGGTACGCAGGATGTGGAAGTTTGCTATGATAATTATGCCGGCACCGACACAGACATGATTTGGTACGGTTATCCAAAGGTTGGAAACGCAACGTATTGTGCGGACGGATTGCTTAACTGTGGTGAAAAAAGTAAAAAGCATGCATCCGACATTTACGACATATTCAATCTGATTAGTTTTTCCACCGACGATTATACCAAGACAGAGGCGACAATGGCCGCCCGCCTGATGGATAAGATTGAGCGCTGTTCTTATTCAAAGCTTAGCGCCAAAAAGCGTGAGATGTGGGGCGAATTCCTGACCAACACGATGAGCAATGTTGGTCAAAAGACCGATACCGGTATGATTATGCAGTCGGTTGGCGGGATAACCACAAACGGTCTCAACGGCGGTCTGCAGTCGCTGGGGGCGATTGCGACGCAGTTTATGGACAGATAAAAATCCCGCACATGCGGGATTTTTTCTTGTTCTTTTTCTGCTTTACTAAGTTTGCAAAAAATCGTATAATATAAGGGATTATAAGAAGGGAAGTTTCTATGAAAAAGAAATCTTGTGTGTCAACATGGATTATTTCGCGCATGCTGGTTGTGGCGTCGGTCGCCATGCTGGCGGGGTGCGCCAATCGCGGTGGCGACGGCGATTTTGCATATGGGCCGGCCGCGACGCCGACGGTCGATTATGTCGAAAGTCTGGATGTTTACACCGCACCGCACCAGGATTCCTTTTTGAACCAGCTGGCGATGAATTATCGTTCATATGCAATTTACAACGCGCGTACCAGCGGGTATTCCGATATGGGCGAGCTGTTCGCACAAAAGGCTGTCGCCGCATTCAGCGGTGAATTGCCTTTCCCGGAAAGTTTGGAAAACTGGCCGGTGGAAAACGAACAGGAAGGTTTCGAACTGTATACCGCATATAACGATTTGATGGATCAGCTGAAAAATGACGCCAGCGAGAACAATCCCGAACTGGCGGCCGAAGCACAGGCGAAATTCGATTGCTGGTTGTCGGCGGCGGCCAGCGGTCAGACCGCCACTGCGCGTCAATGCCGCGACCGTTATCAAAAGGCGATGACCGCACTGCGTGATTGCACAGGTGGCAAGGTGGTAAGTAAAAAGACGGCAAAAATTGACGCCGTACAGACCAACGCTCAGACCAAGACGGTTCGCAACGCGCCGAAATATTATCCTGAAACGCGTTCCATGGCTGCAATGAACGGCGCAGGCCGCGCGCGCGAAGGCGTTATCATCGTAAACAACGTGAATGTGCCGGAGCATCTGATTAATCCGGTTCCGGTTCAGCCCATGGTATTTAACCAGAATATATACGGTGGCGACCGCACCGTCAGCAACAGCGGAAATAACAATAATTTGACCGACTGTGGTTTTGATGACTGCGTCGTTGAAGATGCGGCGTCCGCCGGACAAATTCCGATGATTGGTGATGAGCTGGTCAGCCGCGAGGAATTTATCAACATGATGATGGCGATGCGTTCCGAATTGGCGGCAATTAACGCGCGTCTGGACAAGATTCAGGCCGCGGCCGGTGAAAAAACCATGATAAAGGTGCAGCAGATTCCCTTGGAACCGAAACAGCACGTAATGGAAGAGGTTTTTGAAATACGTTTTGATTTCAACAAGGCGACAATCAAACCGGAATATCAGGAATTGATTCGCAAATTGGCCACGGCAACCCAGTCAAACAAGAATATCAAGGTTTCCGTCGTGGGACATACCGACACCGCCGGCAGCAAGGATTATAATTATGCCCTGGGGGGACGGCGCGCGGACGCGGTTCAGAAAATGCTGATTAAATACGGAATCCCAGCCAGCCAGATTGTCGCGGTATCTGCCGGCGAAGAAGGTTTGGCTGTTCCGACACCGGATAATACACCGAATGCGCAAAATCGTCGTGTTCGCGTTGTCAAAGAGGTTCATTACACCGAAGAAGCGCCGGCGGCAGTTCCGATTGCCATTGAGGTCGAAGAATATTCCGACGTCAATTGCGGCATGTATGGGTGCGATGAATAATATTTATGGGCTTGGACTACAATAATACTTGACAAAAATTTTTTGTTGATATATATTGTGTTCGTCAGAGAGATGTTTTTGGAATAGAGGCATTGAAGATGACTGAAAATGTAAACAAGTTTAATGCGGCAAAGCGCGCGATTGGATATAAAAATGCGATGCGTGCGGTTAATGTGGCGGCGGAATTGTTTTCCCGCAATGTTAATGTCAGCCATGATGATTTCTTTGCCCGTCAGAACGAAAAATAATGTTCCGGGACAGATAAAAATGTTTCATGCGGGGGTACATCCCCGCATTTTGTTTTTGGAAAAAACAAATTTTCCTATTGCAAGTAAAAAATATCCGTAATGGGTAGATTTTTTTATTTTTGGTCGTAAATTCGTGTGCAATAATTAAAAATAATAATTATTATTTTGTGAAACAATCCCTGTTTCACCGGGCTGTGCGGAGGGACGCCATGACACCTAAGAAGAAAAAAATAATTGCGATATGCTGCGCTGCGGCGGCGGTGTGCGCAATCGGCATCGTTATTGCGCGCCATGTCATCGCATCGCGCCCGTTTGTATATGCCGGAACGCTGGAAACGACCAAGGTTATTTTGTCGGCGCGTGTTGCGTCGGATATATCCGCGTTTAATGTATCCGAAGGCGATATGGTGTCCCCGGGGCAGCCGCTGCTGGAACTGAGCTGTGATACATACAAGATTTTGGCGACGCAAATAGACAACGATTACAATCGTGCGGCCGCATTGATGGAAAAGGGGCACGTGTCCCAGGCGGAATTTGACGTTCTGTCCAGAAACAAACAGGACAACGATTTGAAACTGGGCTGGTGCCAGGTCAGGGCGCCTATATCAGCAATGGTTATAACCAAATTTCGCGAGGTCGGGGAAGTAGTCGCGCCGGGTACCGCGCTGATATCGCTGGCCAATCCGTATGATATATGGGCTTATTTTTACGTGCCGTACGGCATGCTGCACAGGCTGCGGGTGGGCCAGACTGTTCACGGATTTCTGCCCGAGGCGGAAAATATGCAGTTTACGGGCCGGATTATAAAAATCAGTGAAGAGGCGGAATTTACCCCGAAAAATGTTCAAACGCGCGAAGAAAGAACGCGCCTGGTATATGGTGTAAAGGTTCGGTTTGACAATCCGGAACTGACCTTGAAATCCGGAATGACAATAGAAAGCACATTGTTGAATGAATAGCAGCGTCGAGATAAATATTTCCCGTATTTCCAAATGGTTCAAGGACACGGTTGCATTGAACGATGTGTCAATGCGGTTTCGAACCGGCAATCTGTACGGGGTTATCGGCCCGGCGGGCGCGGGCAAGACGACTTTGTTTCGCCTGATGCTGAATCTGATGGCGCCGGGCGGCGGCGAAATAACATATCACCAGGACGGCGCGCCGGTGCGATTTGACGATTTTCGCCAGAATATAGCATATATGCCGCAGAGTCAGAGTTTGTACGCCGATTTGTCTGTGGAAGAGCATTTGGAATTTTTCAGGGATTTATACGGCATCAGTCCCGCCGATTACCGCCGCAAGAAAGACGAGCTGGTTCATTTGGCGCGTCTGGACAAGTTCATGGACCGGCCGGCCGGACATTTGTCGGGCGGGATGTATAAAAAGCTGGGGCTGATGTGCGCGTTGCTGCGGTCGCCAAAGGTTATGCTGCTAGACGAGCCGACCAACGGCGTCGATCCCATCAGCCGTCGCGAGTTTTGGGATTTGCTGAACGCATCACGCGCCCAGGGGATTTTGGTTGTCATGACAACCGCCTATATGGACGAGGCCGAACGTTGCAGCGAAGTTGTTCTGATGGAACGCGGCAATGTACTGGCCGCGGGCGAGCCCAGGGATTTGATGCGCAAATACCGCTGTCCCAATTTTGACGAATTTTTTCTAAAGCGTGGGGGTGTTAAATGAATGGGCGCCCAATCGTCGACGTAGAAAATCTGTCGGTGATATTTGACGATTTTTATGCCGTGCGGGATGTGTCGTTCCGTGTATCCCAGGGCGAGATTTTTGGTTTCCTGGGGGCCAACGGCGCGGGCAAGACGACCACAATCCGCGTTTTGTGCGGACTGTTGCCGGGCAGTCGGGGACGCGTCGTCATCGACGGCGAAGAATTTACGCCCGGCCGCCAGAATATCATAAAACAAAAAGTCGGCTATATGTCCCAGCGATTCACGCTGTATGACGGGTTGTCTGTTCGTGAAAATTTTGATTTTGCGGCGGCCCTGCGGTCAATTGACCGTGATACGTACATCGCGCAGCGGGCCCGATTGCTGGAATTTATCGGTTTTGACAGGGATTTGTCGCTGGTGGTCAATGATTTGCCCGGCGGCATAAAGCAGGAGGTTGCATTGTGCGTTGCGCTGTTGCACAATCCGAAAATTGTGTTCTTGGATGAACCCACCGCCGGCGTTGCGCCTGCGTCGCGAATGCGCTTTTGGCGGCTGATACGTGAACTGGCCGCATCTGGCAAGACCGTGTTCGTCACAACGCATTATATGGACGAGGCTGAAAACTGCCACCGTATCGCGCTGATGCGCGCCGGGGAACTGATAGCGGTGGATTCGCCGGCCGAACTAAAACGCCGCACGTTTGGCGACACGCTTTACAATTTTACGCCCCGCGTCAAGAATCCGAAAATGCCCCCGCGCGAAGATTTGGATATGTTTGAACCGTACGGCAGGCATTTTCACATCCGCTTCAAAGATGGCGTAAATGTGTCCGATATGCGTAAAAAATACAGCCGGGATTTTGAAATCAAGAAAATATCACCGTCGCTCGAAGACGTATTTATCCGCCTGGTGGAGGGACAAAACCGATGAAGGGATTTTCATACCGGCGGGCGCTGGCGATTTTTTCCAAAGAGGTTAAACACATCCTGCGCGACCCGTTCACGCTGATTATCGCGCTGTTGTTGCCGCTGCTGATTGTGTTGATATTGGGCAATTCCATTGAATTCAACATCCGGTCAATAAAAATGGGATACAGCGATGCTGACCGAACGGAAACCTCGCGCAAGCTGGTAGAGGCGTTTGGTTCGTCAAATTATTTTATCCCGTATGCGATTGACAATCCATCTGACGGGTTTGACGATATTGTTGCGGAACGGGCGCGCGCGGTTGTCGTCGTGCCGCCGGGATTTGAACGCGATGTCAATGCCGGCCGAACGGCGGATGTACAGGTTATTCTGGATGGGGCGGACAATTCGTCAATCATGGCCGTTATGAATTATTTGACGACAATAAACCGCAACGCTTATTTCAAGATAAATGACATACCACGTTATATGGGCCAGGAAAGTTTATCCTTTAAAACAAGGTATATGTTCAACCCAGAATTGAATTCGCGATGGTTTTCGGTACCGGGGTTGGCGGCCGTTATAATTGCGCTGGTGGCGATTATGCTGACCACGCTGACGATATGCCGCGAATGGGAAAAAGGTTCGATGGAGATGCTGCTATCGACGCCGGCAACCACGTTGGAAATTATTCTGGGCAAGGTTTTGCCGTACGCGGCGCTAAGCTTTATCGGATTTGTATTGGTGTTCGTCGTGGCGCGCGTGGTGTTTAGTGTTCCCTTTGTAGGCAGTTATTTGTTGCTGACGCTGGGGACTGTGCTGTTTATACTGGGGTACCTGGCGATGGGGTTGTACATATCCGTGTCAACGCACAAGCAGGAGGTTGCAATTCAATTCGCATGCATAATCGGCCTGTTGCCGACAATCGTGCTGTCCGGTTTTATTTTTCCCGTTGAATACATGAGCCGTCCCTATCAAATCGTATCGCATCTGTTCCCGGCCAGTTTCTATATCGATATATCGCGCGACCAGTTTCTAAAGGGCAGCGGGCTGGGTGATTTGTGGGTTTCGTTCGCCGCGATGGCGCTGATTGCGCTGGTTCTGATGATAATGTGCCTGCGGCGTTTCAAAAGGACGTTGGAATGAAGATACTGCCGGGATTTTTTAAAAAGGAGTTAATCGCACTGCTGCGCGACCCGGTGCTGCTGGTGGCGGTCATGGTTATGCCGGCGGTTCAGCTTGTTGTTTTGTCCGGCGCCATCACGCTGGAGGCGAACAATCTGCGTCTGGCGGTGGACATGGCGCCCAACGACACCGTCATGGAAAAAGTCTATAACCATGCAATTGGTTCCGGCTGGTTCGTGCGGGCCCCCGACACGTCGCGCGATGCCGTTGCCGCCGTCCAGAGTGGTATTGCCGATGTTGCAATTGTGGCGCCAGACGGCGGTCTGACGCGCGCGTTGGTGCGCGGGTCTGGGGAAATGCAAATCCTGATAGATTCGATGAATATCCTGAAAGCGCAAAGTATCGAAGCCTATCTGCAGGGCATAGTATTTTCGACGGTGCGCGAAATGGGGTATGTGATGCCGGCGCCGCCAATCGCCTTTAATTTGCGGGTTCTGTTCAACCCAGAGTTGAATACCAAGTGGTTTATGGTTCCGTCGTTGATTGCAATACTGGTTTTTCTGGCGTTGCTGATTCTTATCACTATTTCCATAACCAAGGAAAAAGAAAGCGGAACAATAGAAACGCTGATATCCGCGCCGGTGTCAAAGTATGACATAATTCTGGGCAAGGTGCTGCCGTACATTGTGGTGTCGTTTTTGATAATGCTGTCGATATTGGCGATAGGGCTGCTGATGTTCAAGATACCGTTTGCGGGTTCCGGTCTGATGTTTGTGGCGGCGTTTTTGGTGTTCTGCGTGCCGGCGTCGGCGATTGCCGTTTTGCTGTCGAACTATACCCGCACCCAGCAGCAGGCACTGCTGGGCGTGGTGATTGTGGCGTTTTTGGCGCTGATGCTGTCGGGGGCGCTGATTCCTACGGAAAACATGCCGCGTTTCCTGCAATATATCAGCCATATGAACCCGTTGACGCATTATGCATATATTGTGCGCAATTTAATGCTCAAAGGAACCGACTGGTTGTATTTTGCGCGTCATTGCGCAATAATGCTGGGGGTGGGCGGCCTGATATGGATTGCGGCCGCAGGGA
Organism: uncultured Alphaproteobacteria bacterium; assembly: GCA_947054455.1. Lineage (GTDB taxonomy): Bacteria > Pseudomonadota > Alphaproteobacteria > Rs-D84 > Rs-D84 > Enterousia. The sequence goes on from CAMRWN010000003.1 coordinate 101,067, forward strand.
AATTTAAAACAACGCTGTAGGGGGGCGTGAACATGAAAACAGTAAAGTTTTGTATGATGTTGCTGGCGGTATGCGCGGCGGCGCCGGCGCGCGCGGACATGTATGGGGCGCTGCGCGGGGTTTACCTGCACAATCCCGTCATCGCACAGCAGCGCGAGATACTCAAAGGCGCCGCCGCGGACGTGGATTTGGCGCGTTCCGGGTATAAGCCTTATTTGGGCGTGTCGGCCAATGCCGGGCTGGCGCGTACGCAGATTATGGGCCAGACATACGACTATGTCCCGACGCAGTTCGGCGTTGAATTCCAACAGAATCTGTTCGAAGGTTTTTCGACGCTTGCCGGTATCAAGGCGGCCAAGGGAATGCTGGCGTCCCAACAGGCCGTTTTGTATTCGACCCAGCAGGATGTGTTTCTGGATGCGATAAACGCATATATAAACGTTCTTAACGCGTCCGAGATTTTGAAACTGAACCGCAACAACCAGCGCGTTTTGCAGGAATATCACGATTTTGTGTCTGAAAACCAGACTGTCGGCAAACTGACCAAGACCGACGTGGCCAGCGCCACCGCACGCGTGGAACAGGCGCGATACAACGTGATTGACGCGGGGGCGAAATATGAAAACGCGGTTGAAACATTCCGCCGCATATACGGCGCCACCGAAGAAGAATACACGGAAATCAATCTGGATAAAATGAACGACCTGTTCCCGGACAGCATCACCCATGCCGAAGAATACGCCCTGAAAAATCATCCGGGGCTGATTGCACTGGCTGCGCAAGAGGCTGCCGCCCGCGAAAACATCGTTGTTGCACGGAAAACGCGCATGCCGTCAATCGATATCAAGGCCGCGGCGATGCAGCTGGACGATTTGCCGGTGGTGGATCGTGTGCGCGACGGCCGTGTCGGTGTTTATTTCAGCTTACCGCTCTATGACAAGGGCGCGTCTTCGGCCGGTGTGGACAAGGCTCGCTTTACCGTGGCCAGCATTGGTGAACAAATAATCAACGCACGCAGAATGGTTGTTGAAAATTTGCGCCGGGCGTGGAATATTTATGATGCGCAGACCGTTGCAATAGATGCGGCGCGCGCACGCATACGCGCCGCGCAGATGGCGCTGGACGGAATACGCGACGAACAGGCGCGCGGGCGTCGGACTGTTTTGGACGTGCTGAACGCCGAACAGGAGGTTTTGAATTCCCGCGTTGCGCTGGCGACCGCGCGGCACGCCAAGATATCGGCGTATTTCGCAGTATTGTCGGCGGTCGGCAAATTGAATGCGGAAAATCTGGGGCTGACAACCGAAGATTGAAATATACAAAGGGCGGATTTGTATGACAGTTGATGAAATCAGGGAATTTTTGACAGACCGTTTCCCGGGCCAGTCGGTATCATACCTGGGGTCTGGCAGCGATTCGATTGCGTTTCGCGTGGGTACGCGCGTTTTTCGCTTTACCGGGCGGGGCGGCGATATTTACCGGAACGAGGCGCGCGTCTGCGACGCCGTGCGTCCGGCGATTGACATTCCAATACCAAAGATAGACATATTTGACCGCGACGGCGTGTTTTATGTCGCGCACGAAATGATTTGCGGCCACAAATGGTCATGGCACAAATTCATGTGGCAGCCCGGGCGCCAGCGGAATCTGGCCGACAGCTGTGCAAAATTCCTGGCGCAGCTGCACGGGGTTGACACGGCCGCCGCATGCGGCATCGCGCCGCATTTGGGGCAGGGCGTGGCGTATATTGATTTTGACGACGTCGCCGACCAGTTGGGGCATTTCATGACGCCACGGCAGGCGGCCTTTTTCCGACGCAATTATGAACGTATAATATCCGCACCGGTTCACGCGTCTGACATGGTGATTTGTCATCTGGGGCTGAAGGGTGCGAATTCCGTCGTAGATTGCGACGGCAATTTGTGCGGTGTGTTCGATTTCTGCAATTGCGGGATATACGAACGTGGGCGTGATTTGGTGCTGATGTCGATATCGCGCAACCGGCGCCTGTACAGACGGTTTTTGAAATCTTATCGCAAAATATCCGGGGCGAACGTGTCGACCGCGCGTATCGCCGATTTGGCCGCGGTGGAATTTTTATGGGCCAAGCGCTGGTTTTCAGACGGGCGTTTTTGCCCGCTGCCGGCGCGTTTTATAAAAAAGAACCTGGCATCGGCGCTGGGGCGGTTTTACGGGCTGCCGCGGTTTTTGAACTGGGTGGTTTATGCGCGCCTGTCGTTGACGGCGGCCCGCGCCGCCGCGCGTAAATAATCCTGTTTGGGTTTTGGTGCGCATATGATATAATGCACCTATCAACAGGATAAAAACAAAGAGGAGAGAGAAATGCCAACCAAACAATCAAAAAACGGTGCGTCCCGTTCGCGTCGCGCCAAGACCAATCCGATGGCCGCCGCGGTCCAGCGTCTGTATGACAAAAGCGCGCCGCTGCTGATATGCGAAGCGTTGCTGTTCGGGGCGGCGGCGGTATTGATGTTTTTCCGTCCGATGGCGATTTTGACCGTCATAACATATGTTATCGGCATCGCGTTGGTTTTGTTTGGATTGTACCGCACGATTTCCGGTTTTGTGGTTTCGCATAATATCGGTGGCGGCTGGCTGGATGTGATATTCGGTCTGTTGAACATCGTGCTGGGGGTGCTGTTTTGTATTTATCCGGTCGGTTCAATCGTCAGCCTGGCGTACATATTCGTCATATTGTTTTTGTTCAAGGCCCTGCGGGCGCTGGTGTTCGCGGTGAATATGGCGCGTGCGCGTTTCGGTCATTACGTGTTTAATTTGATTATGGCGATTTTGCTGGTGGTCGTTGCGGTGGCATTGTTCTTTTTCCCGGTTGCAACAGTCGTCGCATTGATGTATTATCTGGGTGTGATATTGCTGCTGTATGCGATATCCGACATTTATATGTTCTTTGAACTGCGCAGGTTAAAGCACAGTACATTGAATTAAGTTTCGTGGGAATCAAACATTCGTTTGATAGGAGAGAGAGGAATCGCGGCCGTCGGCAAATTGCAGTCGGCCGCGGTTTTTTTTAATATTTTCTGGCGGGACTTGAATTTTGTGTATTTATATTGTAAAGTAGTATGCAACGCGCCCATAGCTCAGCTGGATAGAGCATCGGATTTCTAATCCGCAGGTCGCAGGTTCGAATCCTGCTGGGCGTGCCATAAATTTAAACCGGCCTTGGTGCCGGTTTTAATTTATGTTGTATCGCCCCAGGATTTGAACCGTAAAGGTTCGACTACGCTGTCGGCAAGAACGGCCTTTGCGCCGTTCGAGCCGTACAAGTGCCCCGTCGGCATCCAGTGGATGCCCCGGGAATCCTGCTGGGCGTGCCATAAATTTAAACCGGCCTTGGTGCCGGTTTTAATTTATGTTGTATCACTGCAAAATGCATCTTTGTGGGGCGGGGACAAACGTGGCGATTTTATAATATTTATTTGCTTTTTAATGTTTTTTAGGATATAGTACTAATTGTAATAGGGGTCCTATTATGCGAGGTTAGTCTCTCGCTACAATAGTCGCCTGCGTAGGCGAAATAACGCCAACTTCAAAAGGGTTGGAGTGCAGCTGAATATATTGAATAAGTTGCCAAGCATACTATTGTGCGAAGACTAAGCTCCAACCCGCCCTGTTTTACATGGCGGATTTTATTAACAAAAAATTTTTTATGGACTAAAACCATAAAATATATATAATTGTTAATGTAATAGCCCTCTATTATGCGAGATTGAAAACCTCGTTAGCAAACCGCCTACGCGGGCGTTAAATGCTCCTTCCTCAATGGTTGGAGGCGGTGATATATATAAATAAGCCGATGATACGTTTGCTATCGTTTTCAACTCCAACCACCATGAAATAATTTCCGGTGGTTTTTTGTTTTCGCAATGGGGGTGGGGATGACACTGCATCAAGAAATCGAGGCCATACGTCGGGAACTTAATATCCCGAAGTACATAGTTTGCAATGCTTTTAATCTGGATGACGACAAGGAATACGACCGATTAATTAACGGCCGGAAACCTTTGTCCGTATATCAAATGATAATGTTTATTGATTTAACGCATCGCGTCCCGGACGCGTTGACTGATGAATGCACGCGTCGTCTGCCACCCGGATTATAGCAGCGGGGATTAACAACCCTTGTCATTGCGAGGGAGCGTATGCGACCGCAGCAATCCAGAAGCAAAGCGCATCAATTGACTGGATCGCCACGCTGCGCTCGCGATGACAAGAGTGTTTAAGAGCCTGGCAATTAATAACCCTTGTCATTGCGAGGGAGCGTATGCGACCGCAGCAATCCAGAAGCAAAGCGCATCAATTGACTGGATCGCCACGCTGCGCTCGCGATGACAAGAGTGTTTAAGAGCCTGGCAATTAATAACCCTTGTCATTGCGAGGGAGCGTATGCGACCGCAGCAATCCAGAAGCAAAGCGCATCAATTGACTGGATCGCCACGCTGCGCTCGCGATGACAAGAGTGTTTAAGAGCCTGGCAATTAATAACCCTTGTCATTGCGAGGGAGCAACAGCGACCGCGGCAATCCAGAAGTAAAGCGCATTAATTGACTGGATCGCCACGCTTCGCTCGCGATGACAAGAGTGTTTAAGAGCCTAGGAAATTAACAACCCTTGTCATTGCGAGGGAGCGTATGCGACCGCGGCAATCCAGAAGTAAAGCGCATCAATTGACTGGATTGCCACGCTGCGCTCGCAATGACAAATGGGACGAATTGACTGGATTGCCACGCTGCGCTCGCAATGACAAATGGGACGAATTGACTGG
>CAMRWN010000004.1 GCA_947054455.1 uncultured Alphaproteobacteria bacterium
AAACGACCGTTTATTTTTGTGGCGATTTTTCTGTTTTGTGCGGCCTTGTCGCCGGCGGCTGCAATTGAGGCATGTACATCAAGCCCGGGTACGTGCAGACTGGCGGCAACCAGTGTGACGCCGGCAACGCACGGCTCTTGTCGGACAGCCCATACATATTGCCTGGGCAATTATAAATATAATGCCTGCAAATCTTGCACGGGTGGGTATGCATTGGTTAATGCAAAGGGGACGGGAAGCGGATGCGGTGGTCAGGAATATACAACCTGCGGACTGCTGCCCGAGGTCGGAGAATGTACGGCCTTGGTATCGTATGATACATGCGGCGGTGGTGATTTTGCGGAAATGACTGGGATGGATAATTGTAAAAAGGTGGTAGAGCGCTGCTTTGGTAATCGACGTGTAAATACATGCACCGCATGCGATGACGGATATGAATTGTATGAATTTAATTATTCGATTGGCGAGGGGTGCACTAATCCTTTTAAGCAGCAGCGCTGCCGTGAAGCCAGCACGTCAGAGGAGGTAAAATGTCTGCCCGGGTGGTATAAAAACAAGTTTATGAATACATGCACGGCGTGTCCCGAAAACACCAGTTCCGGGTCGGGCGTCGATACGGGCGAGCCGTCTTTGTTGCCGTCGTGCGGCCTGACCAGCAAGACTGATGCAACGTCTTCGTTGGGTTGCTATTATATCGCATACCAGTTGAGGGTAAGTATCGGTGGCGGCATAACAAAAACACCGTGCAAGTACAGTGATGATACCGGCACCTATGAATATTCCCAGGACTGTTATTATTCATTTGATGTGTCGCCGGTTTTACCGGCCGAGTGATAGTTTCCTGGGGGCAAAATGCCCCCTTGATTTTTTGTGCGGTTGGCGGTATCATATGCATGTTATGAAAAAATTCGTTATGACATTTACGACGACTACAACCCCGTTGGGGGTGTAATTTCTATTTGCGGATTTTTCCGCGCGCGATATAATCAAACAAAACAAAATATTTTTAAAACATAAACGCAAGGGTTTTATTATGGCATATGAAATCGAAGTTATACGTCATTCGCTGGCGCATGTTATGGCGGCGGCGGTGCAGAAACTGTTCCCGGATGTAAAATTCGCGGGCGGTCCGGCAATTGAAAACGGGTTCTATTACGACTTTGACACGGAACACAGGTTCACATCCGAAGATTTTGAAAAAATAGAAAGCCAGATGCGCGCGCTTATCAAGTCAAACGGCCGGTTTGAACAGCGCGACGTTTCACTGGACCAGGCGCGTGAAATATTCGCCGACCAGCCGTACAAGATGGAATGGCTGGGCGAATATGATGCGGCCGGCGCGGCGCTGTCCGTTTATTCTTTCCGCGATTTTACCGATTTGTGCCGCGGGCCGCATGTTGAATCTTCCAAGGATTTGCCGCGCGACGCGTTCAAGATACGCACGGTTGCCGGCGCATACTGGAAGGGGGATGCGAAAAACAAAATGTTGCAGCGCATTTATGTCGATGCCTTTGCGACCAAGGAAGAATTGGACGCGTTCCTGAAAATGCAGGAAGAGGCCGCCGCCCGCGACAACCGCAAACTGGGGCGCGATATGGATTTGTTCCATTTCGAACCGGATTATGCACCCGGTGCCGTGTTCTGGCATGACAAGGGATACAAGATTTACCGCCGTCTGATTGAATATATCCGCGCGCGCCAGGAAAAGGCCGGATATCTGGAAATATCCACGCCGTCGGTTATGGACCGGTCGCTGTGGGAAAAATCAGGACACTGGGCGAAATACGGCGAACACAATTATTCCGGCAAAACCCAGGACGGCAAGACATTCTGTGTAAAGCCGATGTCGTGTCCGGGCGGAATGCTGGTCTTTGGACAGGGAATAAAATCTTACAAGGATTTGCCGCTGTATCTGGCCGAATTTGGCAAGGTTAACCGGTACGAGGCTGCGGGCGGCCTGTCGGGTATCATGCGTGTGCGCGAATTCACCCAGGACGATGCACATATTTTCTGCACCGAAGAACAGTTCGAGAATGAAATCGTTAAAATATTGCGCTTTGTCAAGGATATCTACGCCCAGTTCGGATTTGAACGTGTTTGGATGAAACTGGCCACGCGCAAGGAGTCCGAATTCCGCATAGGTTCGGATGAAATATGGGATAGGGCTGAAAACGGATTGCGGCATGCGCTGGATGCGAATAATATCGAGTACGAGGTTGCCGTCGGCGACGCCGCGTTCTATGGACCGAAAATCGACATTTATCTAAAGGATTCCATGGGACGCACATGGCAGTGCGGAACGGTTCAGCTGGACATGAATCTGCCGGAACGCTTTGACTTGTCATATGTCGGCGAAGACGGAATGCGCCACCGGCCGATTATGCTGCATCGTGCGCTGTTGGGTTCGATAGAGCGCTTTATGGGCATTCTGCTGGAATCCACGGGCGGAAATCTGCCCCTGTGGCTGAGTCCGGAACCCGTCGTCGTTGCGCCGATTTCCGAAAAGCAGAAAGATTATGCCGAACAGATTATCGCATTGCTGCGTGCGGCGGGCGTGTATGCGCGCGCGGATTTGCGCGACGAAAAAGTCAACTATAAGATTCGCGAACTGTCGCTGGCCAAAACGCCGATTATCGCCGTTGTCGGCGACAAGGAGGCGGCGGCCCGCACGGTGGCGCTGCGCCGGCTGGGGACGGATAGCCAGGAAATCGTCGCGTTGGACGAATTTGTGGCCCAGATGAAAAACGCCGTGAAAATGCCGGAATAATCATAAATGTTGCGCGCCGGCGGTCGTCGGCGCGTCGCATAACCACAGGACAAGGAGAAAAACATGAAAAAAATAGTCTGTATTTTTGCGTTGTGCGCGGCGGCGGTTGCGCTGGGTGGATGCATGGGCGGCACCAAGTGCGAGGTTGAACCAATCGTTCGTGAAAACCACAAACTGATTGTTCCGCCGAACTTCGGACAGATGCCGAAATAATCGGTTAAGATTATATTCAGCGTCCGCGGCAGATATATTCTTTGTTATGGGAATATTTTTATGATATAATGTCGCCATAGAAATGGGGGGATTTCCTGATGAATAACGAAGACAGTTTGGATTTATTGGATTTGGATGACGGCGCGTCCCTGGACGCACTGCCGGCGGCGACGCCTTTTGCCGCGCCGCGCCCGAAGAAGCCGTGGCTTCTGCTGGGGGTGGGGCTGGTCGTTATAATTTTGGCGACATATATAATAATACGTACAATCGGCGGTGATTCTTCCAGTTCGATGGAGGTTGATTTGGACGCGCCGACAATCGTTGTCGACGGTGATGCGGCGGTCGTGCCGTCCGATGTTCTACAGGTACCGGCCCAGCCGGCCGCCAATCCGCAGCCCGCGGTTCGTCCGCAGCCGATGCCGCAACCGGCCCAGCCCGCGACGCAACCCGCCGCGCCAAAGCCTGTTGCCAATCCGCAGCCGGCCGATACAACGCCCGGTGTACCGGTTCGCGTGATAGAGGATAGAAAAGAAGTCGTGTTTAATCCGCAGCAGGTTGCGCCGCAGCCCAAGCCGGCGGCGAAGAAACCGGCACCCGCCGCAAAACCTGCGGCACGGCCCGCGGTAAAGCCGGCCGCAAAGAAAACAGCCGCGGCCGCGAAACCTCAGGCGCCGGTAAACGGCGGTTGGTATGTGCAGTTCGGTTCATACAGCACACGCGCCCTGGCCGAGAATGCACAGCGCCAGATTCGCGCCGCGCACAGCAATTTGTTCGCAGGAAAGCAGTTTGTAATACTGGCGGCGCAGCTGCCCAACGGTTCTACGACATACAGACTGCGAATCGCATTCGCAAATGCAAATGATGCGAACGGTTTCTGCAGAAACGCCAAATCCGACGGCGTGGACTGCTATGTCGCAAAATAACAACGGGGGAATAAAAAATGTTTGGAAGATTTGGATGGGCCGAAATACTGATAATCGTTGTGTTGGTTGTCATTTTGTTCGGACATAATAAAATACCGGGAATGATGAAAAATCTGGCGGACGGGGTCAACATATTTAAAAAGGAATTGAAGACCACGAAAACAGACAATGCAAAGCCCGCGCCAAAGGCGGCCGCAAAAAAAACTACGGCGGTGAAAAAGGCGACGACGAAAAAGACACCGGCTAAAAAGCCGACCGTTGCCAAGAAAACGGTAAAAAAATCCGCATCCGGGAAATAGGGCGGCAAATTATAAAAACGGGCGCATTAATGCGTCCGTTTTTTCGTATATAAAAACACCGGCGTTTGCCGGTGTTTTTATTAGTTTTTGCGACTTTCGTATTCTTCTTGTTCGTCAATGGTCATGGTTGCCAACGGCCGGGCCAGCATGCGCGACAGGCCAATTTCTTCGCCGGACACGACGCTGTATCCAAACGTGCCGTCTTCCAGTCTTTCCAGCGCGGCGTTTATTTTCCGCAACAGGTTGTTGTCGCGGCCCGCCATGCGCAGGTTCATGGTGATTTCCTGTTCGTATGTCGCGTTGTCCGATTCGTCGCCGACGCCCGCGCTGTCCGCCTTGTCCGCCAGACGAACCGCGTTCAATACCGAATTACTCTCGCTGACCAGTTCTTCTTTCTGGGCGCTCAGCAGCTGGTAGAAATAGGCCAGCTGTTGCGGGCACATATACGGTTCCGATTTTTTCGGTGTATATTTTGGTGGCAGTTCAATATTCTTGTAATCTGTGGATGCCATTTTATGATGCCTTTAATTCATTAACCCATTGTGCCAGGGTTTCTTCGTCCATAAGGCCGGTGCGCGCCTCTACCAGTTCGCCGTTTTTAAAGGCCAGAATGCTGGGGATGCTGCGTATGCCGTATTTTGCCGGCGTGCGGCGGTTTGATTCATCAATTTCAAATTTTACAAAGTTGACGTCCGTCAGTTTCATGGATGCGGATTCAAATATCGGGCCGAACATACGGCACGGGCCGCACCAGGATGCCCAGAAGTCAACCAGTGTGATTCCGTTTTTTACCAGGTCTGTAAAATTCGCATCATTTGCGTGTTCCAAAGCCATCTTTTTCTCCTTCCTTGTTGATATTCGCCACGAGTGTATTATAATCATGTCAAAAAGCAAGAGAAATCATAAAATGAATAAAATCATATACTTAGATGCAGCCGCCAGTGCGCTGAAACCGGACGCGGTTGTGGACGCCCAGACGGATTTTTTGCGTCGCAATTATTCCAATGCCGGGCGGGGTATATGCGTACGCGCGGCCGCGACGGATGAAATGGTTCGCGCGGCGCGCGAACGCACGGCGCGGTTTATAAACGCCCGACCAGACCAGGTGGTTTTCACGTCCGGCACGACGGGCGCGATGAACGAAATCGCCCGAATGGTTCGCGCGGGGCGCGACGGCCGGATGACGGTCGCCGTGTCAGACCTGGACCATCACAGCGCGCGCATGCCGTTCGAAGCGATGCCTGATTCGGATGTTGTGGTTATCGGGCTGACGCCGGAATTTGATATCGATTCGAATCGTGTTCCGTATGCGGACGTAATGGTAATCACGGCGATGTCGAACGTTATGGGCGCGCCCCAGGACGTGGCGGGGATAATACGCGCGGCGCGTGAAAAAAATCCGGATGTGATTACCGTCGTGGACGCGGCCCAGTATGTCGCCCACATGCCGGTCGACGTGGAACAGTGGGGGTGCGATTTCATGTGCTTTTCGGCGCATAAAATCGGTGCGGATACAGGTTTGGGGATAATGTATGTAAGAAATCCGGAAAAATTTTCGCCTGCAAAATTCGGCGGCGGCATGGTGAAAAAAATCACGGGCGCGCAATGGATTCTGGAAGAGGCACCGCGCAAGTTCGAGGCGGGAACACTGCCGCTGACCCAGATTTCTGGATTGGGCGCGGCGATTGATTATCTGGAATCTAATCGGCCGGATTTGAATCTGGTAAAATATATTCACGACGAATTGAGCGCGATGAACGGGGTGCGTGTCCTGACGGCGCGTGATGCGGCGCTGGCATCTTTTGTCGTTGACGGCATGCATGTGATTGACGTGGGGGCGATGCTGGGGGCGAACGACATATGCGTGCGCGCCGGAAACATGTGCGCGACGTGGGTGCATGCTGCGCTGGGGATTTCTGGCAGCGTGCGGATATCCGTCGGGCCGTGGAACACGATTGATGACGTGCGCGCGGCGGTGCGTGTAATTGGCGGGATGGCAAAATAAAATGACAATAAAAAAAGATGATGTTATCGCGGCGCTGAAAACCGTGTATGACCCGGAAATCCCGGTAAATATCTGGGATTTGGGTCTGATATATGACATTGATACGGACGGTGAGGCGGTTGTTATAAAGATGACCTTTACCAGTCCGACATGTCCCATGATGGAAGAGCTGGTCGGGCAAATTCGCGAAGTCGTTGGCGCGGCGGTCGGTGCGCCTGTGCGTGTGGATTTGGTGTGGGACCCGCCGTGGAACCTGTCGATGATGTCGGATGTGGCGCGTCTGGAACTGGATTTGACAGAGCAGGGGTGGTAGATACATGCAGTATAGTGAAATGAAAAAAATATTGTTGATGATGCCGGACGCGGCGTCGCGGTTAGAGGCGGTGATGGATTTCGGACGTCAAATGCCTGTGCCGCCGTCGGACGCGGTTTGCACTGAAATTGCGGGCTGCGCGTCTGTGGCCGAGATATGCCGCCGCGGCGTGAATTTTTACGGGCGGGCCGATTCGGCGCTGGTTCGCGGAATAGTGGCGATTTTGACCGCGATGGTCGACGGCATGACGCCGGATAAAATCAAACAGACCGACCTGGCCGGCGAATTTGCGTCGCTGGGCATCAGTTTGGGGACGGGGCGTTTGGGCGGCGTTGATTCTATGATTCGTTTTTTGCAGAATTTATGATAAAATGTATGCATAAAATCGGATTTGGGGAAATGAGCGACGACGAAAAAATGTTTAACATCGGATTGTGGGCCGTCGGTGCGGTGATAATGCTGACGGTGGGGCTGCAGGTTTGCTATCGCACCCAGCACCGCGCGCGCAACCACGTGCGGGCCGAAATCGTAAAGACACAGCAGGAAATTGCGGCGATGCAGGCGAATTTCGCATCATACGTGCGGCCGGAAATCCTGCGCAACCTGGTGGTCAGCATCGCCCCGAAGTCAGAGGTGATAGGTTTTCACAAATCCGTCGCGATAGATGAACTGCCGTTCAGGGAATAAATGCTAGAGGTTGGAAGGGACATTTTTAAACACGGTTTCACCGGCGCCCATTCGCGGGGCGCGGGATGCGGGCGTTTGCGCTTTGTATACTGGGTGTTTTTCTGGGCGTTTATATTGTTTGCGGCGCGCACGCTGTATCTGGGGGCGCAGGGAACCGACCGTGCGCGTCTGGCGGCGGCCGACGGCGCATGGACTGCGGCGCGCGCGGATATTGTTGACCGCAACGGCGACATACTGGCCAAGAATGTGATGTCCGGACACATAACGCTGCGGCCGGGCCAGGTAAGGGACCGCGACCGCGCCGCCCAGATGATTCACGATGTTCTGCCGTATGAATATTCGCTGTCTGATGCGCTGGCGCTGGTCAATTCGTCGCGCCGTTTTATATATGTAAAAAAATACGCCGCGGATTCCATTCGCGATAAAATAAAGAACGCGAAAATTACCGGACTGGAGATAGAGCCGGTGCAAACCCGCCGCTATCCAAAGCGCAGATTGTTTTCACATATCGTCGGATTTGTCGGAAACGACGGCCACGGGTTGGAGGGGGCCGAACGCATATACGAGGAATATCTGACGGAAAACCGCGACCCGCTGCGGTTGTCGGTCGATTCGCGAATCCAGTCCGTTTTTTACGAGCAGCTGTCGATTGCAATGCAGAAATACCAGGCCAAGGGCGCGATGGGAATGCTGATGAATTCGCGCACCGGCGAAATCGTGGCGATGGTTTCGCTGCCTGATTATGACCCTGAAAACCTGCGCGCGGACCCGGTGGCGAATCGAAAGTTCCAGCCCATGCGCGGCGTCTTTGAAATGGGATCCATATTCAAAATTTTCAATACGGCGATGGCGTTTGAAAACGGTATAACGCGGCAGTATTATGTCGCAGAACCCTTTAAAATTCTGGACAAGTTTGGCCGGACTGCTGCAAAAATCAGCGATGTGCGCAGTTTCAAACCGCCGCGTCCCAATCTGACCGTCGACGAGATAATGCTGCATTCATGCAACGCCGGCAGTGCGCAGATTGCGCTGGACCTGCCGGATGGCACGCAGCGTGAATTTTTCGAACGCATTCACATGGATGGGCCGTTGAATCTGGAATTCGGGCGTACGGAACGCACGCTGATGCCGATAAAGTGGGGGCCGGTGGAAAAGGCGACCGTTGCGTTCGGACACGGAATATCAATTACGCCGATGCATCTGCTGCTGGCGGTGAATGCAATGACAAACGGCGGGATATATATTTATCCGACGCTGCAAAAGCGTTCTGTCGGGGCGGTTCGCGGCCAGCGCGTTCTGTCGGACGAAATATCAGCGCGTCTGCGGGGCATCATGGTTAGAATAGCGGAAGAGACCAGCGGTAAAAAGGCGCGAATCGCCGGAATTCAAATCGGTGGAAAAACCGCGACTGCGGAAAAACGCATAAACGGAAAGATTGACAGGAAAAAGAACCTGACTGCATTTGCGGGAATATTTCCTGCCGCCGCGCCCCAGTACACAATTCTGGTCGTCCTGGACGAGCCCAAGGGAACCGAAGAGTCGTGGGGACTGCGCACTGCCGCATGGAATGCGGTGCCGACAACGGGAAAAATTCTGGACAGCATCCTGCCGTTGCTATTTGAATAATTTTTGATTATAATAATTTTGATAATAAAAAAGAGTATAGCGTGAGAAAGATAGTAGAAAAATCCATGCTGGGCCGGGCATGGGTTGCGGATGCGTGTAGTGATTTTGAAAATGATGCGTATGCAACGGACAATTTGGTTGAAAAAATTCTGACAGGCCGGGGAATAACCGGCGCGGCGAACGTGCATAAATTTTTAAACCCCAGTATCAAGGAATACATGCCTGACCCGTCTGTGTTGTGCGACATGGATGCGGCGGCACGCGTTATCGCCGATGCGGTCATCGCGAACCAGAAAATCGCGATATACGGCGATTATGACGTGGACGGAATAACGTCGACGGCCATTTTTGTAAAATATCTGCGCGCGCTGGGGGCGGACGTGATATGGCATCTGCCCACGCGTGAAGGGGAAGGGTACGGCCTGAACATCGCGGCGGTTGACGATATTGCGGCGGCCGGTGCGCGCCTGATGATTACGGTTGATTGCGGAATCAGCGGCGGGGCCGAGGTGGCGCATGCCGTGTCCTTGGGGATGCGTGTCGTAATCACCGACCATCACTCGCCGGACGGTACGCTGCCAAATGCCGACGCGGTTGTTAATCCAAAGCGTGCGGACGACACGTCTGGTATGCAGTATCTGGCGGGGGTTGGTGTCGCGTTTCTGACACTGGTGGGGCTGAACCGGGAATTAAAATCGCGCGCCGGGGGGCAGATGCGCGCGCGCCTCGATGAAATAAATCTGCTGAATTACATGGATTTTGTGGCGCTGGGGACGATATGCGACACGATGCCGCTGGTGGGGTTGAATCGCGCGTTCGTGGCGACCGGGCTGAAAGTCTTGGGATTGCGCCAGAACCTGGGGCTGCGCGTGTTGATGGATGTGGCGGGTATAAAAAAGCCGTCTGTCTATGCGGTTGGATTTGCGCTGGGGCCGCGGTTGAACGCGGCGGGGCGGTTGGATTCCGCGGCGCCGGCGTTGGATTTGCTGCTGACGGACAATCCGCTGATTGCATCCAGTCTGGCTGAAAAGCTGCATACAATGAACCAGGAACGCATCGATATACAAAATGCGATAATGCTGCGCGCCAACGATATGGCCCAGGCGGCGTGCGACGCCGGACGGCGCAGTTTGTTTGTGTGCGGGGACAATTGGCACGGCGGCGTAATGGGGATAATTGCAGGCAGGCTGAAGGACAAGTTTAATCTGCCGTCGTGTGTTGCGACCAAGGCGGACGGTGTTATCAACGGGTCGGGCCGGTCGATACCCGAAATTGATTTGGGACGTATTATACATGATGCGCTGGCAGCTGGCGTGGTTAGCGAAGGCGGTGGACATGCGGCGGCCGCGGGATTTTCGTTGCCGGCGGACAAGGAAGAGGAATTCGCGCAGTTTTTGGAACGGGCCGTGTGCGAGCAGCTGGGCGGGACCGAGCCAGCGCGCGCAGTTTCGGTTGACGCCGAGTTGGATGCGGGCGGTGCGACGATGGGGCTGCTGCGGCAGATGAAAGCGTTGGAACCGTTCGGCCAGGGCAATCCGGAACCGGTGCTGGTTTTGCACGGCGCGGCGCTGCGTCATGCATGCGTGATGGGTGGCGGCGCGCATCTGCGCGGCGTGGTTTCGACCAGCGCTGGAACCCAGTTGGCTTTTGTGGGATTCAATCTGGTTGGCACGCCCGTCGGCGATTTTTTACTGGACGATGCGAACACAGACACTAAAATAACAATGCTGGGGCGGTTGAAGGAAAACGAATACAACGGCCGCGTCAGCGCGCAGTTCTTTTTGGAAGACATGGCGGTGATATAGCTGATGCAGGAAAAAATACATGATTTTATAGAGAAGATACGCGCGGCAAAATCAATCGCGGTCATGGCGCACAAAAATCCGGATGGGGACGCGCTGTGCTGTGTGCTGGCGATGGCCCGCCTGATAGAGTTGAATTTCGGCAAGCGGTGCATATGCGTTTATGACGGAAACATTCCGGCGTATCTGGACAATATTCCCATGCGCGGGCGGGCGTGCTATGTCGAACATATCGACACGAACGAGGTGTTTGACCTGGCGATACTGATGGACTATGGCGCGCGGCATCAAATCGGGGCCCCGCTGCGCATAGCAGAGCGTGCGGCCACCACCGTCGAGATTGACCATCACCGAAACGACGCGCCTATGTCGGATTTGTGCATAAATGATGATAATGCCGCCGCGACGGGCGTGATTTTGTTCGACATAATGCGCGGCGCCGGATGGCGGTATGATGCGGACGTGCTGGATTTGCTGGCGGTGGCGATACTGACCGACACCGGTAATTTCAAGTTTGCGCGCGACGGCGCGCCGCTGGCGCGGATGGCGTGGCTGGTTGATGCGGGCGTCAATATACGGCATTTGATGGAATCAATGAATAATAAGCCGCGCAAGGCTGTACAGGTAGAGGCGCGGGCGGCCGCAAACGCCGAATTCTTTTATCACGGGCGCCTGGCGCTGGCGGTGATAGAGCGCCGCGATTACCGGAACATGGACGGGCGGGGCGAACTGGTGCTGAATCTGCTGGCGCAAATCCGCGGGGTGGAATACATAGTTTTGCTAAAGCAGCAAAAGGAAAACCAAATCGGAATGTCGATTCGCAGCCGCGGCAAGGCCATAGATCACATTGCCGCCGCATTCGGCGGTGGCGGTCATATGCGCGCGGCGGGCGCGGTGGTTTGTGATTCGCTGGAAAATGTGCGCCGGCGCGTTGTGGAAATATTCAAGGGAGAGTAGAAATGAAAAAACTGTTTTTTGTTATGGCGGCTGTGATGTTGTCGCATGCGGCGATGGCCGCGGTTGACGCGTCATTGGTGGCGCGGGCGGAAAAATATCTTAATTCGGTTGGCGGATTGTCGGGCCGGTTTTCACAAACGTCGGCCGGCCGCGTTGAAAAGGGCGATTTTGCGATGCTGCGTCCCGGGCGCGTGCGTCTGGATTACAAGGATATGCCGGTGCAGATGATTGCCGACGGCAAGGATTTGTATTTTTTCGACAAATCGCTGGACCAGATTACAACGGTTCCGCTGACCAGCACGCCGGCCGGAATTTTAATCAGAAAGAATATCGATTTGCGCGGGGCGGATATAAATGTTGTTGAAACCGCGTCGGACGACCGCACGTTTTCATTAAAAATGAATTTGCGCGGCCAAGAGGGACTGGGCACCATGACGGTTGTGTTTGATGCAAATCCGGTGAAACTGAATTCTTGGTCTGTGGTTGACGCCACCGGCGCCAAGACCGACGTTGTCTTCAGCGGTCTGAAGGCTAAAACGGATTTCGACAAGAATTATTTTCAAATTCAGCGCCACAAGACGGTTTCCACCGCGGGCGGCGACGATTTCTACGACTAGGGATTATATGTTCGGAATAAGCTGGGCTGAATTTTTGGTGATTTTGCTGGTCGCGGCGGTTGTCATACCGTCGCGGATGTGGCCTGATGTCGCGCGTTTTCTGGCGCGGGCGGTGAATTTTGTACGTTCGATTATATGGCGGATAACTGACGCGTCAGAAAAAATCAAGGAACAGATTGACCTGGAACAGCCGATTGATGAAATAATACGTACGACGACCGACGACGTGCTGGCCGATTTTTCCAGTGTGCGGCCGCGCAGAAAAAAACGGACGGCCAAGAAATGAAAAAAATGACGCTGATGCAGCATTTTGCGGAACTGCGACGCCGTATTATATGGTCCGCACTGTTTTTTGCGGCCGCGTTTGGCGCCGGGTGGATTGCGGCGCCCTGGACGCAGGAATTTCTGACGGCGCCGCTGCTGCGCGTGTGGCCGGACGGCGCGCTGCTGTATACCGGGTTGGCGGACGGGCTGATGATTCAGTTATCGCTGGCGACGTTGTTTGCGCTGCTGGTGTCGCTGCCGTTCGTGCTGTGGCAGGTGTGGGCCTTTGTGGCGCCGGGACTGCGTAAGAACGAGCGCGGATTTATATGGCCGATAATCGTAATGTCGCCAGTATTGTTTGTCATGGGGGCAGCGTTTGCGTTTTATGTACTGTTCCCATTTGCGTTTCGTTTCTTTATAGAATTGAACAGCGCGGCCCCCGTTCCGGCGGTGCTGATGCCGGCGGCCCGGGATTATCTGACGTTTGCGATAGGATTGCTTAAGGTTTTTGGCGTGGCGTTCCAGCTGCCGCTGGTGCTGGTTTTGTTAAACAGGGTGGGCGTGCTGCCGCGGGCGCGGGTGGTGCGCATGCGCAGGTATGCGGTGGTTTTCATCGTTGTTGCGGCGGCCGTGCTGACGCCGCCGGATGTCGTTTCCCAGATTATGCTGGCGCTGCCGATGTGGGGCCTGTTTGAAATCAGCATTCTGTTCATGCGCCGCGGTGATGCGCAATAAACGCGCGCGGGTGTTTGTTTACGAAGGTTTTTATGATATAATCAATGTGTGAAAAATTTCGGTCTTATTTTTGCGGGCCTGATGGGGCTGTTTGCGGCGGCATGCGATTTGCAGCCGCGAATAATGTCGTTGCCGGATTCGGTGGGTGATTTTATTTCCGCGCGTTATCCCGCATTGCTGGCCGACCCTGATGCGCAGCCGGAAATATATAATTCCGCCGCGTCGGACTATGGCGTTTATGCGTCGCCTGAATTGTACGGTACGGCGCCGGCCGACGATTATGTTTTGTATGCCAGCGTCGATGATTACATAGTTCCGCCCGATGCGGCCCCGAATCAGGCCGCCGCGCAGCCGGTTGCCAATGAAGACACGGCGGCGGCGGATGCGTCCGGCCAGACATATACTTATCATGCACCGGATGAGGGGGCAACGCCGTCTGCACCGTTCGAGGCGGTCGATGATTATCTGCGGGTGCCGATGTATGGGGGCGGGGCGCGCCCGGCCCAGATAACCGTTGCGCGGGGCGACACACTGTATTCCATTGCGCGAAAATATGATATGAAGCCGGCCGATTTGGCGGCTATGAATAACCTGAGCGAGCCGTTCACACTGTCGGTCGGACAGCGGCTGCGCATATCGGCCCCGGCCGAACAGACGGTTTCGCCGGATAAAAATTTAAAGCCTGCGACGCCACAGAAAAAATTGCCCGCGGTTCAAGCCGCGCCGTCGCGCGCGACAACGACACGCGTTGATTTGACGGAGATAACCGTTGCACCGGGCGACACGCTGTATTCGATTTCGCGCAAGTATTCCGTGCCGGTAAACGATTTGGCGGTTATGAATAATCTGACAGCGCCGTTTAATCTGTCGGTGGGCCAGCGTCTGCGTGTTCCGGATTTGTCAGATGCCCCGGTGCGCGCGGCGGCAAAGCCCGCACCCAAGACAGCGGCCCCGGCCGTGAAAAATGCCGCGCCGGCCCAGGTTGCGCCCGCGCCGCGCAAACCGGCGCAGAAAATATCGTCGGATCCAAAGAAAAAACTGCCTAAAATCAGTGCGCGTTCGTCGTCGAAATTTTCGTGGCCGGTGCGCGGCAAGATATTGTCCGCATACGGTGCCAAGTCCAGCGGTCTGTTCAATGATGGTATAAACATCGCGGCCGCGCGCGGTGCGGCGGTTGGCGCGGCGGAAAACGGTGTCGTGGCGTATGCCGGAAACGAGGTCAAGGGAATGGGCAACCTGATTATAATCCAGCATTCCGACGGATGGATGACCGTCTATGCCCATATGGATTCAATGACCGTTCGTCGTGGTGCGCGCGTGTCCGTCGGCCAGAAAATAGGTTCGGTCGGCGCCACCGGCAAGGTTGACCGCCCGCAGCTGCATTTTGAAATACGCAAGGGAACCAAGGCATATAACCCGGCATCATATTTAAAGAAATAGTATTACGGGTTCTTATCTGCCTGTTTGGATAAAAATAAAAACCGCGCAAGGCGGTTTTAATTTTGGTGGACGCGCAGGGACTCGAACCCTGGACCCACTGATTAAGAGTCAGTTGCTCTACCAACTGAGCTACGCATCCAGAACCATTTTGTCGCTTTGGACTTGGTGATTATAGTCTTTTTTCTGACAAATGCAAGTTTTTATCACATTATTTTTCCTAGGCTGTGTGATTGCCGCCGGTGATGCCGTATACTTCGGCGGTTGTATAGCTCGATTCGTCGGACGCCAGCAACACGAATGTCGCGGCCAGTTCCGCCGGCTGGCCCGCGCGCCCCAGTGGTGTGTTGCGCCCAAAATCGGGTATATCTTTTTGTGCGCGGCCGCCGGAAATTTGCAGCGCAGTCCATATCGGCCCCGGCGCCACCGAATTAACGCGCACGCCGCGGTGTGCGATTTGCTTGGCCAGGGCGCGCGTGAATGCGACTATCGCGGCCTTGGTCGCGGCATAGTCGACCAAATCCTTGCCCGGCTGGTACGCCTGGATAGAGGAGGTGGTTATAATCGACGCGCCTGGTTTTAGCAAGGGAAGTGCCTGCTGCGCCATCCAGAACATTGAAAACAAATTTATGGAAAAGGTGCGCTTTAGTTGCGTGGTGGTCAGTTTTGTTATGTCGGGACAGAACTGCTGGTATCCGGCGTTCATAACGATTATGTCCAGTCCGCCCAGTTTGCGCGCCGCGTCGCGTACGCATCGCCGGCAGAATTTTTCGTCGCCAATGTCGCCCGGAATCAGGAATGCGCGCACGCCGGCGTCCGTGATGTATTGCGCGACTTCGCGGGCGTCGCGTTCCTCGGCCGGCAGGTATGAAATCGCGACATCCGCCCCTTCGCGTGCGAATGCGATTGCCGCCGCGCGGCCGATGCCCGAATCGCCGCCTGTTATCAGCGCGCGCCGTCCCGCCAGGCGGCCGTGGCCCACATACGACTGTTCGCCGCAGTCTGGAACCGGCTTCATTTTTGATTCTATTCCCGGATATGCCTGACGCTGGGTCGGGTACTTTTTATTATAGTATTTGGTGGTCGGATTTGTGTTTTGACGTTTCATGATGTTTTCCCCCCGTGTTTTATTCGATTCGAATTTTATCCGCGCAACGCCCCGGAAACCACAGGATTAAAAGGCCATGGGCGCGATGGATGGTGCCGCGCAATCGGAATCCATACCTATGCAAAGATTGAAATTGCTTTGATAGAATTAAAACGTTGACATGAAAACCAGACTACAACGTAAAACCAAAAAGGAGAAGAAATGAAAAAAATAGTTATATCGACACTGGCCGTGCTGATGGCATGCCCCGCGTTCGCAGGCACAAACCAGCACAGCAGCTGGCAGTTGTTCGGCCTGGATCCGTATATCGGTCTGCGCGGCGGAATGACATACACAAACCTGAACGTAAAACACGACGGCCACAAAGAATCCATGACAGACTGGGTCTATCAGGGTCGTGCGGCGCTGGGTTTGGAAGTATGCGACACAGTCCGCAGCGAAATCGAATGGTCCATCTATAGCAAGGCCAAGGACAATGCGGACTTTGGCGAAGCTGGCCGTATCGAAGTCGAAACCAAAATGCAGACTTTGTTGTGGAACAACTATTGGGAATTCGGCGACTATCAGATTGTCCGTCCGTTCTTTGGACTGGGCGCCGGTGTCGCGTTCACCGATGTTAAGGAAAAGGTTCGCCTGCTTAACGAAGAACACAGCGACAGCAAAACACGTTTCGCGGCGATGGGTACGCTGGGCGTGACGTTTGACTGGGAAAAAATCGCGGTTGATTTGGCTGCCCGCTACAACTACGTAGACATCCAGTCCGGCATGCACGACTTTGGCGGCGATATCGGCATTAGATTCATGTTCTAATGCATGGCGCCCCATATACCTGCCCGCGTATGCGGGCAGGGCGCTTTGTTTAAAACTCGTGTTTCAAAATTAAATCGCCGCGTACGGGCGATTTTTTATTTCGGACAAACCGGATGCCGATTCGTTTTTTAGAAAAAAGAACCGCCTGGGGCGGTTCGTTTATGACAACTCGGCCAGCGCCATTTTCACCAGAAAATCGGCTTCGATATCGCCCAGCAGGGATTTCGCACCCTCGTCCAGGTCGTCGTCTTCGGCCAGGTCTTCCAGCAGCGATATTATTTTCTGGCACATGTTCGGCAGGTTTTTGTCTATCAGTTTCGGATTCAGTAAATCCGGCTTGAACGCCTTTTTCATGTCGCGGGCCATAAAGTAGCTTTCGGCGATGCTGTCAATCCAGTCGTCGACGTGTTCGGTCAGACGGTCGAATTTCAGGTGCGCGGCATAGTTGTCCGTGGACCAGTGGTTTATTTTGCATGCGTATTTGAACGCCAGCAGATTTTGCAACAGTTCGTACATTGTTTATTCCTCCCTGTTGGTCATGTTATCACGCAATCGCGCACCACGTTAATAGGAGACAAAGCAAAACGCGCAATGTGCCAGAAATCCGGCGATTCCTAGGGATTCAAACCTGACGAAAAATGAAAAAAAATGTTATACAATGTTTGACGTAACCATAAGGAAAAAAGGAGACCTTTATGAAAAACTTAATGAAAAAAATGTTTATGTTTGCATCCATGCTGGGTGCGGTTGCGCTGTTGTCCGGATGCGTGGGATGCCCGAACAAAAGACACGCGCGCAAAGTAGCCAAGGCGCAGCCGGCCGAAACGGTTGTGTTCTATCAGACATATGAAGATGCAGATGTAAACCGCGTATATGCGAAAATGTACACCCGCAGCAGCCACGGCGGCGAATCGAAAATGGGCTATATCAAATTCCAGGAAACCGATGCCGGTCTGAAAATGGAAGTTGATTTGAAAGACCTGCGTCCGGGTGTTCCGTACACAATCAAGCTTTATCAGTGCGGCAGCTGCAGCAACAACAGCACTTGCTGCGACAACTCCAGCATGGCAATCGACCTGCCGCGTCTGAAGGTTGAAAGAGCCGGCCGTCTGGAAGAATCCTTTATCATCCGCGGTCTGACCGCAGCGCAGCTGAAGAACGCCAAAATCTATCTGGAACGCGATGGCGGATACAAGGCGGCGTGGGGCAAGTTTGAACAAAGCATGATGTTCTAATATTTGTCTGAAATATTATAAACGACACATCCCCGGAGACGTCCGGGGATGTAATTTTTTTATATAAATATTTTTTACTTTAAGAACATATTCCTATATGCTAGCTTTGTTTTTCGTGGGGGGAGATGAGGCTGGTCATATCATTTTTGGCGGTGATTGTCGCGGTATGTGTCAACGGCGCATGTCATGGTGCGGTCAACACAATCGACGAATGTTTCATGGGTGGCACCATGTCGTTGACTGGCGATACCGTCGTGACGCACGGCGGCATGGTTGCGACCGACAGGATAAATGTTGATTCATCGGTTCTGATTGTAAATCACGGCATTATAAATTCGGATATTTTCATTTGTGATGGCTGCGATGTTTATTTGCGCAACACCGGAAATTTTTCAGCAAGCGTTAATTTCGGCGAAGGCGCCAAACTGACGCAGGTGATAACGGGTGCGGATGATATAACGCGTCTGGGGCTGGATTCTGAATTTAATATCCTGGTTCGCGGTTCGGACACAATGTCGCTGGGCGATATAATGTCGGCCGGTGGTTATGCGGCGAAAATAACACTGGATAATTCCGAATTTGTCTGGTCGCGTGGTGTCGCTCATCTGCGCCGTGCGGCCCCGTCGCCGGATATAGAACTGCGCGGAACCGTTGTAATAAACGTGGCGGATGTTGCCGATGTTCTGGACGCGCCCATTTTGCAAAATGTGTCCGGCGATGGTGATGTTTATGTCAATGCCGCAAATCTGGACAGCATGTATGCACTTCGGGGCTATGTCGATAACGGCAGCTTGCGCGTGCGCATGATGCGTTCCACCGATTACGTCAGAATTCTTGGTGGTGCGGTTGGTGAATTTTTGAATGGTCTGCGTGTCGTGGCGCCAGATGACAAACTGCTGGCGGGGTTGGATGTCGCGGCAACGCGCGACGAACTTTATTCGATAATGCGTCGTTCGGTTCGTTTGAATCCGATAAAACTGATGCGGCCCGTCGGCATTATCAACGACATGGAAATTATGCGCATGGATTTGCCGGCCGCTGGCGTGTCAATGGGACCGGTTGTGGTGGCGGGTGATGATTTCGGCGCATACGGGTTGCGTGCCGGTGCGGGCGGCAAAATAGGTCGCGCCACGCGTTTTGAAATTTTTGCATACATATCCGTTGCGGATTATTCGGACGATTTGAACGTATTTGCTGCAACAACATACGGCGGCGGTGCACGCATAAAACACAGCGGTGAAAAATATGGTTTCGTACGGTTCGCGGGACTGGGGTCGATTACCGGGTTTGACATCGGGCCTGTTTTCAACGGTTCTGGTTCAATCGACAATCCGCGCGGCGTATCCGTATATTCCGCGGTTGACGCCGGGCACGAGTTTCATTTTTATGATTTGTTGCGTCTTGCACCTTTTGCGGGTGTTTCAATGAAATACGAAACAGTGGCAGGCGACATCGCCAAGGATACCGGTGTTCATGGTGGAATAGACGCGTCATTTGATTATGAAATGGATGGCGTTCGGTATGACTATAATTCCAGAATATACGCTGGTAATCGCGGCATGCTGGGCGGCGAGTTCGGTCTTGATATCGCATTTGGCGACGACGGTTTCAAATTCAGTGCCGACATGCGCGCATTGCGCGACAAAGACCACGGATTTTCATATAGTCTGCGCATTGGCGCGGGTGTGGATTTTTAATCCGCGAATTCCCCGCGCAGGGACGCCTTGTTCGCCGCGGTTATCTTTATTTCGGCCAATTGGGGGGCGTCGGCGTTTGTGCGTTCTACAATACACTGCTGCATATAGGGGGTGCGGTAAACCAGATTCTGGCCGGTTTTGTCCGCGCCCTCGCACAGGCATGACATTGTGCGGCCCACGCATGACGTGTTAAATTCGCGCTGCAATTCGTTCAGGCGCGCGTCCAGTGCGGCCAGACGCGCAGCCTTTATATTGTCTGCAATCTGGTCCGGCATCAGCGCGGCGGCCGTGTGGGGGCGGGGCGAATATTTGAAAGAATAGGAATTGATATATTTCACGCGTTGTGCGATATCCATTGTTTTTTCAAAATCCGCATCCGTCTCGCCGGGGAATCCGACAATGAAATCGCTTGATATCTGGATGTCCGGACGGGCGGCCTTTAATTTGTCAACTATATCTATATATAGTTCCAACGAATAAGGACGGTTCATTCTTGTCAATACATCGGCGCTGCCGCTTTGTATAGGCATGTTTAAAAAAGGCAACAGTTTTGGTTCCGTGCGAAACATGTCTATTAAATCATCCGTCATTTCTGTTGGATAGCTGGATGTAAAGCGTATGCGTTTTACGGCGCTGATTTTGGCCGCCTGTGCGATTAATTCAGACAACCGGTGCGTTGCGCCGTCTTGGTCGATGTATTTGTATCCGTTCACGTTCTGGCCCAGAAAGCATATCTCTATCGCGCCGGTTTGCGCCGCGTGGCGAACGTCCGCCATTATGTCGGCCGGTGCGCGCGACAATTCACGGCCGCGGGTGTAGGGCACTATGCAATATGTGCAGCAATGATTACATCCTTCCTGTATGGGGATATATGCCACGGCAGGCGATGCGTCCATTTGCGGCATTTCATCAAATTTTTCCAATCCGCCCAAATCTATATTTAATAATTTTGTGTCCGGGTTGTTTAATATTTCCGGCAGTTTGTGATAACTTTGCGGCCCCAGGACAAAATTAAGCTCTGGTATGCGGCGGAATGCGTCCGCGCCCGCTTCGCGTGCGACGCAGCCCACAATTCCCATCAGGGCGTCGGGCTTTTTTGCGCGGCGGATTCGACCCAGGGCTGAAAATACCTTGTCGGTGGCCTTGGCGCGGACGGCGCATGTGTTCAGTATGATGACGTCCGCATCGGCCGCATCGTGTGTTTCCTGCATGCCGCGCGCGGTCAACATGGCGGCGATTCGCTGGCCGTCATAGACGTTCATCTGGCAGCCGAATGTCTGGATAAAGAATTTTTTCATGAATTTGTCTATGCCAGTTTTTGTTTTAATATTTCGTTAACCGCCGCAGGGTTTGCCTTGCCGCCGGTTGCCTTCATCACATTGCCGACAAAGAAGCCGAGCAGGCCTGTTTTACCGCTGCGGTACTGTTCGACCTGGGCCGGATTTTTTGCGATGACATCGTCAACGGCCGATTCGATTGCGGATGTGTCCGTAATCTGTTCCATGCCGAATTTTTTTGCGATGTCGCGCGGGGTGCCGTTTTCACCGTCCAGCATCTTTATAAATATTTCCTTGGCCTGTTTGCCGTTGATTGATTTTTCCGAAATCATATCGACCAGTTCCGCCAAATCCGACGGTCTGATAATACGCGGCATGCCAGGCTCAGCTGTATCCACAGCGTTTTTTACATCCCAGTTTTCGCCGTGCGCAAACAGTTCGGATATCATCCAGTTTGCGACAGCCTTGGCGCGTTCTTTTTTGCCGCCGACCGCCGCGTCGAACCATTTGGATATATCTGTGCTTTCCGTCAGGCGCGCGGCGTCATATTCGGCCAGTCCGAATTCGCCGATATAACGTGCGCGCGTTGCGGCGGGCAGTTCCGGCATCGTGCGGCGTATGCGTTCGATTGTTTCTTCGTCTACGACCAGTTCCAGCAAATCCGGATCCGGGAAATAGCGGTAGTCCAGGGCGTCCTCTTTGCTGCGCATGACGGATGTAGTGCCGTCGGCCTGGTTATAGCGCATGGTGTCTTGGGAAACGGTGCCGCCGTTTTCATAGATTTCAATCTGACGGCGCGCCTCGTATTCAATGGCGCTCTTGATAAATTTGAACGAGACCATGTTTTTTGTCTCTGTGCGGGTGCGGAATTTTGTGTCCCCCACCGGACGCACGGATACGTTTACGTCCGCGCGCATGGAACCTTCTTCCATGTTCGCCTTGGACACGCCCAGGGCGCGCGCAATCTCGCGGATTTCGCGCAGGTATCTTTCCGCTTCGTCCGGGGACGAGATGTATGAATTGTTTTCCGGGTTTTTAACATCCAGAAACGATACTATTTCCAACAGCGCCACGCCCGTGCGGTTATAGTCCGCAAACGATTTTGTCGGATGCATGTCGTGTTTCAGTTTTCCCGCGTCCTGTTCCAGGTGGGCGCGTTCAATCAATATCTTTTTAGGCTTGCCGTCGTCGCCCATGATTTCAACGAATCCGCGTCCGACAATCGGCGGCTGGTCCGCGGGCTGGGTTATCTGGTATCCCTGGGGCAGGTCGGGATAGAAATACTGTTTACGTGCAAAACGGCTGCGGCGTGTGATGGCCGCGTTTATCCCCAGACCGAATTTAATTGCCTGTTCGATGCAGTATTCGTTCAGCACCGGCAGCATTCCCGGCATGGCGGCGTCCACCATTGACACCTGGGTGTTCGGGGCGACGGTCGGATTGTAATCGGCGGATGCACCGCTGAACAATTTGGAATTGGACAGAACCTCTATATGCGTTTCCAATCCAATAACCAATTCCCAATCACATGTTTTGCCTTTTATTGTAAACATTTTTTCTTTTTCCTTGATTTTTTTCTTTTGGTGTCTTATTATGCGTCTCGCAGTTGGCTAGGTAGCTCAGTTGGTAGAGCAAGGGACTGAAAATCCCTGTGTCAGCGGTTCGATTCCGTTCCTAGCCACCACTTTTTTTTATGTCGGCCGTGTGCCGCATTTTTTATTTCCCCATGACTGTGGTCGGACGGTTGTCCAGCGCTGCGAATGTTTCAATATGACGTGCCAGCTGCAGAACCCGCATGTCGGCAAAGCGCGGTCCGACAACCTGAATCCCCAGCGGCAGGCCGTTTTGTGCCAGTCCGGCCGGAACGCTGCATGCCGGGACGCCAGCCAGGTTCATCGCAACCGTGAACATGTCCAGTGCGTAGTATTCCAGCGGCGACAAATCAGAATCCAGCGGCAGCGCGGTTCCGGCGCTGGACGGGCAGACAATCAGGTCGCATTTTTCAAACGCCGCGGCAAAGCTGTCGGCAATCATGCGGCGAACGCGGGCGGCCTGCATGAAATATACGTCATAGGATTCGCTGCTTAGCACCGCGGTGCCGATTATCATGCGGCGTTTTACTTCGTCGCCGAAACCGGCGGCGCGTGTCTTCTTGTACGTGTCCAACAAATCCGCGCCATCCACGCGCAGTCCGTATTTCATTCCGTCATAGCGCGCCAGGTTGGATGATGCCTCGGCCGGGGCGATGATGTAATACGCGGCCAGTGCGTCCAGAATGTTTGGTATAGATACTTCTACTATTTCAGCGCCGGCGGATTTCAAATCGGCCACGCGTGCGTCGAACAGCGCCTTCATGTCAGGCGAAACCTGGACGTCCGCGAATTCGCGTATGACGCCCACGCGCAGTTTTTTGCATTCGATTTCGGGCAGGGCGCCGGACAGCGTGAATTCTGATTTTGCACTGGTAGAATCCTTGGGGTCGTGTCCCGCCATCGCCGCCAGCAGGGCCGCAGCGTCGTCAACGGTGCGCGCAACCGGCCCCGGCGTGTCGAGCGAAGATGCAAACGCCACGCACCCCCAGCGGGAACACAGGCCATATGTCGGCTTCATCCCGACCAGCCCCGTTATCGCCGCCGGAAAACGGATTGAACCGCCCGTGTCCGTACCCGTGCCGCCCATGGCCAGACCGGCCGCAACCGCCGACGTCGCGCCGCCGGACGAACCGCCGGCTGTAAGTCTGCGCTGCAACTGCCACGGATTTACGGGCGCGCCAAAGAAACTTGTCTTGCTGAACGTACCCATCGCGAATTCGTCCAGGTTTGTCTTGCCCAGCAGCACCGTGCCGCTGTCGATAAATTTTTGGGATATGGTGGATTCATATTCCGGTATGAAATTTTCCAGCATTTTCGACGCTGCCGTCGTGCGTATGCCGCGCGTGGCGAACAAATCCTTCATTCCGATTGGAATACCGTCCAGGGGCAGTGCGCAGGCGTCAGCATAGCGCGCGTCCGCCGCCGCGGCATCCGCCAATGCGCGTTCGGGCGTGATTGTGATATAGCAGTTCAATTCCGCGCCGTATTTTTCAATGCGTTCCAGATGCGCACGTGTCAGTTCGGTCGCGCTGATTTCGCGCGATTTCAGTTTTTGCAGTGCTTGCGTAATCGTCAGGTCAATCATGTTTTGTCTGTCCTTCGTTTTTATTCGTCCATGACTTTGGGTACCGCAAAATAGCCACGGCTTACGCCCGCCGTGTCCGGGGCGTTTGCCAAAACGGCGTCGCGAATGCCGCCGTCGGAAACCACGTCCGCGCGCCGCGGCAATTGATGCTGCGACGGGTTCAGCATTGGTTCTATGCCTGATGTGTCGATTTTCTGCAGTTTGTCGAGCCACCCCACAACGGAATCGATGTTCATTTGTTCCAATTTTTCGTCGGGAATTTCAATTCTGATAAGGTCCGCAAATTTTTGCAATTGCTGCTTGCTAAACGCCATTTCAAATCCTATTATTAAATGCGAAGGAAATTATACAATGATTTTGCCGGATTTCAAGGATTTTCCGCGCGTCGGGCGCATACTGGGGGTTGACTGGGGCGCACGTCGCACGGGTATTGCGGTTTCGGATGCGTCGCAGGAATTCGTGTTCACGCGCCCGCCAATTGTCGCGGGGCGGGGCGGGACGCCAATGGCGCGCCTGATTGCCGATGCGGCGGCGGCGGAAAATGTCGCCGGGATTATAATCGGCCTGCCGCTGCGGGTGGATGGAACGGAATCGGAAACGACCGATGCTGTGCGTGCATGCGCGCGTGATGTGGTGGCGTACACCGGTCTGCCGGTTTGCTTTGTCGATGAAAGCCTGAGCAGTTTTTCCGCGGCGGCCGATGCCAAACTGCACACCCGTGCGGCGGCGCGCGAAAAACTGGATTCAGAGGCCGCGCGTGTCATTCTGGAAAACGGGCTGGCGATTATGCGCCGCGGCTAAGACAGGCCGGATTTCATGCATATAGCGCGTTTTTAGTCTTCATTTTTCGCAGGGATTTTTCCGTCCGCGGACAACAGCACCGCAATCCAGCGCGTGGAATCAAACTGGGCCGTGATGATGAATGTCGCCACCAGCAGCGGCACGCTGAAGAACATTCCGGCGATGCCCCAAACCATTCCCCAGAAAACCAGGTTTATCAGTATCGCCAGCGTCGAAAGATTAAGGGTCTTGCCGGTCAGCTTTGGTTCCAGGATGTTGCCGAACAGTATCTGCAGCCCGATAAGCCCCGCCGCCGTCAGCAGTGGCGTCTGAAGTCCGGACGACGTCGCCAGCGCGTATACTATCGGCAACGAGCATGCGACAATCGCGCCGATGGTTGGTATATAGCTGGTGATGAACACTATGAACGCCCACACGCCTGCAAAGGGCAGGTCGATAATCTGCAGCCATGCGTATGAAAACACGCCCGTGATTGCAGAGACCAGCGTCTTCATAAACAGATATTTTTTCATGTTTTCGTCGATGCTGCCCAGTATGTAGCGCATTTTTTTCGACTGTCGCTTGTTGGGAAACAGCGAGTGGAATTTACGGTTGAACGTACTTTGCTCTATAAACATGAACAGCATGTAAACCAGTATCATTCCCGCAGTGGACGCGATGCCGGCCGCGGACGTGCCGACGTTGGTGGCGAACTTGGTTATGTTGGGGACCATCGACGCGTCAAACCGCAGGCCGATTGATGCGGACATATAGTCGCCCAGTTCAACCAGTTTATGCTGTATTTCCGGCAGTGCGCCCAGCAGTTCGGAAAACATGGGCCGGACCTGGGTCGCGAACATGTAAATCAGGGCGCATATTGTCCCCAGCGCCAGCAGGCTGGATAACCAGTCGAATGCGCGCGCGCGTTTTTCGTCGCGCGGTTCGGCGGGATGGCGGTACGGCATGACCTTGCGGTAATACGACGCGATTGCGTTTATCAGATACCAGAAAAACGTCGCCACCAGCAGCGGTATCAGTATCGTGCGACCCAGCCACAAAAATGTAATCAGCAGCAGAAAAAATATCATTCCATGCATGGTGGTACGTCCCCTTGGTTATTCGTTGGCCCCGTCGTGCGGCATTGGAATTTCAAACGCTGTTTCGGTAAATTCAAATTGTGCGGTATCGTATGGCGCCGCCGCGGGACGCGCCATGAATATCATAACGGCCGTCGCCGCCACCAGCGCGATGTTCACCGCGACCGCGGTTGTTGCGAACGCGCCGCCGATGTTTTTGGCCGTATTGCGCGGACCGATGCAAATGTGCCAGCCGGCGAATACAAAAAACGGAATCGCAATCAGAATCGCGGGCGCCGCGCCGTGGAATACGGCGGTCAGCAAAATTATCGCGGCCATTGCGGCCCATGCGGCGGATGCGTTTTGCGTTATGCGTCCCGTCATCGCCGCATACCATGCCGGGCGTATTTCCACGGCCGGATTTTTTGCGTCTTTGTCCGCCAGGATGTATCCCGCCGGCAGCAGCATCGAAAACGGCATGGACAGCAGGGCCTTCCACTGTGGCACGTTCATTTGACGCGCGCGGGCGTACCCGGCGCACAGCATTGAAATCACGGCGCCGATTGCCCATGCGGATGCAAACGCCAAAATCAAAAGCGCCACCAGTGCGCCCGCCGCCGCGGACGTGGACAGGACGCCTGTGTTTATCATCTGCAGCACCGGCATCACAAAAACGCCCAGCATTATTGTTTGCGTCGCCCCCAGCGCCAGGTATACCAGAACCGCGCCGTTTGTTATCGCGACAAAACTGCGTCTGTCCATTGGCGTGCGCGGCATCCGCGCAATCATCCGGTATGCGCACCATATTCCGATGCCGGCCATTACAACCGGCCATATTGACAGACTGTCCACGCCGGCGCCGCGGCCGCCGGAAACCACCGCGTACAGTGCGCCCGCCAGGAACGCCGCCCCCATCAGCGTCAGTGCAAATATTATAGGCCGCCGTGCCAGCCATGTGGACAGGCGCGTGCTGGTTTGTTTTTTTATTTCTGTTTTTCTCATTGGAAATCCTTGGGTTGTGTTCGGTTTATTTTTCCATGATGCGTCCGTGGGACAAAGTGGTTGTATCCGTTGGTTCGACCATGGATGTGAATTTTTGCTGATGGCTGATGAAAAGGAATGTCGTATCACGCATATCAGCGATTGTGTCCGCAATCAGTTTTTGCGTTTCTGCGTCCGCGCCGGAATCCGGTTCGTCCAAAATGGCAAGACGCGGCGCCGTCATCCACAGCCGCAGCAGCATCAGACGCTTGCGCTCGCCCCCGGAAAAGCCGACGTTGACGCCGCGGTTCAACCAGTCCTTTGGTATTGCCAAACGCTGGCGCGCGTCTTCAAGGCGCATCAGAAAATCCCCCATGGATAATTCCCGCCCCGTTTGAAAATGCGTGTGCGCGGCCAGTGAATGCTTCAGAAAACTAAGCACCGTCAGCCCCGGGATTTCGGGTACGTTCTGCGCGCCCAGAAAAATCCCCATCAGCGCGCGCGTGGTTGTGTTTTCATCCGTTATGTCGCGGCCGTCGAATATTATTTTGCCCGCGTCAATGTGGTATTCAGGCGCGCCAGCAATTGCGGCGGCCAGTGTGGACTTGCCCGATCCGTTGTGTCCCCCCAGCAGGTGGCGCGCCCCGTCGGCAACGTCCATGCTGATGTCTGTTAGCAATGTTTTCCCGTCCATTGATACGGACAGATTTTTTATCTGCAACATGTCAAATTCCGTTTTTTCAACGACATTATATCATAATTTGCACATCACAACAAGCCGAAGGCTTTGATATGCGTAATAAGCGTTGACTTGCGCTGGGAAAAAATTTACTATTTCACATAGAAATGCATGCCTAATCCAAACCACCGTTTGGATTAGTTTTTATTTGGCGCAAAAAATTCCTGAAAATTCGCATAATTTTTCTGTCCCCACTTGCCGAATCCAAACGGTGGTTTAAAAGCGTGTGTGGATTTTTTTTGGGGGAATATGCAAAAATTAATTGCGATGTCGTTCTTTATCTTTTGTGGTGCGATTAGTACAGCTGCCGCAGTGTCTGGGGATTATTGCCTGCTGGACTATAACGGCGGCGACGGTCTGTGCTATTGGTGCGCGCCGGGCGGTGATTCCGGTGGATACTGCAGGCCGCCTTATCCCGGTTGTCCGGATAATCCACAGCGTGTGGTGGCACTTGGGGACGTTATAACTGTAAAGGATGCGTATGGGAATACAACAACACGCAAGTGTCGTTCAGATGGTTTTTGCTTTCCCTCTTGCACTGGTGAGCGTTGGTTTAATGATGGAAATGGATTTGAAATGCTGCAGCTGGTATCTGGATGTATGTGCGATTATTGGACATCAACATCGAATTATCGATGCGCAGAAGGGTATTTTGAGAGCATAGACAGTCCTTATCAGAACGGATGCGACAGATGTCCGTCCATGACAAATGTCGCGGGGGATGTTGTATACGGAACCAGTGTCCCGAGTGAAAATCGTTCGATAACCGATTGCGTAATGAAGGAGGGTGTTGTGTTTTCTGACAACAGCGGCGAGTATACATTTATATCAGGATGCGCGTATACGGAATGATTATTTTGCCAGCGCCATTTGAATAAGCTGCTTTGATTCAACCAGAAATTCCATCGGCAGGCGCGATATTATCGGTGCCGCCGCCGCCCCGATAATCAGGGCCGTCGCTTCGTCTTCGGCGATGCCGGCCCGCATAAGATACAGCAGCTGGCGCGCGTCGATGGCGCCGGTGGTGGCCTCGTGGCTCTGGCTGTTTTCGGCGTTGGCATGGATTATCGTCGGCAGCGTGTTTGCCGTCGCCATGTCCCCGATTATCCGTGTGTCGCATTTTGATGCGTTTGCGCCGCCGTGTCCGGCAAAGCTGACCAGACTGCGGAATGTCTGGCGCGACGCGTCCAGTGCAACGCCATAAGAGACGATGTTTGAAACGGTGTCGTTGCCGATGTGAATCATTTTTGTTCCGGTGTCCGCCTGCTGGGCGCCGCGCGTTATCGCCAGCGAGTAAAAATCACTGCGCGCGCCGTCGCCCGCTAGAATTGTGGACGGATATTTCCATGTCATCGCCGCGCCGATTTCCACCTGGGTCCAGTCTATTTCAGCGCCGGCGTGCGCGCGCCCCCGCTTTGACACGAAATTGATTATTCCGCCGTGGTTTTGTCCATCGCGATACTCGCCCGCATACCAGTTCTGGACGGTTGCGTATTTCACATGCGCGCGGTCCAGCGCCACGATTTCCACAACGCCGCTGTGCAGCTGGTGGTTGGGGCGACGCGGGGCGCTGCATCCTTCCATGTATGATAATTCCGCGCCGGCGTCTGCGATAATCAGCGTGCGTTCAAACTGGCCTATTTTTGCGGTTTCTATACGAAAATAGCTGGCCAGGTCAATGGGGCATTTGGTGTTTGGTGGCACGTATACGAACGTGCCGTCGGAAAATACGGCGGCGTTTAGCGCGGCGTAAAAATTATCGGCGGCCGGGACAACCGTGCCCAGGTATTTTTTTACCAGGTCGGGGTGCCGGCGCACCGCATCGGAAAACGGCAGGAATATTATCCCCAGCTTTTCCAGTTCGGCGGTGTATGATGTGTGGACGGATTTGCTGTCGATGACGGTGTCTGTCGCCATCCCCAGCAGGGCGCGCTGCTCGCTCTCGGGCAGGCCCATTTTGTCGTATGTTTCCTTTAGGTCGGAATTGTCTATCTGGGCGGGATGGTTATAGTAGTTCAGCGCGTCATAGTCAATCGGCGCATAGTCTATTTCGCCCCAGTGGGGTTCTGACATTTTTTCCCATGCATGCAGCGCGTCCAGACGCCACTGCAGCAGCCATTGCGGTTCGTCGCGCAACGCGGATATTTCACGCACAAGATTTTCATTCAGTTGCGTCATCTGCGGTCAGTTTTCCTGGGTGGCCAGCTGGCGGGCCTGGGCAAAGAATGTCAGCGACTGGCCCAGCAGGCCGTCGGTGAACGTCGCGGCCAAAATGCCGTCAGGTTCGGTTGCGGTCAAATGCCCCAGCAGGCGGTCGGCGCGGTTCATGTAGTTTTCAACGCTTCGCGATACTTCGGTGTCCAGCTTTATCGCGCGGCGCAGTTTTTCCAACGCGAACGGGTTTTTCGCATATTCGTCCATTATGCCGCCCAGTGCGCGCCACAACGGGTGTTCCGACGTTGCGCGCGGCATGATGTCGATGGCGGCCATTATGGGAATCAGGCTCTGCAGCAGGTCCTGGTATATCATTTCTGCGTTTTCCGCAACCGCGTTCGTGGCCGTTTTGTTTTTCAGAACCGCCTGCATTTTTACAATCAGGCTGTACTGGTGCGCCAGCGTCTTGTTCATGTCGCGGACACGGGCGGATATGGCGAACATGAACGCCGCCAATGCGGCCGTGCAGACGGCTATTATTAAAATTCCGGCCAAAATCAATGCGTCCTGCATTTTTGCGTCCCCCTTGTGGTTTTTAATTTCGATTGCAGTATAACATCTTTTGTCGATTCGTGCGATTTTATCTTTTCGTCGCGTGGCGCATGCATAAAACGATGTTTTAGGCCTTGCACAGATTCGGTCAAGTTGTTATAATAAGCATATTAAGGTAAGGTAAAGAAAGGAAGTCTTTTATGTTCCGCAAGATTTTGATTGTCGCAATGTTCGGATGCGCCGCAGGTTATTGCTTTGCTGCGGAAACGATGCCCCAGGTGGTCACGTCAGAGGTTTTTTACACCGAATCCCGCGATGTTGATGAAAACCGGTACGAGCAGGTTGACACAATATCCGTAGAGGCGGCGCCGATGTTCGAAGTGCCGGCGTGGCCGATTGCAGGTTCCGACGCCGATGTCGAGGTTTCATGCCAGTCGGGTGGATGCGCCGGGAAAAAGCAGTCGGACAATATTCGCATCGTTTCAAAAATAGGCGCGGACATGGTTGTTGAAAACAATTTCAATCTGGGTGCGCGCGGTGAATTCGGCGGATGGTCGGGCGGGGCGAACCTGCTGCATGGAACGCAGATTCCGGTCGGATTCGACGACGAATGCAATAATGGTTCTGAAATGCCCCTGCTGCACCGCGAGGTGTTGGAAGACGACGGCGGAGATGTTCTGACCCTGTCGCGCAGCGGGCGTAAAAACTGTGCAAAGTATGCGGACGGTTATACGGCGTATCTGGCCAAGGCGGGGTTGAGCGAGGAGGTTGAAACCACAATCGCCGCCGGCACGGACGCGGCGGATGCCGATGTTGAAATTTCGGTCGATATATCTGCCGATGCCGAGGCGCCGGTTCAGATGGCCGACCAGGTGCGTTCGTGGGTCGTGGCGAACGGACAGACACTGCGCGGCGTGCTGCAGGCGTGGTGCGACAAGGAAGGATGGGATTTGGTTTGGACGACGCCGCGCGAATACCCGATAGAGGCCAGCGCCGTGTTCAAGGGACGCTTTGTTGACGTTGCGTCTGCGCTGGTGCGCAATTTCGGTCGCGCAACGCCTGTTCCGTATGCGAAATTTTACAAGGGAAACCGCGTGCTGGTCATATCGACATCCGAAGAATAACGCATAAATCTGGCAGTAGGAGAAATATAGATGAAAAATCCGATGAAGTTTTTCTTTATGTGCGGCGTGCTGGGCGCCATGGTTGCGGGATGCGCAACAAAAGATTCTGCCAAGGTTGCGGCGTCGGTCGACCAGGATTTTATTAATGCGTACGACGCGTTTGAAATGTCCAAGAATCCGCGCGCCAAGGTTGCCAGCGGCGACACGGTATCGATGTCCGAAGGTGTGTGGCTGGGGAACAAGTCGACAGTTTTGGAACACAGAAACAATCTGCCGGCACAGTTCGAAACCGACACCGGTATCACGATTTTGCTGAACGAGCCGGTTGGTCTGCAGGTGCTGGCAAACGACATAAATTCGATAACAGGCATTCCGGTTAAAATAGATAGCCAGATAAGCGCGGAAAAACTGAAAAAGGCGATGAATATAGCCTATACCGGAAAGCTGTCGGGACTGTTGTCGCAGGTGGCGACGGATTTGGATTTGCTGTGGTATTATGACAAGAACGCCATAGTTTTCTATGAAACGGAAACCAAGACTTTCACATTATATGCACTGGGGACCGAGGTTTCTTATCAGACCGCCGTCAACACGGACGACGGCAACCAGGTGTCGCTGGAATCCACGCTAAAGGAATGGGACGAGGTTGAAAACGCCATTACGGCCATTATCGGACGTGCGGACAACGCGGATTTCACCGTTTCACGCAGTTTGGGAACCATCACGGTCAGTGCGCCGCCGTCGATTCTGGCGCGTGTTGGCGAATATATTGCCAAGCAGAACAAACGTTTGTCGCAGCTGGTAACGATTGACGTCAAGGTTTTGCAGGTCTCGATTTCCAATGATACGGCATTTGGTCTGAATCTGGCCGCGGCGATTAATTCCGCGTCCGGTCTGAACATTGTGGCCAACCCGAAAAACAATCTGGCCACGACCGAGGCCAGTTCGATGAACATAGCCGTGCTGTCGAACACTGTGTCTGCGCTGACGGGGGCGACGCATATTGAAAACGGCGAAGTTGTGCCGGGTGCATACACGCCGGATCAGATTGCAAACGGTTCGTTGTCCGGTGTCGCGGGCAGCAATGCGTTGATAGAGGCGCTGGCAAAGCAGGGCAAGGTATCGTTGGTGACAAATGTCGGTGTTACGACACGAAACAACCGCGTTGCGCCGGTAAACAATACGCGCACGACCGGATATATCAAGCGGTTTGAATCCAGAAACTTTACGACTGTTGAATCGTCCACCGTGGACCAGGACGATTTGGAAACCGGATTTTCGATGCAGCTGCTGCCGAATGTGTTGGAAAACGGCAAGATACTGTTGCTGTTTAGAATGTCGGTTCGTGAACTGCTGAAGATGTCCACCCAGACAATAGGCGAGGTGACATTGCAGCTGCCCGAGGTCGAAGAACGCAGCTTTATGCAGGAGGTTATAATGGAATCCGGCCAGATGCTGGTCGTGTCGGGATTCGAAAAGCAGAATAATTCCGATATGCGCTATGGTTTGGGTGATCCGGACTTTATGGCGCTGTCTGGTTCGCGTGAAACATCGGCCCAGCGTGATGTACTGGTCGTTATACTGACGCCGCAGGTTCTGATAAGCCCGATGGATGCGGAACGCACGATACAACAGCATTGGGGTGCGCCGCTGAACTGATAAAAATAAAACGCCGCATTGCGGCGTTTTTTATGATTGATAAAATAGGCGCAATGTCTTATAATATACGGTGTGCGGGGTGGAAATGTCCTGCCGAATCCAAACGGTGGATTGTTTTGGCAATATTTGCATATTGAAAAATCCCCGAATTCTGCTGCATTTGGTTCCCTCGTTTTTGCCTAATCCAAACGACCGCTTTTTTTCTCTTTTATTATTCTGTGGCGCGGTTCCGCAATTGGCGCATGGCGCCGGATATTCCTGTCCCGCATACAAGATGTACACCAAGTGTTCGTTCGGACGGTATATGTCTTATGATGGTCAGTATAACGCAACGCCGCGTGCCGGAAACGAATGCGTTGTATTCCGCACGCCAGACCACGCCAGCAATTAATGTTTTGTATAATAATAGCATATGCTATGGCAGTCTGGCCGTTGGCGCGGCGGCCGGCGAATTGAACATGAACGTGGGCGGAAAAATATATCACACCACAAAATAGTGCATCATGCAGGCATAAAAAACATCCCTTTTTGTCCGACTGTCAATATATTCGGACTACAAAAAGGGATGCTTGATTCAAACAGAATTTATTCAGCAATTACGCCATTTGCGCGACTTTCTTGGTCAGGCGCGAAACCTTGCGGGCGGCACGCTTTTTCGGCATGATTTTGCCGGCGGCCTTCATGATTTTGCTTTCCGCGTTGCGCGCAGCTGTTGTCGCGGCGGCCTTGTCGCCGGATGCGATGGCTGTCAACGCCTTTTTGGTTTCTGTCTTAACCGCGCTGCGACGGGCGGTGTTTACGGCATTTTTCTTTGCTGTTACCAAAATTCTTTTTTCAGATGACTTGTGATTTGCCACTTTATTTTCCTTTTATTTTAGTCATGTTTTTGATATTTTATAGAAAACAAACATAAAATCAAGGAAAAATAAAATGATATTTGCAATTGCTATTATTATATCCTATCTGCTGGGCAGCATTCCGATGGGCCTGTTGATTTCCCGTGCGGCGGGCAAGGGCGACCTGCGCAAGGTCGGCAGTGGCAACATCGGCGCGACAAACGTCATGCGCGTGGGCGGATTTCGTCTGGCGGCGCTGACCTGGCTGCTGGACATGGCAAAAACGATTGCCGCGGTTTTAATCGGCATGTGGCTGGGCGGTGCGGCGATGGGCGCATGGTGCGGCTTTGCGGCCGTATTTGGACACTGTTATCCGGTTTGGCTGCGTTTCCGCGGCGGCAAGGGGATATCTTCGCTCTTTGGGGTTTTGTTGGCAATCAGCCCGGTTTCGTTTGTGTTCTGTGGGCTGGAATGGCTGGTGATTGCACTGACATCGGGGTATTCTTCGCTGGGGGCGGTTTTTGTGTTCTGCCTGATGCCGGCGTTTGGATTTGCGATATCTGCGGATGTGGGCTTTGCATTTTTGGCAATCGGTCTGCTGTGCATGTGGCGGCACCGTGCAAATATTGTACGTCTGTTGCGTGGAACAGAATCGAAAATTGAATGGAAATGGAAAAAATAATCGGTTGAAATGGGGGGGCGGTGTTTGCGGCCCCCCCTATCTTTTAGCTTTATTTTTAAGCATTTTTATGATATAATGCCAATATAAAACAGGGTGAGTAGAATGAAAAGTTTCGTATCTTTTTTTGCAATTTGCATGGTCGCCACATCGGCTGTCGCGCTGACACCCGCCGGGCAGGGCCGGCGCGCAATGTCCGCGCAGATGGGGGCGCCGCGTGCGACCGCATCCACGAACCAGCTGGCGGCGATGGCGTCAATGTCTGTTTCCGCATCAAATCCCACAGCGTCGGTAAATATTAACAAGCCCAGCGTCCGTGTCGAAGATACGACTGCAACGGTGCCTGCGCCCGTGGATAAACGTGAAAAGGAAAAGGCGGCGTGTCTGGGAAACAACATAGGAATCGGCAATACGTTCGTCTGGGCGTCGCGATATAGCAATGTTGCAAACTATGCATCTATGGTCGAAGACGTGGACAATCCTGAAAACAACACATGTTTTGTAAAGGTTGGCCTGAAATCCGACGATTCCAGAATCAATGTTGCGGACATACCGACCCAGTATTATGAAATGGGCCGCGACATCACGTGCGGCGCATGGGCGAACGAAGATATGCTGAGACAGCGTATTCTGGATGCTAAAAAGAAGGGACGCACGTGGGGTACCGTCGCGGGTGCCGTCGGTGGCGCGGGCCTGGGTGTCGGAATTATGGAACTGTTCGGAAACGCCGCAATCGGTGGCAAGGTTGAAGGTCAAAAGGCGCTGGATGAAAAAGCGCGGTTGCGTTCACAGTTGCTGGCGTTGAAAAAAGAGGGAAATCAGGAATATAAGTCTTTTATGGGGCATCTGAAAACATTCGCCAAAGAATGCGACAGCGAAATATGGAATGAAGCTGGCGCCCAGAAGCCGGAAGAGTGCGGCAAGCTGGATTACAAGGCGTTGCTGGAGATAGACAAGGCAAGCATATAAAAAATGACAACGCCCCCACAAGGGGCGTTTTATAATTTGTCGCATATATAATATATGTGTGAAATATAAATATTCGCCGTTGCGCGGATTGCGGTAAATTTTTATAGTGGTGTCATGTCTGATTTATTTCATAGGTTGTTAATCATACGCACGCCCGGAATAGGGCCGGCCAGGTATGCGGATCTGGTCGCGCGGTTTGGCGGCGCGGCGGCGGCGGCCGATGCGCTGCGTTGTGATTCGGCGCATGTCGACGCCGTTCGCCGTGAAATGGACGCGGC
Organism: uncultured Alphaproteobacteria bacterium; assembly: GCA_947054455.1. Taxonomy (GTDB): domain Bacteria; phylum Pseudomonadota; class Alphaproteobacteria; order Rs-D84; family Rs-D84; genus Enterousia. The sequence continues at coordinate 35,777 of CAMRWN010000004.1, forward strand.
CACCGCCCGCGGCATCAAATATATATGCGATACGGACGAATTATATCCGGCGGCGCTGCGGGGGGTAAAAAATCATCCGCCTGTCATCAGTGCGCGCGGAAATTTGGAAACGTTGCGCAAAAGGGTGGTCAGCATTGTCGGAACGCGCCACGCAACCGCGGCGGGAATGATGTTTACAGCGGATTTGGCGGCAGCATTTGCCGCGCACGGTTATGCGGTGGCATCAGGAATGGCGATGGGTACCGACACGGCGGCGCATCGCGGCGCGCTGCGTTCGCCGGGCGATGCCCAGACAATCGCGGTTGTCGCCGGCGGGGTTGATTATGTGTGGCCGCTGGAAAACGAATCACTTTATCACGATATTGTCGCGCGTGGTGTCGTCATCAGTGAAATGCCGGTCGGGTTCGTGCCGGTGGCGACAAACTTTATTCAGCGCAACCGCTGGGTGGCGGGAATCGGCGAAAAATTGATACTGGGCGAGGCTGACCTGAATTCCGGCAGCATGGCGACCGCCCGATTCGCAATCGGGTACGGCCGCGAGATATGGGCCATACCGTCCCACCCGGCAGACGCGCGTTCCGCAGGCCCCAATTCCATGATTGCGTCCGGCGATGCGAAACTGTGCCGCGGGGCGGGGGATTTTTTCATGACGGATGAAAAAAAACCGAATAAAAAAAATAATTCTGAAAAAAGTGAATCGGAAAATATTCTTTTGGATAAATTGGGTGTCGTTGCGATATCCGAATCTGTATTGGCAGGACTTGTCCAAAAAAGTGTTTCGGAAATCAAGCGTGATTTAGTCGTGCTGGAATTGCAGGGTTTGGTACGAAAAGTTGACGGCGGATATATTCGCATGTGAATCTTTTCTTGTCAATACAATGTATATACAAGGCGCGGAAATCTGGCAAAAAAACGAATCGTTGTCAAAAAATAAATGTTCAAAAATTGATTAACATTCGGTTGCAAATAGAAATTAATCTTATAACTTAACTGACGTAATCCAAACGATTGAGAAACATCAATCACCAACGCGAGAGAGATAGAAAAGAGTAGGACGAACATAAACACTAAATTTTTATGAAAGCCCAGGCGGAAGTAAAATTTAGCGTTTATGCGGGGGTGGTTTTTACACTCTTGCACCGGAAACTCTTTTAGGGAAGGAAAGGAGAAAAAGCATGCAGGCAGCGGCAACAAAACAAATGACAAACTTGGACGCAATCAAGGGGGCCATTGCCGCAAAAATGGATTCTGCAAGCTTTACATCATGGATTGCCCCGCTGGCGTTTGATGTTGCCGACGGTGTGTTGCATCTGACTGCGCAGAATCAGTTTTCTGCAGACTTTATAACCAGTGTTCATTCCAATGCGTTGAATGCGGCGGCGGCCGAATTTGGTCTGGCGGTGCGCGTGGGTGTGCGCGGCGCGGCGGCGCCCGTCGCCCCGGTTGCGAACGATAACAACGCCCAGGCGTATGCGCCGGCGGCAGAAATCGTCGCGGCCCCGTCGGCCGGGTTTGATTCGTTTGTCGTCGCCGATGAAAACGCGTTTGTCGTATCTGCATGCAAGAAACTGGCGGCGGGCGCGGTTTCGTTCAGCCCACTGTTTATATACGGGCCGGCGGGCTGCGGGAAATCTTTGCTGGCGGAATGCATCCGCGGATGCGCCGCAGGCAGCACCGTAATGATGACCGGCGGCCAGTTTGTGGCGGAATTCACACGCAGCCTGCACAACCACAGCGTATTCGCATTCAAGGATTTCTGCCGCAACTGCGACACGTTCATCTTGGACGACGTTCAGGCGTTGGCGGGCAAGCGTGCGACAACCGAAGAGTTTCTGCAGCTGGTCGTGGATTTGCGCGCGGCTGGAAAAAATATTGTACTGACTGCGAACGCGGCGCCGAACAATTTGTCCGGATTCGACCGCCGGATGCAGTCTCTGCTGGCGTCGGGATTGGTTGCGGACGTTGTTGCGCCGACGGCGAACGTGCGTCGCGTGATGTTGATGCGCGCCGGGGTTGGCGCGGATGTCGCGGCCGAAATCGCGGGACGCGTGGCGGCGGACGGACATATGATTGCGGGCGTGGCGACTAAAATCAAAACGTATGCAGAACTGATGGGCGCGTCCGTTGACATGGATGTGGCGCAGCGTCTGCTGGCCGATACGTTGCAAAAGGCGAAAACACCGCTGGCGATGGTTCGCAATATGTGTGAAAAACTGGGTGTCTCGTATGAGGCTGTATGCGGGGCGGGGCGCAGCCGCGGGTTGGTTATGGCGCGCCAGACAATGATGGCGGTTCTGAAGGGGGCGACAAATCTGTCCCTGGCGGAAATCGGTCGTTTCGTTGGCGACCGCAATCATGCGACGGTTCTGTATGCCATCAACCAGGTTGAGAAATTGAAAAAGACGGATTTGGTTTTGTCCGCCCAAATCGACCAGCTGATTGCAGAATGCAAATAATGTTTTGTCTGAACGGATAAAAAATCCCCCGTGTCTGGGGGATGTTTTTTCTTTACTGCACCCCTACATTGAACTGGTCTTTCCAGCCTGCGACCACCTGGCCGCCTACGACGCAATTAATATCCTCAAAACCGTCTTCGACCTGGTTCTTTTTTATCACGCTGCTGGTTATCAGACCACCCGCTGTTCCCAGAACAACACCGGCAACACTGTCCGATACCAGACGCGCACCGTTGAACTTGCCGTCTTCGTTCTTCCATTTAGATACCTTGAAGCCGTTTGACAGCTTCTCCAGCTCGGAATACGAATTCGATATACGACTCGCTATTTGACGACGAGCGCCAGCGGATACTTTACTGCCAGAAGCATCATCTGATGACGAAGGCGGCGGCGTAGGAGTTGTGCCTTCCTGCTGAAAATTATTGATTGTCAAATTAATAAGTATCAATATCTGATTTACCTCGCTCTGGCTGACGTTTCCGTCTTTGCACAATTGCAATAGGCGCTGAATATGCACACGTGCATCCGCAGGCGTTTTTTCATTCGCCAACAGTCCGTTCAGCATAGCAATCATTTCCGGCGTACAGGTAAACGGTGCATTGCCTCCCTGGTCATCCGACGGCACCGCTATGCAAACACCACGGCCACCTTGGATTTCAAATTTCAGTCCGCCCGCGCAAACGCACGAATCGGATTTTGCGTCATATGTTGCAACCTCGCTGCTCAGATCACAACAGGCCTTGCCGTTTGTTGTGGTGCGCAATTCCTTGCAAGTTTTTTTGACAGGTGCCGGTTCATCCTTCTTTTCGTCTTCTTTTTCTTTCACGGCGATGCTATGACAGCGCATTTGCAGTGTTTGGTTCACATATTCGCATTTTGCATTGAAAGCGGTTCCGTTTCTGTCGGTGTTTATATCAAACTGCAGACATTCGCTGGCGGTTAAAGCAGCCGGTTTGCCGTCTGCCCCCATATACCACTGATTTTCCTGGATATATGTTCCGCGGTACTGGCATGCGATAGACTGCTTTATCCATCTGTCCGGCCCAACTGTAGAGCAGCGATATTGCACGGCGTATGGTATTACTTTTTCCTCAAAAACATGGTTTGGGCCCATTGTAATGACGTGATTGTTTTTGCAATGTTTGTTATCGCATTCAAAAACATTCCCGTTGACCGTACCGCCGTCTTTGCGGTTTTTTATTGAATTATAAGCTGTCAGCGTATCGTACAGGAATTCATCATCTGACGCAGCCTGGTTGCCGTCAAAACTGACATGTGATTCTCCGCACATGGTTTCTGCCCCCCATGCGCCAGCCAGTGTCAGGAATAACGCGGGAACAATTAACAATTTATTCATGGGCCTCTCCATATATATAATCCAAACGTTGGTTTGGATTAGGCAATTAATGCCATTTAATTATATGTGATTTTATCATATTTTTCAGGAATTTAAAACACCAAAATCATGTCTGTTCCAAACCAACGTTTGGATTAGGCAAATACGGGAGGCAAAATGAAAAAATTAATACACGCTATAACCGCAATCGTTTTTGCTGCGTCCGCAGCCCATGCGGATACAAGCTGCTTTAAAAAAAGTCAATCCAACAGCCGTGATTTTGATTATCACGTCTTGTTCCTGCATGACAAAGATGAAATAGAAGACTGGCAGTGCCTGACTTCATTAAAAGCCGAATTGAACAGAATCGAGGTCGGAAACTGTCAGCTTATCCTGCTTATCGGCAGTGCGGATACCAAAGGCAGTCAAAGTTATAACACGGACTTGGCCAAACGCCGCGTTCAATATGTTGCCGGCTTATTCAATGAACCCCTGCAACCAAAACTGCTGTTGTATACCGGCGGCGATTCGAATGCATATAACTATACCCCCGACGAGACATCATATCCAGACGAACGTGCCGTCCGTATAATGGTTAAAACATCCAATGTATGCAATATTGAACCAGAACAAGAAGACAACCAGGAGCCTGAAAATAAAGCTTCTGGCAGTAAAGTATCCGCTGGCGCTCGTCGTCAAATAGCGAGTCGTATATCGAATTCGTATTCCGAGCTGGAGAAGCTGTCAAACGGCTTCAAGGTATCTAAATGGAAGAACGAAGACGGCAAGTTCAACGGTGCGCGTCTGGTATCGGACAGTGTTGCCGGTGTTGTTCTGGGAACAGCGGGTGGTCTGATAACCAGCAGCGTGATAAAAAAGAACCAGGTCGAAGACGGTTTTGAGGATATTAATTGCGTCGTAGGCGGCCAGGTGGTCGCAGGCTGGAAAGACCAGTTCAATGTAGGGGTGCAGTAAAGAAAAAACATCCGCATTTGCGGATGTTTTTATTTGGATTGTGTATTATTTTTGCTTGCTGGCTTCAAGATACTTTTCAATCAGTGCCTTGCGCATATTAATCTGACGCTCCAAATCGCGGCGTGATGCGTGGTTCAGATGCTTTTCATAATCATCATTGATATGGGGCATGACATATGCCTCTGTCGGGAACAGCATTAAAACTGGCTTGTCGTTTTCCTTGTCTTTGTATATTACAACGGTGCGGGCCAGTTTTTCAGTCATGTACGGTGCCAGTGCGCTGTATTGCACAACCATGTTATAAGCACATGGGTTCGGGAATTCATGGCAGCTCATCCAGCCTGAATTTTTGTTTTCGTCCGATTCTTTTTTATTCTTGGCGATAACCGGCATTGGCATCATCTTGCATCCACCAAACAGGGACAAATCGCACAGCAGATTATCCAGTTTTAAAATATATGTGTCTTTCTTTTTATGTGTCGGCCCCATTACGCGCTGGGCGGCCTTTTTAAATTGCATATTTTCTTTCTTGGACATTATTCGCTCCTTAAAATTCTTAATCATATTATGGTACAAAATATAAATAAGTCAAGCCTTATTAAGAGTGTGCGCGGTTATTACAGTATTGGATGAGGCATTAATCGTGATAATGCAGTGTTTTGTTTTTACGTAAAAATTTTTACCACGTCTGGAAATTTCCGAATTTTGCAGTTGTTTTCGGCAAAATTCTATCACATCGGTTGCGTCGGTTAAATTCAAATTCCGCCGAAGCCGCATTTCACCCATGGGTGTTGTATGCAGTTTTTCGGACGGAACAGTATTTTCAGCCGTATCGCACATTATACAAACAAATCTTTCACAAACTGGGCATGTTCGGTGATAAAGCGGAATCGAAACTCTGGCTTTTTTCCCATCAGTTCGGAAACGATTGTGCGTGTTTTTTCCGTATCTTCGGCGCCTTCGTCGGTGCGCGGGGGCAGTTCGACGCGTATCAGCCGCCGTGTCTTTGGGGACATGGTTGTTTCCTTTAGCTGGTTCGGCATCATTTCACCCAATCCCTTGAATCGAGATATTTCGACCTTTTTATTTTTGTATTTGCCGGCCTTCAGGGATTCCAGTTCTTCGTCGGTGTCGACATAAATCGATTCGGTTCCGCATGTCAGCTTGTAGAGTGGGGGACATGACAAATACAGATGGCCGCCGTAAATCAGCTGTGGCATGTGATGATAAAAGAATGCCATCAGCAGCGATGCAATATGGCTGCCGTCGACGTCGGCATCGGTCATGACGATGATTTTTTCATAGCGCAGCTTGTCCTCGTTCCAGTCCCGGGCGGTTCCGGCGCCGATGATGTCTATCAGTTCGTTAAGCTCCTTGTTGGCGCCAAATCTTTCGTCGGAATTAGATATCACGTTCAAAACCTTGCCGCGCAGGGGCATTATTGCCTGGGTCGCGCGGTCGCGCGCCTGTTTGGCGGTACCGCCGGCCGATTCACCCTCGACTATGAACAATTCGGTGCCTTCTATTCCGTGCTTTGAGCAATCGGCCAGTTTCGCCGGCATGCGAATTCGTTTGGTCGGGGTTTTGCGTGCGACGTCTTTTACCTGTTTTGTTTTGATGCGCGCGTTCGCCAGGTTTATTACAAATTCCAGCAATGCGTTCGCCGTCTTTGGGTCGGATGCCAGAAATATCTCCCACGGGTCGCGCAGCGCGTTTTCGGTATAGCGGGCAACCTCTGGATTGGATAATTTTTCCTTGGTCTGGCCCAGAAACTGCGGCGTTTTATAGAACACCGAGACAATCGATGCGACCGAATCAAACACGTCGTCGCCGATGATTGACGCAGCGGCCTTGTTTCCAACCTTGTCGCCGTATGCCTTGATGCCCTTGGTTATTGCAGACTTGAACCCGGTTTCATGTGTTCCGCCGTCCGTTGTTGCGATGGTGTTGCAGTATGAAGAAAAGAATCCGTCGTCCGATGCGGCGCCGTTTTCGTCCGTCAGGAACGTCAGCGCCCATTCAACGCGGCCGCTGTCGTCTGGGAAATCGACCGACCCGCTGAAGATGCGGGGCAGGATTCGCGGCTTGTCATTGGTTTTTTCCGCCAGAAAGTCCGCCACGCCGTTGGGATAGAAAAATGTTGTTTCCGCCGGTATTTTCATATCTTCGGTCAGCAGGGCCGGATTGCAGTGCCATTCGATTTTTACGCCGCGCGACAAAAACGCCTTGGCACGGGCCATGCGATAGATTTTTACCGGTTTGAACAGCGCGGCCTCGCCGAATATCTGGTCGTCGATTGTGAATCTGATTTTTGTCCCGTGATTGCGTGTTGCGTCGCCGCGGGTCATGGCGCTGGTCGGTTTGCCGCGTGAAAAGGTTTGGCGCCATTCGTATCCGTCGCGGGATATGATGACAATCATTTCCGCACTCAGCGCGTTTACAACCGCACTGCCTACGCCGTGCAGGCCGCCGCTGGTCTTGTATACGTTATTGTTGAACTTGCCGCCCGAATGCAGGGTGGTCAATATCACCTCCAGCGCGGATTTGCCGGGGTATTTTGGATGCTCGTCCACGGGGATGCCGCGGCCGTCGTCCGTTATCTCTATTGTTTTTCCGTCAATCAGGTTAACCGTTATTTTCTTGGCGAAACCGGCCACCGCCTCGTCTATGGAATTGTCCATGATTTCCACCGGCAGGTGGTGCCACGCCTTTTCATCGGTGCCGCCGATGTACATTCCCGGCCGCAGGCGGACGGGTTCCAATCCTTCTAGTACCTGGATGTCGGAAGCGTCATAAGTATGTGTATTTTTTTCTGTCATAGCGGTACTATTAATATAATAAAATTTGATTTTTCGCAAGTGAAAGAATTCATGGAAACGACGCCGGGCGCCAACTTTGACGGTTTGTTTTCCCAGAAACGTGTTTTATGCTTTTGAAGGGTGTTATTGCACTTGATTTTTTGTATAATGTGCCTATATATTCGACATAGATAAATTACGGACGTAAAAAAATGAATAAAAATCCTTATGAAGTTTTGGGCGTCGCGCGCGATGCGTCGGACGCGGATATTAAAAAGGCATATCACAAGCTGGTCATGAAATACCACCCGGACAAGAATCCGGGGGACAAGTCTGCCGAAGACAAGTTCAAAGAGGTCAACAATGCGTTTGATATTCTAAAGGATCCTCAAAAACGTGCGGCGTACGATCGTTTCGGCGATGCTGCCTTTGCGGGCGGAAACGGCGCGTCGGCGGGTGCCGGATTTGGCGGCGCCAATCCGTTCGGCGGCGGTTTTCGTTTTGATATGGGCGGCGGCGCGGGTATGGACGACATCCTGCGCGAGGCGATGCGCGGTTTCGGTTTCGGCGGATTTGGCGGTGCGGGCGCGACGCAGGGCGGGGCGCAAAACGCTGCCGGGCGCGACCTGCTCGACGAGGTTGTGATAGACCTGAAGGATGCATATTTCGGCAAAACTCACACAGTAAAATTTTCCAGCAATGTCGCCTGTGAAAAGTGCAACGGATTCGGCACGGCCGATGGAAAGCCGGCGCCTGCATGCACGCGTTGCGGTGGCAGCGGGTACGTCCATGCGCGCCAGGGATTTTTCGCCATGGAAACGCCGTGTCCGGAATGCGGCGGACTGGGGCGCAAGATTGATAAAAAATGCACCACTTGCGAGGGGACCGGTACAACAAACAAGGCGCGCACCATAGAGGTGAAAATACCCGCCGGGGTCGATGACGGAACGCGCCTGCGTCTGGCGGGCCAGGGCGAGGCGGGTGCGAACGGCGCGCCGGCGGGCGATTTTTATCTGGATGTGCGTGTGCGTCCGGACAAGCGTTTTGAACGGCGCGGCGCCGATTTGATATCCAGGGTCAATGTCCCGTTTGCGACGCTGGCGCTGGGCGGCGAGATAGACGTGCAGACAATCGACGACAAGACGTTGTCGGTAAAGGTGCCGGCCGGAACCCAGGTTGGTGAAAAACTGCGCGTGCGCGGACACGGAATGCCGGCCAGACGTGCGGGCAGTTTTGGTGATTTGTATATAGAGGTCGGAATCGAAATCCCGACAAAATTGTCCGAGAAGCAAAAGAAGATTCTGACCGAATTCGCCCAGTCCAAGCCGGAGAAAAAAGGCTGGTTCTAAGACCGCTTGGCGAATGATGTAAAAAACGCGCTATGTGCAGGAAACGGTGCATATAGCGCGTTTTTTTTGTTATAATAAAAATCCGCCCGTGGGCGGATTTTGTTTCATCGGTTTTATTATTTTAATTTCTTTATTTTTTGCGCGAATGTAAAGGTGTACTGGGTCGCGCTCCACAGTGATGCGGCCAGCGACAGCCACAATCCGAAGATGCCGATTTGGGACAGCAGGTTCATCGCCATCAGATACGTGCGGGAAATGGTGTCGGGGGTGATTCTAAAGCTCATTGCGAACAGTGCCAGAAACGCGCTTATCGCAATCATTTGAAACGTGGTTTTAATCTTGCCCATTGAAAAGCGCGCCTTGGGTACGGGCATTTCAATTTTCTGGGTCCCCAGGAATTCGCGCAGGCCGCTGATGTAGAGTTCGCGCGCAACCATGATTATAACCGGAACGACAACAAACCAAACCGGCATCATGATTGTCAGCATAATCAGCGTGTTCACCACCAGCAGCTTGTCCCCGGTGTGGTCCAGCACGCCGCCGATTTTTGATGTCGCGTTGTATTTGCGCGCCAGAAATCCGTCGAACCAGTCCGATACCGCGCCCAGCACAAACAGCACGAACGCCGCGATGTACCATTGAAACATCAGGGCCGGAATTATCGCGAACGCCGCCGCGATGCGGAACGCCGACAGGAAATTAACAAAAAATTTCATATTTTTCTCCTTTGTATAATTATATATGAATGATTTTATTATACCACTTTCGAATGGAAATATGCATATATTTTTTCGGCCGCGCTTTTCCCCAGACCCGGCACGCGCAGCAGGCTTTTCAAATCCGCGTCCATGATTGCGCGCGCAGAACCGTAATGCTGCAACAGGGCGCGTTTACGTGCGGGGCCGATGCCGTCGATTTCATCCAGGACTGATGCGGTCATCTGCTTTGCGCGAACGGCCCTGTGGTACGTTATGACGAAACGGTGCGCTTCGTCCCTGACGGCGCGCAGCATCAGAAACAGCGGCGAATCCTTTGGCAGGTCGCGACACACCGTGCCGTCGGGCAGGATAAAGTGTTCGTCGCCGTCGCGAACCTCGCCCTTGACCACGCCCAGCACCGGTATGTCCGGCGCCACACTGTGCGCGATGTTCCATTGCGCGGGGCCGCCGTCGACAATCAACAGATCCAGTCGCGGCCCGCGGGCCGTGGCGCGGGAAACAAACTCCGCCATCATGGCGATATCGTTTCCGGCGCGCGCCGCGTCGCGCAGTTTGAAGTGCCGGTATCCGGACTTGTCAAATCCGTTCCGGCCGAATGTAATCATCGCGCCGACAGGGTTTTTACCGAACAGATGCGAATTGTCGAACACGCCCGCCAGATTTATTTCCATCCCCAGCCATTTTTCCAAATCAGACACATTTTTCGGCCAGTCTAAAATCGCGCTATGTGCATCTGGGCGCCGTATACCGCGATTTGACGTGTGTGTCAGCGCGGCGATTTTATCGCGCATCGCGGCCGCGTTTTCAAAGTCCAGCGCGTCCGAATATTTCTGCATCTGGGCCGACAGGTCGGCGATAATCGGTTCGCTGTCGCCGGTCAGTATTCGACGCGCCAGCGACACCCGTGCGCCATAGTCCGATTGTGGCATTGTGCACGGCGCGCTGCACCGGCCGATTTGGTGCAGCAGGCATGGCCGCGCACGGTTGCGCATGAATGTGTCTGTGCATGTGCGCAGCTGGCATACCTTTTGTATTGTCTTTATCGTTTCGTTCAGTGCGGCAACGGACGGATACGGGCCGAATACGTCGCGCCGCTGGGATATACGGCCGCGGAATTTCAACAGTCGCGGAAATTCAGACGATGTCAGCGCCAGCATCGGATACATCTTGCCGTCGGTCAGCATGATGTTGTATTTAGGTTTTAGCGTCTTGATAAGTTCCTGTTCGCGCAGCAGGGCGTCCTCTTCTGTGGGGACGGTTTCCCATTCCACGCGTGCGACCATTGTGCGCATCACCTGCTTGTGCGGTTCCAGTTTCGATATGTCCAGATACTGTTTTAGCCGGTTTGAAAGGTTCTTGGCCTTGCCAACGTACAGCAGCGCACCGTCCGCGTCGTACATTTTATAGACGCCGGGCGCACGGGGACAGTTTTCAATCAAATCAGAAAATTGAATATTCATGCCGAATATGATAGAATAAGAAAAAACAAATAGCAAATAGGGGAAATACTATGAGACAGGAATCCGGACGCTCGATGATAGAGATGCTGGGGGTGCTGGCGATAATGGGTGTAATCACCGCGGTCGCCGCCACGGCGATTGTGCGCGGGCTGGGCACGCAGAAGCATATGCAGGTAAATGAAGACGTTATGTACATGGTGTCAAAGGTGCGCGAGCTGCACCGCGAATACGACAGCTTTGCGGGGATAAACAACGCGACCATTTTCGGCGCGATTGGCATGACGGCCAAGAACCCGTACGGTGGTGCGTATGAATTGTCGGTCGACCCGTCCAATTCGCGTCAGTTTGTTGTATCTATTTCGGGCCTGCCGCAGTCGGATTGCGAATATTTCATGACCAAGGCGTGGTCGGATTCCGCCGGGTTCCAGGCGTCCGGTGGGAAATTGGGCGGTGCGTCCGGCACATGCAACAGCGCGGGCAGCGCCAACGTTGTGCGAATCACTTACGGCGAATAACGGCGGGCGCGTCATGGCAGATATGATTTCCGTTTCCAAAACCGAGGACGGCACCCGGCTGTTGCGCTGGTTCCTGCGCAAGTTTCCGTCTATGCCCCAGCGTGAGTTCTATAAACTGTGCCGCGGGGGACAGATTCGCGTCAATTCCGGGCGTGTTCGCGGGAACGAGATTTTGCGCGCCGGCGACATGGTGCGCGTTCCGCCGACATTGGGCGGATATACGGGCGCGGGTCCAAAAAAGACCGAATCGGGCGACAAGTTTTCACTGGCCGATTTGGAAAGCCTGCGCAACTGCATAATACACAACGACGAAGATATTGTGGTCTTTGACAAGCCGGCGGGTCTGGCGGTGCAGGGCGGAACAGGCATACGCAAGTCCATAGACAAGATGGCGCAGGCGATGTTCCCGTATGACAAAATCGCACTGGTTCATCGTCTGGACCGCGAGACCAGCGGCATCCTGGTCGTTGCCAAGAATCAGCGCGCGGCCCAGAAATTGGCCGCAGCGTTTCAGGCCAAGACCGCGCACAAGGAATATCTGGCGCTGCTGGCGGGGGTGGTGCGACCGGACCAGGGTGTCATCGACAATTATATGGTAAAGGGGCGCGTGCTGGACACGGGGGCGCGTCTGAACAACGGCGCGGGCCAGCGGCCACAGCGCGCGATTACAGAGTACGAGGTTCTAAGCACGGCAGCCGGATGCGTGTCGTGGGTGCTGTTCTCGCCAAAGACGGGACGCACGCACCAGCTGCGAATGCACAGCGCGTTTTCGCTGGGGGCGCCGATTGTGGGCGACGACCTGTACGGGCGCGAGGCCAAGATGGACGCAACGCTGCGTTCTATGCTGGCGACGGACAAGTTGTTTTTGTGGGCCTATAAGCTGACTTTTCAGCATCCCGGCACCGGCAAGCTGATGACGCTGCGCGCGGGCATGCCCGAATTTATGCGGCCTGTTATTCGTTTTCTGGAACTGCCGCTGCCGTAAATGGGATAATCGGATGAAGCCTAAAAAACGAAGCACATTTTTTACGATATTCAGAATTCTGGGCCTGTTCCTGATGGGGCTGGCGGTGGCGTTGGTGGTGGCACTGTCGCAGGTTAATCTGGAAACACTGCGCGGAAACATACTTGCGATATTGCGGAATGCGACCGGTCTGCCGGTGGAAATTGACGGCGCCGTTTCGTGGAAGCTGTCGCTGCGGCCGCGGATAGAACTTAACCAGGTGCGGGTTCCAAACGCCGAATGGGCCAGGCACAAGTATGCGTTCAGTGCCGAAAAAATTGACGTTACGATAAACCTGCTGTCGCTGCTGCGGGACAGGCCGACGATTCAAAATGTAAAGATTTACGACGCCACCGCGTGTCTGGAGAAAAATGCCGCAGGCGAGTTTTCTGTAAAGCCGTTCGCCGATGTAAAAGATGCGGATGAAAACGCTGTGGATGCATCTGGGCGCGGCGTACAGCCGAAATATCCCTTCGTCGACCCGGGGCTTGGCGGGGTCGAGGTTCGCAATGCCGTGCTGCATATTCTGGACGATACTTATTCCGTTGCCGGATTCAGCATCAGATACGTGCCGCGACGCGAATCGCGCGAATACGCGGGGTGGATACGTTCCAAATCCCAGGTTTTTCCGTTTATCGTTTCTTATTCGCAGTATAACGCAGAGCGCAAGGTTTATCCGGTACGCGTTGCATTCTCGACCGGCGGGGACGCATTGATTGCGGACGTCGCGCTGGAGGGAACCAGTCGTCTGCCGATAGATTTTCTGGTGCGCGGGGACATCCCCGACATCGCCGCGTTCGGCGAGGCGGTCGGCCTGGATTGGATGGAACTGCCGCGGATAAGTGTGAACGCGGCCGGCGGATTCGACGGGCGCAAAATCACGCTGCGCAAATCTTCGTTTGCAATGCGCGGAAACGAAATAAACCTGACGGGCGAATGGGAGTTGGGACGCAGGACGTCGCCGATTAACCTGAATGTTGATTCGCGCCGTATAAGCCTGCAGGAGCTGATGCCGTGGATGTACGGTCGCAAATGGGTGCGTCCTGACCGCGAATTGAACGTGTTTCACGACATACCGCTGTTTGGCGCGCAAATCCGCGACTGGAACTTAAACCTGCGCGTCGACATAGGCGAATTTATAGTATATCGTGATTTGACAATACGTGATTTGGATTTGAAACTGCGGCTGCGGGATGCGCAGGCGCGCATCGATGCACGTGCGGGCATCGGGGGTGGCGGCATTCGTGCGGCCGCCGACGTTGACATAGAAACTGATGGAACCATGGATGCACGTGCGGCCGCCGTCGGCGAGAATATCGTTGTCGGCCGGATACTGGATGAAATCCGTGTGCGTGATATTATCTCTGAGCTGCCAGTCAATTTCCAGGCGTTTGTCGTCGGACGTGGAAGCAATTTGTCAGAGATGATGCAGACGATAACCGGCCCCGTTCAGATTTATTCGGTGGGGTCAGGGTATGCGCATTCGGCACTGGTTTCAAATATGTACGGTACGGATTTTCTGACGTCCTTGCGCCATAGTATACAGGATTTGTTCCGCAGCGAAAAAAAGCATAACCAGATAAAGATATCGTGCGCGGCGCTGAATACAAAACTGCGGGCCGGACTGGCCGAGACGCAGCACGGCGTTGCGGTGGAAACCAATGCAATAAACCTGCGGCTGGCGGGAAGTCTGGATTTGGGCGGCGAGACGATGAAACTGTCGCTGACGACGGTGCCGGTTCGCGGTTTGAAACTGTCGCTGACGGGGAATGTGATGAATTCGGTTGAAATAACGGGCAACCTGGCCGAACCGGACATCAAGATAAACGGCGCGGCCGTCGTTGGCAAGGTTGCGTCGGCGACGGGACTGGGGCTGCTGCTGGCACCGCTGACGGGCGGGATAAGCATTGTCGCGGGGGCGGGCGTCGGACTGATTGCGGGCGATTTGCTGGAAAACTGGCTGGCGGACGACACGCCATGCAAGACCGCGATGAACCGTGGTGCGCCGTCAATGCGCGAAGACCCCCAGTGGATGGATGCGCCGATAGGCGAACTGGTTGGCGAACTGTTTGAAAACAACTGATTTTTCCGTATGAGTTTTTGCATGTATGCGGTTGACGTTTTGCCCTTGCACCGAATCGGCATTTTTTGATAAAGTGCAGAAAAAGGATGTGGGGAGCTACATTAATAAACAGGAGCAATTAAATGGAATTTTCTGTATTTCGTCAGGTTTTGATACGTGCGCTGGGACATATGCAATCCATTGTGGAAAAACGTGCGACACTGCCGATATTGATGAATGTAAAGTTGGAAGTTGCGGATGACTTGATTTTGTCCGCCACGAATGTTGATTTGGAACTGGTCGAGCATGTGGCCGCCGACATCACGCTGGGGGGCAAGACGACCGTTCCGGTTCAAATGCTGTACGATATCGTGCGCAAACTGCCCGACGATGCGGAAATTTCGTTCAAGCAGTCCGGGGACCAGCTGGTCGTATCCAGCGGCAGCGCGGTTTTCCGTCTGCCGACGCTGCCGGCGGAAAATTTCCCCGCGATGGCAGGCAGCAATCTGACCACTAAATTCCAGATGACGACAGGTGATTTGGCGCATCTGATTAATCAGACAAAATTTGCAATCCCGACCGATGACGTTCGTTATCACCTGGGGGGGATTTATTTCCATATTGCGGACGAAGGCGTGGAAAAGAAACTGACCGCGGTTGCAACCGATGCGCAGCGCATGGCGCTGTGCGCGATGCCGGCACCGGCAGGCAGCGAAGAAATGCCCGCCGTCATTCTGCCGCGCCGCGTTATCGGCGAATTGTCCAAACTGTTGGAGGATGCGAACGTTGACGATGTTGTCGTCGAATTGTCCGATACCAAGGCGCGCTTTACCGTTGGTGCCGCGACGTTGACCAGCAAGCTGGTTGATGCCCAGTACCCGAACTATCGCGTTGTAATCCCCAAGGGCAACGACAAGATTGCCGTCTTGGACAGAAAGCAGTTCGTTGGCGCGGTTGATTTGGTGTCTGTTGCCAGTGTCGACAAGACCAAGTCCGTGCAGTTGACTTATTCAATGAACAAACTGGTTGTAAACGCGTCCAGCCCCGATGGCGGAACCGCGACCCAGGAACTGGATATCGAATATAACGGCGACAGTGCGTTTACAGTTGTGTTTAATGTAAAGTTCCTGTTGGATGTTGCAGGCCAGGTCGAAGGGGACAAGTTCCAGATGGAAATGCAGGACCCGTTGTCGCCGACAATCATAAAATCTACGAACAAGGACACCGATGCGTTGTTCGTTCTGATGCCGATGCGCATGTAGGATGCATTGCATTTTTGGAAACAAGAAACCGCGCATGCGGTTTTTTGTTTCCCCGAGATTTATGATTGCAAAACATGTTTTTTATGATATTATTGCCCGCGCAAAAAGAGGTTATAAATTATGTCATTTGAAGATATCGCGGCCGGAAAAATGCCGCCGAAAAAGATGAATGCTATTATCGAAGTTCCGGAAAACGGATATGTGAAATATGAAATCGACAAGTCGACGGGCCTGTTGCGTGTGGACCGTATTTTGCACACGCCGCTGGCGTATCCGGCGAACTATGGTTATTTCCCGGGAACGCTGGGCGACGACGGCGATCCGCTGGATTGCGTGGTTGTCTGCAATGCGCCGCTGCGTCCGGGTGTTTTGATTGAAGTGCATCCGATTGGCGCGCTGCTGATGAAAGACCAGGCAGGCGGCGACGAAAAAATCATATGCGTGCCGCGCGACAGAATCGACCCGTATTATGAAAATGTATCGTACATAGACGAACTGCCGAAGATTCTGCGTTCGAAAATCAAATATTTTTTCCAGCATTACAAGGATTTGGAACCCAATTCCTGGTCCGAAGTTGGTGAATGGGTTGACCGTGAAAGCGCCGACAAGATTATTATGGAAGCGATTGAGCGCTATAATCGTACGCATGGGGCGAAATAATATTTGCATGCGGTCTGTGTCGCGCGTATAATAAAAATCGAAAAAACAAAGAGGTAAGACAAATGGCATCATACATTGCAAACGATATGCGTGTCGGTTGGGTTATTTCCCATAACGGCAAGCGCTATTCCGTTACATCCATTACCAAGGTGAAGCCGGGCAAGGGCGGTGCTTTTGTTCAGGCTGATTTGCGTGATATTGATACGGGCAACAAGGGCGGCGATCGCTGGCGTGCGGAAGACAAGGTTGAAAAACTGATGGTCGAGGATTTGGATTGCCAGTATCTGTATTCTGACGGCGAAGACGCGTTCTTTATGAATCTGTCCGATTATGAACAGTTCACAATGCCGGTTGAATCCCTGGGTGAACAGATGAAGTTCCTGGCGCCGGAAATGCAGGTCAAGGCGAATTTCGTCGAAGGACATCCGGTGTCCATTTCGTTGCCAAAGACAGTCGTTGCAACCGTAGAGGAGACAGAACCCGCATTGAAGGGTCAGACTGCGTCCAGCAGCGGTGGCAAACCGGCCGTTCTGGATAACGGTGTACGCGTACAGGTGCCGTTGTTTGTAAATGTCGGTGAAAAAATCGTCGTGAATACCGAAACGTTGGAATACGTGGAACGCGCGAAATAATATCTGAAAAAAATCGCCCCGACGGGCGATTTTTTTTTACAACTTTCCTTCGCTGCCCATTATGCTTCTTATCTCGTCCAGGCATGTGTCGGTTATGCGGCGCATGGCGGCCCCCAGATATTCGCGCGGGTTGAAATTCGCAGGTTTGTTCGACAACGATTCGCGAACGCCCGCGGTAAAGGCCAGACGCAAATCGCTGTCGACGTTTATCTTGCATATGTTCATTTCCGTGGCGCGGCGCAGCTGCTGCGGGGCGATGCCGCGGGCGTCGGACATTTTGCCGCCGAATTCGTCGATTGTGCGCACCAAGTGCGGCGGTATCGAAGATGCACCGTGCAGAACCAGCGGGAATTCCGGCAGGCGCGTCGCAATTTCGGCCAGTATGTCAAATCGCAGTGTTTCATCGTCGGATTTACGCTTGTATGCGCCGTGGCTGGTGCCGATCGCGACGGCCAGTGAATCTATTCCGGTCGCGCCGACAAATTTTACAACGTCGTCGGGGTTGGTATAGCTGGATGTGGTGCCGAATGTGTTTTCGTCTTCGATGCCGGACAGTGTTCCCAATTCCGCTTCTACTGAAACGTTGTGCTGGTGCGCCATTTCCGCAACGCGGCGCGACAGTTCAATGTTTTGTTCGAACGGCATTTTGCTGGCGTCTATCATGACGGATGAAAAACCGATTTCGATTGCGTGGGCGCATGCCTCGAAACTGCCGCCGTGGTCCAGGTGCAGAGCGACGCCGTCGCGCGGGGCAAATCCGGCGCCGCGAATCATTCCAATCAGCATGTCGTCGCCCATGTATTTCATTGCGGATTCCGACACGGCCAATATCACGGGACTGCGTGCCGTGCGAACAGCCGACAAAATCGCTGACAATGTTTCCATGTTGTAAAAATTAAACGCCGGCACCGCGTATCGGCGTGCAATCGCGTCCGCAAACATGTCGCGCGTGTTTACCAGACCTAAATCAGTATATTTCATAAACTTTCCCCTTTGGCCCGATTATATCATATTTTGATTTTTGTGTCGGTGATTTTTTAGAGGTGGCTTGACAATGGGCGACTTTGTGCAACAATATATGCGAATCGGGGGCCGCCAGAGAGAGGCGTTATACCTTAAAAAGGACAAGGGTTATGAAGAAAGTTTTGGTTTCTGTGTTTGCGTTGGCCGCGCTGGCTGGGTGCGCATCTTATTATGATTATTACAATGGTGGCGTAAAATACACCCAAGACGGCGAAGACTGTATTTATTATGCCGCCGAAGCCGGCAACCGCTATTCCGATGTCGCCCGCAGTGTAGAGGGCAGCAAAAAGGTTGTATACCGCAACACGCGCTGCGAAGATTTGTTTATGCATGACAATGGTGGATTCCTGCCGCATCCGTCGCGTCAGGTTGTTGCGCCCGCGGCGAAATGCCCGGCATGCGGATGCAATTCATGCGCGCGTCCGACGGTTCGCCGCAAGTATGTGATTGTGCCGGCGATGTAAAATGGCCGACAGATTTTTTTGTGCGCCGCGGAAACGCGGCGCATTTATATTTGAATAGTGCGAAAATTTATGATAAAATCAATGTAAAGACAAAGGGGATTTTTATGAAAAAAATAGCAAGAAAAATAAATATGGCGATAATCGGCGTTATGGCGGCCGGCCCGGCAATGGCGGCGGTTAATGAAAGCGGTCTGTGCACGTTGCTGACCGATTTGCGCGGCGTGTTTAATATGCTGCGTACAATGGCCTTTATCGGCGCTGCGTTTATTATCGCGAACTGGGCATGGGGATATATTTCCAAGGGCAAAGTCGAAATGGAGGATTTGAAGAACAAGGGTGCCGGCATGCTGGTCGGGTTCATCCTGTTGTTCGGTGTCGGTATGGTTTTGTCATTCCTGATGACGACCAGTGGCGCAAAGACCATCGGTTGTCCCGAACTGTTGGAATGGTAATATCTTTTATTGATGTGATGCGGGTGCGGTTTTATAAACTGCGCCCGTTTTTTATTTTATTCTTTTGTTCTAAATATCACCGGTGCGGATTGTGCAGCCGGAATTTTGCATAAATTGAATTTGTCGTATGCGTGGGCGCGGCGCGCGGGCAGGGCTATTTTTTATCTTCTATGTTGGCCAGTGAAAACAGCACGGATGAAATCAACGACTGGTACGGGACGTGTTGAGCCTCGGCCAGTTCTTTTATCTTGTCCAATATCGGGCGCGGGATTCGCATGTTTATAACGCAATCCGATTTGTTGAATGTGCGATAGGCCGCGTATTCCTTAAGCAGGGCCTCTATATTCATTATGAATAACTGCTGCATCACATTGGGCATAGACATTCTCCTATACGGGTTGCAATACTGTCGTACTTACAACTGACTATAACATTGTGTTGACGTTTGTCAATACATTTGTAAATGCGGCCGTAAACACGGCTGTGTGTGCGGGTGTGTTGTCGGTTGTATTGTGGTTTGTGTATGTGTGCAAAAGCGGCGGGGTTCTTGATTTTTGTTTTCGATGCATATAAAATCACAGTTGATATATTCATAAAATTGGAAAGGAATTGATATGTTGAAAAGAATTGTTGTGCTGGTTGCGTTCTGCTGTCTGTTTGTGGTGCCGGTCCGTGCCGAGCTGAAGGTGGATATCGTTGCCGGCGGCGCTGCGCCGACATCGGTTGCGGTGCAGAAGTTTGAAACGGTGGGCGATGTTTCTGCGGCGGATGCAAAAATGATACGCCAGGTTGTAGAGGATGATTTAAAACGCACCGGCCTGTTTCGCATCGTCGGACATGACGCCTTTCCGGAATATGTGAAAATGGGTTCAATGCCAAACTTTAAGTCATGGATGGCGATAAAGGCACAGGTGCTGGTTCAGGCAAAGCTGACACAGCAGGCGGGCGAACGTTATAATCTGGAGTTTTATGTATGGGATGTAAACGGGGCCGAGCAGATAGAGGCCCAGTCATTGGTTGCGTCCCGTAAATCCGCGCGCCGAATGGCGCATATAATGGCGGATGCGATTTACGAGCGGCTGACCGGCGAAGTCGGATATTTCGACACGCAAATTGTATTTATCGCGGAAACCGGCCCGGTACATAACCGAACCAAGCGCATGGCCATAATGGACCAGGACGGATACGGTATGCGTTATTTGTCCGATGAAAACACGTTTGTGATGTCGCCGCACTTTTCGCCCAACATGCAGACGGTGGTCTTTCTGTCATATCGCGACGACGACCCGATGGTTTGGACGTTGGACTTGGATACGGGCGACCAGCGGCGTTTGGGACAGTTCGGCGGTATGAATTTTGCGCCGCGGTTTTCGCCGGATGGCACCAGAATCGCGCTGTCGCTGGTCAAGGATGGAATAACGCATATATATGAATATGACATGGAATCGAAAAAGCTGCGGCAGTTGACTTTTGGCAACTCGCTCAACACCAGTCCGTCATATTCGCCCGACGGTAAAAAGCTGGCCTTTAATTCCGACCGTTCGGGGCGCCAACAGATTCATGTCATGGATTTGGACACGCTGGCCGAGCAGCGCATAACATACGGCGCGGGCCGGTACGCAACGCCGGCATGGTCGCCCGACGGCCAGTTCATCGCGTTTACCAAAATGGCGGACGACACGTTTTACATAGGCGTTATGAATCCGCGCGGGCGAAATGAAAAAATTCTGGCCGGCGGCTGGTTTATGGAGGCGCCTTCCTGGGCGCCGGGGTCGCGCCGCGTGGTTTATTATGAAACGGAAAAGGCGCTGGACGGGATAGAGCGTATCAGCCATATCCGCAGTGTGGATATTACCGGCCAGAACATATATGATATCGAACTGCCGGAAAATGTGAATGGTCTGGAACCAACATGGTCGCCGAAACTGCCGTAGCAAAAAAATCCCGCGATGCGGGATTTTTGTTTGTTTTATTTTCATATCATTATAAAATGCGAACATGAATAAAATCATTTCTGCGGTGTTTGCAATCTGTTTTGTGCCGCGCTGCGCGTCGGCGGTTCCCGCCGTGGTTGATTATATTTTCGATGGCGACACATTTGCGGCGTATGTAAATCTGGCGCCGGACATATCCGTGTCTGTACGCGTCAGGCTGATTAACGTCGATACACCCGAAATCCACGGACAATGTGCGTCTGAAATCACGCGGGCGCTGCAGGCGCGCGACAGACTGGCGGAATTGATTCCCGTCGGGACGGTTGTCGAATTGGAAAACATCAAGGATGACAAATATCTTGGGCGAATTGATGCAAACGTTTTCGCATCCGATGGCCGCGATGTGGGAATTGTGTTAATCCGCGAGAAGCTGGGGCGTCCGTATTCCGGCGGTCGTCGCATGTCGTGGTGCGACGGCACCGCGCAGTAAAAAATCCCGCATCGCGGGATTTTTATTTATGCACTGTGGCGGTTTATCGCCTCGCTTATTTCATCCAGTGATGCGTTGCATGGCAGCAGGGGCTCGAAATAAACATTGGCGGTGCCGCTGTGAACACGGCCGTGTTTGGGCCAGAACTTGCCGGCATCGGTTCCCACCGGCAGAATAGGCAGTTTCAGCTGATGCGCGATATAGAGCAGGCCACGGCGCAGTGGTATGCGCTGTCCCGGTTTTGCGCGCGTGCCTTCGGGGAATATAATCAGAATCTGGCCGTCCATTATTTTTTTCGCCACCTTGGCCGCCAGCTTGTTCATGTTTGTTTTGCCGCGTGTTCTGTTTACCGGAACCAAGCCCATCCGCCAAAACGCCCATCCGTAAACCGGTATCCACATTATTTCACGCTTTACAATAAAAAAGGAGTTCGGTACCACCTTGGACAATATTGCGATTTCCAAAATCGACATGTGTTTGGCGGCGATTATCGCCTTGCCATCCAGGCGATAGTTGCCGTTTGGCATTGCGGGAACGCCGTTTTCTTCGCGCGGGGGATAATGTACGGCGTATTTTATGCCGCATACCAGACGCGCCACCCACAGTACGCCCGCCGCGCACGTTTTTACCAGGAAATCATTCAGGCGTTTTGACACCAGCCCCACCAGCAGCAGCGGCGACCATGCCAGGAAATAAAGTCCCAGTATTAATTTAAATAAGATTGTTTTTATCATGATGTTTTCCTTTACCAACTTTCCTTGATTCCGATCATCGTCGCGATATATTTTATATATTCCGTGGTCCAACGTTCAAGTCTTTTTGCAGGCGGCATCCCGGCCAGTGCAGCAGGACAGGCGACGATTTCCATTCCCGGCAATTGTCCGCGCACCAGGTACAGTGCGCGGTTCATATGGTCTTCGGTTGTGATGATAACCAGACGGTCCAGACCGGTTTGACGGGCAATTTTTCTTATCGCAACGGCGTTTTGATATGTAGATTTCGAATCGGATTCCACCGATGCGCGGCGCGTTATGGCCGGTGATGCGTTCGCGCCGGCACCGATTATGTATAAATCTGCGTCAGGGTATTTCGACAGTTGCCGCATCGCAAAAGGAATACGTCGCGCATCGCCCGTCAGGACGAATATGCTGTCGTCCGGTCGCAATTGCGGACAGCGTGTCGGTGCGGCCGATTTGAAAACCATTCCGCCGATAACAAATAATGCGACAACTAAAAAAGACGGTGTAAAGAATTTCATCAGTTGTTTTTCAAAATGTTCAGCGTTGTGCGCCGCGTTATATAAATTGCGAATACTATGATTGCAACCGGCATCATAATCAGCGCCATCCATCCGGCCCCCGACAGGCCCATCATCGCCATCAGGCCCACGCGCGCCGATTTCGCCGCCGACAGCACCAGCATCAGTACCACCGCCGCCGCCGCAAATCCGGCCGCGCCCGCGACGGCGCATATTTTGGCCGTGATAATTTGCATCTGGCGGGCGACAAAAGCGTCGGTGGCGCCGATTTGGTTCAGTATTTCCAGTTCGCGCCGGTGCAGCATGGCCGTGTTGCGCGCTATGTATGACACGCATACGCCAATTGTCCCCAGTGCGCATCCCAGCACAATTGCCGCGATTAAAATCATTTTCCAACCCGCCGCGGTCGATGTCCGCAGCGCCTGGGCGTGCGTCAGAAACCGTGCGTGCGGCGCGATTTGCTTGCCGACTGATTCCAGGTCGGATTTTGTGTTGAATTTCACCTCCCACATTTTGGGCAGATAGTTTTGCAGCGCGCCGCCGCCCGATAGCCACGGACGCAGCAAATCCGCCATTTCATCCGCGGTTATTTCCCGCGACAGGGCGATTTTGTCTGACTGGGTTCCCAGAATTTTTCGAACCGCACCCTCGTTATCGGAATTCATTACCTGAACTGTTGCGAACAAATCCCATTGCGCGTTCCAGCGCATCACGCCTGTTCCAATCGCCAGCGCAATCCCCAGCGCCATGACCGACAGAAAGGTCAGCAGCGACATTATTGCCGTCATGAATACGGATTGTTCGCGAACCAGTGAAAATACAATCGGCTTTTTCATTTATGCGTTTCCAATATCGTCAAACTGTTTTGACAGTTCCGTGAAATAATTCTGTGGCTTGGGGCCTTTCCATGTTTTCTTGGCGGCCGCATCCGCGGTGGTACGCGCGGCGGCGGTGCCTTGGAATCCGACCTTGTGGTTTTCCACGTGAATTACCGGGAATTTGTACGTGTCCATCAGCTTTTTGCTGTGTGTCGCCAGAATTATGGTCGTGCCGAACATTTTGTTCATTTGTATAAACAGTTCCATCAGGCGGGACGCGTTTTCATCGTCCAGATTGCCCGTCGGTTCGTCGGCCAGCAGTATTGAAGGCTGGACTATGATTGCGCGGGCGACCGACACACGCTGCTGCTGGCCGCCGGACAGTGATTTGGGGTTGGCGTCGGCGTATTTGCCCAAACCGACCCATTCCAAAACCTTGGCCACCAGTTTTTGTATCTTTGATTCTGATATGCCGCGAACGCGCAGGGGCAGGGCCACGTTGTCGAACACGGTCAGGTGCGACAACAGCGAGTATTCCTGAAACACAATCGCCATTTTGTGGCGCAGGCGCGCTATGTCGTCGCGCGTCATGTCGCCTGTGTTTTTTCCAAACAGCTTTATCTGGCCGCGTGCGGGTTTGTGCAGCTGGTATATCAGGCGCAGCAGTGTTGTTTTTCCGGCGCCTGATGCCCCGGATAGAAAATAGAACGAACCCGCGCTGATGTTAAATGACACATCGCTGAGCACTTCGTCCGCATTGTCGTACGCCGCGGCGACGTTTGCAAAGGAAATAGCAGTCTTTTCTTCCATGATTCGGATGGTAGTAAAAAAAGGTTTGCCGGTCAAGAAAATGAAAAACGCCCGAAGGCGTTTGATTATTTAACGGTTGTCGTGGTGTTTCTGTTTTTTGCCCAGATTTTTTCACCGGTTCCCGGATACTGCGGATTTTCCTTGCCATAGGAAACGGTTTTGATGCGGGCCGGTTCAATGCCTTCCTTTATTATGACGTGCGCGGCGTTTCCTGCGCGCAGCGCCCCCAGCGCCAGATTGTATTCGGTGGAACCGCGTTCGTCGCAGTGGCCGCCCATCACAATGTTTATGTCGGGATTTTTCTTCATATATAACGCCTGTTTTTCCAGGTCGCGGCGCGCCGCATCGGATATTTCGGCAGAGTCAAATGCAAAGAAAACCTTGTCATCGTTGATTTTGTTCGGAACGCCGCCGCATGCCGCCAAAGAGGCCAGGGCCGCAATCAATAAAAATTTTTTCATTTGTTTTTCCCTTTGTTTTATAAGGAAAATTTACCATGTTTTGCAAAAAGTTGTCAATATGTGTTTTTATGTTTTGGAAAATATTCGTTTTTGTGATATCTTATTATGAAAAAGTAGGGGGATATTTCAAGATGAAAAAAATTGTTTCTTTGGCTGTTTTGTGTGCAATGACTATGCCGGTGTTTGCGGCGCCCGCCCGTCCCAGCTATATAAAGCGCGACGCGGACGGCGGATACAACATAACTTATAGTTATAATGACAAGGCCAAGACCGGATGGTACGTGGGCGGTCGCGCGGAACTGAGCTTTTTGAACTGGAAAAACAAATATTCGTCTGATGACCCCAAACTTGGCGGTGCCAGCGACAAGTATTCGTTTGAACCGGTCTTTGGCGGTGGTGTGTTCGCGGGCCGCACGTTTGGGTATTTTTGGCGCGCTGAATTAGAGGCGGGATATCTGGGCTATTTTGATGACAAGGGCGACGGCGCGGAATTTTCGCTGTCGGTTCCGTATGTTATGGCAAACGGATATTATGACTTTGACAACGGTTTTTATGCCGGGGCCGGGGTGGGTGTCGCGATACCGACAACAGAAATGGACGCATATGTTATTCAGGATAACGGAATGCTGATAAAGATGGAGGGCGACAACACCAAAAAGACGGCGGTGTCCCCGATGGGCGGCGTGTATTTGGGTTGGTCGCGCAAATTGGACGACAATCTGGTTTTTGATTTGCGTTATCGTCTGGCGGGCCTGACAGGTACAAAACACACGCGTCGTCTGAACAACGGTTATGATTATGAAAACAAAATCGGCCTGATTCTGGACAATTCGCTGTCCATGGGGCTGAGATATGAATTTTAGCGCAATAATGGGTTGTATTGAATACGTCAAATATGGCATCATTGACTAGGTAGAGAGAATAAATGAAACATAGTGTGTGGATTTCAACAATAGCGGTTGTTTGTGTTATTTGCGCATCGGTGTCCGATGCGAATGCGGCGGCGTCCGTGCGTTCGCTGGGGGGGGCTGGCACATACAGCAGCGCGTCCGCCGCGTCTTCGGCCGCGTCGGCAAAGCCCAGTGCCGCAATCAATGCGGTGCGCGGTGGTTCCATGCGTGTTTCGCCGTCGGCTTCGGCGCGGCCCGGTACACCGGTAAAGACGACGGGAACCCCGATAACAACGCAGCGTTTGTCCATAGGTAAACATTTGGGTGGTGCGACATCGGTCAGCGGCGGTTCGTCGACGCGTCCCGGCACGAGTGGTGGTGGAACCAGTGGCGGCGGCACGCTGGATCCGGGGGCTACGGCCGATTTGGAACGCCAGATTGACGATTTGTACAGCCAGGTGGATAAACTGGGCAAGGCCGACGAAGACCTGGCCGCGGCGCTGGATGGAAAGCAGGCGGCGCTGAATTCCACCGACGGACTGATTGTTATTGAAGACGACGGCAACATGTCGCTGGACGTCGAAGGATTAAAGGCGGCGATGGATGTCGCAGTCGGCCAGGATGGCCGCGAGGTTGTAATCGGCACCAATGCCGTCGGTGATATTGTGTGGCAGTACGAAGGCGACGGCCCCGATGAATGGCAGTTGCTGATTGCAAAACAAGATTTGGTTGGTCCCCAGGGCCCCCAGGGTGAAAAGGGTGAGCCGGGAATCGCGGCGGATATGGACTTGTATTCCACAACCGCGGAAATGAATGACGCCATTGCGTCGGCGATAACCGCGGCATCAGCCGGATGGGCCACTAAGGAGGATTTGGAAGCCAAGGCCGAGAAAACCGAACTGGCGGGGTTGGCAACCAAGGAAGAGGTCAAGACTTCGTTTGATGCCATTTCACAGGATATAAACACCGCGCTGGACGATGTATACACCAAGGCCGAAGTGGACGAGAAGGTTGCGGATGTTGTCGCCGGCGACATGAGCGAGGCGTTGAAAGCCTATGCCACGACAGAACAGTTGAATGCCGGTCTGGCCGGCAAGGCTTCAACGTCTGATTTGACGAAATTGGAAGCTACGGTCATATCGGTCGGTAATGCGGCCGACGGCGCCAAGGCCGCGGCCGATGCGGCGGCCAAGTCCGCAGAGGAGGCAAAGACCGCGCTGACTGGCAAGGCGGACAAATCTGAGATACCGACCGTTCCGACCAAGGTCAGCGAGTTTCAAAATGATGCCGGATATCTGACGGCGCACCAGTCGCTGGCGGGATTGGCGACCAAGGAAGAACTGGCCGCGTACGCGACGACCGACGCGGTTAACAAGACGGTCAATGATGTAAAAACCGAACTGCAGGAAGAAATTCAGAACGTTGTTGCCGGCGACGTCAGCCAGGAAATCAACAACGCTGTGGCGCAACAGGTTCAGAATATCAAAATTACCAATACCCAGATTGCGGCGGATGCGGAAATCGCGCGTTCGAAGCTGGCGGCTGATGTCCGTGCATCTTTGGATGCCGCGGATTCCATGATAACGGCACCGCAAACCGGCGACTTTGTTCTGTTTGTCAGCGATGGTGAAAAGAGCTGGGCCAAGGTCGTTGATGCAAACGGACAATAGGAATGAAACAATTTCGCT
The DNA here is from genome assembly GCA_947054455.1 of uncultured Alphaproteobacteria bacterium. Taxonomy (GTDB): domain Bacteria; phylum Pseudomonadota; class Alphaproteobacteria; order Rs-D84; family Rs-D84; genus Enterousia. The sequence goes on from CAMRWN010000004.1 coordinate 63,292, forward strand.
GGCTTTCTTATAAAAAGCGGTGATAAAGGCAAGAAAAGGAAGTATGAAATGAAAATAAAAAATATTGCTTTTTCCGGGGTGGCGGCGGCCATATTCGGCATGAGTGCGGCACATGCGGCGCCTGTGGAAATCGCAAGCCGGGCATATGTGGACAATGTCAGGGACGCGACATTGCAAACAGTGTCCAATACATATATCACCAGCGAGGATGCCGCGAACACATACGTTAACAACACGCAGCTGGGCGACCAGATTACAAACAATATAACCAACGCGCTGCAGGATGCAGATTCCGCAATTGCCAAGGAATTGGCGACCAAGGCGGACGCGTCGGATGTAAATACGCTGCGCACGGATGTAAACGGATTGAAAACGGCGGTCGGCGACGAGACGTCGGGTCTGACCAAGGCAACGGCGGACGCGGCGGCAACGGCGGCGGCGGCCGACAAAAAGGCGTCCGATGCAGCGGCCCAGGCCACAAAAAATGCCACTGATTTGACGGCGCTGGACGTTCGGGTTACGAAAAATACAAATGATATCGCTGCTATAAACAGCGGCATCGACAAAACTGTTGCCGATGCGATTGCGGGCGCCTTGACCGGCGAGGGTGAAATCAAGGAATCCATTGATGCCGCAATTGATAGCGCGATTGGGGATTTGCCGATTGGTACACTGACAACGGATGTTGCAAACTTAAAGACAACCGTTGGCGATGACACGACCGGTCTGGTAAAGGATGTTGCCGACAATTCGGCTGCAATTGAAACATTAAACGGTGATGAAAATACAGCAGGCAGTGTTGCAAACACTGTCAAATCCTTGGCGGTGCCACAGCCGACAGGTGATTGCGCAGCACAATCAGGACGTTGCGTATTGTCTTATGACACGACCGCAAAGGGCGTTGTCTGGATGGATGTGACGTCGCCGCTTGGTGAATAAAACAAATAAAAAGTAAAGGAAGAAAATTATGAAAAAATTAACTGCTGGTATTTTCACTGTCATGCTGGGCATTGTCGGCATGGGCGCGGCGAACGCGGAAATTGCGTCCAAGGCGTATGTTGACCAAACAACAGGCTCCGTTGAGACAAAGGTAGAAAGCCTGACGCAAATTGTGAATGCAAATGCCGGTACCGCCGCAGACAACAAAGAAGCGATAGAAACATTGACCAGCCAACTGGAGGGCAAGGCCGATACATCCGCGTTGGATACGCTGGCGGGGCGCGTAGATGCAAACACCGCTTCGATTACAACGCTGAACGGTTCCGGCGAGGGCAGTGTTGCAAAGAAAATTACGGATGCGTTGACACCCTATGCCAAGACCGCCGATGTTGCGACCCAGATTCAGGGTGCGACCGCCGGATTGTTGAGTGCGACAGACGCCGATGCGGCATATGCACCGATTGCGACCAAGGACACTGCGGATGCCAACAAGGCCGCTATTGAAAAATTGAACGGCACGGCTGAAACAGCGGGCAGTATCTTGAACACTTTGGCGCCTTATGCCAAAACGGCTGATGTAAACGCATCTTTGGCCGACGTAAATACCGAAGTGGGCAAGAAAGTTTCCACGGATACATATAATACACAAATCGGTGTGGTTAACCCAACGAATATGGGTGCGTCCGCCAGTGCGACAACGGTTGTTGCCGGTATCAAGGAAGCAAACGAGAATGTTAAAAGGAACGAACAGAATATTACTGCCAACCGCGAGGCGATTGATAAAAGCTTAGCCGAATTGGGTACGGATGTTGAAAGCAGACTGCCGCGTCCGACCGACGCATGTGCGGATCCAAAGAACAAGTGTGTTCTGGTGTCTGCGGGCAAAGGTAATTATACATGGGAAGTTATAGAACGCGGTACCAGCGAAACTTCTGGAAACTAGGCACGGGTTGTGCATGGATTGGCGTCAATGCCAATCCATGCGCCCGACGCGTGGACATACACAGACATTGCGTAAATATTTATAAGACATATACGAAAGAGCAGAACTGATTATGAAAAAAGCGACGAGTATTTTTGTAATTTCTATGATTGCCGCGGTTGTTTCTGGGCCGGCGCGGGCCGATGTGGCCAGTGCGGGTTTCGTGCGTGAAATGCTGGACGGGGCCGAGGTTTCCGCCAACAAGGAAACCAGCATCAGCGATTATGATGTTCAGGATGCGAACAAGTATCCTAACATGCCGGTCGCCCAGCAGATGATTTTGGATTCCCAGTCGTCCATCCAGGGCCAGCTGAAGACGGAATCAAACGCACGCAAGGCAGAAGACGAAAAATTACAGACGGCGTTGAACGCGGTTAAATCGACGGCCGACACTGCGGTTCAGCCCGGCGATTTGGCGGCGGTTGCGACAAGCGGGTCTTATAATGATTTGACGAACAAGCCGGCAATTCCCGCCGCCCAGGTTCAGTCGGATTGGAATGCGACAACCGGTGTTGCGGCGATAAAGAACAAGCCGACCATTCCGACCAAGGTCAGCCAGCTGACCAATGACAGCGGATTTGCAACAACAACTGCGGTTAACGCAAAGGTTTCCACCGCACAGGGCGACACTAACAAGAACAAGGCCGTCATCACCGATGCGTCGGGAAACATCACGACCGGCACCGTTTCGTCCGCCATGATTACCGATGGCACGATTGTAAACGCCGATATTGCGTCAAATGCGGCAATCGCTGCGTCCAAGATTGCGGGCCTGGCGGCGGTTGCGACAACTGGGTCTTATAATGATTTGGCGAACAAGCCGACGATTCCCCCCGCAATAACCGTTGATTCCGCATTAAGTGCGACCAGCACAAATCCGGTTCAAAACAAGGTTGTAAACACCGCGCTGTCGGGCAAGCAGGCTACATTGTCGGCCGCGCAGTTAAATGCCGCGAATTCGGGTATCACCAGTGCAAAGGTCGCCACATACGACGGATATGCGCAGCAGATTGCAGGCAAACAGGCGGCCCTGGGGTATACAGCGGAAAATTCGGCAAACAAAACCACGACTATCGCCGCCGCGGCCAGTGCCAGCGATACAAAATATCCGTCCGAGAAAGCCGTTGCAACCGCATTGTCGGGCAAACTGGCGACAACAGGCACGGCGGCGCGTGCGACCGCAGACGCGTCGGGCAACAATATCGCCAGCACCTATGCCACCAAGGCACAGTTGAACAATCTGGACGCCACGGCGACGGGTACGGGGGCTGTTATCGTAAATGTCTCGCAGACAGACGGGAAAATTACCGCAACCAAGGGAAATGTTCAAATCCCAGTCGGCAGTGCAACCGGCACGACATATGCAACCATATGGGTTCAATAAGAAATCCCGCCGCAGGGCGGGAATCTTTTTTATTTTCGTCCAAGAATTTTATCGGATGTCGTTTTTACAGCGCCAGCATTAATATAATGCCCAGTCCCGCCGCGATAATTGCGGCCAGTGTCAACGGCCAGAAATATTTTTTTACAATCGTGTTTGCAGCATCCTGGAACCGCCACAGCAAAAATCCGACAACTGCAAACCGGCCCGTGCGGAATATCGCCGACACGCCCAGAAACAGCAGCGCCGGAAATCCCAGGAATCCCGCGCACATCGCCATCAGCTTGTACGGAATGGGGGTTATCGCGGTCAGTACGATTATAAACACACCATGGCGCAGGAACATTGCCTGGGCCATTTCAAATTTTTCCATCGTGGCAAAATTCTGGACCAGCCATATGCCGACCGAATCGAACAGCCACAATCCGATTATGTATGCAATCGCACCCCCCACCAGCGATCCCAATGCCGCCGCCGCCGTGATTGGAACCGCGCGTCGGCGGTTGGCGACAATGGGCGGGGTCATGAATACTTCGGGTGGGATGAACAGGAATATCGATTCGCATACCGTCAGCAGGAATACAATCCACGTATATGCCGGATGTTCGGCTTTCTTTAAGATACTATCAACCAGTTTCATTTTTCCCCCGAATTAAAATTTTTCTTGATTGTAATTGAATTTCTAATAATTTACAATTGAATATATATTTTCGGGGATAAAAATGGCAAGAAAACAGATTAATTCAAATCGCGGCGACCGCATTGCGGCCAAGGTTCAGACACTGGTTGCGGAAATATTGCGCGACAATTACGGCGAAGATGAAATTGTATCCGGCGTATCGCTGGTAGGGGCGGTGGCGCATGGCGGACTGCAGTTTGTACGTTTGTTCTATTATTCGCGCAACACCGATACGGCGGCCGTTCAAAAGCGGCTGGATGCGATAACAAAATCAGTGCGTTTTGAACTGGCCGCGCACATGAATCAGAAATATGTTCCCGACATTCGTTTCGAATACGACGACACGCTGGAACGGGCGCAGCGCATCGACCAGATTTTGGACGGGCTGGGCGACCGGTAAAATTCGCCGCCACGGGCAGAATTTGTCAGTTTTTTGAAAAGAAATACCTTGCGGATAAACTAATACTGGTTTATCATTGCCGCATGGCACAAGGTATTTTTATGAAACAGGACCACATCAGAAATTTTTCAATTGTTGCGCATATTGATCACGGCAAGTCGACGTTGTCTGACCGGCTGATTGAATTTACAGGCGGTTTGGAATCGCGCGAAATGAAGTCGCAGGTTCTGGATTCAATGGATATTGAGCGCGAACGCGGAATCACAATCAAGGCCCAGACAGTGCGTCTGAACTATACCGCCAAAAACGGCGAGGTTTATCAGCTCAATCTCATGGATACGCCGGGGCATGTTGATTTTTCATACGAGGTGTCGCGCAGTCTGGCCGCATGCGAAGGGGCGTTGGTTCTGGTTGATGCGACCCAGGGCGTCCAGGCGCAGACGCTGGCGAATGCGTATTTGGCGCTGGATAATGATTTGGAAATGCTGCCCGTGCTGAACAAGATTGATTTGCCGTCCAGCGACGTTGACGGCGCGCGTGCGCAGATTGCGGATGTAATCGGTCTGGATGCGGCCGATGCGCTGGCCGTGTCGGGCAAGACCGGGGCGGGGGTTCCCGAATTGTTGGAGGAGATTGTTCACAAACTGCCGGCGCCGCGTGGGGATGAAAATGGGGCGACGCGCGCGCTGCTGGTTGATTCATGGTATGATTCCTATCTGGGGGTGGTCATATTGGTGCGTGTGGTAGACGGCGTTCTGTCGCGCGGCCAGAAAATCAAATTCCTGGCGACGGGGGCGGAATACACGGTTGATAAAATCGGATATTTCACGCCCAAAATGGTAAATACCGATTCGTTGGGGACTGGGGAAATAGGGTTTATTATAACCGGGATGAAGACAATTCACGATTGCAAGGTTGGTGATACAATCACCGACGCGCGCGCTGGCGGCGTTGCATTGCCCGGTTTCAAACCGTCTATTCCGGTGGTGTTTTCATCTTTCTTTCCGGTAGAGGCGGACGATTATCCGGCATTTCGTGAAAGTGCGGAAAAACTGGCCCTGAACGATGCGTCGTTTATGTTTACCACGGAAAAGTCGTCTGCGCTGGGCTTTGGATTGCGGTGCGGATTCCTGGGGCTGCTGCATATGGAAATCATCAGTGAAAGACTGACCCGGGAATTCAACCTGAATCTGATAAATACAGTGCCCAGCGTGCTGTACAAGCTGCACCTGCGCGGCGGGGAAACAATTGATTTGGAAAATCCGGCCGACATGCCCGACCCGACTAAAATCGAATCCATAGAAGAACCGTGGGTGCGCGCCACAATCATGATGCCCGACAAATACATGGGCGGAATCATGGCGCTGTGTTCGGAACGGCGCGGCATTCAGGAAAACATTTCATACATCGGCAACAGGGCGGTGTTGGTTTACCAGCTGCCGCTGGCGGAAATCGTGTTTGATTTCTATGACCGGGTGAAATCCATATCGTCGGGATATGCATCATTCGACTATGTAGTTCAGGGATACCAGCCGTCTGATTTGGTAAAGGTTTCCATATTGGTTAACGAAGAAAATGTAGAACCGCTGTCATTCATATGCCACCGCAGTTTCGCGGAAAAGCGCGGCCGTCAGATTGTTGAAAAGCTGAAGGATTTGATTCCGCGTCATCAGTTCAAGATTCCGTTGCAGGCGGCCATAGGCGGAAAAATAATAGCCAGAGAGACGATTGCGGCGTATCGCAAGGACGTTACCGCAAAATGTTATGGCGGGGATATAACGCGCAAGCGCAAGCTGCTGGAAAAACAAAAGGAAGGCAAAAAGCGCATGCGTACATTCGGCAGTGTAGAGATACCGCAAAGCGCGTTTATCAATGCACTAAAGGTTTCATGATAAGTTAAGGATAAAATTAAAATGTCTGTATTTAAATATTTTCTGCGAACAAAATTCAGGGATATACACGCCGATTGGTCGGAATATAAAAAACTGTGTGCGGCATATGGCAAGCTTAAGAAAGAAAGCAATGCGAAAGCGCTGGAAATACGCACTTTGTATATGAACAAGGCAATGATGGATAGTCTGCCGGTATCGTGCGTCAGGGATGTGCGTATGGACATCAGTGATTTCGATTTGCCAAATTTTCAATCAATTTATTTCGAGCCTTTGTGTTGTGAAAATTTTAGCCTGTCAAACCCGTGTACTGATGCGCGGTGCAAATACAGACGGCGCAATAATGATTTCTGCGATACGTACCAAAAGTTAGTAGAGGTTGAGAAGGCAAAAAAAGCATTCTGGGCCGGCAGAATCTCCGAAAGGACAAAATAAAAAAATAAAGAACAATCGGGGCAGGTCGTGGCGCATCAATTTTATTTTAACCCGTATATCTTGGACAATCTGCCCGCGCCGGCATCTGGTTTTGATGTGGTCCAGGACCTGTCGGATCCGCGTCTGCGCATGTATATAACCAGTCGGGGGGTCAAAACGTTCTTTGTCCGCAAACGTGTAGGCGGACGCGACCGGCGCATAATAATAGGAAATTATCCCGACATGGATATAGAGGACGCGCGCAGCGCGGTTCCCGTCATTTTGGAAAGTGCGTCGCAGAAAAAGCCCGCGCGCCGCAACAAGATAACATTTAAAAAATTTCTGGACTTGTATCTTGACAGGCGCGTGCGCCGGGGCGAGGATTCACGCACAAAGCTGGTGCGTGCCATAGATCGTCATTTGTCGGCGCTGTTTGAAAAGAATATTTCCGAAATAACCGCTCAAGATATTGCGGCGGTTATCGCCACGATACGCGGCGCGGCAATCGCAGGCCGCATGCAGGAATTGGTGCAGAGCATTTTCAACTATGCCGTCGATGCCGGATATGTAAAAGAAAATCCGGCAGCGTCCCTGGCCAAGGTTCCCCAGAACAGGCGTGTTCGCCCGCTGACCCGGGGCGGGTTGGTGCGACTGGTGGATGCGATACGTGCGGAACCAGACACGGTTGTGCGCGCGGCGTTTCTGATGCTGATATATGGGTTTGCGCCAAAGTCCAAAATTTTTTCAATGCAGTGGGAACAGCTGGACTTTAATCATTATATGTGGGGCGATATGCCGTTGTCGGATGCGGCGGTGGTGTTGCTGCGTGATTTGCCCCAGGACAGTTTCTGGGTTTTTCCCGGTCGCGGCGGCAGTCATTTGACCGACCCGCGTTGCGCATGGCGGCGCGTTGCAACCGCGGCGGGGATTCCTGATTTGACAATGGATGACGTGAATAAATTCCTGATGCGCAGGCTGGTTTGGACGTCAGACAAAGAAGAATTTCGCATGAATATGAATTCTTTACTGGAAGAAATTTCGGACACGGAAATCGACAGTAATTTTTAGTTTTTGTTATGGTTTGTTATAATTTCTTGACACCATGTGCAGAAAATGATAGTTTTAGATATGACGTTCCCCAACGGGGACCACAAATTTAACTGAAACAAAGGATAAAAAATGACAACTTTTGAAAGAGTAAAAAAAATCGTAGCGGAAAAGCTGGGTGTTCCGGAAGCGAAGGTTACGGAATCAGCGACATTCGTCAATGATTTGGGTGCCGATTCTTTGGACGTCGTTGAATTCGTTATGGAAGTTGAAAAAGAATTCGATATCACGATTCCGGACGAAGAAGCTGCTAAATTGACAAAAGTTGGTGATGCGGTCAGCTACATCGACGCTCACAAGAAAGCCTAAGTGTAAAACGTTTTCAGGCAGAGTGTCTCTGTAATGAACTGTTAAATCCGTCGCAATAAACATATTGTTCGCGACGGATTTTTTTCTGTACCTGGGGCGTGAAACAGGTTATTATATGCTCGTACTACTCAAAAGGAATATAGGTATGAAAAGAGTTGTTATCACAGGCATGGGAATTGTTTCCCCGGTCGGCACTGGAATTGACCACGCCTGGAAGAATATTGTCGCGGGCACATCCGGTGTGCGCAAGATTGACAGATTTGACGTATCTGATTTGGCGTCCCAGATTGCGGGACTGCCGGTGGTCGGAACCGAACCGGGCCAGTTTAATCCGGATTCCGTTCTGGATGCGCGCGAACAGCGCAAGTTGGATATTTCCATGGTTTACGGAATGGTCGCCGCGGACGAGGCGATAAAGGACGCAGGCCTGGACGCATTCGAAGGGGACCGCGAACGCATGGGCGTATCCATCGGATGCGGCATTGGCGGATTGAACACGATTTATGATAATTGTGTTGAACTGTATACCGGCGGCCCGCGTCGTATCAGCCCGTTTTTTATCCCGAAATCCATCATTAACATGACGGCGGGACATGTTTCCATTAAATATGGACTGAAGGGACCGAACCTGTCGGTGGTGACCGCATGTGCATCGGCCGCCCATTCAATAGGCGAGGCCGCACGTCTGATTCAGCACGGCGATGCGGACGTCATGATTGCGGGCGGCGCCGAAGGCGCGGTCGGTAAAATCGGTGTTGCCGGGTTTACAGCGATGAAGGCGTTGTCCACGCGCAATGACGACCCTGCGGCGGCATCCCGTCCGTGGGACAAAAACCGCGATGGTTTTGTCATGGCCGAAGGCGCGGGCATACTTGTTCTGGAAGAATATGAACACGCCGTGGCGCGCGGCGCAAAAATTTACGCCGAGGTTGCCGGATACGGATTGTCGGGCGACGCATATCATATAACCGCACCGGCCCCCGGGGGCGAGGGCGGACTGCGCGCGATGAAGGCCGCGCTGAAGGATGCCGGACTGACACCGGCGGATGTCGACTATATCAATGCGCACGGCACGTCCACGGGACTGGGCGATTTGGGCGAATTGGCGGCGGTCCGTGAACTGTTCGGTGATTTGCCGGTGTCGATGTCGTCCACAAAATCCATGACGGGCCACCTGTTGGGTGCGGCGGGCGCAGTGGAATCGATATTCTGCGTGCTGGCGATACGCGACGGCATTGTTCCGCCGACAATCAATCTGGACGACCCTGTGGACGAAGCGGCCGGTTTCGACCTGGTTCCGCACAAGGCAAAGCAGCGCAAGGTTGATGTCGCGGTCAGCAATTCTTTTGGATTTGGTGGCACAAACGCCAGCCTGGTTCTGAAAAAGGTTGCATAAATCAAATCCCGCATAGGGATGAACCAAATAAAAAAACGGGGCAAGGCCCCGTTTTTTATTTTTCTTCCTTTAGTCCCAGCGTATCCTTGACAGGTTCAATGATTGATGTTTTTGCGCTGTCGAGTGTGCGTATCAGTGCGCGGCGAATTTTGCCGCTGATTGTCATTGGCAGGCTGTCGACAAATTCGATAATACGCGGGCATTTGTACGGCGCGGTGCGCGATTTTACGTGGTCCTGCAGCTGGCGGGAAAGAACGTCGGTCGGCTGAAAGTATTTGTTAAGTACAATCGTTGCCTTTACCGCCATGCCGCGCGCAGTGTCGGGTACGCCTGTTACTGCGACTTCACGCACGGCCGGATGTTCGGTCAGGACGCTTTCGACCTCGAACGGGCTGACGCGGTATCCGGATGTTTTTATCAGGTCGTCGTTTCGGCCGACAAACCAGAAATATCCGTCGTTGTCGCGGTATGCGACGTCGCCCGTGTGATACAGGCCGTCGCGGTATGCCGCGGCCGTCTGTTTTTCGTTTTTATGGTATCCTTGGAACAGGCCGACGGGTCTGCGGCGTTTCAGTGAAATGCATATTTCGCCGACGGTTCCGTCCGGCACCGGGCGGCCGCGTTCGTCCAACAGTTGCACATCCCATCCAGCCGCCGGCATGCCCATGCTGCCGGGTTTGGGTTCAATCCATTCGTTGTTAAACAGCATCACGCATGTTTCGGTCTGGCCGAAACCTTCGCGCAGTTTGATGCCGGTTGCCTGCAGAAAGCGTTCATATACCTCGGGGTTTAATGCCTCGCCGGCGATTTCGGCCTTTTTCAATGCGGACAGGTCGTATTTGGACATGTCGGCGTGAATCAGCATCTTGTAGGCCGTGGGCGGCGCGCAAAATGACGTGATGTGATTTTCTGAAATGGCGGTCAGCAGGTCGTGCGCGGTAAAGCGGTCGCTGAAATCAAACACGAACACCGTTGCCCCGGCCAGCCATTGTCCGTACATTTTTCCCCAGCTGCATTTCGCCCAACCGGATTCCGACAGGGTGAAATGAATGTCGCCGTCGCGCAGCTGCTGCCAGAATATGGCGGTGTTTATATGCCCCAGCGGGTATGTATAATTATGTGCCACCATTTTCGGCAGGTCGGTCGTGCCGCTGGTGAAATATACGACCATTGTGTCGGTATTTTCATTCGGCACGCGCGCAAATTCGTCAGGATATGATTCCAGCGCCGCGTCGATTTCGTCCGTGTCTATCAGCTGAATTTTGTCGTCCGTTCCGATTGCATTTCGGATTTCATTTATTATATGTCCATCGTCAAATGCGATTATTGTGCGCGCGTCGGCCGCATCGATGCGGTATTTGATATCTTCGGCGCGCAGCTGGTTTGTAGACGGAATCGGAATCGCCCCCAGTTTGTGTATCGCCATCATCAGAACCCAGTATTCCCAGCGCCGCCGCATGAACAGCAGCACGGTGTCGCCGCGACGAATGCCGCGTGCCGCCAAAAAATTTGCCGCCGCGTTTGACATTTTTGACAGTGCGCGGAACGAGATTGATTTTTTCTCGCCCTTGTCGTTTGTCCACAACAGTGCCGTTTTTTCAGGCGTTTCATCGGCGATAACGTCAATTACATCATATGCAAAGTTAAAATTTTCCGGAATATCCGGGGCGGCGTTTTCTATATAATCATTATAATTGTCGAATTTATTTTTTCTTAAAAATCGCAGTGCAAACATCTTTTTTCCTTTCTTTTGCCCACTTTCATAGAATATGGCAAATAAAATTTCATTTACAAGTGCAAATAGATAATAAAAATTGTTGCATTTTTCCTAAAAAGGGTTCATAATCGCCCCGTTGGTTGAGTTTTCGGAGTGTAGCTCAGTCTGGTAGAGCGCTGCGTTCGGGTCGCAGAGGTCGTAGGTTCGAATCCTGTCACTCCGACCAGAAATGTAAAGCTGTGTGCAAACACAGCTTTTGTTTTTGACGGCCGGGTTTTGATAATTGGATTTGCAATTGTCTTTTTATCTGCAATAATCTTTGGTTATGAGAGCCAGAAATTTCAAACAGCGAAAATTCAGAATATTTTTCACCGTTGCATTCGCTGCCGCGGTGCTTGTAGTTTTGTATGCGGTGGCCTGGCGGTCGCCGATGCGCGGCCCCGCCACGATTGAAATTCCCCGTGGGGCCAGTGTGTCTGGCGTTGCAAACCGCATGGCGGCGGCCGGCGTCATTGATTCGGCGAAATTGTTTAAATTGGTCGTGCGCGGCATGGGCGGTCGCATACAGATTGGCGAATACGAAATTCCTGCACGCGCCAGCGTGTGGCGTGTGGCGCGAATGCTGTCGCGCGGGGATGTGGCAACGACAACTGTTGTCATACCCGAAGGCATGACCGTCCAGCAGATTAAGCAGTTGCTGCTGCGCAGCAGCGCGCTGACCGGGCCTGTTGAATGCGACCCCGGATACACGGCGGCCGTGTGTGATTTGCGCGATGGGGACCTGTTTCCCGATACGTATCGTGTGGCCAAGGGTACGTCCCGACTTGCCTTTTTGGAACTGATGCGCAAAAAAATGACACGAATTGAATCCTCGTGGCGCGGGGCGGGGCGCGCGGCGCCGGCGCCGTTGCGCGCATGGGACGAGGTGTTGACCCTGGCGTCCATCGTGCAAAAGGAAACGCCGCGCGAATCGGAAATGCCGCTGGTTGCTAGTGTGTATTTGAACCGGCTGCGCGCAAATATGCGTCTGCAGGCGGATCCGACGGTTGTATACGCATTGACGAACGGATACGGCGATATGCGTGGGGCGCCGCTGCTGCGTGGACATTTGAAGATAGAAAGCCCCTACAATACCTATACAAATCGCGGTTTGCCGCCGGGGCCGATTGCAAATGTTGGACGCGCGGCGATTCGCGCGGTGCTTAATCCCGCCGATACAAATTACTTGTTTTTTGTCGCGGACGGGCGTGGCGGGCACAAGTTTGCAAATTCTTATCAAGAGCATATGCGAAACCATGCTGACTGGCGCGAGATAAAAAAAATTCGAAACGGGAAATAAAAAACCGTCAACATTAAAAAAATTAATTATTAAAAAGTATAATGAAATTTTGTTTTTTTATTAAAAAAAGCCACGGATTCCGTATCGTGTGGCGTTTTTTATATGAATAAATTCCGAATCGCAAGCGCGCGAATTATAACATATTTTCGGGGGGTGTGCAAAAATCTTTGGCCTTGCGGCGGGGTATTTGCGGATAGTACAATATTCCTGACTAGAATGAATTCTAGGCCAACAAACTAAACGAAAGGATAGGTTATGAAAAAAATAGTTTTGACCTCTTTACTGGCGGTGTTTGCAGTATCGGGCGCCCATGCGGCGAATATTATCGACGGTAATCCGTTGTATCGTCCAGGCGAAGGTCGTTTTTACAGCGAGACGAGTTTGGCGTCCCACTCTGAAAAAACAGAGACATGGGGATTGGCGCAGCAGTTGGGATACGGCATCACGGACAGACTGCTGGTTTCGGTCGGCACAACACTGGGCGAATCCAACTGGTTTGACAACGCGTCTTGGAATGCGTTTTCAGTGGGCTTGAATTATCGCGCGGTTGACATGGGCAACTGGAAGGCGGATGTCTTCGGTTCTTATGCGCTGGCGCCGGTATGGGGCGACCATATGGCATTTTTGGACAAAGATGCGACTGTTTATGACTGGACGGTTGGCGTTCGCGGTGGATATACGACAGCAGGCTGGACTGTTGCCGGTCATGTAGCGTTCGATTATCTGAACAGCGAATCATTCAATTGGAACGATGATGGCATTCACACACTGCGTGCCGGTTTGGATGGCCAGCTGGTACTGAATCTGGACTGGAACCTGGTTGCCGGTGTTGAATATACGGGCTTCTTGGATGATAATTTTGAAGATGCGGGCGTATGGTCTGGCAAATTTGGCGTAAATTATAATATTGACGCGACCAAATACGTCGGCGCGTATGTTTCGACGGATATCAGACATTCGACCGGTGATTGGGAATTTGATGACGGCTTTGGCTTCGGCTTTAAGTTCGGTGTCGATTTCTAATCCGTTCGTCGGTATTAAACGCCCCCTTGGTGGGGCGTTTTTATTTACACAAAGATATTTGCCACCAATAATAAATTTGTCATATTTTTATATGTAATAAAAGCCCAAAAATACGGGGCTTTTCCTTTTTTTCTTTATTATTTTTTCCTAGTTTTTCCTTGACATTTGCGGGGGCCGTGGTTATAGTATGTTCACTTTCCGTGTAAACAAGGAAAGAAAAAAACACAGAAATCTGCACACTTTAACAGATTTATAATCACGGCCCGGCCGTTGAAATAAGTCTGGGGGGCGGGTTTTGTGTAGACCAAAGAGTATGCAAAAAACAAAGAGATTTTGAATGCCAACAGTAAATCAACTGATTCGTAAACCTCGTAAAAAGGTTGTCGTGAAATCCACGGCGCCCGATATGATGGAAAATCCGCAAAAACGTGGTGTTTGCACGCGTGTGTACACAACCACACCTAAGAAGCCGAACTCGGCGCAGCGTAAGGTTGCCCGTGTAAAGCTGGCCAATGGTCGCGAAGTGACCGCATATATTCCCGGCGAAGGTCATAACCTGCAGGAACACAGCGTTGTCATGATTCGTGGCGGCCGCGTAAAGGACTTGCCCGGTGTGAAATATCACATCATCCGTGGTGTATTGGATACCAAGGGTGTTGATAGCAGAAAGCAGGGCCGCTCCTTGTATGGCGCAAAGGTAAAGAAATAATAACCATGCACGCGGCAAGACCGTGTGAGTAATTTGCGGCCCGGCCGCGAATGAAGAAATAAAAGGAAAACAAAAATGTCAAGACGTAAAAGTGCAGCTAAACGTGTAATTCTGCCGGATTCTAAATATAATAATCTGGTTGTTGCAAAATGTATTAATATTGTTATGTGGGACGGCAAAAAAGAAGTTGCCGAAAACATCGTTTACGGTGCATTGGATAAACTGAAGAAAATTGCAAAAGACGGCGATGAATTGGCGGCTTTTCAGGAGGCTGTGGATGCCCTGAAACCGTCCGTTGAAGTAAAGGGCCGTCGTGTTGGCGGTGCAACATATCAGGTTCCGGTCGAAGTTCGTCCGGCGCGTCAGCAGACATTGGCGTTGCGTTGGTTGGTTATGTTTGCCCGCAAGCGTGGCGAACGTGCAATGGAAGACAGACTGTTTGGTGAATTGCGCGATGCGTTGTCCGGTCAGGGCGGTGCGTTCAAGAAAAAGATTGATACACACAAAATGGCAGAAGCGAACAAGGCGTTTGCACACTTCCGCTGGTAATCTGAAAAGATGGATAAATAATCACAAGGAAAATAAGGAAATAGTATGTCTGTTGGAAAAACCGCTCCTTTGCACATGTACCGCAACATCGGTATTATGGCACACATTGACGCCGGTAAAACGACCACGTCGGAACGTATTTTGTTCTATACCGGTAAAACATACAAAATCGGCGAAGTTCATGACGGCGGCGCCACAATGGACTGGATGGAGCAGGAACAGGAACGTGGCATCACCATTACGTCCGCTGCGACTACATGCTTCTGGCGCGACCATCGTATCAATCTGATTGACACCCCGGGGCACGTTGACTTTACCATGGAAGTGGAACGCAGTCTGCGTGTTTTGGACGGCGCGGTTGCGGTGTTTGAATCCGTGTCCGGTGTTCAGCCCCAGACGGAAACTGTTTGGCGCCAGGCCGACCGCTATAGCGTGCCGCGTATCTGCTTTGTCAACAAGATGGACCGTATTGGCGGAAACTTCTTCCGTTGCGTTGATATGATTCGCGAACGTTTGGGTTCTAATCCGTTGGTTGTCAATTTCCCGATTGGCGCGGAATCTGATTTCCGTGGTGTTGTCGACGTTGTCGAAATGCGCGCAATCGTATGGGAAGACGACATGGGCAAAGAACCGCATATCATCGAAATTCCCGAAGATTTGAAGGCCAAGGCCGAAGAACTGCACAATCACCTGATCGAGGAAGTTGTGACATTGGACGACGAAATCATGGAAGCCTATATGGAAGGCAAAGAACCTGATGTCGCGACCATCAAGAAATTAATCCGCAAGGGTACGATTAACCAGAACTTTAACCCGGTTCTGTGCGGCTCTGCGTTTAAGAACAAGGGCGTTCAGCCGTTGTTGGATGCGGTTGTTGACTATCTGCCGTCGCCGTTGGACATCCCGGCAATCAAGGGAACCAAGATGGACGGTGAAACGGTTATCGAACGTCATGCCGACGTCAAGGAACCGTTCAGCGCGCTGGCGTTCAAGGTTGCGAATGACCCGTTCGTTGGAAATCTGATGTTTATCCGTATCTATTCGGGTAAACTGACGTCTGGTTCGTATGTTTACAACTCCAACCGCGACAAGCGCGAACGTGTCGGCCGCATGTTGCTGATGCATTCAAACAACCGCGAAGAAATCAAGGAAGCCACGGCTGGCGACATTGTCACGCTGGTCGGCATGAAGGAAACAATCACCGGCGACACGCTGTGCGACGAATCGAATCCGATTGTTTTGGAAAACATCCATGTTCCGGAACCGGTTATCAGCATCGCTGTTGAACCCAAGACCAAGGCGGACATTGAAAAAATGTCGCTGGGTCTGCAGGCGCTGGCCAAGGAAGATCCTTCGTTCCGCGTATCGGTTGACGAAGAATCCGGCCAGACGATTCTGGCAGGTGTCGGTGAACTGCATCTGGAAATTTTGGTGGACCGTTTGCTGCGCGAATTCAAGGTTGACGTTAATGTTGGCGAACCGCGCATCGCGTATCGCGAAACATTCCGCAAACCGGTTGTCGAAGATTATACACACAAGAAACAGTCTGGTGGTTCTGGCCAGTACGCCCAGGTAAAGATTGAATTCGAACCTTTGGAACCGGGGCAGGGCTATGAATTTGAAAACAAGATTGTCGGTGGTGCGATTCCCAAGGAATACATCCCGGGTGTGGAAAAGGGTTTGAAGATAGCGCAGCAGACTGGTGTTCTGATTGGCTATCCGACAGTGGATTTCAAGGCTACATTGGTAGATGGTAAGTATCACGAAGTTGACTCTAATGTATTGTGCTTTGAAATTGCGGCGCGTGCTTGCTTCCGCGAAGCTATGAAGAAAGCATCGCCAAAGTTGCTGGAACCGATTATGAAGCTTTCGGTAAATACACCGGAAGAATACGTCGGGGACATCATCGGGGACTTGAACAGCCGTCGCGGGCAAATCAACGGTATTGAAACCCAGTTTGGAAATCAGCTGATTTCTGCCTTTGTTCCGTTGGCCAACCTGTTCGGATATGTCAAGACATTGCGTTCTTTGTCGCAGGGCCGCGCGAATCCTTATATGGAATTGTCGCACTATGACGAAGTACCGTCCAATGTTGCTGACGAAGTAATAAAGAAACTGACAAAATAAAAAAAGTTTGAGATTTCTGATTTCTGGTTTATGATATGGGGGTGAAATCCTGTAATGAATCGGAAATCAGATTTCAGGAATCAAATTAACAAGCAAAAGCCTAAGGAGAAAACTATGGCAAAAGAAAAGTACGTAAGAACGAAGCCGCATGTTAATATTGGCACCATTGGTCACGTTGACCACGGTAAGACAACATTGACTGCCGCTATTGTTCACTACTACGGTGTTGGTAGCGACAAAGCCAAGGGTGTTGGCGAAATCGACAATGCGCCGGAAGAAAAACAGCGCGGTATTACAATTAACACCGCCCACGTTGAATACGAAACAGACGATCGCCACTATGCGCACGTAGACTGCCCGGGACACGCGGACTATGTTAAAAACATGATTACCGGTGCCGCGCAGATGGACGGTGCGATTCTGGTTGTTGCAGCGACTGACGGTCCGATGCCTCAGACACGCGAACACATTCTGTTGGCGCGCCAGGTGGGTATTCCGAAAATCGTTGTTTACTTGAATAAGTGCGATTTGGCGAACGATCCGGAATTGTTGGAATTGGTTGAAATGGAAATCCGCGAACTGTTGTCTTCGAACGATTTCGACGGCGACAATGCTCCGATTATCCGTGGTTCCGCTATTTCCGCATTGGAAGACAAGACAGACGGTCTGGGCAAGGAATCTATCGACGCTTTGTTGAAGGCTTGCGATGAATTCATCCCGATGCCGGAACGCCCGGTTGACAAACCGTTCTTGATGCCGATTGAAGACGTGTTCTCTATCACTGGCCGTGGTACGGTTGTGACAGGTCGTGTTGAATCCGGTGTTATCAAGGTTGGCGACGAATGCGAAATCGTTGGTCTGCGTCCGACACAGAAAACAACTGTAACTGGCGTTGAAATGTTCCGCAAACTGTTGGATCAGGGTGAAGCGGGCGACAACGTTGGCTTGCTGTTGCGCGGTACCAAGAAGGAAGATGTTGAACGCGGCCAGATTATCTGCAAGCCGGGCACCATCACACCGCACACTGAATTCGAAGCTGAAGTCTATATCTTGACGAAAGAAGAAGGCGGACGCCACACAGCGTTCTTCAGCAACTATCGTCCTCAGTTCTACTTCAGCACAACTGACGTAACTGGTACAATCACACTGCCGGCTGACAAAGAAATGGTTCTGCCGGGCGACAATGTTCGCATCACAGTTCAGCTGATTGCTCCTATTGCTATGGACGAAGGTCGTCGCTTTGCTATCCGCGAAGGCGGTCGCACGGTTGGCGCCGGTGTCGTAGCGAAAATCATTAAATAACAAACCAAACGGGTCGGTGTAATTGGATAAAACGCCAATGATTACCGGCCCGATAAAAATAAGGAAAACGAACAAATGGTACCTGCATCTAAAATTCGCATTAAATTGACGGCTTTTGACCACCGTGTCTTGATGGAATCTGTGGACGAAATAGTCAAGACTGCCAAGCGCACGGGCGCAGATGTCGTTGGGCCTGTTCGCTTGCCGACATTGATTCAGAAATTTACGGTAAACCGTTCTCCTCACGTTGACAAGAAGTCTCGTGAACAGTTCGAAATCCGCAATCACAAGGCGGTCGTAGATATTGTTAATCCAACCCCTCAGACAGTTGATGCTTTGATGAAGTTGGATTTGGCCAGCGGCGTAGACGTAAAGATTAAATTGTAAAACTTGTTAGTGTTGGCGTGGGATGCAAATTTAAACACGCCAACCTCTGACTAAACAAAGGCAAAATAAAATGAAACGTAGCGGATTAATTACAACAAAAATAGGAATGACACGTCTGTATGATGACGGCGGTGTCGCGCACCCGGTAACAGTTTTGGCGGTGGGTGATTGCGCGGTTATCGGAAATCGGACAATGGAAAAGAACGGTTATGTGGCAAACATTTTGGGTTTGCGCGAAGCCAAGGCGAAACATGTTGCAAAGCCCCAGGCGGTCGCGGCTGAAAAGGCCGGCGTAAAGCCGTATCGCAAGGTTGTCGAATTTCGTGTCAGCGATGATTGTGTAATCCCGGCTGGAACCCAGCTGTCGGCCGCTCATTTCATTGCCGGTCAATTCGTCGATGTCCAAGCGACAAGCAAAGGTAAGGGCTTCCAGGGCGGCATGAAACGTCATAATTTCGGCGGTAAGGAAGCGACACACGGTGTTCTGAAAGCACACCGCTCAATTGGTGGCACGGGTATGCGCGAATGGCCCGGCCGCGTTCTGAAAGGTAAGAAAATGGCGGGCCAGATGGGCAACGAAACCGTCACTGTTCAGAACTTGAAAGTTTTTGGCACGGATGAAGTTGAAAACTTGATTTTCGTCGAAGGCGCGGTTCCGGGGGCGAACGGAACATTCGTATTGGTAAGCGATGCTGTCAAGAAAGAACACAAAGACTTGCCAGTTCCAACCAAGGCCAATAATGCCGGGGCTGAAAAAACCGAAACAGAAACTGTTGCGGAATAATAATAACGGCGACAGCAAGAGTAAGGTGAATAAAAATGCAAATAGACATTATAAATTTTGATGGTAAGTCGGTCGGCAAAGTTGAATTGGCGGACCAGATTTTTGGTGTAGAACCGCGCGCAGATATTCTGCACCGCGTTGTCACATGGCAACGCGCGAAGTCCCGCGCCGGCACGCACGCGGTCAAGACCGTGTCCGATGTCGAAGGCAGCGGCAAGAAGGCTTTCAAGCAGAAAAAGACAGGTAATGCGCGTCAGGGTGAAAAATACAATGTTCACATGCGCGGCGGTGGCGTCGTTCATGGACCGGTTGTTCGCGACCACGCGATTGACCTGCCGAAGAAGGTTCGCAGCCTGGGCCTGAAAATGGCTTTGTCTTCAAAAGTCAAGGACGGCAGCCTGATTGTTATCGATTCCGAAAAACTGTCCGCGGCAAAGACAGGCGCGTTTGCGAAGCAGCTGAAAAAGCTGGACATTGCATCCGCACTGTTTGTCGGGGCTGACAGCCTGGATGAAAACTTCAAGAAATCTGCGGCAAACATTGCAAATATTGACGTATTGCCGACAATTGGTCTGAATGTTTTGGATATTCTGAAGCATGACAAGCTGGTTTTGACGGCGGATGCGGTCAAAGCGGTGGAAGCAAGACTGGCATAATAATAAAGGGTCGATAAAATGGCAGAAAAAAAAGTGAATACAGAGAAAAAAATCGTTGCGACCGCTGGTACTTATGATATACTGCGTCGTCCGATTATCTCGGAAAAGGCAGCAAAACTGTCTGAAAGCAACGGTGTTGCGTTCGAAGTCGCGATGAATGCGACCAAAGAAGATGTTGCACGCGCTGTAGAGGCAATATATAATGTAAAGCCGACAAAGGTTAACATTGTTGTTGCCAAGGGAAAGGTGAAATCTTTCCGCGGCCGCAGCACAGGAACGCAGCGCACAGTTAAAAAAGCGTATGTGTCCCTGCCGGCAGATGCAAATTTGGATTTGTCCGCAAACATGTAATAACAACTGCTTTGGCAGAGAATCCGGTGTTCTGGACGTTAGTGTCAAAGCATAAAAAAAGGTAAGAAAAAAATGGCATTAAAGCATTATAAGCCGACAACGCCGGGTACGCGTGGTTTGACACAGGTTGACCGCAGCGAACTGTACGCTGGTGCGCCGGAAAAGGCGTTGACCGTCGGTTTGAAGTCCAAGGGTGGACGCAATAATTTTGGTCATGTAACCGTTATGCACCAGGGCGGCGGTCATAAGCGCAAGTATCGCTTGATTGACTTTAAGCGTAAGAAGACGGGTGTTGCGGCAACTGTTGTTCGTTTGGAATACGACCCCAACCGCACCGCTTTTATCGCATTGATTGAATACAAGGACGGCGTGCGTTCCTATATTTTGGCGCCCCGTGATTTGAAAGTGGGTGATACGGTTGTTTCCGGCGTTCGTGAAGATATCAAGCCGGGTAATGCCATGCCTTTGAAGAACATGCCAATCGGTACGATTGTGCATAACGTCGAACTGAAACCGGGTGCGGGCGGCCAGCTGGCGCGCAGCGCTGGTTGCTATGCCCAGTTGATGGGTAAGGACGGCGTTTATGCCCAGATAAAGATGAACAGCGGTGAGTTGCGCAAGGTTCATTCCGATTGTTTGGCAACAGTTGGCAGCGTGTCCAATCCGGATCAGCGCAATGTCAACTTGGGTAAGGCTGGTCGTGCGCGCTGGTTGGGCATTCGTCCGTCCGTACGCGGTATGGCCATGAACCCGAATGATCACCCGATGGGTGGTGGTAATGGTCATTCCAAGGGCCACGAACCGGTATCACGTACAGGTATTCCAGCCAAGGGCTATCGTACCCGTAGCAATAAACGTACTGCTAAGATGATTATTCGCAGCAGACATTTGGCAAAGAAAAAATAATTAAATAGCCGGTGTCTGCACGGCACCGGCGAATTAAAGAAAAAACGGAGTAATTGATGTCTCGTTCAGTTTGGAAAGGTCCTTATGTTCATCCGTCCGTCTTGAAAAAAACAGCGGCCGCGAATGAAAAAAATGACCACAAGCCAATTAAAACATGGTCCCGCAACAGCACGATTGTGCCGCCGATGGTTGGGTTAACATTTGAAGTTCACAATGGTAATAAATTTATCCCTGTGTCTATTGTCGAAGACATGATTGGACACAAGCTGGGTGAATTTGCCCCAACACGTACATTCAAGGGACATGCCGCAAACAAGAAAGCTGCGGCGGCGAAGAAATAATTTCTGATTTCTGGTGAAATCATAAATATAAGGTAAACAGTTATGACAACAGCAAGATATGGAATAAAAGATAATCAGGTTCGCGCGTTTAACAAATTGATTCGCGTCAGCCACCAGAAATTGAATCTGGTTTGCGACATGGTTCGCGGGTTGCCGGTCGACCGTGCGATTGATGTCTTGAAATTTTCAAAAAAGCGCGTGTCTGGCGAAGTATTGAAGACATTATTGTCTGCGGTCGCGAATGCGGAACACAACAAGAATCTGCCGGCCGACAGCCTGTACGTCAAAGAAATTTGGTGTGGCAAGGCACTGACAATGAAGCGTATCATGCCCGGACCCCGTGGCAGCGCGCGTCCGATACTGAAACCGTTTTCCAATTTGACAATCGTATTGGAATCCGGTGCGGCGCCGACAAAGAAAGCAAAGAAAAAAGAAACAACAAAATAATAAAGGCCATGGCAAGTGGTATGGAGTAATCCTGAATAAAGCCTAATCGCTTCAAGAACATTTGCCATAAATATAAGGAAAAAAGAAAATGGGACAGAAAGTATCGCCAATTTCACAGCGTCTGGGTATCAATAAAACTACTGATTCTCGCTGGATTGCGGGCAAGAAGGATTATGCGGCACAGTTGGCCGAAGATATCAAAATTCGCAAATTTATTGAAAAGAAACTGAAGAAAGCCGGACTGGCCAAAGTCGTTATCGAACGCTTTGCCAAGAAAGTCGTGGTTACCGTCCACACATCTCGTCCGGGGATGATTATCGGCAAAAACGGTGCCGATATCGAAGCGTTGCGCAATGATATTAAAAAGCTGGTAAAGAACGACCAGGTTGTAGTCAATATCTATGAAGTCCGTCGTCCGGATGTAAATGCGCAATTGGTTGCCCAGAACATTGCACAGCAGATTGAAGGCCGTGTTTCCTTTAAGCGTGCGATGAAAAAGGCGGTTCAGAATGCCCAAAAGGCTGGCGCCCAGGGTATTAAGGTGATGTGTTCCGGCCGTTTGAACGGTGCAGAAATTGCCCGCAGCGAACAAATCCGCGAAGGCCGCATCCCGCTGCACACGCTGCGTGCCGATATCGACTATGCCTCGATTCAGGCAAAGACGACATACGGCGTTATTGGTGTAAAGGTTTGGATTTACACTGGCGACGTTGTAAACAAGGAAAAGCTGGCGTCTGAAATGGCGAGACCCGCTGAATATGCCGGCAGCAGCGAAAGAAGAAGCAAGTAAATCTAAAGATAGATTAGAAATTAAGGATTTGTACCATGTTAATGCCAAATAAAACAAAATTTCGCAAACAGCACAAGGGCCGTATTCACGGCGTCGCCAAAGGCGGCAGCGAATTGGCATTCGGTTCTTTTGGACTGAAGGCCATGACCCCGGAACGCATTACCGCGCGCCAGATTGAAGCCGCGCGTCGCGCAATCACACGCCATATGAAACGTATGGGTAAACTGTGGATTCGCGTATTCCCGGATGTTCCGGTAACCAAAAAGCCCGCCGAAGTCCGTATGGGTAAAGGTAAGGGTGCGGTTGAATATTGGATTTGCCGCGTAAAGCCGGGGCGCATCATGTTTGAACTGGACGGTGTAAAGCCCGAAGTCGCATACGAAGCCTTTGCTTTGGCGGCGGCTAAATTGCCGGTTAAAACAAAAGTTGTTGAACGCAAAGTTAACTAATTATAATTGCATGCCCCGCGTGCGGGGCGTGCAGCAAAGGTGGCTAAAATGGCAGAAAAGAAAGTAGAAAAAGAATCTTTGACGGTAGAAGCGTTGCAGAGCGAATTGGCTGATTTGAAGAAAGAACAAATGAACCAGCGTTTTGCACACTCCGCGGGTCAGTTGCCGAAAACTCATGTTATTCGTCAGACTCGTCGTAAGATTGCGCGCATCAAGACAAAACTGAATGCGGCAAAAAAATAAAAAAAATTGCTGATTTTTGTTGAGATTTCTAAATTTTTAGTTATCATATGCCGAAATCGGATTGAAAAAACGGTAAAATTGGTCCGGAAAATTGGTCGAAATATATGAATTTTGACCGAATTTCGGCCCAGCAAATGTAAGGAAGTATAGTTATGCCAAGACGTATACTGCAGGGAACAGTTAAAAGTACAGCAAACGATAAAACGGTCGTCGTCGAAGTTGAACGTCGTTTTCGTCATCCGCTGTATGGAAAGTTCGTGAAGCAGAACAAAAAATACAAGGCGCACGATGAAAACAACGAATTCAAGGTTGGTGATATCGTTGCGATTGAAGAACATCGTCCAATTTCCAAGACAAAATCTTGGGTTGTAAAGGGCCGCGTTGGTGTGTCCAAGGACGAAGCGGTCGAAGTAATCGACTAAATCACAACAGGTTCTTTGAGGTCGAAAGGCAGTCGGAACCTATAACAAAGCGGTGGGGGATAGCCCCGCTTGCAGGATAAGGATATAGAAGATGATTCAGAATGAAACAGTTATGACAGTTGCCGACAACTCTGGTGCGCGCAAAGCTATGTGCATCAAGGTTTTGGGTGGTTCTCATCGTCGTTATGCGACGGTTGGCGACAAGATTGTTGTCGCAATCAAGGAAGCAATTCCGCGCGGCAAGGTTCAAAAGGGTACCGTTCAGCGCGCGATTATCGTTCGCACAAAATTCCCGGTCAAACGTCCGGATGGTTCCATCATCCGTTTTGACGACAACGCGGTTGTATTGATTAACAAGAACAATTTTGAACCGATTGGAACACGTATTTTTGGCCCGATTGCACGCGAAGTTCGCCGCAAGTACGATGTCCAGAAAATTGTGTCTCTGGCACCGGAAGTGATATAACAATGGCTTGACCAACGTTAATTCCACGAGTTAGATAAAAGGTTTAAAAATGAAAATTAAGAAAGGCGACGAAGTCGTAGTTATTTCAGGAAAGTTCAAGGGCGTCAAGGGCAAGGTTCTGCAGGCGCGTCCGGAAGAATCACGCGTTGTGGTCGAAGGTGTGAATCGTCGTAAATGGCACATCAAGCCGACCGAAAGCCAGCCGGGTCATATCGTTGACCGCGAGGCGCCGGTTCATGTGTCCAATGTTGCGCTGATTGATCCCAAGACCAAAAAGGCCACGCGTGCTGGATATAAAATGGAACAGGGCAAGAAAGTTCGTATTTCGAAAAAGTCCGGCTCCGAAATCTAAAAAAATCGTTTCCCGCTGTTACGGGAACAAAACGTAAGGAAAAAAGAAATGCAAAGCAGATTGCGTGAAATTTATGAAAAACAGGTTGTGCCGGAACTGGTAAAGGAATTCGGCTATACCAATAACTTGGCTGTTCCCAAACTGTCCAAAATTGTTTTGAACATGGGCGTTGGCGAAGCCATTTCCGATAAAAAGAAACTGGATGCGGCCGCGACCGACCTGACAGCCATTGCGGCGCAGAAATCCGTTATTACGCGTGCGAAGAAATCCATCGCGACATATCGTCTGCGCGAAGGTCAGGCAATTGGCACCAAGGTGACACTGCGTGGCAAAAGAATGTATGATTTTCTGGATAAATTGATTACTGTTGCACTGCCGCGCGTAAAGGACTTTCGCGGTTTGTCAAAATCCAAGTTCGATGGACGCGGAAATTATGCTTTCGGAATCAAGGAACACCTGATTTTCCCGGAAATTTCTGTTGATAAAATCGATGCGATTCGCGGGATGGACATCGTTATCGCGACAACAGCAAAAACTGATGAAGAAGCTCGTGCATTGCTGACGAAAATCGGCTTGCCATTGGTTCTGAAATAATTAAAAAGGTATAGAAATGGCTAAATTGGCATTGATAAACAAACAGAAAAAACGCGAAAAGCTGGTCGCAAAATATGCGAAAAAGCGTGAAGCGATCAAGGAAAAAATGTCTGTTAATGCGTCGCCTGACGAACGCATGGAGGCAATGAAGAAATTGGCGAAACTGCCGCGTAATGCTAACCCGACGCGTTTGCGCAACCGTTGCTCTGTCACGGGCCGTTCACGCGGTTATTCCCGCTTGTTCGGTTTGTGTCGTCAGCAGGTTCGCACAATGGCGTCCGAAGGCAAACTGCCGGGCGTACGCAAGTCTAGCTGGTAAAAAAGAACAACCCAGTTGTGGACAATGCAGCTGGTATAATTGCGGGATTGGCCCGCAGCGAAGGAGTAAAAGATGTCATTATCACACCCGATTGGAGATATGTTGACCCGCATCCGCAATGGTCAGAATGCAGGCAAGGAAACTATCACCGTCCCCAGCAGCAAACTGCGCGCAGCGGTTTTGGCTGTATTGAAAGAAGAAGGATTCATCACGGATTTCCGCAAAGAGCAGATTGATGAACACCGTGCAAACATTGTCGTCGAATTGAAATATGTCGGCGGAAACGGCGCAATCCAAGAAATTTCCGTTGTATCAAAGCCGGGCCGCCGTGTATATTCCGGCAGCGCGAAAATGCCAAAGGTTTTGAACGGCTTGGGTATCGCCATCGTTTCTACACCCAACGGCGTCATGACCGACCACAAGGCGCGCCTGATGAATGTTGGCGGCGAAGTTTTGTGCAAGGTTATATAATAGAAGTGAGGATTAAGTTATGTCTCGTGCAGGAAAATATCCAGTTAAGTTAACAGAAGGCGTATCTGCGGCGATTGCCGGCGACGTCTTGGTTGTAAAAGGACCCAAGGGCGAATTGAAATTGCCGTTGGATACAAAGCATGCCGCTTTGGTTGATATTGTTGTCGAAGCGGATCAGATTGCCGTAAATCCGAAGGATGCCGAAGACAAGACATCGCGCGCAATGTGGGGTACAATGGCCCGCAATATTCGCAGCGCGGTCGAAGGTGTATCCAAGGGCTTTGCCAAGGAAATGTATATGAAGGGCGTTGGCTACAAGGCGTCCGTATCCGGGGGTAAATTGGTTTTGGTTGCGGGTTATTCCCATGATGTCGTCATGGAAATTCCGGCCGGTCTGACGGTTGAAATGGGGCAGACGCCGACTGAATTCACGGTCAAGGGAATGGACAAGTGCCTGGTCGGATTGTTTGCCGATAAAATCCACAAGGTTCGCAAGGCCGATCCCTATAAGGGCAAGGGAATCTTCTACAAGGGCGAAAAAATCCGCCGCAAGGAAGGTAAAAAGAAATAATAGTTCATACAGGACATGGAAGATAAAAATTATGAGCGGCAAAAATAATTTTGGTATTATTGCAAGTTCCAAGGCATTTAAAAAAATTTGTGTTTTTTTGGAATTTTTGGCAGATTATACAGAAGATTACTTTTCCGGGCAGAAATATAAGCACATGTCCGAATTGAACAATTTTAAACAAAATCAAAAATAATTCCCGCTGTTACGGGAATTGGAAAAAAGGAAACGAAATGTTAAAACATTTGTCTACTGAAGAAAGACGCACACTGGCAAACCGCGGTGCGTTGAAAAGAAAAAATCCGGGCAAGATTCGTCTGTCTGTTTTCCGTTCCGGACGTCATATCGAAGTCCAGGCGATTGATGATGCACGCGGCCACACGGTTTGCGCAGCGTCTTCGAAAGAAAAAGATTTCAAGGCCAACGGTTGGAATATCGCCGGCGCCGAACTGGTCGGCCAGGTGTTTGCGCAGCGCGCGGTCAAGGCGGGCATTGCCGACAATTGTTATTTCGACCGCGGCGGATACCGCTATCATGGTCGTGTAAAGGCCCTGTGCGAAGCAATCCGCGCGGGTGGCGTAAGAATCTAAGAATATACGGAGTATATAAATGGCACGTTTTGATGATAAAAAATTGCAGACGGATAACTTGGTAGACAAATTGGTTTCTATCAATCGCGTATCCAAAACCGTAAAGGGCGGTCGCAACATGTCTTTCTCGGCATTGGTTGTGGTCGGCGACAAGTCGGGCAAGGTAGGATTCGGCAAGGGCAAGGCGCTGGAAGTGCAGAGCGCGGTCCAGAAGGCGACCAAGGCGGCAAAGGCGAAGATGATTCGCGTTCCGTTGAAGGAAGGTCGTACGCTGCATCACGACAGCTCGGCGAAATACGGCGCCAGCAAACTGGTTGTTCGCAGTGCGGTTCCCGGTACCGGTATTATCGCGGGTGGTGCGTTGCGTGCGGTGTTCGAATGCTTGGGCGTTCAGGACGTCGTTGTTAAGTCCCAGGGATCCAACAACCCGAACAATATGATTCGCGCGGCGTTCATGGCGTTTTCCAAAATGAATTCCCCGAAGACTGTTGCGGCGCGCCGCGGCAAGACAGTTGCGGAAATCATCGCCGGCCGTGATGGTAAAAAAGCCGACGAAGTTTCCGGTGAAGATAAATAATTCGCTGTATATGGAGTAGTTAATTATGTCTAAAATAGTTGTAAAGCAGGTTAAAAGCCTTATTGGCCGTCCAGAAACACAGCGCAAGATTGTCGCCGCTTTGGGATTGGGACGTATTGGCAAGACAAACGAACTGGCGGATACACCGACCGTTCGTGGTATGGTTGCCAAGGTGGCCCATCTGGTCGAAGTCGTTGAAAAATAATAGATAAACCGAGTGTGCGGGCAGATTATGCCCGCATGCGAAAAAAGACCGGTTTCGGTCGCAGGATAAAAGGATAAAATTATGAAATTGAATGCATTGATGGATAATTACGGTGCGCGCAGCGATGTTAAACGCGTTGGTCGCGGTATCGGTTCCGGCATGGGCAAAACGTCCGGTCGCGGAAACAAGGGTCAAAAGGCGCGCAGCGGTTCCCGCAAGCAGGCGACGTTCCAGGGTGGACAGATGCCGATTTTGCGTCGTTTCCCGAAATTCGGTTTCAACAATCCGTTTGCAAAGGAATATGCGACAATCAATCTGGGCGATATTGAAAAGTTTATTGCGTCCGGCAAGATTGATGCAAAATCGCCGATTACAATCGATACATTGCTGGCGGCAAAAATTATCAACCGTCGCATGTCCGGTCTGAAGGTTCTGGCCAAGGGCGAAATCAAGTCTTCTGTTAATATTGTTGCGGACAAATGGTCCAAGGCAGCGGAAGAGGCGATTGTCAAAGCCGGCGGTTCCATAAAGGCGAAATAATAATGATATCTCCCTGCAAATACGCGCAGCAAAAAAGAAAAGAGTTGGTCGGCGGCATTTCAAACGAAGCCGCTGACATGATTGTGGCCCGCTTTTTTATAGAGCCACAGTTTGTTGCGCGTCTGGTCGGGGAGATTCCGAATTCCATTCCTGAAAAATATCACCGGCGTATTCGCAATATTTTAATCACGGGATGCATTGGTGCAATGTGCGAAAATGCAACTTATTATTTTTCCATGAAAGAGAGGAATAATATGTTGCATAAGGCATTGATGTACACCGGCAACGTTAGAGAGAGTTAAACATATGAAATTCATAAAGAACATTTTTGGAAATCTGACCGATTTGCAGAAACGCATATTGTTTACGCTGGGGGCGCTGATTGTTTACCGCGTCGGTTCGTTTATTCCGCTGCCGGGCGTGAACGCATCCGCGGTTTTGCATTTGTTTACTGGCGAAGGCAGCGGCATGATGGGAATGTTCGACATGTTTTCGGGCGGTTCGCTGTCGCGCATGTCGGTGCTGGCGCTGAATATATTCCCTTACATTTCGGCGTCGATTGTGCTGCAGTTGTTGACCGCAACCAGCAAATCGCTTAACGAACTGCGCAAGGAAGGCGAATCTGGCCGTATCAAAATAAATCAGTATACACGTTATCTGGCGGTGTTTTTGGCCGTGGTCCAGGGATGGGCTGTTGTGCGCGGACTGGAAGCGATGGCACCCGTTGGTGGTGTGCCGGCGGTTGTAAATCCCGGTTTTGCGTTTGAATTGTCCGCGATTATCGCACTGGTTGGCGGTACCGTGTTTGTCATGTGGCTGGCCGAACAGATGACCGCACGCGGCATAGGGCAGGGGGCGTCGCTGCTGATTTTTGCGGGGATTGTCGCTGAAATTCCCAGCGGTATGGCAAAAATATTTTCACTGGGCTCGGTTGGGCAGATGTCGCCGGCCATGATTGCATTGGTTGTCGCGTTTGTCATCGGAATTGTCGCACTGATTGCGTTCTTTGAACAGGCGCAGCGTCGCATTCAGATTTTGTATCCGCGTCAGGTTATGTCGAACGGTGTCATGAATACAAACGCATCCTACCTGCCGATAAAGATAAACATGTCCGGGGTTATGGGGCCGGTTTTTGCGGCCAGTATCATGATGCTGCCGGCGTTTGTTCAGCGTTTTGTACAGAGTGAAAATTTGCTGGTGCAAAACATCATGGGGTTCTTTACATACGGGGCGTGGTCGTATATAATCATGTATACGGTTTTAATCGCGTTCTTTGCGTATTTCCAGACGGCGGTCATATTCAATTCCGAAGAGACCAGCAACAATCTGAAAAATGCGGGCGGATATATTCCGGGCGTGCGTCCGGGTGAACAGACAGTTCACTATCTGGATGGCGTTGTTTCGCGCACGACGGCAATCGGTGTTTTGTATCTGATTGTGGTCTGTGTTGTTCCGATTATTCTGAACACTCATTTGGGAATGCCGTTGGCAATCGGCGGAACCAGTGTTCTGATTGTCGCCGGCGTTGTGTTGGACACGATGAATCAGGTTCAGTCCTATCTGGTGGCGAAACAGTACGGCGGCGTTATTAAAAAAGCGCAGAAAAAAGGACGTTTCCGCGGCTAGGGCGCCAAGGCGATACGCGGGGCGAAAACAAGATTTGACTTTTGTCGTATTTTGTATCAAAATAATGCGGCAAAATAAAATACCCCAGAATTCTGACGGCAGTATTTTGGGCGTTTATACCGGCGCGCGGCAACGCGCACCGCAGTTAATAAAAAGGAAAATGAAAAATGGCACGTATAGCAGGTGTTAACATTCCGACAGAAAAGCGCATTGAAATTGCGTTGCAGTATATTCACGGTATCGGACCGGCCAAGGCCGCCAAGATTTGTGAAGCGTTGAAATTGAAGGACGGACTGCGCGCGAAAGATTTGACGGACGCGGATGTTATCAAAATTTCTAACTACATTGAACAGAACTTCAAGGTCGAAGGCGATGTACGTCGCGAAGTTGCGATGAATATCAAGCGCCTGCAGGACTTGAAGACATATCGCGGTATTCGCCACCGCAACCGTTTGCCGGTTCGTGGTCAGCGTACGCAGACAAACGCCCGTACCCGCAAGGGCAAGCGCGTTGTTGTCGCCGGTTCCGCGACCAAGGGTAAGTAAAATTTAGTTTAATGCCCATCGACGCATTATCCTAAATTTTCAAACAAGGTAGAGATTAACACGACAGTTAATTGAAGACATCTAAAAGGTAAAAATAATGGCAATAGCAAAAGCTAAAAAGAAAGTTGTAAAAAAGGTATCGCACGGCATTGCGCATGTTGTTGCGACAAATAACAATACACGCATCACAATCACAGACCAGTCGGGTGCCGTTTTGACATGGGCCACCGCCGGGGCGAATAACTTTAAGGGTGCCAAAAAGTCCACCCCGTATGCGGCGACAGTCGTTGCGGATGCCGTCGGCAAAAAAGTTGCCGAAATGGGCATGAAGACGGTTGATGTTCTGATGCGCGGTATCGGTCAGGGTCGCGAATCCGCTGTACGCGGTTTGGCAAATGCCGGCCTGATTGTGCAGTCGATTACAGATACCACGCGCATTCCGCACAATGGTTGCCGTCCAAAGAAAGTGCGTCGCGTTTAATATTGCGCATGTTATTGAAACGCCCCGGTCGGGGCGTTTTTCTTTGTCTATAATGTACCGGCGATTATATAATGATAAATAGTTGGATTTTTTTAACTTTTATTTGACTTTTGATGCGTCATGCTATAAAATTTTCAGGCGCGCATGAATTCATGGGCGTGCCTTAATTGGTGAAAATAATAAACTAAGCCGAAAGGATAATTCATGATTGAAAAAAACTGGATGACCCTGATTAAGCCAAAAAAGCTGAATATCAAGGTCGATGAACATAATCCCAACTTGGCGACATTGGTCGCGGAACCGTTGGAAAAGGGATTTGGTTTGACACTGGGTACCGCGCTGCGCCGCGTATTGTTGTCGTCGCTGCAGGGATGTGCGCCCATTTATATTAGAATTGATGGTGTTCAGCATGAATTCTCCAGCATTTCCGGTGTCCGTGAAGATGTAACGGATATTATTCTGAATTTGAAGGGCGTTTATTTCAAGGCCCTGACCGAAGGACAGCACAAGGCGACCCTGAAAGTAAAGGGGCCCGCGGTTGTCACAGCCGGCATGATTGAAACGACCGGCGGTGTCGAGGTTATGAACAAAGATGTTGAAATCTGCACGCTGGACAAGGGCGCGAATCTGGATATGGAAATCACATTGGCGACGGGCCGCGGATATGTTCCGGCGTCCGCGCATGCCGACGGTTTGCCGTTGGGTGTTATTCCGGTTGATTCCATTTTCTCGCCGATTTTGAATGTTGCCAGCGAAGTTTCCGAAACACGTGTTGGACAGTCGACGGACTTTGATAAACTGGAACTGACGGTAAAGACAAACGGTTCCGTTTCCCCAGAAGATGCGATTGCATATGCTGCGCGCATTTTGACAGACCAGCTGGTTGTGTTCATCAATTTCGAAGATCCGGCGCAAATCAACGCCCCGACCGAAGAGGAAAAGGCGAAGGATGCATTGCCGTTCGATCCGAAATTGTTGAAGCATGTCGATGAATTGGAATTGTCGGTTCGTGCAAACAACTGCCTGAAGAACGACAAAATCAACTGGTTGGGCGAACTGGTTCAAAAGACCGAAGCCGACATGTTAAAAACGCCGAACTTTGGTCGCAAGTCTTTGAACGAAATCAAGGTTCAGCTGGAAGCCATGGGGCTGGGCCTGGGTATGGAAGTCCCGGGTTGGCCGCCGGAAAATATTGCGGAACTGGCCAAGAAATATGAAGATCCGTATAAATAAGCCAAAATACGACAAGCCGCATGGCGGGGAAAATAATTTTCCTTGCCAAATGCGGCAGGTTGTGTAAGATTGGTAAAAATTAATCTCGCGGTGCTGAAGAAATTCAGGTCGCGGCGTCTCAAAAAATCCCTGTGCGTGCAGGGCAGAAACACAAAGGAGTAATCAAATGAGACATATGAGAGCAGGTCGCACATTTAATCGCGACACAAATGCGCGCAAGGCGTTGTTTATCGGCCTGGCGAAAAACCTGATTGAAAAGGAACAGATTAAAACCACATTGCCAAAGGCAAAGGATTTGCGCAGCGTTGTCGAAAAGTTGATTACGCGCGCCAAAACTGACACGGTTGCCAACCGCCGCCTGATTGCGAGCGAACTGGGCAACGGTTCAGAAGCCACTGTGAAAAAGCTGTTCACCGTGTTGGGATCGCGTTATGCAAATCGCAACGGCGGATATACACGCGTTCTGAAGGCTGGTTTCCGTTATGGTGATGCGGCGCCGATGGCGATTATCGAATTGGTTGACCGTGATGAAAACGCGAAAAAGGTTGTAAAACCTGCGGCGGAAAAAGAAGCTGCTGCGGAAGCGACTGCGCCGGCCGCTGCCAAAAAGGCGGAAAAAGCCCCGGCAGCCAAGGTTGCCAAGGAATCTACCAAGGCCGCCAAGGCGACAACTGCAAAGAAAGAAGTTGCAGTAAAGCGTCGTGCCACAGGCAAATAATAAGCCGCTTTGATAATAAAACGCCCCTGATGGGGCGTTTTCTGTTAAGCAAAATAATATTGGTATATAAGAACCGCGCCATTTGGCGCGGCGGGTATTAGAGATGTATGTCTTGGGTGGTTATAACCGGTTCAGAGAAGTGCGTGCATCTGATGCCCTTGAAATTTTCTGTAGATACTTTTATATTCTTTAGTTTTCTGCCGGTCGCGCTTAGCCCATTGTTGTCTTGTAGTTCTGCATTTTGGTATTGTCTTCCTTTTAATTTACCAATTTCTGTTGTATCTGTTGTTATGACGGCTTCTGTGTCGGCACAGTTTATGTTTGTTGTTGTCAGTGTGCATGTATTCGTTTGTGGCGAATATGTGGATGCGACTGTTATGCGCCCCAGCATGTTGCCAAAGCTGTCTGTTTGAATGAATTCGTTGTGGCCCGGGCGTGCGGCGGCCAGCTGCGTTTTAATAGTGCTGCCCTTGATAATATATTGCGGAGTGTATCCGTTTTGCCCAGTCAGGCCCAATTGGTCTGTTTCGCTGTTGCTGAACAAATCATAGAGCGGTGTCGAATTTTCGTATTCTGTGCAGATTCCGTTTTCGTCCGTATTGATGCATGTTTGTTGCATATCGGGATTGCTGGCCATCATAGAGCATATTGCACTTTTGACTGTGTCGTTTTGTTCTTCTATGGCGGTCGCGACCAGTTCGTTGTATTTTGTCGCATAATTTTTTGTTGCGCGGTTCAGGCCGGCGGTAATCAGCGTTTGTATTGATGATTTCAGCAGGTTTGGATAACGCGCGCTGGTAACGGTTCGGTTGCGTGTCCCGCCGCGTTCCTGCAGCGCGCGCCCGTTTACGCACATTTGAATCTTTGGATCCTGAATCATAATTTCAACTTTCTGGTTGATTTTGTTTTGTGCCGATTGCAGGGTGGAAAGAATTCTTTTTGTAGTTGCATCATTTGCTGTCAGATGGTCTTTGTATTCGCCAATATCAAATTCGTATCCGTTGACGTTGGTTGCATTTGCATCGGTGTTGCTGGTACTCTCAGTTTCTGTGATTTCCACCAATCCAAAATTAATCAACCCATCTATAACGACATCACCATTATTATTTTTGTAAGAG